>CAZFKC010000098.1:0-20083 GCA_964519175.1 uncultured Nannocystaceae bacterium
TCGATCGCGCGCGCGCACAAGCTGGCCGCCGCGGCCATGTCCGCGCGGTACAGGTGCATCGTGGCGATGGCGGTCGAGCGACCGCAGCTTGGTTGGGCGCTCCTTCATGGGGGAGCGACCGCAGCTTGGTTGGGCGCTCCTCCGCGGGCGAGCGGCCGCACTCGGTTGGGCGCTCCTCCGCGGGGGAGCGGCCGCACTCGGTTGGGCGCTCCTTCATGGGGGAGCGGCCGCAGCTTGGTTGGGCGATCCTCCGCGAGCGAGCGACCAGGCTTGGTCGGGCGATCCTCGGAGGACGAACGACGCCGCTTGGGCGCTGCTCGGCGGGCACGGGTCGCCAGCTTGGTTGGGCGATCCTCCGCGCGGGGCGGCTCGATCGATGCGGGGGGCTGTGCTCTCGATTGTCCGACGGGCGCGGCTTTGCTCGCGTCCGTCGGGCAATCGTCACTTGGCGGTTCGGATCTCGATGCGGCTGCCGGTCGTGCGCGCGCGGGTCTCGGGCTCGTACATCGCTTCCGCCACCGCGCCCGGGAGCGTCCACGAGCCCGCCGTCGTCGCGAGCACCGGGATCGTGTGGACGTGCTCGCCGGCAGGGAGCTCGTCGAAGAACACGAGCGCGCGGTCGCGCCGCAGCTCGACGTGCGAGACCTCCGAGCTGCGCACGCCCAGGGGCGCCCGCGCCCGCGCGGCGTTGCCGAGCGATAGATCGATCGCCTCCAGTCCCGCGGGCAGCGGTGCGTCCACGGCCAACCAGTGCTGCATCGCCGGCGTGTCGATCGTGAGCTCGAGCAGATAGCGACGGCCCGCCACGAGCTCGGTCACCGGCGAGCCGTGCTCGTCGAGGATCCGGCGCTCGAGCGCCAGACCCTGTGCGCGCGCCGGCGGATCGGCCTCCGCCCACTCCACACCGATCCGATAGAACGCGCGCCCCCGGCCCTCGCGTTGCAGCACCACCTCGGTCGTACGTCCGCGTCCCGCCGAACGCAGCGCCGCATCGAGATCCACCGATCCGCCCCTCGACACCCGATCGAAGCCCGCGACCTCGGCGTCGAGCACCGCGCGCGGGCCGATCCACGCGCGGATGCGGTGGGCCGGCACCTCGGGCTCGCGCGCCGCCGCGTACTCGGCGAGCGCGAGCAAGGCGAACGCATTCTCTTGCGTCGTGCGCCACCTTCCCGCCTCGCGACGGTCGCGGAGCCCACGCGCGAGCTTCTCGACGCGTGGGTCGTCCGGGACGATGGCCGTCAACGCCATCAGCGCGGCCGCATCGTCGCGCGCGCCCGAGTCGAACCACTCGGCCTCGCGCGCCGCCGGCTCGGCGACGTGGGCCACGCCCGCACGTTCCTCCACGAGCGCGTCGAGCTCGCGCCGCAGCTCAGCCATCCGGGCGTCCTGTGGCGCCGCGCGGTGCAGCGCGAGCGCGAGCATGATGCGACCGAACGCCGACAGCGATCCACGCGCGCGGAAGGTGGCGTCGAAATCCGCTGCGGTCGCGTCGCCACCCACCGCGAGCGCATGCAGGATCATCGGACGCGCTTCGAGCTCGCGCCGAGGGTCCGTGCCCGACAGCTCTGCGCGCACGCGACCCGCGAGCGCGGCCCGCAGCCGCGTCAGCATGCGCTCCGGCACCGCGACCCCGCGCTCGGCCGCGAGCTGCAGCACCCAGAGCGCGTACGCGCCGACGAACGTGGCGGGCTCGCGTGCGCCCGGCCAGTAGCCCAGCTCGCCGTCGTCGAGCTGCATCGCGGCGATGTGCGCGACGAGCTCGCCGACCTCGGTCGCGATCTCGGCCTTGCCGCCGTTGCGCCCCGATAGCATCCCCATCGCGACGAGCGGCATCAGCCGACTCGTGCTCTGCTCGAGACAGCCATAGGGGTAGTCGGACAGATACGTCGCGGCGTCCTCGAGCTCGCCCAGCAGCGTCGCGTTGCTGGTGATCCGCACCTCACCGTGGCCCGCCACGGCGCGCGTCGGGATCCGCACCGGCACCGCGATGGGCTCGTCGCCATCGACGCTGCCGTAGCGCGCTGCGATCTCGACCGCGGTGCGCTCGAGCTCGATCGGCAAGCGCTGCTCGACGCCTGCGCTGCTCGTCTTGCCACCCGCGACGAGCTTCGCGCGCATGCGCACCCGCGGAGCGCCCACCTGCTTTGCGTCGACCTCGAAGTCCACACGCGTCGTACCGCCCCGCTTCAGCTCGACGACGCGGCGCAGAGGCGCGCGCGCCACCAGCCCACGATCGGGCAGCTCGAGCTCGAGCTCCAGACGCCCTGCTCGCGGTATGGTCACGAGCGCGCCGATCGATGCGCGGTCGCCCGGTCGCATCACGCGGGGCAGGGCGGCGCGGACCTCCAGCGGTGTGCGCAGCGCGATCGTGGCCTCGCCGCGCCCGAATCGCACCGGCCCGCTCTCCGGCGCATCGGGCAGCGACGCGGACACGACCGCGGTGATGCGGAATCGCGTGAGATCGTCCGGCAGCACGAACGGTACTTCGAGCGTGCCGTCGGGCCCGGTGCCCACGTTGCCGACGAACAGCGGCGCAGGATCGAAGCGCCGCAAGAGCGGGGGCTCGCCCGCGCCGGCCACGTTGCCCTGGGCCATGCGCACCGCCGGAACCCGCGACGAGCGACGCGTGAGCCACGGCGAGAACGGCTCGAGCAGCGCGTCGTAGCTGCGCGTGATGCTCCGCTCCGCGCGGCGGTCGGGATGGAAGCTGTGCTCGAAGTGGGGAAACCAGGGGCGCCAGAGCTGATGGAGGCCATCGTCGATCACCCACAGCGCGACGCGAGCGTCGACGGGCGTGCCTTCGACATCGGTCACCTTCACCGCGATCCCGACCTGCTCGCCGGGCCGAGCGTGCTCCGCGGTTTCCACGTCCACCTGCAGATCGAACGACTCGGAGATGTCGATCTCGGCCGACGCGGTCAGCTCGCGCGCACGCTCGCCGTCCTCGCGCGGCCGCGCGACGCGGGCGGTCAGCTCGACCGTGGGTCCGCGTCCGGGTTGCGCGGTCACGAGCACGCGCGCTTCACCGTCCTCCAGCTCGAACGGGATCGTCTCGCGCAATCCGACGTGCTCGACCGCGAGCACGCCGTGCGCGCGCGACCACGGCCCGCGGATCGTCACGCGCGTGGGCACGCCGGGATGGATGCGGTCCGGTGCGCGCACCTCGAAGCGGATCGGCTCACGCGTGATCACAGGTGCTGCGCTCCCGAGCTCGGCGCCCCACGGACGGCGCTCGCCCATCGCAGCGCGCACGAGCGTCGGAGCTTCGCCCTTCGGCGGTGGATTCTGGACGATCAACTCGTGCTCGATCTCGATCGGCGCGCCTTCGACCGACGCGGTCGCGCGGACCCGGTACTCGCCGCGCGCGAGCTTCGGCGTGCGGCACCGCGCCGGTTTCCCCTCGGCCTCGAGATCGCGACGGCAGCGGAAGAGCGGCGCGAGCTCGACCCGCGTGCCGTCGACCTGCTCGATCTCCGCGAGCGTGATCGCGACGTCGGCGAGCGCAGCGCGTCGGCCCGTGCGCGTGACCGCGATGACCTCGACGTCGCGCGCGGCTCCGGCATAGGTCGGCGGCGACACTCCGAGCGCGAGGTACAGCCGCGCCGGGTGGACGAGCACCGAGGTCTGCGTGCCGAGCTCCTGCAGGCGTCGATCCGCGGCGGCGATCTCGAACGAGCACGCGCTCGGACGTCGGTGATCGAGCACGGAGGTCGAGACCTCGAAAGTCAGCTCGGACTCGCCACGCGGCGCGAGCACGGGGAACTGCGTCCACACCGACGGGGCGCGAGAGCTCGACACCGAGAAGCCGTCGGGGAGCTCGCGCATCGGCGGCGCGCCGGTCGACCAGCACGACACGGCCGCATGCGCGGACTCCATCGGCGCCGCCGCACCGCCGAGGTAGCGCGCCGCCACGTCGATCGCCATCGCGGTGCCGCGCACGACCTCGTCGGCCTTCGGCGAAGCGAGCAGCTCGAACGCCGGGATCCGCGGCTCTGCGACCGAGAGCCACAGCGAGGCGCTACCCCCGAGCAGCTGCGCGACAACCGTGTACTCACCGAGCGCAGCCGAGGTCGGCACGCGCATGCGCGCAACGAAGCGCCCGTGCTCGTCGACCTCGCTCTCGACGCGCGCGACCACGTCGGCGTCGCGCCGTAGCTCGAGTGTGACCGGTGTCCGAGCGGGCACGCTGCGGTTCGCGAGCGACTCGTGGGGCGTCGAGATGCCGGCCCAGCCCGCGATCTCGATCGCGTCCCCGGGCATGTACAGGCCACGCCCCGAGTAGATCGCGATCGCGGGGAGCTCGCCCGCTCGCAGCTCGGGCGGCAGCTCGGGGCGGTCGCCGGCGCTCGACCGCGGCGTGATCGCGAGCCGACCGCTGCGCGAGACCTTGCCCGCCCGCAGCCTGCGCTCGTCGAGCCACGGGTGTGGGCGCAGCTCGAGCACCACCGCATCGTCGCCCGCGTCGACGAGGATCGCCGTCGTCGCGTCGTCACGCGCGACCGCACCGAGTGGCGCGAGGCCGTGCGCGTCGGTGGTGCCACGTCCGGCGCGCACGCCCGCTCGTACCAGGGTGACCGTCGCGTCCGGGGTCGGCGCGCCGGTCTGCATCGCGGTGACGCGCGCGAACCCGGCACGTGGCGCCGCGTGTGCGACGACACCGAGCGCGGAGATCTGGAAGAGTCCGCGCACCGGCTTCGGTGGCTCGCCGGTGGTGCGGTGCGCGAGCTTCTCCGCGCGCGCTTCGACGAGCACGACGTCTCCGGGGCCGGCATACTCACCGAGCTCGATCGTGATCGCCCCGCGCTCGAGCCCGCGCGGCGTGGACGGACGACGAACGATCGTGACGTCGCGATCGCTCTTCGGCCACTCGATGGCGGCCAGATCGCGTGCGAGCACGAGCTCGACCGCCGCAGCAGCGCGTACCGTCGTGACGCGCACGCTGACCTCCTCGAGCCGCGCGCCGAGGATCCCGATGCGGGCATCCGCGGGTTTCTCGAAGATCCCGCGGCTCGCCGACAGCGCGATGCCGGCCTCCCCGCGCGCGGGCACATCGGTCGGGCGCACGCGCACGCGCGTCGTCCGGCCGAGCCGACGCCCGTGCTCGTCGCGCAGGCGAGCCGGAAACACCACGTCGTAGCGACGCAGCGGCACCCACTCGCCGTCGACGATCACCTGCTCGCGCCCGTCCTCGTCGTAGTCGGTCGCGATGCGCAGGCCCGGCAGCGGTGGCTCGATCCGGATCCGTGCGAGCTCCTCGTCGGGCACCGCGACCGAGGTCGCGATCGCGATCGCACCGAGCGGGCACCGCGTTCCCGAGCGCTCGGGGCACGCGAGCCCACCGATCGCGAAGTCGGGTCGCACGTCGAAACGGGCCTGCGTCGCGAGCGGTGGGGGCAGCGGCCCCACCGTGCTGCGCACACGTTCGTCGACGCGGACGACGAGCGTGCGATCGGCGGGCCAGCGCGTCGACGGCTCGATCGCGAGCGCGTGCGGCGGGACCTCGCCGTACTCGAGGTCGGTGGCCCTCGCGGGGCGCACCCGCACGGCCACGCGCGGACCGGAGCTGGGCACGTCCATCGGCGCGGCCTCGGCTTCGTCGTCCTCGCGCGCAGCAACGCGCGGCTCTGCGCGCACGACGAGGTGCGCCGCCAGCTGTGCGGGCGTGATCGGCAGCGAGGGGCGCACGAGCACGGCGCTCCGGCGCCCGAGCTCACCGTAGGGCTCGTCGATCGCGACGTAGGGGCGCGTGGTCTCGAAGCGCCACTGCACGTCGCCGAGCACGCGCCCGTCCTTCTCGATCCGGCCCGCGAGCCGCACGCGATACTCGCTGGCCTCCGGGAGCTCGACCTGCGGCGTCGCCTCCAGCGTGTCGCCGCGGGTCCACACGCTCTTCGTCGGGACCTCCACGAAGCCGCGGGCATCGCCGGTGCTGCGCTCGAGCACGAGCCGCACGTCGGCCGGTGGCGCCTCGGGATCGACGACGACGCGATCGAGACGCAGGCGGATCCCCGCGCCGTCGCCGGGCCCCTGCGGTCGGACGTCGCGCACGGAGATCCCGCCCGCCGCAGTCGAGAGCGCGCCGTACTCCACCTGCAGGGCCGGCTCGAACGGCGCGAGCATGCGCGCGCGCGGAGGCGTCGACGGAGCCGAGGGCGGCGGTAGTCCCGGCAGCGTGTGGCAGGCGGCCACCCACAGGACGAGCGCCCCGAGCGAGCGGAGCACTCGACCTCCGCCCGCTCTGCCTGCGCCGCGCATGCTCGCCGCAGCACGACAGCGACGAGGCCGCGAGGTTCCCGAGGGCGCGATACCATCGCGCCGTGGAGCGCAGCGACATCGAGCTGCTGGAGGCCTGGCGGGCGGGCGAGGCGGCGGCGGGCAGCGAGCTGTTCGCGCGGCACTTCGACGCGGTGTGCCGGTTCTTCCGCAACAAGGTGGCCGAGGGCACCGACGATCTGATCCAGCGCACGTTCCTGGCGATGGTGGAGAGCCGCGATCGCTTCCGTGGCGACTCGAGCTTCCGCACCTATCTGTTCACGGTGGCGAAGAACGAGCTCTTCGCCCACCTGCGCCGGAGCGGTCGCGAGAGCGCGCGCTTCGATCCGCTCGAGCAGTCGGTCTACGACCTCGGGCCCACGCCGACCACGATGGTCGCGCAGCGCAAGGAGCAGCGGCTGTTGCTCGAGGCGCTGCGCCGCGTTCCGCTCGAGCTACAGCTCACGCTCGAGCTGTTCTACTGGGAGGACATGCCGGCGTCGGAGCTGGCGCGCCTGCTCGAGCTGCCCGAGGGCACCGTGCGCACGCGGATCCGTCGCGCGCGGCAGCTGCTCGAACAAGCCCTGCGCGAGCTCGCCGAGGGGGAGGGCGAGCTGCACTCGACGCTCGCCGGGCTCGACGACTGGGCGAAGTCGCTGCGCGAGCACGCGAGCCGCAAGGCCTGAGCCGCGCGCAAAAAGAGGATGCGCGCCGGTCGGGAATGGCCGACCGGCGCGCAAGAGAGGCGGACGTCTCGAAGTGGCGCCGCTACAGCGCCGTTCCCACGAAGGGAATCGTGAACTCGCAGGGGAAAGTTACGCCGAGCAGGCCCGCCGCCGTGCCGCAGTCGGCGCCCTCGCACTCGATGCGGCCCTGCTGCTCCGCGCTCATCATCGTGGCGCTGTCGAGCGTGCCCTCGATGGCCACGAGGATGTTGCCGGTGGCGTCGCCGAGCCCCATGCCGATGTCGTAGGTGCCGGTGAGCCGCTCGTCGCAGCTGAACGCGCCGCCGCCGTGCGTGCAGGTGAAGGGATCGGTGCTGTCGCCGGGCGTGATCGTGAAGCCGCCGCCGCCGGTGTTCGCGACCAGGTACTCGCCGAAGCCGTTGCTGGGCTCGGCGATGAACGTGCAGTCGTTCGTGGTCTGACCGGTCTCGTCGTACTCCCACGAGCCATCCTGGGGATCGACGTCGACGCCGCTCTCGCTGTCGGGGTCGGTCGTGGGATCCGAATCCGACTCCGAGTCCGACTCCGACTCGCCCGTCGTCGCCGGCTCGGTCGTGCTCGCCGTCTCGCTGGTACCGGCAGTCGTGGTCGTCGCAGTCGTCCCCGCCGTCGTCGTGTCCGTCGTGCCCGCCGTCGTGCCGTTGCTCGTGCCGGGATCGCTCGTGTTGCTGGTCGACGGGCTCGAGCCGCCTTCGCTCGAGTCGCCCGCACCATCGTCGTCGTCGTCGTCGCCGTTGATCACGCACGAGGGCAGGAGCGAACAAAGGGACAAGGCCAGGGCCACCGGTCGCAAGGAGTGGGTCATGCTTCCTCCGCGGTCGGTAGAGCGCCGAGCGGCCGCGACCGATTGCGCGGCGCGGCCTCGATCGCTAGCCTGCGGCCGCGGCCGTGGCGGCCGTCACACGCTCCATGGACGCTGCCCCGCTCGTCGACATCGGCGCCAACCTCACCAATCGCTCCTTCGCCGGCGACGTCGACCAGGTCATCGCGCGCGCGTTCGCGGCGGGGCTCACCGCGATCGTGGTCACCGGCAGCTCGGTGGAGGCGAGCCGCGCATCGCTCGCGCTCGCGCGCACGCGCCCGGGCCGGCTGTTCTCGACTGCGGGCGTGCACCCCCACCACGCCAGCGAGGTCGACGACGACGCGCTCGCTGCATTGCGCGAGTGCCTGGCCGCGTCCGAGTGCGTGGCGGTCGGCGAGTGCGGGCTCGACTACGATCGCGACTACTCGCCGCGACCGGATCAACGCCGCGCGTTCGAGCGCCAGCTCGCGATCGCGGTGGAGCTGCAGCGGCCGGTGTTCCTGCACGAGCGTGCGGCGCACGCCGACTTCGCGGCGATCCTCGCCGAGCACATGCCCCACCTCTCGCGCGTGGTGGTGCACTGCTTCACCGGCACGGGCGAGGAGCTCGACGCCTATCTCGCGCTCGGCTGCCACATCGGCATCACCGGTTGGATCTGCGACGAGCGGCGCGGGCTGCATCTGCGCGAGCTCGTGCCACGGATCCCCGCCGACCGAATGATGATCGAGACCGATGCACCGTATCTCTTGCCGCGCGATCTGAAGCCGGCGCCGAAGAACCGCCGCAACGAGCCCGGGCTGCTCCCGCACATCGCCCGCACGATCGCGACCTGCGTGGGCAAGCTGGTCGAGCAGCTGGCGGCCGAGACGACTGCGGTGGCGCGCGCCTTCTTCGGGCTCGGCTAGGCGCCGTCGCGCTTGCGCGTCACTTCGTCGATCACCAGCCCGGTGCGGGTGATGAACTCGAAGCGGATGCCCTGGGCGTCGGCGTAGATCCGCATCGCGCCCCAGTCCTCGTTGAAGCGCACCGCGCTGCCGTCGATCGGCTCCTCGACCGGATAGCGCTCGTGGTAGCCGCCCAGGCCGTTGATGAAGTAGAGCACGCCCCCCAGCTCGAGCCGCTCGTAGTGGTGGTCGTGCCCGGCGATCACCGCGGTCGCGCCCCACTCCGCGTACGGCCAGCGCAGATCCGTGCTCGAGCCGTGCGAGCCCGACGAGTACGGCGGGTGGTGCATCACCACCAGCTTCCACGGGCCATCGGCCGCGGCGAGCTCGGCCTTCAGCCACTGCGCCTGCACCGAGTCGACCTCGATGCCGTCGGGCTCGTGCGGATCGCTGTCGACCACGAACACGTCGACCGGACCCCACGACACCGTGTAGTAGCGCTCGTTGCCGGGCAGCGTGAAGTAGTCGGTGAACGGACGCAGATCGCTCGCGCGCCAGTCGTGGTTGCCGAGCGACGGGAAGAAGCGATTCTGCTGCGCGCCCGTGCCGAACTTGCCGGCGTAGGGCGCGATGAAGTCGTAGTAGTACTGCCCGATGTTCTCGTCGATCGTGTCGGCGCCCCCATCGGGATAGTTGTTGTCGCCCGTCGTGACGACGAGCTCGGGCGCCCATCCGTGCACCAACGCCGCGACGTCGGCCTCGGGCTTCCCGGCGTCGCCGAAGTCGCCGATCACGGCGAGCGTCACCGACTCGCCGGCCTGGGCGACGGCGATGCGCTGATCGGGCGGTGGCTCGGTCGGCCGCGACGTGCCGCAGGCCGCCAGCACCGCCAGGAACGCAGCGAGCGCGCGCGTCATCTCGGCGCGGAGGATAGCACGCGCCGCAGGCTCGGCGCTCAGATCCCGCGCGAGAGCTCCGCGTCGATCAGCGTCTTGAAGGTCTCGTAGGGCTGCGCGCCTTCGATGCGGCGTCCGTTCAAGAAGAACGTCGGCGTGCTCGAGCCGCCCTTGTCCGTGCAGATCTTCTTCTGCTCCTCGACCGTCTTCGCCGTCTCGGGCGCCGCGAAGTCGGCCTTGAACTTGTCGACGTCGAGCTTGAGCTCCTTCGCGTAGAGCACGAAGTCCGCCTCGGTGTGCGCATCGGGATCGCCGAACAGCTTGTCGTGCATCTCCCAGAACTTGCCCTGCTTGTCGGCCGCCACCGCGGCACGGGCGGCCGGCTCGGCGCCGGTGTGGAACGACAGCGGATTGTGCAGGAAGTACACCGTGACGAGCGCCGAGTAGTCGGCGACCACCCGCTCGAGCGCTCGCGTGGCGCGCTGGCAGTACGGGCACTCGAAGTCGCCGCACTCGATCAGCGTGACGCGCGTGAACCCGGTCGCGCCGCGCTGCGGCAGTCCGGCGGTCGCGATCGTGAAGCGCTCGCCGCTGTCGGGGGGCAACGGGGCCGCGCCACCCTTCGCGACCTCGGCGGCGAAGCGGCTGATCATGTCGTCGTAGAGCCGCTTGCGCGTGTTGCCGCGGCGCTCGACGAACGTGCGCGCGCGCGCGAGCTCCTCGGTGATCACCTTCTCGAACACCTCGACGGGCTGACCGCCCGACAGGAACCGACCGTTCACGAAGAACGCGGGCGTGCCGGTCACGCCGAAGCGCTGCGCGGCGCCCTGGTCCTCCTCGATGCGGCGATCGAGCGCCGGGTCGGCGAGATCGGCGTCGAACTGCGCGAGGTCGAGGCCGACCGCACCGGCGAACTCGCGGTACTTGCCGGCGAGGTCGTACTGCGACTCGAACAGCTTGTCGTGCATCAGCCAGAACTTGCCCTGCCGCGCGGCCGCGAGCGCAGCCTTGGCCGCGTTCTTGGCCTCGGCGTGCATCGCGAGCGGGTTGTGGCGGAACACGAGCCGCACGTCGTCGCCGTGGCGCGCGAGCACCTGGTCGAGCGTCGAGGTGACGTCGCGGCAGTACGGGCACTGGAAGTCGCCGAACTCGATGATCGTGACCAGCGCGTCGGCGCGACCGCGGATCTGCGCGTCGTTGCCGACGTCGACGCCGTAGTTCACGTCGGCGCGCGGTCGCCCGCCGTCCCCGGCCTCGGAGCGCGTGTTCGGCCAGATGTCCTCGACGTATGGCACCGGCTGCGGCTCGGGCTCGGGCGGCAACAGCCCGACCTCGGCACCGCCGCACGTGGCGACCTCGGCGAACGTGGTCGCCTTCGCCGCGCAGGCCAGCGACTCGGGCGTGGCCTTGCTCTCGCAGGTGTCGCGCACCTCGTAGCTCGCGATCGTGCGCGAGGTATCGGTCGTGCCGATCTGCGCGAGGTGCTCGGCATGGCGCGCACAGTCGGCGATGCGGCGCTGCTGCTCGAGCGCCGACGCGAGCTGCACGCCCTGCACCTTCAGGAGCCCGCGCACGAACGTCGCGAGGCCCTCGTCGGCGGAGCTGTGCATCGTCATGCGCACGCGGCCGACGCGATCCTCGGTGGAGCCGCGCAGCGTGATCACCTCGATCGGACCCCAGATCGGCTCCGCGTCGGCCTTCTCCTTGCGGTCGGCCTCGGCCAGCAGCGGATCGACCGCCACGAGCAGCTCTTTGAGGTCGACGAACATCGACAGCGTGTCCCCACCCTCGAGCGCCTCCGCGATCGCGTCGTTGCGCGCGGCCTCGCGCAGCGACTTGCCGGTGTCGTCGATGATCGCGCGCGGATCGACGTCGCCGAACGTCACCCAGACGTGGCCTGCGGCGACGAACGTCGACAGCTTGCCGACCTTCGGCGGCGTCGGGGGCACGGGCGTCGTGCCGTCGATCGGGAACGCCGCGGGTGGCGGCGAGCTCGAGCTCGGGATCGCGAACGTGTGCACCGCGGTGCCGCCGATCGTCTCGGAGGTCGGCGGCACGTCGAGCTCCTGCTGGATCGCCGGCAGCGCGGCGAGCAGCGACTTCGCGGCCTTCTCGTCGTCCTTCACGCTGCCGTAGACGACGACGGTGAAGTCGCCGGCGCCACGCGTGGACGGCAGCTTCAGGAGCGCGACCCCGAGCTCGCCGCCGATGTTGTCGAGCACGTCGGTGCGCAGATCGAGGTTGCTGGCCTGCTTGAACTGCTTCTCGATCTCGCCGATCGTGCCCGTGACGGTGGCGAAGCCCACCGCGGCCTGCACGATGGGCTCGGCGGCGAAGGCCGCGTCGGCGACCGCGAGCGCGGGCCCGGGGATCCGCTCGAGCGCCTTCGCGCTGCGCTTGGTCTCGGCGACGTAGCGCAGGCTCGGCGTGTTCTCGCGCAGCACCGTCTGCAGCGAGAGGTGGGTGCGCTTGCCGTCCTTCGACAGGGTGAGCGAGAGCGCATCGATCTCGCCGAACATCACGCGCGCCGCGAGCAGCTCGGCGGCGCTGCCCGGGATCGCGCTGCGGGCCGATACGCCGTCGACGTAGGCGATGACCAGCGGATCGCCGGGCTCGCGACGCAGCTCCTTGAAGCCGGGGCGATCGGCGAGGCTCGGCCCGCCCGGGACCTTCGCGACGCGCTCGGCGTGGCGGGCGACGTTCGCAGAGTCGCTGCCCGGCAGGCCGACGATCGCGATCGCCCGGGCGCCCTGCAGCAGCACTGCCGCGGGTGTCGGGGCCTCGATCCACAGCGCTGGCACGTTCTCGAAGCTGCGATCGGACACCTCGACCTTCTCGAGCTGCATCACCTTCGCGAGCTTCGTGGGCAGCGCTGCGCGCAGCTTGGCCGCGTCGCCGAGCCCGAACGAGAGTGTGATCGTGGGCTTGCCGACGTCGAGCCAGGCCGCGCCGATCGGGGCATCGGGATCGATGCCGAGCTCCGCGATCGCGGCGGGGTCGAGCGGATCGAAGCCGAGTCGCTCGATCAGGTCCTTGCGCGCGGCCTCGGGCACCGCGTCGCCGACGAGATCGATCTGCGTGCGCGGCGAGGCGTAGGCGACGAACGCGAGCGTGTCCTCGGGCAGCTCGCGCGCGATGGTGGTCGCGAGCGCCGGGCCGCGCGAGCCGAGCCACTTCACCGCCCACCATGTGCCGAGCCCGAGC
This sequence comes from uncultured Nannocystaceae bacterium, assembly GCA_964519175.1. Classification (GTDB taxonomy): domain Bacteria; phylum Myxococcota_A; class Polyangia; order Nannocystales; family Nannocystaceae; genus Xiheibacterium. Next base: position 12,767 of record CAZFKC010000098.1, read on the forward strand.
ACGCCGACGACCGCGATCGCCAGCGCGGTGAAGCCGGCGATGCGCTTCACGTTGCGAGGCGGACGCGGCGCGACGATGGGCGAGGGGCCCGTGGCTGGACGGCCGCCCGGCTTGATCAGCGCGTTCGCGACCGGCGGTCGGAACGGCTCGCTCGCGGGCGCAGTCGCGACGATGGCCGGCGGCGGAGCCGTGGGTTGCGGCAGCGCGACGCCCGGCTGCGTGTGCTGCTGCGCAGGCGCGACGCCCAACTGCGGAGGCGTGCCCGGCTGCGTGTGGTGGAGCTGCGGTGCGGTGTGGTGCTGCGGCGCGGTCGTGCTCACCAGCGTCGTCGTGGGCATCACCGCGTTGGGCACGGTGATGTCCGGTGGCGTCGACGATGCCGGCGTCGCCGCGATGCCCGGCAGCGTGCTGGTCACCGCTTCGATGCCCACCGCGCCGGCCGGGATGAACTCGTCGCTCGCGGGGAAGAGCGTGTCCTTGTCGACCACCTTCGCGGCGCGCAGCGTGGCGCCCGGGGGCTCGGCCCCGTCGTCGTCGTCGTCGTCTGCCGCGCGCGCGGAGACGGCGGTGATGTCGGAGGTGTCGCCGGCGCTGAAGCGCGGCAAGGTGGCGGTCGTGCGCAGCGACGGATCGGGCTCGGGCGCGCGCGCGACGATCGTCACCTCGCGGCTCTCCGTGAGCGCCGCGTCGCTCGCAGAGGGGCCGCTCGCCACGGGCACGACGGCCGCGACCGGTGGCCCGCCCGCCCAGGGTGCGGTCGGCGTCGAGCGCTGCGGCGTCTGCACGTCCGCGTCGCCCTGCAGCGAGCCGCGCTGGCCCGACACGACCGTGCGCCCGGCCGTGATCGTGGGTCCGCCCTCGATCGACAACAGCGTGATCGTCGTCGCGCCGCAACGGAAGCTCTGACCGGCGAGCAGCGCGAACTGTGGCAAGCGCTCCGCGCCGCGCCAGGTGCCGTTGCTGCTTCCGAGGTCACGCACGATGACGTGGCCCTGGGTGCAATCGAGCTCGGCGTGCACCGCCGACGCCTCGGGATCCTCGAGCACCAGATCGCCGCTCTCACGGCCGATGAGCGCCCGTTCTGCGGTGATCGTCCGGAGTTTCTTGGGTCGTGCCGGATGCTCGATCGAAAGCGTGATCGTGGGAGGCGTGCCGGTGTTCACCACGGATCCGTTCGCGACGCGTCAGTATCCCAGCGGGGGAGCTACCGCGCAACCCGAGGGCGGCCTCGGGCGCGCGTGGGAGACGGCGGGTGCGAGCCCCACTGGAACGCGCGAGCGAGCGGTTCGATCCGTTGCACACTCAGAGACTGTCCGCCCATCGAGCCCGACGTGGCTTCGCCACGGCGGACAGCGAGCACGGCTGCGCGCACCAGGAAGAGCGCCGGACGGCGCGACCAGAGCTCAGTTCAGTAAAACGGCGCGATCTCGGCGACGTGCGCGGCCGCGACGTCCCACGTCACCGGCATCTCGTCGGCCGAGACGGTGAAGTGCGTGACGCGGCCCGTGACGCCGACCTCGTAGGTGCGCGCCACCGCGGAGCGATGCACGTCGCCGGCGGCGAACGCCAGCATCGCGGCCTCGTCGCGCCACACCGCGATCGTGCGCGCGAACCCGCAGGTGGGCTCGAAGCCGAGGGCATACGCGACCATGCCGTCGCGTTGCTCGAGGTCGGCGGTCACTTCGGCCACGAGCGCGAAGAAGTCCTGCGTCGCCTCGGGGCGCGGGAGGATCTGCGTCGTGCTGACGACGTACGAGTCCTGCACGGGCTCGAGCAGGCCGGTGGCGGGATCGTAGCCGGGCCCCGACAGCGGGCGCGCGTCGCTGATCGGCTCGCTGCACTCGAACAGCGCATCGATGTCGGGGCCGGTGGTGCTGCCGGAGTCGGCGGCGGCCGTGCTGGAGTCGTCGGTCGGCGTGGCCGCAGAGCTCGAGTCCTCGCCGACGCCATCGTCGGGATCGTCGTCGGCGGGGCAGCCGAGCGCGAGCAGGGCAGCGAGAGCGAGCAGGTGGATGGAACGGTTCATGTGTTGGTCCTTTCGGGGAGTGCAGCGGGGACGACCACGCCGAAGACGAGCTCGTCGAAGCTCCGGTCGAGTCGACGCGACTGGAAGTCGCGACGCGTGCCCATGCTCTGCACGTGCACGTGGGCGCCGATCGCAGCGGTGCTGCCCGTGGTCGCGACCCAACGCAGGCCGCGATCGGACTCGACGCCGAGATAGACGTAGGTGCCGGCAGGCAGCCGCTCGCGCACGATGCCGGTGAACTCGCGATCATCGGCCGCGGCGGGGGAGATGTCGGCGAGCGGCGAGGTGACCGGCGTGGGCGCCGACGTCGGAGCAGGTGATGGCGCGGGGGACTGCGTCGGCTCGGCGCCACAGGCAGCGAACAACGCGACGAGCGGCCAGGCGGGAAGAGAGCGCTGCGATCGGTGGGGCACGCACCCAGGTTGGGCCCGGGGTTGCCATTCGTCCAACTCATGCGTTTCATGGACGCCATGAATGCGGCGAATACCCCGCCAGTCGACCTCAACCTGCTGGTCGCGCTCGACGTGTTGCTCGAGGAGCGCAACGTGACGCGGGCCGCAGCGCGACTCGGGCTCACGCAGTCCGCGATGAGCCACAAGCTCAAGCGGCTGCGCGCGCTGCTCGACGATCCGGTGCTCGTCGCAGGCAGCTCTGGGCTCGTCGAGACCGAGCGCGCGCGCAGGCTCGGCATCTCGCTGCGTCGTGGGCTCGAGGAGATCCGCGCCGCACTGCATACGGCGGAGACGTTCGATCCGGCGACGAGCCGGCGCACGTTCACCGTGGCGAGCAGCGACTACTCGGAGATCGCGATCCTGCCGCGCGTGCACGAGCACATCTCCGCGCACGCACCCCACGTCTCGTCGGTGATGCGCAATCTCTGGCCCGGGGTCGTCGACGCGCTCGAACGCGGCGAGGTCGACCTCGTGATGGGACCATCGCTGCCGGAGCGTGCGGGCCTCGTGCAGCGGCGTGTGGCCACCGACAACTGGATGTGCGCGGTGCGACTCGGCCACCCGCGGATCAAGCGGAAGCTCGACCTCGCCACCTTCGTCGAGCTGCACCATCTCGTGATCGACACGAGCGGACTGAGCCAGCCGACCGTCGTCGACGACGCGCTCGCGAAGCGCGGGCTCTCGCGGCACGTGCAGCTGCGGGTGCCGCACTTCCTCGGTGCCCCGTTCATCGCCGCGCGCTCGGACATGATCGTCACCGCGCCGCGCTCGTTGCTCGTGCACGCCGCGGACCTGCTGCCGCTGCGGATCATCGAGCCGCCGCTGGAGCTGCCGCCGGTGCGCGCGATCATGACGTGGCACGAGCGCACGAATGCCGACCCGGCGCAGGAGTGGCTGCGCGAGCTGTCGGCGCGTTGTACGAAGGAAGTGGTCGAGCGGCGGCGCTGATCACTCGGGCGCGCGCGACTCGGCGCGGGCCAGCGCCTCTTCGGCGCCCAGGCGTTCGCGTGGGTGGTGGATGACCCCGGCGATTCGTCCGCCACAGCGCGGGCACACCGTCGCGTCCTTGGGGAGCGGCTCGCCGCACTTCGGCTCGGAGCAGCGCGAGTCGGGGAACAGCCGTCCGAGCCCGAGCCCGAAGAGCGCGAGCCCGGCGGCCATCGCCATCGCCTTCCACATCTCGATCTCGATGCCGCTGTGCGCCATGCGACCGGCGAGCATGCCGAGCAGCAGCACCGGCAGGCCGAACATCTTCGCCATGCGCAGCGCCTTGCTGCGCTCGACGCGGAACACCGGCTTGCCCGCGTTCATCCCCACCACGCCGCGATCCTCGTCGCGGCGCTGCTCCTGCGACGCCGCGGGGCCATCGTCCTCGAGCGGGCCCGCGAGCAGGGAGAGCGTGGGCGGATCGCTCCAGCGCTCGCGCGGGGGCACGCCGAGGCGCTCGCGCACGGCGGGCTGCAGCGTCGCGAGCTGCGCGCGGGCGGCCTCGACGAACGCGCTGGGATTCTCGCCGATGCGCTTGGCGATCGCGCGGCGACGCTCGTCGTCGGGCGCACGCACCTCGAGCACGGCGGCGAGCGCATACGCGAGCGAGCGTTGCTCGACGACGCCGAGGCGGCTCACCGCGGCACGCGGGCGCGCCCCGGACTTCACCGTGTAGTGCCGGACCGCTGCGGGCACCGTCAGCAGGCCGAAGCCGAGGTAGATGCAGGTGAGATCGACGAGCGTCTCCTCGCGCGCCGGGTCGTTCACTGCGATGCGGTGGTGGGCACGGAAGGCGGCCGCCACGGCGCGCGCGAGCGCGGGCACGAGCACGAGCGGCTCGCGTAGGGTCGACTCGCGCAGGGCGATGACCGCGGTCGTGCCCTCGAGCTTGCCGAACCATGCCGGCGAGCCGATGCCGGCCGGCGTCATCGAGCCGAGCTCGCCGTCGGGCTCGATGACGATGCGCGGCTCGAGCTGCTCGAGGTCGGCGTAGATCGCCAGGCGCCTCACGATGCGCGCGACGCTGGCCTCGCCGCCGCCCCAGCGATCGGGGAAGTGGCGCTCGTCGGGCTCGACGAGCGGCGCGAGCGCGAGGTGCTCGTAGCCGCGCTGGAGGACGAGCTGGGCGAGCGCGGCGAGGATCCCGTCGCGCTCGCTGGCGCGTGGAATCAGCGCTCCTTCGTCGCCGGCGGGCTCGCCCTCGCTCATCGCCGAGGGCATACCACGGCCGCGCGGGCGATCCGACCGGGCGTCAGCGTGACTTGCAGCGCGACTGGCCCTTTTCGCAGACGAAGCGCACGTGCATGTGGTCGGTGTGACCGGCCACGTGCTTGATGCGCGCGCCGGCCTGCCCGGTCGGGCGCGGGTACTCCATCCAGCGCGCGAGCGACGACTTCGGCACGACGCCGCTCTCGATCGCGTGCTCGTACAGGAGCTTCTGGATCGAACGGTCGATGTAGATCTCTTCGACGGCGCGCGTGTCGACGAGCATGCGCAAGAGCGCCCAGGTCTCGGCGGCGTCGAGGTTGGCCGCGTTCATCTCCTGCCAGTTGAGCTCGGCGTTCGCCGCGAGCTTCTGCGGATAGCCGAGGTCGACGTCGCGACCGGACTGGTGGGTGCTGTGCGGCTCGAGCCGACCACCGGTGCGGTTCGAGATGTTGCCGACGAGGATGTCCTGGACGTCGCCGCGTGCGGCCCAGCGATCGAGCACGCGATCGAGCAGCGCGATGGTGCTGGCGGTGCCCCAGGTCTTCCACGGGATCGCGAGGATGCGGCGGCCCTTGCCCTCGACCATCGGCACGGCCCCGGCGAGCGAGCCACCGCTGGGGAAACCGATCGACTCGCTCGCGACCGCGGGGTCGCGCTTGTAGACGACGACACGCGTGTCGGGTGCGAGCCGCTGCTCGAGCCCGATTCCGGGGTTCAGCTCGAGGATCTCGTGGTGATAGATCTTGAAGAGGTTCGCGACGTTCTCGAGCGAGCCACCGCGTCGAATCGTGTAGCGAATCGTGTCGGGGACATCGAGGCCTTCGGGCCAGTCGTCGCTGGGCTCGGGCAACGAGCTGTCGGGCTCGGGCGCCGCGTCGTCGTCTTGCGCAGGCTCCTCGTCGGGCTGCACGCGCGGCCGCCCGCCCGCGGGAATCGGGGTCGCTTCGTCGCCGAGCGCGGGCTCGGCGTCGGGCTCGACGCTCGCGGGGTCGCTCGGCGCGATCGCATCGGGCATCGCAGTGGGCGGCAGCTCGGCGGGCGGCCGACAGCGCAACAACATGACGGACGCCCAGACCATCGACGCCCCGAGCAGGAGCAGCGGCGCCGTCCCGATGCGCCGTCGTTGCGGGCGTCCGGCCCGCGCCACCGGCTCCGGCGCAGGCGCACGGTCGTCGTCGTCGTCGTCGTCGTGACGGCCCTCGGCCTCGGCCTCGGCCTCGCCCTCGGCCTCGACCGCGTCGGCGTCGGGGTCGTCGCCCTCGTCCTCGTCCTCGTCCGCAGCGCCTTCGTCCCGCGCCCCCCGCAGGCGCTCCCGCGCGCTCAGCCGCGCCTCGGCCTCCGGCAGGTCGTCATCCCCGACAGCTCCGACGTGGATGACTGGTCGTTCGCGTGGGTCCGTCACGGGGCCGTCGCGAGTGGCAGTCTCGGCCGGCCCCGCGCGGCGACGCAAGCGATTTCGATCGCGCGAGCGCGCTGCGCGGTGCTGCGCGCTAGAGTTCGGTCATGACGGCCACACAGCTCGGTGCTGCCCGGCCGTGGTGTCGCCGCGGCGTGCTGTTGCTCGCATCGTGCGTGCTCGCCTGCGATCGCGCGGATGAAACGCCGGTGCCGCAGCCGACACCCGTGATCGCCGGCACCGACACCGGAACGCCCGCGCAGCCCGAGCCCGCGATCGCGGCGCCTCGCGCCGAGCGCCCGCGCGGGTACGTCGTCGTGAAGGGCGGCGCGCCGCTGTTCGGTGCGGCCGATGCCAGCGAGCCGATTGCGACGGTGCCGAGCGCGACGCCGGGTGCGGCGGGCGTCGCCATGGCGCTGGTCGGCATGCACGGCGATCGCATCGCGGTCGAGTCGTTGCCGACGGCGGAGAGCTGGGCGCACTGCACCGATCCTCCCACGGGCTGGCGCGGGCTCCGACTCTCGCTGTTCGTGGCGCGCAGCGATCTCGCGAGCGTCACCACGCGTGCGATCGTGCATCGCTTCGACGACGGCAGCAGCGTCGAGCTCGATGCCGGCGCGGTCGCGACGAGCGGTGGCGCCGACGAGCGAGTGGTCGATGCCGCAGGCTGGCGCGTGCGGGTTCCGATCGCCGACGATGCGCTCGGCGAATCGTACGATCCCACCGGACCGCGTGTGCTCGGCAGCCCGCTCGGCCGGGTGCCACGCAGCGACTTCGCGGGCGAGGCTGCGCAGCACCTCGAGGCCGAGGCGCGCAGCTTCGCGAGCATCCTCGGCGATCCGGCGGTGTTCGCCCGACGCAGCGATGCCCAGACCCATCACGAGGTGCGCGGCCGCTGTGCATCGCTGTGGATCGCGGTGCCGGGCGTGCAGGCGCCCACCGAGGCCGCGACGCTCGCGAGCGTGGCCGCCGCGCCGATCGTCGGCGAGCGCCACGAGCTCGCCGAGGGCACCGCGATCACGTGGGAGGACGGCCGTGCCGCGGGTCTGGTGGTCGCGACGCGCGAGCTCGCCGGCAGCGCGATCGACAAGGGCGATCGGAAGTGCGTGTCGGTGGCGATCCAGGAGGGCCAGCCCGGCGCGGCGATGCTCTGCTTCGCAAAGACCGGATTGCGCCAGCTCGAGGCCTCGCACGAGCTGATCGCGGCGGTGGTGCCCGTCGAGCCGGTCGAGAAGGTGGTCGAGCCG
>CAZFKC010000098.1:20183-23102 GCA_964519175.1 uncultured Nannocystaceae bacterium
CCGATCGAGCCGATCGAGAAGGTCGAGCCGATCGAGGAGGTCGTACCCACCGAGACGACCGGCGGCACCCCGGGCGGCGGCACGCCGCGGCCCGGCGTGAAGATCGGCGACACCGAGATCCACGGCTCGATCGACGAGGCCGAGCTCACCGCGGCGCTGAAGCGCAGCATGAAATCGCTGCGCCGCTGCCACGCGCTCCGGCTCGCCGTGCTGCCCACCCTCGCCGGTCGGATCGTCGTGCAGCTCACCGTCGCCTCCGACGGCACGATCAAGAACGCGACGTCGAAGAAGAGCACGCTCGGCGACGAGACGCTGGAGTCGTGCACCACGAAGGCGCTGAAGAAGCTACGCCTCTCGGCGCTGCCGGGCGGCGGGCTCGGGCTCGTGGAAGTGTCGATCGCGTTCGCACCCGGCTGAACGCGGCCGGCCAGCTCACGCGGGGCAGTCGACGTAGAGCAGGTTGATGTGCCGCGCGAACGTCGGCGGCTCCGGATCCTCGACCGTGCACTCGCGGTCGGGGTGCGTGACGCTGAGCGTGTACGTGCCCGCTTCCGCCGGCGGCACGTTGAAGATCACCGCCACGGGGAACAGCCCCCACTCGATCGTGTCCTGGTTCAGGATCGGCTGCCCGTCCGCGTCGGGCGCGTAGTAGGTGTTCATCGGCGCCGGCGGATCGAGGCTCACCTGCGCGCCGGTGGCCGTGTTCTGTCGGAGCACCACCAAGAACGCCGCCGCCGTCTCGTCGACGACCACCGTGGGCTCCTGATCCTGCAGCGCGCCTTCTTGCAGGTCGATCACCGCGAGCGACACCTGCGAGAGATCGAAGTCGTCGAGCGATTCTTGCTCGAGCGTCGCCGGCACGATCGCGCCCCAGAACATCTCGGTGTCGGCGAGCCGGATGCGGTGGAACGAGTCCGCGGGCAGGCCTTCGATCAGGTAGCTGCCGTCCTCTGCGCTCACGGTCTCGAAGCCCGGCTCGTCGACGAGCGAGATCTCGGCGCCCACGATCGGGGCCATCCCGAAGAAGTCCTGCGCGACGCCTGCGATCGACAGCACCACCGGCCCCGACTCCGACGACGAGCTCGAGGTATCCGCCGCGTCGGTGCTCGACGACGAGCTCGTCTCGGCGGTGGTCGTCGTGCTCGAGGTCGAGCTCGAGCTGCTCTCGGAGCTCGAGCTCTCGCCGGTGCCGGGATTCGAGTCGTTCGAGCAGGCGACGACGAGGCCGAAGGTCATGAGCAAGCGCGTACGGGTCATCTCTGCAGCGTAGCAGCGCAGCGCGAGCGCTTCGGCCAGCGGGAGGAACGTCGTTCGAGTCCTGCGGCCTCCGTCACGCGTCGCGGTCGAAAGCGCGCGGGTAGGGGGCTTGCACACCGCTGCGCACCGTGTGGTAGCTTCCGCCGTTCATGGCGAGCCGGGACGTTCATCGCTGGATCTCTGCCTGCGCCGTCGCGATCGCGTCGATGCCGGCATGCGCGTTCGATACGACCGGCTACGGCCCGCACCATGGCGACGTCGCGGAGAGCTCGGGCGACGAGGGCAGCACGCCGCCCAGCGACGACGACGATGCGCCGCCCTCCGACGCCGGCGGCAGTGACGATCGCGGTGACGATCGCGGCGACGATCGCGGCGAGACGAGCGCGGCGAACGGCTCGGGCACGATGACCGGCGACGCGCCGCCCGGCGAGGGCGAGGACGGCAGCGCGATCGACGATGGTGCGCCGAGCTCGACCGGTCGCGACGACGACAGCAGCAGCGGCGGCATCGAGGAGCCCGCGTGTCCGCAGGACATGCTCGCGCTCTTCTGGGCGAACGAGGCCACCGTCGGTGCGCCGATGCAGCTCGTGCCCACCGACGCGAACATGGCCCCCGAGGCCGCGGCGTCCGTCGTCGCGGAGTCGGGCACGGTCACGTTCGACGTCGAGTTCGCGTGCCCCGGCGAGTACACGATCTGGGGGCTCGTCTGGGACTACGCGCCGGGTGCCTACGGCACGGACGATCCCGACTCCTTCTATGTCGGCGTCGGTGGCCCCGAGCAGACCTGGCGCTACGGGTGTCAGACCGGCGAGGTCGCCAGCGGGCTTTCGTGGCAGCCGCTGCTCGCGTTGCAGGCCCAGCCCTGCGAGGCCGCGCCGCTCGTGCTCGACGTGGCCGAGGCCGGCAGTGTGCAGCTGCAGTTCCGCAACCGCGAAGAAGGTGGGGGCAACGCGGTCGCCGGCATCGCGGCGATCGTCGTCGCGAGCGACGGCGCGGCGGATCCCACCGAACTCTACGCGCCCTACGAGTGATCAGCCGCAGGCCGCGGGCGGGGCCTCGGGGCCTTCCCACGCACCGTCGGTCGCAGGCTCCGGATTCAGGCAGTAGATCCGCGGCGGAATCGCGGTCGGATCGCTGCCGTCGCCGGACATGTCGCTGATCTCCCAGCCCCACACGCCCGCGCGGACGTCTCCCGTCTCCAGATCCCACTGCAGCTCGCCGCTGACCCCCTGGAGGTCGACGGAGCCGCCGTCGACCACGAGCGTGTTGCGGGCGTCGGAGATGAACGACAGATCGCTGCCCGAGAACGAGACGAACGTGCCGCCGCCATCGACGAGCCGCGGCATCGCGGCGGCGATCGCCGGGCCGTCGATCGGGTCGTCGGCCGGGACGGTGCACATCGCGAACAGCGTCGCCAGCGTCGCGTCGTAGCTGAGCGCCGACGAGGTCAGCGGCTCCTCGTCGTTGAAGCGGATGCGATAGCGGATGCTGAACGCGTTGAAGTTGACCGGATTGAGCACCACCGGCGACGTGCCCTCGAGGTTCGCCTCGATGAGCGGCTTGGCCGGGATGAGCGGGTCGGTGTTGGGCAGGACGCCGATGTCGTTGATGAACCGTTCCATCTCCGGCACCGCACCGTGCGAGACGGTGAACAGCGGCATG
>CAZFKC010000098.1:23202-41590 GCA_964519175.1 uncultured Nannocystaceae bacterium
GCGAGCACGCCGTTGCCGTAGGCGTCGTCCTTCGCGAGGATGAGCAGGTTGTCCACGCCGCCGGCCATGTCGAGATCGCGGAAGCGATCGACGATGGCGTTCGACTGGTAGACGTCGCCCGGGATCGTGCGCCACACGAGGTCGTCGTCGTCGAGGCTCGCGAGGCTCATGGCCGACGCGGTGGGCGAGATGAGGAACGTGCCGCCGGGGATCGTGACTGCGTTCGCGATGGACAGCGCCGTCTCGCTGAAGATAGGTCCGACGATCGCCGCCACACCGACCTCTTCGACGAGGTGGGTCGCGGCCGCGGTCGAGGCGTCGATGCCCGCGGTGTCGTCGCAGCGGATCCACGCCACGCGCCGGTCGCCCTGCAGCGTGGTCTCCTCGTTGAAGTCCTCGATGGCGAGCTGCACCGCGTTCTCGAGCGGCTGCACGAGGTTCGTGAACGGCTGGCCCGTCGGCATGATCGACCCGATGAACACGACGTTGTCGCGGTCGGAGGGCCAGACGATCTCCTGACACTCGCTGGTGAGCAGCTCGACGCACGCGCCGGCGGGGCCGCAGCGCTGGTCCATCTCGCACTCGCTGTTGAGCGTGCAGCCGGTCGGACCGGTCGTGCTCTCGCTCGAGCTCGTGTCGACGGTCGTCTCCGGATCGGTCTCGGTGGTGAGCGTCGTCGACATCGTCGTCGTCGACATCGTCGTCGTCGACATCGTGCCGCTGCTGGTGCTCGGATCGGTCTCGGTCGCGCTGGCCGAGCCGTCCGGCGGACGGCAGAGCCCGGCCTCGCAGGTGCCTTGCCCTGCGCCGTACTTGCAGTCGTCGTCGGTGGCACACGGCACGTCGTCGCCGAGCTCGAGCGCCAGGCTGCAGCCGATGCTCGCGAACGCGAGCCCGAGCGCCGTGTTGCGGAACATCGCGGAGGATCGCCTGTCGAAGTTCATGGTGGAGAAGTCCAGGTTCGATCAGCGTCTCAGAAGCGGCCAGTCAGCGACAGGCCGACGTGCGAAGGCGCGAAGCTCGGTGCGAACGCAGTCTTCTTCGCGCTGCGCTTGCCCTTGCCCAAGGTGACGAGCACGAGCACGAGCCCGGTCGCGGCGAGCACGGCGCCGGTGATGATGAGCCCGTCGGCCACGTTCGCGCGGCTCTTGGCTTCCTGCCGCAGCGAGAGCCTGTCGTCGACGAGCGGCGCGTCCTCGGCGTCGCGACTCTTCGCGATCGCGAGGCCCCCGAAGACCGCGCCGATGACGAGCGCGCCTCCGCCGACGCCGAGCAGCGAGTAGCCGGCGATCCGCAGCTTGCGCTTCTTCGCCGCCGCCTCGGAATCGACCGGCTCGGGCCGGTCGGTCGTGGTGTCGCCGGGATCGCCGGTCGTCGGCTTCTCGTCGCCCTTCAGCTCCTCGAGCGTCTGGCGCAGCACCTTGAGGTGGGCGAGCGCCGTCTCGCGGGCCTCGATGTCGACGCCGGGCTGCTTCACGAACTGCTGGTAGTACTTGATCGCGTTGTCGAGGTCGCCCTTCTCCTCGTACACGCGGCCGATGTTGAAGAGGAAGTTGGGCTGCGGGTCGAGCTCGTACGCGCGGTTGAACAGCGCGATGGCGCCGTCGAAGTCGCGCTGCTTGAAGGCATCGACCGCCTGGGTGCTGAGTGCCTCCGCGTCCTCTCCGGCGGGGGCTTCCTCGGCAGCGGGCTCGACGAGGCGGGTGGAGGCGCGCGCCGGCAGCGGCGCGAGGGTGAGAGCCGCAGCGACGCACGCGGCGGCGATCGAATGAGCTCGTCCAGTCATGTCGAACATGCTCGGCGACGATCAGCTTACCGCACGGAGCAGCTCCGCCGTCGCTTCGTCGTCAGGGTTTCTTCACCGGCAGGAACGGATCGTCGCGGCTGCCCGGCTTCGTCGACGGCTTGGTCGGCAAGAAGGGGTCCTTCTTCTCGGGCGGTCGTGTCGGAATGACCGGCGGTGTGGCCACGGGGTCGGCCGGCGGCGGCGTGGGTGAGGTGCTGGGCACCGGATCAGGTGCGGTGGCCGGCTCCGGATCCGTGCCGCCCTTGCCCGAGCCCTTGCCGCGCATCGTCACCGCGAGCGGCAACGTGCCCGCTTCGCCGACATCGATGGTGCCCTCCCAGTTGTGGTAGCCGCGGGCCGTCAGCTTCACCTTGTGGCGGCCGGGCTTCAGCTTGCCGTGGTAGGGGGTCGTGCCGGCTGCGCTGCCGTCGATGTAGAGATTCGCCGTCGGCCGCGAGCTGATGTCGACGACGCCGGGCGACGACGGTGTCGGCGGGGGCGTCGGCTCGGCCGGCACTGCCTCGAGCCGCGCCAGCGCGGCGCGGGCCGGCGCGTGCTTGGGGTCGAGCGCGAGGATGTCGCGGTAGGCGACGATCGCCGCGGCGGTGTCGCCCTCGGTCTCGCGCGCGGCCGCGTCGGCCGAGAGCCGCGCGACCCGGATGTGCTTCTCGGCGAGCTCGACCCGCGCGAACGCGGCGCGGTCGTCCTTGGCCTCGCTGCGGACGCGGTCGAGCGCCGCGGCGGCGCCGTCGAGATCCCCGCGACCGATGCGCGCGTCGATCTCGTCGAGCGCGCTCGACAGCTCGCCCTTGGTGGGGCTCGCGGCGGCCGTGGTGCCGGCGGCGGCGATCTCCTTCTCGTCGTCGCCGCGCAGCATCACGAGCAGCGCGCCGGCGACGAGGATCGCCGCGAGCGCGCCGGCGACCACCGAGATCGCGACCAGGCTCATCGTGCGGCGCGAGCCCTCGAGCTGGTCGAGGTTGAGCAGCGCCGAGCGTCCGGTCTCGTGCACCGCGGCCGGCAGCGGCGAGCTGATCGGGCGCAGCGTCCCGGGCGGCGGCGTGGCGGTGCCGGGCTCGAGCGGCAGCTCGTGGCTCGGGCTGTGGTCGACGGAGAGCAGCTCCATCAGCCCGGTGTTGCCGACGCCGGGCGCGAGGCTGATCGGCACGCCGTGGCGCTCGGTCGCGGCGCGTGGCAGGCGGAACAGCGAGGCCGGCACGACGTCGATCAGCTTCTCGACGATGCGATCCGCGTCGGCTGGCCGCTTGTCGCGATCCTTCTCGAGACACGCATGGACGAGGTCGACGAGGCCCCGCGGCAGCCCGTGGCTGAGCCCGAGCAGGTCGGCGAGGTCCTTGGGCTGCTCGTTGATCGTCTTGTAGAAGACGGCCGCGTTGCTCTCGCCCTCGAACGGCAGGCGTCCGGCGAGCATGTAGTAGAAGAGCACGCCGATCGCGTAGACGTCGACGCGCAGATCGATGGGCTCGCCCTTGATCGCCTCGGGCGCGAGGTAGCCCACCGTGCCCATCACGTGCTCTTCGGTGATCGCCTGCTCGCCGCGCAGCAGCTTCGCGAGCCCGAAGTCGAGGATCTTGACGAAGTTCGCGCGACCCTTGCGCTCGCAGAGCATCACGTTGGCCGGCTTGACGTCGCGCACCATCAGCTCGCGCGAGTGCGCGTGCCCGATGCCCTTCAGGATCTGCGCCGCGATCGGCACGAACTCCTCGAGCGTCAGCCTGCGCTTGCGCGCGACGTGATCGGAGAGCAGCTCGCCCTGCAGGTACTCCATCACGAGGTAGGCCCGATCGCCGTCGTGGCCGAAGCCCAGCATCTCGACGATGTTGGGGTGGTTCAGCCCGCGCAGCCGCTTGGCCTCGCGATCGAAGCGCTTGAGCGCCTCGGGATCGTCGGCCCAGTGCGGCGCGAGCACCTTCACGACGACGTCGCGCGGTGGATCGGCCTGCCGCGCGAGGTACACGAGCCCGACGCCGCCGCGACCGATGAGCCGGACGATGGAGTACTTGCCTCCGAGCGTCTGCCCGATCAACGGGTCGGTCGAGGCCTCGTGCGGCTTGGTCGACTGCTTCATGGGCGCGCGCTTCGACCCCTCGCGGGGCTCGCAAACCTAGGCGCTCGCCGGAGATCGGCGGCGCCCAGTTGGAAGTGGTTATCGTAATTCGCCCACTGCTTCAAGTTTGCCCGGTAGCGCTGCTCACGTCGGATTCGGGCTGGAACGGCATTCGGAGGCCGCTGACGCCGCGGCTGGATGCGTCTTGGCGCAGTGGCCTTCGGGTGCGATTGCACTGGTGACGCACGGCGCCAGGGATCGGTCCCCCAGAGCGCGCCCCGTGCGAGCCCCGAGCCGACGCGCCGACGCGACGCGTCCAAACGGGCAGTGCGTGGGCGGCGGGCTGCCCGTCATGGGCACGGGCCGCGCGTCGCTCGGGCATCCCCCGGTGCACGGCATGGGCAGGGGTCGCGGAATCACGTGGCATCGCCGGCGCTCGTGGAGGTGGCGGCGCGCTTGCTCTGACGAGGCGCATGGGTCTGTTCGACAGCCTCCGCAGCAAGCTCTCGACCGCGCGCACCGAAGGTGGCGCAGCTGCACAACCCGCCGCCGCGCCCGCTCACCCGCGCACGCAGGCGGTCGATCCGATGGCGGTGACGATTCAAATGCACGACGACGACGACGATCCCCCGCGCAACTACGCCCAGGAGAACACCGACGACTGGAGCGTCTTCGACTTCCACGACGATCTACGAAGGTGGTTTCTCTTCGAGCTGCTCGTCGAGCGCAACTGGGAGGACATCGCGCGCCGGCGCTCGATCTTCGCCGAGTACGGCGTGCGCGGCGTGCAGCACTTCCGCCAGCTGCAGGCGACGTGTGGCCGCTACGTGCAGAGCCCGGCCGCAGCCGGACGCTGGGGCGACTACGGCGACATCCTCCAGCTCAAGGGCGACGTGAGCATGGACATGCACCACCACGAGATGCAGGCGCGTGCGCAGGGCGAGCTCGCCGGTGAGCTCGCGCCCGTCGAAGGCGTGTCGCTCGAGCAGTGGGCCGGCGCGATGGCCCGCATCGTGATGGGTGGCGATCTCGCGGCCATCCTCGGCGAGCTCGCCATCGACCAGGCGAAGTGGGATCGCGTGAGCGCGGAGTGGAACGCCCGCATGTCCCGCGACACGACCTGCACGATCGCGACCGCGTACGGCAAGGCGTTCTCGTCGTCGGGGCAAGGGCAGTACGGCGCGGCAGGGCAATCCGGCGCAGCGGCGATGCAGGCCGGCGGCTCGGTCGACGACGACCCGCCGATCCCGTTCGAGCGCTACGTGGAGATCGAGCAGGCCCAGTCCGCGCTCTGCGAGCAGGGCTACGACGCGGTCGCCGTGCTGCAGCAGTTCGGCATGAGCATCATGGATTGGAGCAACGTGGGCATGTGGTACTCGCAGTACCTCGCGCGCAACATGAACAAGAACGGGCAGGCGCTGTACCATCAGTACTGCGAGCTGCAGGCGAAGTACGCCGCGAAGTACCGCGGTGTGTCGGCGTGATCCGCAGCGCGAAGGCGATCACTCGGCGTCGTCGCGCTCGCCGGCGTTCGGATAGCGATGGGGGCCCGGCGCGGTCTCGCCGAGGAACGTCGCGTGCTCGCCCTCGTCGACTTCGCCGGCGGTGAACCTCTCCAGCACCGCGACGGTGACCGCATACCAGCCGCGTGCGCTGCGGGCGAGCGCGATGCGGCCGGTGTGCTCGCAGCGCTCGCACCAGGTGAACGCCTTCATCGGTCGGCCGGCGTCGTCGACCGTGGCGAAGGTGCGGAAGCCGCGGGCCTCGCAGCTCGGGCAGTCGACCTCGCCGGCGTGGGTTCGGCCCTCGCGATCGCTCGTGCGTGCGCTGGCCAGCCGTGCGATCTCCTCTGCGATCGGAAAGCCACACTGCGGACACGAGGCGGCCCGATCCGACACCTGGCGCGCGCACTCCGGACAGCTCACGAGCATGGCCCAGCATACCGGGGCTGCAGGGCGACGTGCTCGTGGCGCCCGGACCCCAACCCGGCGGAACACCGATTCACGCGCCGGCGGTCGGCGTGTCGGGCGGGCTCTTGCGAGGGGCCGCTCGTAGGTCACAGACTCTGCGAAATCGTGGGCATCGCGTTCACCATCCGTGACCCGTTCGGGACCGTGACCGACGTGCGAGGGCGCGTCGGCTTCGGCGGGGCCGCGGTGGTGCTCGAGCTCGACGCGCGCACGAGCGCGAACGGCGTCGAGCGCAAGGTCGTCATCGACGTGGAAGAATTCGTGTCGTGCTCGTTCCGGCGCGGGATGCTCGGCGCGCGCATGCACCTGTGGGCGCTCGAAGAAGGCGCGCTCGGGGGTGTGCCCGGCGCCGGACACCACGGCGTGACGCTCCAGTTCGCGCGTGACGATCGCGACGCCGCCGAGGCGCTGGCCGACCGCGTGAACATGGCGATCGGCGAGGCCGCAGCGCGCGTCGTCGTGCGTGACGAGCTCGCGCTGCGGGCCTGAGCCCGTCCGCTTCGCTCACCAGCCCAGGCGGGCGACCCCGACCGAGCTGCGCAGCGACTCGCCGTCGCCGACCTCGGCGATCGAGCCGGCGAACCAGATGCCGTCGTCGGTGACCAGCGCATCGTCGACGCTGATCGCCGCGATGCCGCCCATGAGATCGTGGAAGCCCTCGTCGTCGAGCAGGTACGCATTGCGGGCGCCGGTCTCGGGCCACACGTAGCCGGTCGCGACGAGGCCGTCGTCGGTGATCTCGAGCCCCGTGAACGTGTGCGACGACTCGCCCATCGGCGCGGCGAGCCCGTTCTCCGGCGTCGCGAGCTCGACCCACGCGCTGCCGTCCCAGCGTGCGAGCACGAAGCGGCCCGGCACGCCTTCGTCGTAGCTGCCGGCGTAGATGCCGTCGTCGGCGATCGCCACGACCGACGGCGTCGCGACGAGCCCGTCGCCGAGCGCCGACCACGACGCGCCGTCCCAGTACGCGATGCGGTTGGCCGCGATGTCGCCGACGTTCGCGAACCCGCCGCCCACCACCACGTCGCCGCCGCTGCCGACCGCCATGCGCAGGATGAACCCGTCGAAGCCGTCCTCGACGATCGTCGGTGCGCCGTCGTCGTAGTGCGCGACGAATCCGGTCGCGTCGCCGCCCGCGAGCCACACGGTGTCGTCGGAAGCGAGCGCGAGCTGCTGCACGCTGCCGGGCAGCGTGTCGATCGTCTCCCAGCTGTCGCCATCGGGATGCAGCAGGTCACCACCCGCGCAGCCGACCACGATCTCGCCGCTGCCGCGCACGGTGAAGTCGGGACAGAAGCGGTCGCCGAGCGACGGCGCGGCCTCCTGCCACGTCGTACCGTCGAAGCGCGCGACGCTGCCCTCCCACGGCTCTCCCGCGACGTGGCTCGCGCCGACGAGCGCGTACGTGTCGCACGACGCACCGCCCTGCGCGAGCCGCTGCACCGTGCCGCCGATGCCGAGCCCCGCTTCGTCGGCGGCACGCCAGCCGCCGTCGTCGAGCACGGCGACGCTCTGCGATGCGGCCTCGTCGATGCCGGGGAACGCACCGGCGACCCACAGTCGCTCGCCGTCGTGGTGCAGGCGCTGCTTCGGCATCAGGAACACGACGTCGGGATCGGGCTCGAACCCGCAGATGTACTCCTGGAACCATGGCGTACCGAACGGCGCCGGGTCGGCGAGGTTCTCCCACGCGCCGTCGACGAGGCGCGCGACGCCGTCGCTCGCGATCGCACCGCCCAGCTGATCGAAGCATCCGGTCACGTACATCGAGCCGTCCACGTGCTCGAGATCGCTGACGACGCCGGTGCCGATGCCGGCCGCGACGCCACCGGCGACGCGCTCCCACGCGGTACCCGTCCAGCGCGCGAGGCTCGACGACGCCATGTTCGCCGGATCGAGCAGGAACAGTCCGCCCGCGTGCAGCACACCTTCGTCGTCGCGCTCGAGCGCGAGCACGCGTGCCGACTCCGGCATGTCGAGCGCTTCCCACACGGCGCCGTCCCAGCGCGCGACGCGTTGCGCCGCGATGCCACCGATCTGCGTGAACTCGCCGCCGACGATCACCGCACCTTCGCCGTCGTCCAGGATCTCGAACACGTCCGCGTCGGGATCACCGCCCGGTGCACCCGACCACATGCTGCCGTCCCAGCGCGCGAGCCCGATCGGTCCGCCGTCCGCGAGCTGGAAGCGACCGACGGCCCAGAGCTCGCCGTCTTTCCACAGCAGTCGTCGCACCGCACCGGCGTGGTTGCCGATCAGCTCGGGACCCGCACCGGTGTCGGCCCAGATCTCGCCGTCGCCGTCCATCGCGAGGTCGTAGGTCGCCAGCGCGAGCTGACCCTCGGGGCCCACGCCGACGGCGGAGAAGCCCGCGGTCGGCAGCTCGAGCGCGCCCCAGCTCGCCATCGGTGCGCTCCACCCGGTCTCGTCGTGGGCCGCGATCGCCTCCATCGCCTCGCCGTCGCCCCAGCGGAAGTAGCCGGCGAAGAGCAGCGTGCCGTCGGTGTCGACCGCGATGTCGTACGCGCTCGGGATGTAGCCGTCGCGACCCGCGAGCCCGGCGATCGAGAAGCGATCGTCCCACGCCGCGTTCTCGATCGGCCCGGGCAGCGACGATGCGATGCAGGCGGTCGCGGGGCCGCCGGTGCTCTCGCTGCTGCTGCTCTCGCTGCCGGCGCTCGACGACGACGCGCTGTCGGTCGCGCTCGAGGTGCCGCTCGTGTCGGCGACGGTGGTGTCGGCGACCGTGGTGCTCGGCGTCGTGGTGCTCGGCGTGGAGTCACCGGTGCTCTCCGACGACGAGCTCTCGCCGACGTCGTCGAGACCGCTCGTGTCGTCGGCACACGCGGCCCCGAGGGCGAGCAGCGCGCAGGCGGTCGTGAAGCGCGAAGTGCGGGTCGATCCATGCATCGCGGACATGTTGTCCGTTGCATGGTGCGCCGCCACTCGAGCTTCGCGGCGCACGGCATTTCGCGCGCGTTCGCGCCGCGCAGTCGTTGCGCGCGCCGCGACTCGGTCCTGAGGAGGAAGCTCCGCTTCCTCCTCCTTCCGAGATTCGCTGTCGCTCTCTCAGGGCTTGATGACCTCGACCTTGCCGAGCTGCTTGAGCTGCGGCTCGAGCACCTTCGCGGAGCCGACGACGACGATCACGAGGTTCTTGCCGTCGACGAGCTCGTCGATGCTGCGATCGACCGCGGCTGCGTCGACGCCGCGCACGCCAGCGAGGAACTTCTCGGTCCAGTCGCGCGGCAAGCCCGCGAGCTCGAGCGACCACAGCTCCTCGAGCATCTCGGCGGCGGTCTCGTGCTGGCGCGCGTGGCTGCCGGTGATGAAGCTCTGCGCAGTGCCGAGCTCGACCGCAGTCGGCGGTTGCTTGTCGAGCCGGGCGATCTCGTCGAGGATCGTGCGCACCGTCTCGCCCACCGTCGCGTTCTTGCTGAACGTGCGGATGACGAAGCGCCCCGCGAAGCGGCCGGAGGAGAAGCCTCCGCCCGCGCCGTAGGTGAGCCCCTTCTTCACGCGGATCGTGTCGTTGAGCCGCGAGTCGAAGCCGCCGCCGAACACCTCGGACATCACCTTCACCGCCGGCCAGCGCGGATCGCCACGCCCGACGCCGATGTGGCCGACGCGGATCTGCGCCTGCTCACCGGGCTTGTCGATGAGCACGATGGTGCGGCCCTTCACCTGCGCCGGCGCGGCGATGTCGTACTTCGGTGCGGCGCCGGTGGCCTTCCAGCCCCCGAAGTGCTGCTCCGCCCACGCGAAGGCCTGGTCGGGCTTCACGTCGCCGGCGACGTAGAGCACCGCGCTGTCGGGCCGCGCGTGCGTGCTCCACCACTTCGCGAGCATGTCGCGATCGATCGCATGCAGCGTCGCGGCCTGGCCCTCGGGCAGCCGCGCGTAGGGATGCGCGCCGAACATGCGCTTGCGGAGCTCGCGATCGGCGAGGTAGTCCGGCGAGCGCTCGGTGACCATCAGCCCCGTGGTGACCTGGTCGACGTAGCGCCCGAGCTCCTCCTTCGGGAACGTCGGCGTGATCACGGCCTCGGCGAGCAGCGACATCGCGTGCTCGGCCTGGTCGGTGACACCGTTGGCGCTCACCGTCGCGCCGTCCATGTCGGCGGCGCCCGACAGCACGATCGCGCGGCGATCGAGCTCGTCGGCCAGCGCCTTGTAGTCGTGCTTCTTCGTGCCACGTCCGAGCATCGGCAGGGTGAGCCACGCGACGCCGGGCTTGTCGGCCGGATCCGCGAACGCGCCGTAGCGCAGCCCCAGCTCGAGCTGCACGTAGGGCACCTCGTGGTTCTCGAGCACGACGACGCGCAGGCCGTTGCCCAGCGTGCGCTCCTTCGTGTCGATCGCGATCTTGCTGTCCTGCGGCGGCGCGACCTTGGGCGCGGTGCCGAGCGTGTCGGGCCGCACGAGGCCGGGCTTGCCGGTGCCGCCGCCCTCGATCTTCTCCTTGCCCGCGGGCGTGTCCTCGGCCTTCTTCTTGCCGTCGTCGCCGAGCTGCTTCGCGATGAAGCCGAGCAGGTTGGGCTCGATGCGGATCTCGATCTCGTGGCTGGCCACGAGGTAGCGCTGCGCCGCCTTCTGTAGCGCGGCCTTGTCGAGCGCGCGGATCTCCGCGAGCTCGCGGTTCGCGTTCTCGACGTCGCCCTCGATGAGCGCGGCCTCGCCCAGCCGCTGCGCCTTGGACTCGACGGTGAGCTGGGCGAGCGTCGCGTCGCGCAGCATGCCGTTCTTCGCCTTCGCGAGCTCGTCGTCGGTGGGGCCGTCCTTCGCGAGCTTCGCGATCTCCTCGCGGATCACCTTCAAGGTCGCGTCGGCCTTGCCGCTCATCGGTTTCAGCACGGCGCCGGCGGCGAAGATGCCGTCGTCCTCGAGCGCGAACCCGGCGGAGAGCGCGAACATGGCGAGGCTCTTGTCGGTGACGAGCCGGCGATAGAGGCGACTGCTCTCGCCGCCACCCAGCACCTTGCCGAGGGCTTCGAGGGCGAGCTCGTCGGCGTGGCCGAGCGGAACGGTGCGATAGCCGATGCCGACGATCGGCACGGGCCCGTTGTGCTCCGGGATGATGATCTGCTTGCTCGCGGTCTGCTCGGGCTCCTTCACCGTCACGCGCGGCGGATCGGGATACTTGGGGATCCACCCGAAGTACTGCTTCGCGAGCTTCTCGACCTCCTCGTGCTTCACATCTCCGACGACGACGAGCGCCGCATTGTTGGGCACGTAGTAGGTGTTCCAGAAGCTCTGCAGCTCGTCGGCCTTCGCGGCCTGCAGCTCGTCCATGTTGCCGATCGGCGTCCACGCATAGGGATGCTTGGAGAACACCTGCGGCAACAGCTTGTCGGGCACGGTGCCGTAGGGCTGCTCGCGGCCCATGCGGTACTCCTCGGCCACGACCTTGCGCTCGGTGTCGTAGTAGCCCTGGTTGATCTTGAGAAAGCCCATGCGCTCGGCCTCGAGCCACAGCACCATCTCGACCTGGTTGCTGGGCACGACCTGGATGTACGTCGTGTTGTCGAACGAGGTGTACGCGTTCGCGTCGCCGCCGACCTTGCGGATGTACTCGAAGTGCGCCTTGGGCCCGATGTTCTGCGTGCCGCGGAACATCATGTGCTCGAACATGTGCGCGAAGCCGCGGCGGTCGGGCTTCTCGTCCTTGCTGCCGACGTGGTACCAGAGCTGGACCGCCGCGATCGGCGTCGAGTGGTCCTCGAGCGTGATCACCTTGAGGCCGTTCTCGAGCTCCGTCATGCGGTAGTCGAACGGGCGCTCCGGGGTGCTCGGCGTGGTGACGAGCGTGCCGCTGCCACCGGGCGGGGTGGTGGTTTGCTTGCGGCAGGCGGGGAGGGCGAGCGCGGCGAGCAGCGCGGCGAACAGTGACTTCGAGAGCTTCGAGCGGGACATGGGTTCGGCGGGTCGCACTCTAACCCGCGCCGGTGGGGCCTGCTACCTTGCGGCGGCGCAATGGGCCGGGCGAAGCGGAGCAAGCAGTCGAGCAAGGGCGGGACCGAGGTGGCGGCGCGCGCCGAGGAGCTGCGCGCGCAGATCCGGCACCACGCCGAGCGCTACCACCAACAGGACGACCCCGAGATCAGCGACGCGCAGTACGACGAGCTCGTGCGTGAGCTCGAGGCGCTCGAGCGCGAGCATCCCGAGCTGGCCGACGCGTCGTCACCGACGCAGCAGGTCGGCGCCGCACCGTCGTCGCTCTTCGCCCCGGTCACGCACGCAGCGCGCATGTTCTCGCTCGACAACGCGATGTCGAAGGAGGAGCTGGAGGCGTGGCGCGATCGGTTGGTGCGGCAGCTCGGCCACGAGCCGGCCGGGTATGCCTGCGAGCTGAAGATCGACGGGCTCGCGATCTCGCTGACCTACGAGAAGGGCGAGCTCGTGCTCGGGGCCACGCGCGGCGACGGGACGACCGGCGAAGACGTCACGCAGAACCTGCGGATGATCGCGGCGGTGCCGAAGAAGCTCACGGGCGATCCGCCCGCGGTGCTCGAGGTGCGCGGCGAGGTGTACATGCCGCAGCGCTCGTTCGAGGCGCTCAATCGCCGTCAAGGCGAAGCGGGGCTGCGATTGTTCTCGAACCCCCGCAACGCGGCGGCGGGCTCGGTGCGCATGAAGGACTCGTCGGTGACTGCGTCGCGCGACCTGTCGATCTGGGTGTACCAGCTCGGCCGGCTCGAGGGCGGACCGAAGCTCGCGTCGCACTGGCAGACGCTCGAGTACCTCGCGTCGCTCGGCTTCGAGATGAACCCGGCGAGCGAGCGCGTGGACGATCTCGAGGGCGTGGAGCGCTACATCGTCGCGGCGCAGGGTGAGCGCGACGGGCGGGCGTACCAAACCGATGGCGTGGTCATCAAGGTCGACGCGCTCGGCGAGCAGCGCGAGCTCGGCTTCACGTCGAAGGCGCCGCGCTGGGCGATCGCCTACAAGTTCCCGCCCGAGGAGCAGGTGACGAAGCTGCACGACATCCGCATCAACATCGGGCGCACCGGCGCGGCCACGCCGTTCGCCTTCCTCGAGCCGGTGTTCGTGGGTGGTGCGACGGTCGGGCTCGCCACGCTGCACAACGCCGACGAGGTGGCGCGCAAGGGCGTGCTGATCGGCGACTGGGTGATCGTGCGTCGCGCGGGCGACGTGATCCCCGAGGTGGTCGGCCCGGTGCCTTCGCGCCGCGACGGCAGCGAGCGCGTGTGGACGATGCCGACGGAGTGCCCGTTCTGCGGCAACGCGATCGTGCGGGTGGAGGGCGAGAAGGTCGCGCGTTGCACGGGTGGCTTCACGTGCCCGAGCCGCGTGCGCGAGTACCTGTTCCACTTCACCAGCCGCGGTGCGATGGACATCGAGGGCATGGGCTACAAGACGCTGCAGATGCTGCAGGAGCGCGGGCTCATCCGCACGCCGGCGGACATCTTCTTCCTGAAGGCCGAGGACTTCGCGGACATCGAAGGGTGGGGCGAGGTGTCGATCGGCAAGCTGATGGCGGCGATCGATCGCGCGCGCAGCCGGCCGCTCGCACAGGTGCTGGTGGCGCTGGGGATCCGGCACGTGGGCGGCACGGTCTCGCGCGTGCTCGCGCACCGGTATCTCGACATCGATGCGCTCCTGGCCGCGTCGGAGGAGGAGCTGGCGGGCACGGACGGCGTGGGCCCGGTGATCGCGGCGTCGGTGCGGCAGTGGGCGGAGGATCCCGACAACATCGCGCTCGTGCAGCGACTGCGCGAGGGCGGCGTGGTCGCGAAGGACCCGGAGCGCGAGGCGGCGAGCGACGAGCTCGCGGGACTGTCGTTCGTGATCACCGGGACGCTCGAGCGACACACGCGAGAGGCGGCCGAGGCCGCGCTCGTGGGACGCGGTGCGAAGGTGGTGTCGTCGGTGTCGAAGAAGACCGCGGCGATCGTGGTGGGCAGCTCGCCGGGCAGCAAGCTCGCGAAGGCCGAGGCGCTCGGCGTGCCGCAGCTCGACGAGGAGGCCTTCGAGCGGGTGCTGAGCGAGGGGCCGGGGGCGATCCCGGCACGCGCGTGAGCGGCCCGAGCGTCCCGGCCAGTTTCCTCGACGTCGGGTCTCCGCACGGCACGCACGCCTCAGCTGGGGTGCCCGCGGTGTCGTGATCGCGGTGTCTGCACGCGCGCGTGGTCTCCATTGCTCGTGATTCGGCTTGGTCCAGGCGGTGCAGCGTCGCGAGCACAATGCGTCGTCATCTATCGCCCCTCGGCAGCTTTTCACTACTTCTCGGTCTCGCGTGCGGAAACGTCGACGAGGACCCATCGACACAATCGGACTCGGGGGAGAGCAGCGGGTCGATGTCGGGCGCGAGCTCCCAGCCCACCGGCACCACCGCGATCACGAGCACGAGCGGTGACTCGATCACCGACAGCGGCGACCCGACCACAGCGTCTGCCGACACGACGAGCGACTCGAGCAGCGACGCGAGCGGCGGACCGTCGACGTCGGTGGTGAATCTCGGGACGGCGGCCGACTTCACGATCCTCGCGAAGACCGGGATCTCCAACGTGCCGCCGACCGCGATCGATGGCGACATCGGAATCAGCCCCGCCGCGGCCAGCTACCTCACCGGCTTCTCGTTGATCGCCGATGCGACCAACGAGTTCTCGACCTCCACGCAGGTGACCGGGCGCTTGTACGCCGCGGACTACGAGCCGCCGACGCCGGCCAACATGACGACGGCGGTGCTCGACATGGAGCTCGCCTTCACCGAGGCGTCGGAGCTCCCCGCCGACGTCACCGAGCTGGGCGCCGGAGACATCGGCGGCATGGTCCTCGAGCCGGGCGTCTACGCGTGGGGCACGAGCTTGCTGATCCCGACCGACGTCACGCTCGAGGGCAGCGCGACCGACTCGTGGGTGTTCCAGATCGGTGGCGACCTCACCCTGGCCAACGGGCAGAGCGTGCTGCTCACCGGTGGCGCACTCGCGGAGAACGTCTTCTGGCAGGTCTCGGGCCTCGTCGATCTCGGCACGACGGCGCACTGCGAAGGCACCGTGCTGACGATGACCTCGGCGCGGCTGGGCACCGGTGCGTCGATCGAAGGCCGGTTGCTCGCACAGACGGCGGTCACCCTCGATGGCAACACCGTCGTCGGACCGGCCGAGTGAGCGATTCGAAAAGAAGCTCGGCGCGGTCGAACGCGGTGGGATGGTCGGAGGACCGTCGAGCTTCGCCCCACGCGATCACTCGATCCGCACGTCGTCGAGCAGCAGCTCGAAGCGCCCGTCGTCCACGCGCCCGAAGAACACCGCCGTGACGTCGAAGCGCGGCACGTCGAAGGCGTTCATCGGGATCTCCACCGGCGTCCACGCCGGGCCGACTTCGAAGCGCACCACGCCGGGCTCCCAGCCGCGCGATTGCGAGAACAGCATCACCGCGTACGTGCCCGCCTCGCCGCGGGCCGCGAACGTGATGCGCTGCTTGTCGGAGAGGTTCGCCGGGGCCATCGGTTGATCGCCCGCCATGAACATCGCGCCGGCCCAGCCGAAGCCGCGGCCGCGCTGGCGCACCTCGCCGACGAGTCGCATCGCGTGGCCCGTGCCGCCGTTGCCGCCAAGGGCGATCTCGACCGTCACCTCGGACTCGCCACCGGCGAGCGTGTCGACCGAGTCGATCCAGCCCGCGCCGAAGCGCGCCCAGGGCTCGCCCTCGAAGTCGGACACGAGCCCGAGCTCCGAGCCCTTCGGCGCCGCCGCGTTGCGCTGGGCCTCGAGCTCCGCCCAGGCGCGCAGGAATTCCTCGTCGTGGCACGAGCCCGGTGGATCCCTGCCGCCCGTCGTGGCGGCCGCGGTCTTCACCGCCGCCGCGTCGCCGGCCGCCGCAGCGTCGACGAGCTCGTCGAGCTCGCGGAGCTGCGCGGCGAGACACAGCCGCTCCTGCAGCCCGAGCTCTTCGCTGCGCGCGTCGTCCTCGCAGGCGCGCACGTATGCGGCGCGCCACGCCGCCGCATAGTCGTCGAGCGCCGGCTCGAGCCGCAGCCACGCATCGCCGACGCCCGCCTCCGCGCTCGTGCGCAGCGCAGCGACGACGCGTGCACGCCGATCGTCGTCCCACACGCCGCGCAGCTTCTCGTCCGCCGAGGCGCACTCGCGGTCGTGCGCGCCCAGCCACGCGGCAGTGCTGGTCGCCGCGATCGTGCCCACCAGCGCGAGCGCGACCCACCGCCGCCTCCCACCGCGCGCCTTCGCCAGCGCGGCGAGCAGCTGTTCCATCGACGCATGGCGATCCTCGCGGCGCGGCGACAGCCCGCGCTGCAACAATCGTCGCACGCGCGCCGGCGCCCGCGAGGGTCGGCTCGGCGCACGGATCGCGCCGTCGGCCTTCTCGCGCGCGCGCTCGCGGGGATCCGTGGCGGCGTAGGGCGACTCGTCGAAGAGCGCCTCCCACAGCGTCAGGCAGAACGAATACTGATCGGTGCGTTCGTCCGCGACCTCGCCGGCGTGCTGCTCGGGGGCCATGTATGCCGGCGTGCCGACCACCGCACCGGTCACGGTGATCGCGGCCTCGGCGAGCGCCGCCGGAGCATCGGCACGACCGGTCGCGGCGTCGGGCTCCACCGCCCTTCGCGCGACCCCGAAGTCGAGCACGCGCACGCGCAGCTGGCCGTGCGAACCGGCCGGACTCACCATCACGTTCTCGGGCTTGAAGTCGCGGTGCACGAGCCCGGCCGCGTGCGCGGCGACGAGCCCGTGACCGGCCTGCAGGAACACGTCGACGATCTGCGCCCAGCCGTGCGGCTCTTCGCGCAGCCATGCGCCGAGCGTGCGCCCCTGCACGAACTCCATCGCCACGAACACGCGGCCCTCGTGCAGGCCCGACTCGAACACGCTCACCACGTTGGGATGCGAGAGCCGTGCGACCGCCTGCGCCTCGCGACGCAGCCGCAGCTCGCCTTCGTCGCCGAAGAGCTCGGGGCGCAGCAACTTGATCGCGACCTTGCGATCGAGCTCGTCGTCGTACGCGGAGTAGACGACGCCCATGCCGCCCTTGCCGAGCCGACGCAGCACGGTGAAGCGACCGATCCGCACGGGATCGGCGGGCGCACCGAAGAGCGCAGAGCGGATGCGGCCCTTGAGCTCGCGGTACTCGAGCCCCGGGCGGGGCTCGGTGGGCCCTCCGCCCTGGGGCAGCGTCGCGTCGACCGCGAGACCGGGAAGGTCGGTGCTCATCGCGAGCCCGTCACATCGCGAGCAGTCGCGCTCGCACGCCCTTGGCCTGCCGATCGAGATCGGCCTCGTCGACCTGTCCGCCGGTGAGCTCCGCGACCTTCTCGAGCAACAGCTCGCGGCCCCGTCGCAGCCGCGTCTTCGCCGTGCCGAGCGGCACGCCGGTGGCATCGGCGATCTCCGCCGCGGTGAGCTCCTCCCAGTAGTGCAGCTCGAGCGCGCACTGGTGATCGATCGGGATCCGCCGCAGCGCCTCGAGCAGGATCTGCTCGGCCTGCGTGCGGGCGATGACCGAGCTCGGCGACGGGCCGAGATCGAAGACGGAGCGCGCGGTGAAGTCGATCGCACCATCGATCGCGCGCGCCTGGAAGTGCTTGCGCAGGAGGTTGTGCGCGACGCCGAAGAGGTAGCTGCGGAAGCTCGCGTCCTCGCGCAGCCGATCGCGACCCTCGACGCACGCGAGGAACGTGCGCTGCACGAGATCGTCGGTCGCATCGGCCAGCTTGTTGCGGAAGAACCGCACCACCGCGTCGAAGTAGCGCTCGAACAGCATCTCGCCGGCTGCGGTGTCGCCCGCGCGCCAGCGCTCGAGCAACGCGACGTCGGCGATCACGCGGGGATCGTAGCGACGAGGGTGGGGTGCGTCCAGCCATGGGCTCAGCGACCCGGGGCGGCGGTGGCGACGAACGGGACCGCGAGGCCGCACGGGAACGCGGCGACGTTCCACTCGGCCACCACGCTCGCGCACTCGGTGCCGGTGCAGCCGAAGTCGGCGTCGTAGGTGCCGACGAGCTGGTCGCCGTCCCAGGCGACGTCCCAGGCAACGTCATAGCTGGTCGCGAGCGTCACGATCGCGTCGGTACCGGAGACGCGGGCGTAGTCGACTTGCATCTCGCGCGCGCAGGTGAAGGTGGCGTCGGCGAGCGTGCAGTCGTACTGCGAGACGTAGGCGCCGAAGGTCTCGGTGAGCGCGAAGGCGGTGCCGGTGGGCGGCAGCGTGAAGTCGAGCGCCCAGCCCTTCGGAGGGCCCTCGTCGGTGGCGGCGCAGCCGTCGGGGGTCTGCGTGACGCCCTGGGCCGCGATGTCGAAGTGGCCGTCCGGTAGCGCGTCGTCGCCGGTCTCCGTGGTGTCGAGCGCGGCGGTGCTCGAGCTCTCGCTCGAGGGATCGACGCCGGTCGTGGTCGACGTGGTGGTGGTGTCGTCGTCGGTCGTGGCGACGTCGCCGGTCGTGGGAGACGCGGTCGTGGTGGTCGCGTCGCTGCTGCTGATGCTGCTGCTGCTGTCCTCGTCGGACGCGGTGGTGCTCGCAGCGGGTCCGCAGGCGAGCGCGAACAGGACGGACAAGGGGAGGGGGCGCAGGGTCATCGTCGTCGGG
>CAZFKC010000099.1:0-31427 GCA_964519175.1 uncultured Nannocystaceae bacterium
TCTCAGTCCTCGAAGACCGTGCTGAAGGCGGCGGTCAGGGCCAGGAAGAGGGCCGTCGCTGCGGCGAAGTGGAGCAGGGTGAGCAGCGGACTTCCTCCAGGTAGCGGGCCCGCAACCCGCGCTTGGTGCTCGTATTCCTTTGCAGAGCGTTTGGGTTGCCGCAGGTGGGGCGGGCCCGCGCCAGGTGCTAGGCTCCGCGCATGGACGCGGTCACCTGTCTGCTCTCCTACGGCCTCATGTGCAGCGCGGCCGAGAAGCCCGCCGCACCGCCGGAGGTCCCCTCGGTCAGCGACTTCGATCCGTCGGACACCGCACCGCCGGCGCCCAAGGGCGCGGCCAGCAAGGTGCTCGCGAGCGTGCAGGCGTTCTACGACGGCACCACCGACTTCGAGGGCGACTTCAAGCAGACCTTCGTCGACCCGGTGTACGGCACGAAGAAGGACCATGCCGGCAAGCTGCGCGTGAAGAAGCCGGGCAAGATGGTGTGGGACTACACGGAGGCCGACAACCCCGACGTGTGGGTCGACGGCAAGACCGTGCACCTCGTCGAGGCCGACACCAAGCAGGTCGTGCGCAAGGACGTCGGCGACAGCGACTTCGCCGGCGCCGCGGAGTTCCTGTTCGGCGGCAAGCAGCTCATCGACGACTTCAAGGTGAAGATGGCGGGTGAGAAGCTGGTGAAGCGCTATGGGTCGGCGGGACACACCGCGATCGAGCTGGCGCCCAAGAAGAAGAACCCGCACTACCAGGAGATCCTCCTGCTCGTCGACGACGCGACGGGTCGTGTCGACTCGTTCGTCGTGCTCAACGCGGACGGCAGCACGAACCAGTTCGCGCTCACGGGCGTGGTGCGAAATGGTGGGCTCACCGACAAGCAGTTCGAGTTCGTGAAGCCCAAGGGCTTCACGGAAATCGAAGGCTAGCCGCGCGTTCACGCGCACGCTCCGTGCGCGTGCGCATGCCCACGGCCGTGCCCGGCGCCGCTTGGCGCGAGCCGAGCCCCCTGCTAGTCTGCGCCCACTTCCTACGGAAAAGGCAGACTAAGCGATGTTGAAGCTCGGCAAGATCATGATCTGTGGTTCGCTCCTCGCGCTCGCGGCATGCCCCGCAGAGGACGGCGACGACACCAACGCCGACTCGACGTCCTCCGCGACGGGCGAGCCGACCACGTCGATGAGCACCACCGACTCGATGTCGGCGAGCAGCACGTCGCCGTCGACCACCGCCGATCCCGACACCAGCACCGGCGACATCGATCCGTCGATGTGTCTCGGCGCCGGTGGCCCCGGGGCCGAGGGCGACGCCTGCGCTGCGAACAGCGAGTGTGCGTCCGGCGTGTGCCTGCTGTTCGCCGACGTGCCGCCGCCCACCGACGCCGTCTGCGGCGCCACGCCGCCCGTCATGGGCGAGCACTGCAGCACGCACATCACCGGCACGGTCTTCGACTTCTCGACGCGCGCGCCGGTCGAAGGCGCGAGCCTCAAGGTCGCCGGAGCGCTCAACGCGATCACGAACCCGGCCGGCGCCACCGCGCTCGCATCCGCGACCTCCGACGCGATGGGCCACGTCGACACCGTCACCGATGTGCCGGTGAACCAGGCGATCGCGATCATCGCGCTCGTCGAGGGCCCCGGTGCGTACCTCACGGCCACCGGCCTCGCGGCGCCGCCCGAGGGCGCGGGTACGTTCTACGCGACTGGCAACGGCATCCACGACCTGTGGCTCGTGCCGCAGGCGTCGCTCACCGCGTGGTCGACCGCGATGATGGGCGACCCCGAGGTGCCCGCGACCTCGCTGCCGCTCGGCGACGCCGGCGGTGTGGTCGGCTTCGTGCGCGACGCGACCGGGGCTCCGATCGCGGGTGCCGTCGTCGCGCCGGCCAACGCCGACAGCGGCGCGGTCGTGCGCTACGTCGCCGCCGACGACACGATCACCTCCGACATGACCAGCGAGACCGGCATCTTCATCGTCATCGGTGCCGCCGGCACCGGTGAGGACTTCACCGCGACGATGGGCGGATCGACCATCGCCGAGGGCACTGCGGGCACCGCGAACGGCGTGGTGTTCACGCTCATCCTCAACGGCTAGCGCACGAAACGAGGGCGGCATGACCATCGCGAGACTCACCACGCTTTCGCTCCTGGCGCTCGTCGTCGGCGCCTGCAAGGACGACTCGTCCTCCGACGGGGGACTCGACGCCGAAGAGAGCGGCGGCGAGCTCCCCGAGGGCTGCGATCTGTTCGTCGCGCCGAGCGCCGACGATCAGACCGCGCTCGCCGAGGCGTTCGTCGACGCGCAGGACGGCAACACGGTGTGTCTCGCGGCGGGCACCTTCAAGCCCACCCGACAGCTGACGATCACGGCGAACGACGTCACGCTGAAGGGCGTCGGCATCGACGACACGACGCTCGATTTCACCGGTCAGCAGACCGGTGGCAACGGGCTCCTGGTCAAGGGCAACGGCAGCACGCTGCAGGACTTCCAGGTCAAGAACACGCCCGGCGACGGCATCCGGGCCGACCAGGTGATGGACGTGACGTTCGAGCGCGTGCGCGTCGCCTGGGACGCGCTGCACTCGATGCAAAACGGCGCGTACGGTCTCTATCCCGTGGGCTCGACCAACGTCGTGGTCCGCGAGTGCGAGGTGTTCGGCGCGCGCGATGCCGGCATCTACGTCGGACAGAGCCACCAGATCATCGTCGAGGACTCGATCGCCCACGACAACGTCGCCGGCATCGAGATCGAGAACTCGACCGACGCGCAGGTGCGCCGCAACCAGGCCTACGACAACACCGCGGGCATCCTCGTCTTCAACCTGCCCGGGCTCGACGTCAAGGACGGCCGCCGCTGCAACGTCTACGACAACGACGTGCACGACAACAACACGCCGACCTTCGCCGACCCCGGCACCATCGTCGGCAAGGTCCCGCCCGGCGTCGGCATGCTCGTGCTCGCGGCCGACGAGACCGAGATCCACAAGAACACGATCTCGAACAACATCAGCGTCGGTGTCGCGATCATCGGCTACAGCGAGCCGCTGGTGAGCAACGGCATCTTCGAGGCGCCCAACGACCCGGAGTACGACACCTGGTCGGAGGGCAACTACGTGCACGACAACACGTTCATGAACAACGGCAAGATGCCCAATGAGCTGGTGCAGGTGCTCATCGGCAACATGCCCGTCAGCTTCGACGTCGTGTTCGACGGCTGCGAGGATCCCGACAAGGACAACGCCGACGGCGCGCTGTCGAACTGCCTCGGCGAGACGGCGGCCACCTTCGTCGACGCCGATGTCTGCGGCTCGCCGACGATGACCAGCACGGACGTGTCGCTGGTCGCGTGCACACACACGTCGCTGCCCACGGACTGACGATGCGCACGCGCGCCGCCCTCATGCTCGCGCTGGCCGCCGCTGCGTGCGGCGACGACGGCGACGACGCGCCGCCCAAGGGGGATCCGCCCTACGAGCTGCTCAGCGAGTGGGGCTTCTTCGAGGGGCCGCTCGCCGAGCTGCGCCCGAAGGACGACGTGCATCCGTACACGGTCGCGTCGCCGCTCTGGGCCGACTTCGCCGGCAAGGGCCGCTTCATGCAGCTGCCCGAAGGCGGCACGATCACGCGCGGCGAGATCGACGACTGGGTGTTCCCGAAGGGCACGATCTTCATCAAGACGTTCTTCTTCGACACCGATCGCACGACGCCGCCGACCGAGCTCGGGGACGACGCGCGCATCATCGAGACGCGCCTGCTCGTGGCCGAGGACAGCGGCTGGGAGTCGTACATCTACATCTGGGACGACGAGCAGCAGGAGGCCGAGCGCAACAAGGCGGGCGCCGACGTCGACATCGACTACGTCGACGCGGACGGCAACCCGGCGACGCAGCTCTACCTCGTGCCCGATCAGAACACGTGCGAGGACTGCCACGCGCGCGACGACGTGATGCAGGTGCTCGGGCCGTTCACGCACCAGCTCAACACGGCGGGTGCGGACGGACGCAACCAGATCGATCACTGGGCCGAGCTCGAGCTGTTCGACGTCGCACCGCCGCCAGCGGCCCAGCTGCCGGCGTTCGCCGCCCCGACCGGCGATGGCGATCTCGATGCGCGCGCACGCGCCTATCTGCACGGCAACTGTGCGCACTGCCACCGCCCGGGTGGGGGTGGTGGCGCGAGCGGGCTGTCGTTCGTCGGCTGGGAGCCGCTGTCGCCCGACACCGGCGTGTGCAAGGTACCCGCGGCCGCGGGGGCCGGTGCGGGCGGCCGCGAGGTCGACATCTGGCCGGGCGATCCCGATCGCAGCATCGTGCCGTTTCGCATGGCCAGCGTCGATCCGGACATCAAGATGCCCGAGCTGCCCAGCTTGCTCGCCGACGAGTTCGGCGTTGCGTTGATCACGGAGTGGATCGCCGCAATGCCAGCACCTTCGTGCGAGTGACCTCGGGCGGTGGGCCCGAGGGTTGCGAGCGCGCTCTTTGGTCGCTCTCGCTGATCGCCTTCGGCGAATCAATCTGCGCGCTGGCGCTGTTGGTGTCGCTGGCCTCTCGCATCGCTCGGTCGTTGTAGAGCTTCAATTGTCGGTAGATTTTCGGGCGCGCCAGCCCGGCGACGATGTCGCGCCACAGCTTGTCGAGCTCGGCGGTCAGATCCTGGCGCTGCTCGTCGATCACGTGCAGGCGCAGCGCGGCGGTGTGCCGCACGTCGACCGAGGCGCGCGGGTTGAGCATCGCCTCCTCGGTGTGCCAGCGCCGGAGCTCGACGATGGTGAGCTTGTCGATCAGCGTGCCGACGGTCTCAGCCATTGTGCACGCCCTTGTCCCACGCCCACTCGAGCACGAGCTCGTCGATCTTCTCGATCGTGTCGTTGCGCCGCTGGTTGAGCGCATCGATCTTGCGCTTCGCGCGGGCGACCGCGAGATCGTCGTCGCAGCGCGCGTTGTCCTCCTCGTGCCACAGCGCGCAGTTGATGCGCGCGAGCTCGGCTACCAGCGGGCCGAGGCCCTTCGGACGTGCGGGGGGATCCTGCGGTTCGGTCGGATCGCTCATAGGTGCTCCAGCGCCCACAAGAGGCGCGCAGTCATGCGGGTGTGCGGGTCGTCGCAGCGCGCGAGCCCGCGGGCGAGATCGGCGAACGTCGGGACGTGGTGATCGGGCATCCGCGAGAGCGCGGTCGCGATCGCAGGCTCGCCCGCGGCCTCGGCCAGCTCCGCGAGCGCGCCCGCCGTGCGAGGTGCGAGCAGGTCGCGCAGCGCCCGTGCGAGCTGGCGGGTCTTCGCCGCCGCGCTCGGGTCGTACTGCACGAGCACGCCATCGAGTCGGCGCGCCCAGAGCCACGCCGGCACGCCGTCGGCGAGCCAGCTCGCGACGATGTCGGGCGTGCACGCGACCACCTGCGGCGCAGGTCCGGGCGCGTGGCTCGGATCGTCGCCGATCCACACGAGCGTCGGCTCGGCATCGTCGGTCCCCGCGGGCATCGAGATCGCGTGTGCGCGCTGCATCGTCAGGCGGCCTTCCTGCGCGCGATGGCGCCGCTGCGGGCGAAGCTGCCCAGCTCGCTGGGGTCGGCGAGCAGGGTCTCCCAGCGCCGACGATCGTCGCGGCCCTCGCCGTCGGCGAGCTGGGCGAGCTGCTCGGGCGCCGGCATGCGACCGCTCATCGCTTCGCGCCACACCGCACGCCAGCGGACGTCGCTCTCGTCGTCGTGGCGCGCCTGCTCGCTGGCGGGCAGCCAGCTCGGCGTGCGCAGCCCGAGCATCCCGTGGTCGTCGCGGACGCCCATGCGCACGCGCACTCGCCCACCGATCGCCGCCGCATGCTTCGCAGGGATCGCGTTGCCGCCGAAGTGCCGGCTCGCGAGCGCGACGACGTCGTCGACGGTCGCCGGCTCCGGATCCGCGTCGAGGCAGAGCGCGTGCGGGCCGGCGACGAACGCGTTGCCGCGCGCGGGGCCCTGGCGCAGCACGACCGCGGGGCACGCGACCTGGGCGGCGGCATGGATCGCGACGGTGTCGACGCTGACGAGCCCCGTCGCCTCGGCGAGCAGATCGATGCAGCCCGCGAGCGGCCACGTGGCGACCGTGGCCGAGGAGCCGCGCGCGATCTCCTCGAGCATCACCGCGTCGGCCGGTCCGCCGACCAGCACGCACGGACGTCCGAGCTCCGCGCCGAGCCGACCCACGAGCTGCCGCCAGTCGTGCAGCGTGCGCCAGTCCTTCGGGCGCTCGCTGCCGAGCACGTGCACGACGATGGGTCCCGTGCGACGGCCACCGGGCTCGCGCAGTCCCGTGTATCCGCCGAGGCGCACACCGGAGGCGAGCGCGTAGAGATCCTGGTGCGTGAAGACGGAGAGCTCCGGATCGACACCCCAGTCGTTGAGGTACGTGATCGCGGGGTGGCTCGCGCAGTAGCGGCCGAGCCCGTCGATCGAAGGGCCGAGCACGCGACCGGTCGGCGTCGTCAATGCGGGCGCGAGCCAGCACGCGAAGCGCGTCGACGAGAGGTTGACGACGGTGTCGAAGCCGTGGCCGACGAACGCGTCGAGGTTGCGACGCAGCGCGTGCAAGGCGGCCATCGCGTGTGCGCGCGACCGCCGACGCAGCGCCGCGAAGGGCAGGGCATGGCGCGCGGTGACGCCGGGCAGCAGCGCCGCGGCCTGCGTGGTCGCGTCCCAGTGGATGACTTCGACGCGGGCGGTGGCCTTGCGCGCGGCCAGGCCGTGCGAGACGCGGGCCGCGGTCAGCACGTCGCCGAGCCGCT
Source organism: uncultured Nannocystaceae bacterium (assembly GCA_964519175.1). GTDB lineage: Bacteria > Myxococcota_A > Polyangia > Nannocystales > Nannocystaceae > Xiheibacterium. The sequence goes on from CAZFKC010000099.1 coordinate 6,753, forward strand.
GCAGCGTCAGGATCGCGATGCGTTCGCGGACCTCGGGCACCGACTCTCTGTTCGGTCGCCGGGGACGGCGTCAAGGCCGGTCGCACGATCGCGAAGCGTTCGGCTCCGCCGAGCGGTCCGCCGCAGCGGATCCGGCCCGCTTCGGGTCGGGTGGCCGGCGTTCCCGCGCCTCGGACGGCCCGCTTGGGCGCTTCAGCGCGGGCGCGCGGGGGGCGATGGGGAGCGCACGTGGCCGCCAACGACTCCACGCCGCCGGTCCTGCGCTTCGCGCTGCGGGTGATCGACGCGGTCGACACCGCGACCCTCGCACAGGTGTGCGCCGAAGAGATGGTCGACAGCTTCGGTGGGCTGCGCGCCCGCGTGGTCTCGGGCGATCGCGTCTGGACCGAGCACGGCGCGCCGCCATCCGAAGAGCCGTGCAGCACGATCTCCCTCAAGCTCTCCGCGAACGACGAGACGCCGGTGCGGCTCGAGATCGCGATGACGCACAGCGAAGACCTCGCGATCGTACGCCAACAGCTGCTCGATCTCGTCAGCGTCGCACGACGCGCGTGGGTGCGCCTGCGTCAGCTCGAGCACGAGCGCTCGGCCGCACGCAGCGACGCGCTCACCGGCCTCGACAACCGCCGCGCGCTCACCGAGTGGCTCGACGGCGCCTACCTGCACGCGATGCACACGCGCGCGCAGCTGTCGCTGATGCTCGTCGATCTCGATCGCTTCAAGCAGATCAACGACACGCTCGGCCACCCCGCCGGCGACGACGTGCTGCAGCACGCCGCGGGCTGCTTCCGCGCGCACCTGCGCCCGAGCGATCGCGTGTGTCGCTGGGGTGGCGACGAGTTCCTCATCGCGCTCGCCGGTGCCGATGCGAGCGCCGCCACGATCGTGGCCGATCGCCTCCGCGAGGCGTTCGCACGCGATCCGCGTGCACGCGGCGCGACGATGACGATCGGCATCGCCGACACCGGAGGGCTCGGCGACGACGGACGCGGCCTGCCGCCGGACTCGGCGCAGCTCATCGCGCTCGCCGACGACTGTCTGCTCTCGGCGAAGCGCGCCGGTCGCAACTGCACGATCGCGGCGACGCGCGTGCGCGACACCGGGTGATCATCGCCGATCGGTGGCCGGCACCTCGTCGCAGCGCATGCACGGCACCATCGACGGCGCGTCGCGGGGGCCGTGGAAGCGCTGCGGTGCCAGCGTGAGCTGCTTGCGCGCGCGCCACCAGCGACGGTGCTTGCGGGCGTAGACGTCGAGCGTCGCGCGGGCGGACTCGCCGACCTCGAGCACTGCGAAGCCGTGGTGATCGGTCGCGAGCTCCGGGCGGAAGGCCGTGCCCTGGGCCAGCTTCGTGCGGCGCCAGCCGACGCCGTGGCCGGCGCGCGGACCCGCCGCGTGCCCGCTGACGACCTGCCACACCGGCGCGACCGGCCAGACCTTGTCGGTGCGCATGATCGTGCGCCCGACGTCGGTGGTCGCGTGCACGGCATGCTCGGCCCCCGCGATGACGCCGACGAACATGCCCTGCTGGATCGCCTGCTGCACGCGCTGCGGCAGATCGTGGAACGACGCGCTGCGCTCGGTCAGCGCGCCGAGCCCGTGCTCGAACCCGCCTTCGACCGGCATGTACGTGACCAGCACGCGCGGCACCTCGGTGGTCGTGCGTGCGAGCAGCTCGAGCAGCGCTTCGATCTCGCTGAGCGCGTCGTCGTTGCCCACCGGCGCGCGGCGCCAGGTCTCGAGGTCGAGCACCACGAGCTCGAGCAGGGCGCGCTCGCCGTCGTCGCCCGCGACGAGCTCGCAGCTGCGCGCCTCGCAGCGGGACACGACGTGCGCGCGGCCGTCCTTGCCGATGCGCACGACGCTCGAGCCGCTCGGCTTCGGCTCGCTCGCGCCGCCGACGGCGATGCGGCGATCGGGATCGCGGGGCAGCGCGGCGGCGACCGGCGTCGCGCCGGGCTTCGCCTTCGGTCGGCCCATGCCGTCGAGCACGTGCGGGACGTGATCGCCGAGCAGGATCACCGTCGCGTCGGCGCGGCCGAGCACTTGGCGCACCGCATCGGCGGTCGGCTCGCCGGAGCGCCCCACGAGACCGGCCTCGCCGAGCAGCACGAGCGACACGCCCGCGGGCGCCGGCGCGTCGAGCCCGGGCTCGAACGGTCCGCGCCACGTCGCGCAGCCGCCCGCCACGAGCGGCCACGCCGCGAGCAGCCGGGCCGCGAGCGCGGCCGCGCGCAGCCCTGCGCCGAGCGCCGCCGCGCCCATCAGCCCCCGCCGGCGAGATCGACGAGCTCGATCTCGAGCCGGTTGGCGACCTCGAAGATGCGCTCGTCGCGGTAGAACTCGCCGAACACGACGCGCACGATGCCCGCGTTGGCGATCGCCTTGAAGCAGTTCCAGCACGGCGACGCGGTCACGTAGATCGCCGCACCCGCGATCGCGGTGCCGTTCTTCGCGGCCTGGATGATCGCGTTGATCTCCGCGTGGATCGTGCGGACGCAGTGGCCGTCCTCCATCATGTGGCCGACCTCGTCGCAGTGCGGCGTGCCGCGGATCGAGCCGTTGTAGCCCGTCGACAGGATCGTCCGGTCGCGGACGATCACCGAGCCCACGAACTTGCGCGGGCAGGTGGAGCGCGTCGCGACCGAGCGCGCGATGTTCATGAAGTACTCGTCCCAGCTCACCCGCGCGCGCCCTGGCGCTGATCCGGCCTGCGGATCCGCCGGCGCCGCCACCGACAGCGCGTCTTCGGGCGTGCGTTTGCCGACGTCGGTCTCTTCGCTCTTGCCCACGCCCTCATCGCTATCACAAAGTAGCTGCCATGTCCTCCGGGCTCGTCGAGCTGCGCGTCAACGGCGAGGCGATCCGCGTTGCTGTCGACGCCCATCGCACCCTGCTCGAGGTGCTGCGCTACCAGCTCGATCTCATCGGCAGCAAGCAGGGCTGCGACAAGGGTGATTGCGGCGCGTGCACGGTGCAGATCGACGGCGTGCCCACGCTCGCGTGCCTCACCCTCGCGGTGGCGGTCGCGGGCCGCGAGGTCACCACCGTCGAGGGGCTCGGGCTCGCCCACGAGGGCTGCCACCCGCTGCAGGACGCGTTCGATCGCCACGACGCGGCGCAGTGCGGGTTCTGTACGCCGGGCATCCTGATGAGCGCCGAGGCGCTCGTGCGTCGCAGCAAGCGGGTCGTCACGCGCGACGAGATCCGCGAGGCGCTCGCGGGCAACCTCTGCCGGTGCACGGGCTACACGAAGATCCTCGACGCGATCGAAGACGCGAGCCGCACGATGCACGGCAGCGCTGCCGCGGAGTGATGCGATGCCCGACGACGCACGCAAACCGATCACCGAAGGCGCCCCCCGCAGCGTCGCCGTCCCTGCGCCCGAGGCGTGGCAGGTCGGCAAGAGCCATCGCAAGGTCGATGCGATGGAGCGCATGCGCGGCATCACGCGCTACACCGACGATCTCAAGCTGCCCGGCATGCTGCACGCGAAGATCGTGCGCAGCCCCCACGCGCACGCGCGCATCGTCTCGATCGATCCCAGCCGCGCGCTGGCGATGCCTGGCGTGTTCGGGGTCGTCACCGGCAAGGACTTCCCGATCCCGTACGGCATCATCCCCTGGACGCCCGACGAGAACGCGCTCGCGGTCGACAAGGCGCTGTTCGTCGGCGACGGCGTCGCTGCGGTCGCGGCGATCGACGAGGACACCGCGATCGAGGCCGCCGCCGCGTTCGACATCCAGTGGGAGCCGCTGCCCGCGTTCTTCGATCCCGAGCAGGCGCTCGCGGCCCCGCCCGAGCAGCAGATCAACCCCTACAGCAAGCACGTGAACCTCTCGAAGGAGGTCGTGCTCGAGTTCGGCGAGGTCGATGCCGGCATTGCGAACGCACCGGTCGTCATCGAGGGCGAGTACTTCTTCGAGGGCACCACGCACGCCGCCATCGAGCCGCACTGCGCCGTCGCCCACGTCGAGCCGAACGGCTTGCTCACCGTCTGGTCGGCCACGCAGGTGTCGCACTACCTGCACCGCGAGCTCGCGAAGGTGCTCGAGCTGCCGGCGCACCGCATCCGCGTGATCCAGCCGCCGCTCGGCGGCGCATTCGGGGGCAAGAGCGAGCCGTTCGATCTCGAGTTCGTCGTCGCGAAGCTCGCGATGATGACCAAGCGCCCGGTCAAGCTGCTCTACACCCGCGAAGAGGTGTTCTACGCGCACCGCGGTCGCCACCCGATGCGCATGCGCTACAAGACCGGCTTCGATCGCGAGGGACGCATCCTCGCCATGGATGCCCGCACCACGATCGACGGCGGGGCGTACTCGAGCTTCGGGCTCGTCACCACCTACTACTCGGGTCAGCTCGCGGTCTCGCCGTACTCGATGGGCGCGTACCGCTTCCACTCCAAGCGCGCGTACACGAACAAGCCGGCGTGCGGGCCCAAGCGCGGCCACGGCAGCGTGCAGCCGCGCTTCGCCACCGAGGTGCAGCTCGACAAGGCGGCGACCTTGCTCGGCATCGATCCGATCGAGCTGCGCCGCCGCAACGACCTCGGCGCGAACGCGCAGACGAAGAACGAGTTCCACATCGGCAGCAACGGCTTCCTCGAGTGCCTGCGCCGCGTCGAGGTCGCGAGCGACTGGGCGAAGAAGCGCGCGGGCCTGCCGTTCGGGCGCGGGCTGGGCATCGCCGGCAGCACGTACATCTGCGGCACGAACTATCCCATCTATCCCAACGCGATGCCGCAGGCGGCCGTGCAGATCTGCCTCGATCGCAGCGGTCGCGCGCGCATCTTCTCCGGCGCGAACGACATCGGGCAGGGCAGCAACACGATGCTCGCGGTCATCGTGTCCGAGGAGCTGGGGCTGCCGCTCGAGGACATCCGCGTGCTGTCGGCCGACAGCGATCTGACCCCCGTCGATCTCGGCGCATACAGCTCGCGCATCACCTTGATGGTGGGCAACGCGTGCCTCGACGGCGCGAAGAAGCTGCGCAAGAAGGTGGTGGGCGCGGTGGCGAAGCGCTGGGACGTGCCGGCGCACCGCGTCGTGCTCGCGCAGCGCATGGCGATCGATCGCGAGGACCCCGACAAGCACGTCAGCTCCGCGCAGGCGTTCCAGTGGGCCGAGGAAGACCACGGCCTGCTCGGCGAGGTCGGCTCGTACAACACCCCGAAGGACCGCCATGGGGCCTACCGCGGCGGCACGATCGGCGCGTCGCCGGCCTACAGCTTCACGGCGCACGTGGCCGAGGTGCAGGTCGATCCCGACACCGGCGTGGTCGAGGTCGCCACGATCTGGGTCGCGCACGACTGTGGTCGCGCGCTGTCCCGCAAGGTCGTCGAGGGCCAGATGGAGGGCTCGGCGTACATGGGCTTCGCCGAGGCGATCATGGAGCAGCACATCGTCGATCCCGGGCACGCGGGCGTGCACACCGGACCGAGCCTGCTCGACTACCGGATCCCCACGTTCCTCGACACGCCCGAGCTGGTGTCGCTCATCGTCGAGGCGCCCGACGATCGCGGGCCGTACGGCGCGAAGGAGGCCGGCGAGGGGCCGCTGCACCCGTCGATCCCGGCGATCGCGAACGCGATCTACGACGCGGTCGGCGTGCGCATCGACGAGCTGCCGTTCACGCCCCCGAAGGTGCTGAAGGCGATGCGGGCCCGCGCCGCGGCCGAGCAGCGCGGCGAGCTCGCGCCGCACAAGGGAGGCCGCTGATGCTGCGCCTGCCCGAGATGGCGGTCGCGGTGCCCGAGAGCATCGACGAGGCGGTCGCGCTCCTGGCCTCGCCCGGCGCGCGCGTCGTCGCGGGCGGCACCGACATCCTGCCCAACCTGAAGCACCGCCTCGATCGTCCGCCGCTGCTCGTGAGCCTCGCGCGGATCACCGCGCTGCGCGACGTGGTGAAGGACGACGCGGGCGGCGTGCTGCGCCTCGGCGCCGGCGTCACGCTCACGGGCATCGCCGAGCACCCGCTCGTGCGCGAGCTGTTCCCGAGCCTCGCGCATGCGGCCGGCCACGTCGCGAGCCCGCTCATCCGCAACATGGGCACGCTCGGCGGCAACGTGAACCTCGACACGCGGTGCCGCTACGTGAACCAGACCGAGTTCTGGCGCAGCGCGATCGGGGGCTGCCTCAAGAGCGAGGGCGACGTCTGCCACGTGGTGCCGGGCGGTCGCAACTGCGTGGCGGCGATGTCGTCGGACTGCGTGCCGGTCCTGATCGGGCAGGACGCGACGATCGTGCTGCAGGGTCCGAGCGGCCGCCGCGAGCTCGCGCTCGGCGACTACTACGTCGCCGACGGCACGCGGCACACGACGCGCCAGGACGGCGAGCTGACGCTCGAGCTGCGCGTGCCGCTGCCCAAGACCCCGCGGCGCAGCAGCTACAGCAAGTGGTCGGTGCGCAAGAGCATCGACTTCCCGCTCGTGTCGGTCGCGCTGCGCTTCGACCTCGAGGCCGACGCCGTGCAGGCGCCGGTGGTGGGCATGCGCGTGGTGGTCGGGGTGCTCGGCGCGAGGCCGCGCGAGGTGACGCGGCTCGAGGAGCTCGTCGGCAAGTCCCTGGCCGACCCCGCGCTCGCGCAGGGCGTGGCCGACCGCGTGCACGCGCAGTGCAAGCCGCTCGAGAACGTGCCCTACGAGGCCCCGTACCGCCGCGAGATGCTGCGGGTGCACACGCGGCGCGCGATCGAAGCGCTGGCGAAGGGCTGAGGCGGCGCGGGCCATCCGCGGGCTTCCGACCCGACCACACACATCGCTGCAACGGGGGACCGGCAGCGATGCAACGGGGGGCGATCGAGGCTCGCCCATGCCTTGGCTGTCGCACGAGGCGAAGCTCGGGTTACCATGTGGTGATGCGCGTACTCGCGCTCGCGTGTCTGGGGTTCACCGCAGCGAGCTGCGGCGGTGCGGGCATCTTCGCGTGCATGGACTCGAGCGAGTGCGGCACCGGGGTCTGCGAGGCGAACGGATACTGCAGCTTCGCGGACGACGCTTGCCCCTCGATGCAGCGCTACGGCGAGCACGCGCCCGACGGCATCGCCGGCGCGTGCGTCGAGCCGACGGTCGACCCGACGAGCACGACCTCGCCGGACGACACGAACGCGACGTCGACCAGCGGGCCCGTGTCGCTGACGATCGCGACGCTCGAGAGCACCGTCGGAAGCAGCAGCAGCGGCGACGCCGACTCGAGCAGCAGCAGCGGTCCGCCGACGAGCGCCACGAGCTCGGTGGACGACGGCGAGTCCAGCAGCAGCGGCGAGCCGGCGACGGTGATCGGTCCGATCGAGATCGTCGACAATCTCGACGACGGTGCGATCCACGTCGGCGACTTCATGGATATCCCGCAGTGGCTGCCCTCGGGCGAGGCGCCCGGGCTCGGCTTCACCGGCGAGTTCCCGGAGGGCGAGCGCTACTTCGCGTACCTGCGCTTCGAGCTGCCCGACGCGCTTCCGGCCGGCACGGTGATCGAGAATGCGACGCTCGAGCTGTTCGGCCACGCGACCTACTACTGGGATCGCCAGCACGCGCTGCGCGTCTTCGTGCAGGACAGCGCCGACGCGAACCAGGTGAGCGGCGCCCTCGACTATCCCAGCCCGATGGGCACGGTGCTGCGCGACGAGAGCGTGCACTGGGGCGATGCGGACGACAGCGGGCTCACCTGGCAGATCCCCGGCCCGAATGCGGCGACCGAGCTCGCGCCGCTCGTGCAGCAGCTGGTCGACGCGCACGGCGGTCTCGAGGCCGGCGCGCACGTCCAGCTCTGGATCGCCGAGGACGTCGTCGACGGCATGGGCGAGGAGGTCGGCTGGCTCGACTCCTCGGCAGGCGAAGAGACGACGCCACGGCTGACACTCACCGTGCGCTGAGCGATCGCGGGCACGCAACGATCGACGCCCGCTGTCGCTCGGATCGGCTTCACGGGAACGAGGCGAACGCGACCGGCAGATCCGCCCCGTCGTGCCGACCACGGCGCATTGCCATGGCGAGCGGCCTCACGGGAATGCGGCGACGATCGCCGGCAAGTCGTGGTCGAAGGTGGTGGTGTCGCCCAGCTGGCCGTTGTTGTTGCGACCCCAGCACCAGATCGTGCCGTCGCCCTTGCCGACGCAGGTGTGGCTGTAGCCGGAGTCGATCGCGGTCGCATTGCTCAGCCAGATCGGATTCATGCCCACGGTCACCGGTGTGTTGGTAGAGGTGTCGTCGCCGTTGCCGAGCTGACCGTAGTTGTTGCTGCCCCAGCATCTCGCGCCGCCGGTCGAGCGTAGCGCGCAGCTCGAGAAGGCGCCGGCCGAGACGTCGATCGCGTTCGCGATGCTGCTCGTCGTGACCGCGTAGCTGCTGTTGTTCGAGGCGCCTTGGCCGAGCTGGCCCGAGCTCCCGAGCCCCCAGCACTTGACCGAGCCACCCGTGATCGCAGCACAGCCGTGGTAGCTGCCGACCGCGATTCCCACGGCGTTGGCGAGCGGCGGATTGAGCAGCGAGGACGTACGCACGGTGACCGGCACGTTGCTCTTCGCACCCGCGCCCGAGCTGCCGTTGCCGAGCTGCCCGTTGGCGTTGCTGCCCCAGCACTTCACGCCACCGCCCGAGCCGAGCGCGCACACTTGATACTGCGCGGCATCGATGGCGATCGCGTTGGTGAGACCAGAGACCACGACGGGCACGTCGCTGCTGGTGTAGGTGCCGTCGCCGAGCTGCCCGAAGGCGTTGTTGCCCCAACACGCCGCGGTGCCGTCGGATCGGATCGCGCACGTGCTCTCCTCGGCGGCTGCGAGCTGCGTCGCATCGTCGAGCCCCTGCACGACGACGGGCGCGGTGCTGCGGATCCCCGACGCACCGTCGTCACCGAGCTCCCCCGATGCGTTGCGTCCCCAGCAGCGCGCGGTGCCGTCGTCGAGGACGGCACAGCTGTGGTAGCCGCCGGCCTCGACGGCGATCGCCCCCGTGAGGCCTCCGACGAGCGTGGCGCTCGTGCGATCGACGAGTGTTCCGTCGCCGATCTGTCCCTCGGCGTTGTCGCCCCAGCACTTCACCGTCCCGTCGCTGCGCACGCCGCAGCTGTGATGCTTGCCGGTCGCGATGCTCGGGCCGTCGTGGACGCCCGAGAGCCCGACGACATCGACTGGCGTGTAGCTGTCGGTCGTGGTGCCGTCGCCGAGCTCTCCGAAGAAGTTGCTACCCCAACAGCTCATCGAACCATCGCCGCGCGCCACGCAGGTCGAGAAGAAGCCCGACACGAGCTCCACGACGCCGTCGAGTCCAACGACTGGTTCCGGCACGGGGTGTGGGTCGTCGTCGTCGTCGCCGGAACCCAGGTTCCCGAGGGTGTTCCGTCCCCAGCAACGCGCCGTGCCGTCGTCGAGCGCTGCGCATGCATAACCGTACGCGGGCCCCGGGGTGGGGTAGGACGTGGCGGAGATGTCGCGAGCATCCGTGAGCCCTGCGATCGGAACTGGCGTCGCGCTGAAATCACCGTCGAAGTCGGCCCCGAGTACACCCCAGTCGTCATCGAGGCCCCAGCTCCGCGCCGTCCCGTCCGCGAGCACCGCGAAGTTCGTGAAGCCGCTCGATGCGATGGCCGTGGCGTTGCCGATGCCTTGCACGGTGACGGGTGAATACGCCGGGGCCTGCGAGCCGTCGCCGACATTCCCGTACGAATTGTGCCCCCAGCACTTTACGCTGCCGCTGGCGAGTAGCACGCAGGCTCCGGTCGTGGCGACTGCGGTGGTGATCCCGGCGACCTGTACCGGTGTTGCCGTCTCTTTCCCAACCTCGCCGTCGCCCAGATAGCCCCAGCCCCAGCAGAAGACGCGGCCATCCACTCGAACCGCGCACGAGACGTTGTACGTCGATCCGATGGCGACGATGTCGGACAGGCCAGGGACGAGCTGCGGGACCAGGTCGTCGGAAGGGTAGGAGGCGCCAGAGCCCCAGCGCCGTCCCCATCGATAGACCGTTCCGTTCGAGCGCAGCGCGAGCATGTTTGCGTGGCCTGCAGCGAGCGACACGACGTCAGTCAACCCGGAGACCGTCACCGGTGACGAGCTGTGCGTCGTCGTTCCATCCCCGAGCGCGCCGTGGGAATTGTCGCCCCAACATCGCACCGTGCCGCCCGAGGCCACTGCGCACGTATTCCTGAAGCCCACTGCGATGCGCTTGCGATGAAGGTCACGGGCTTCGGTCGTCGGCGGTTGGAGCTCGAGGTCGCCGGGTCGCACGTGGGCCTCGTCGTCGCCGGTGCCGCTCGCATCGAGCGTCTCGTCGTCGCCCATCTGCGCGAGCTCATCGGCCGCGCAGCCGGGCGCCGCCATACAGAGCAGGACGAGTGCCGGCCAGCGAGCATCGATACGGGGTGTCATCGACCCGGCCGAGACGGTGGCGGGGCCCGATGTGACGCGCGATCAGTCTCTCTTCTTCGGCGCGTCCTCACGCTTGCTGGCCGTCACGTCCTGCACGCCCACCGCATCCATCCGGATCCCCGTGTAGGTCGACTTTCCGAACAGCTCGTTCGTCGCCGGGTACTTCTCCGCGTCGCCTTGCTGCAGCTCTTCCTCGCACATCCTCGAGAATGCGTTGAAGAACTGGAACTCGGTCGAGCGCGCCAGGCAGTACTCGAGCGCTCCCTTGGCGCGCTCGGTCAGCGGATCGCCGTAACGCGTCGCGAGCTCGTCGCAGTAGGCGTCGGCCTGCTCCTCGGTCTTCAGGTTCTCCGGCACCGGCGCGCGGTAGAGCTGATCCGCGAAGTTGCGGCTCACCAGCGCCGCCCGGGCCGCGCCCGCGAGCATCCAGTACGGGCTGCCGCTGGCCTTCACGCTGCCGTACTGCTCGACCAGCTCCGTCGCCAGCGCGTCCTTCTCGGCGAACCACTTCGCCACGCGCGCCTTGCTGTCCTGCTCGCGTGCCAGCGCCTGCTCGTAGGCCCGCGCGTACTTGCCACCCATGTCCTTCTGCCACTCGAGCTCCGCGGCGCCGAAGAACAGCCCGTCGGGGATCTCGAGCGCGAGGTAGCGCTCGTACTTCTGATCCGCGCGGTAGACGATCGCCATGCCCACCGCGTCGCGCCAGGCATCGACACGCTGCGCGTCGTCGGCCGGGATGCTCGGCTTCTTCGCGGCCAGCTTCACGACCGTCTCGAAGTGCTGCATCGCCTCCGTCGCGCGCTTGCCGTCGCGCGCGTGCACGGTGATGAGCGCCTGCGTGTCGGTGCCGCAGTACTTGCGCTTGTCGCCGCGCTTGCCGCCCTGCTTGCCGCGCGCGATCTTGTCGCGCAGATCCTCCGCGTGGGCGCGCTCCTGCTCACCCGCGTTCGCGCGCGAGCGCTTCACGGTGACGCAGCTGTCGTAGACCAGCGGCTTGCTGCACGACTGCCGCCACAGGATCTGTCCCACCGTCGCCTCGGCGACCGCCTGACGATCGACGCCACCCTTGCTCCCGTAGGTCGCGAGGTACTCGCGCGCGTGCGCCAGCCGCTCCTCGTCGCTCGCGAGCAGATCGTGCTTCGACCAGAAGATCTTCGCGGCCGTGCCGACGTCCTGCTTGCGATAGATGTCCTCGTAGCGCTCGAGATCCGCGGTGGCCTGCTCGCCCTGACCGAGCCCGATGCGGAACAGGTACGCGTTGTTGAGCGCCTGCGCGGCGAACTTCTCCTTCGGGTACTTCTTCGCGTAGGTCTCGAAGTGGGTCGCGGCCTCGTCGTAGAACGCGATGCCCTGGTAGCCCTCGCCGAGCTCCTTGAGCGTCTGCTGGTGCTTCGTGCTCTGCGGGTACGTGGCGAGCAGCGTCTTGCGCATCTCGATCGCACGCCCCACGAGGAACGCGGCCTCGAAGCAGCGCGCGGCGTTGAACAGCAGGATGTCGCCCTGCGGGTGGGTCTCGAACTCGTTCCAGATGTCGACGAACTCGTTCGCGCAGTTCTTGTAGCCCTGTGGATCACCGGCCTTGCCCTTCTCCTGCTGTGCGAGCGCGCTGCGCCAGCCGATGCCGGCGAGCAGGGTGGGCATGTGCTCGCGGATGCGGTCGGCCTCGTCGCGCTTCCACAGCTTCAGCTTCTGCAGCTTGCGGCCCCACGTCTCCAGCTCGTCGCCGGCCGCGATCACCTTGGCCTCGTCGTTGGCCGCGTCGACCCACGCGAGCGTGAGCATGTCGATCAGCATCTCGGCCGCCCAGGCCGAGTACATCGTGCCGTCGAACTTCGTCACCAGCCTCGTCGCGAGCGGCTTCGCCTCGTCGAAGCGGTTGTGCTCCATCATCAGCTTGAGCCGGTGGTAGACGATCTTCGGCAGCTCGGGATCGTCGGTCGCCTTCACGTACTTCTGGTACACGTCGTAGGCGTCGATCATCTCGCGCTCGGGCGCGGTGTACTCGCTCGCGGGGTACAGCGCCGCGACGTCGACGCGGGTGTTCTCGTCGGCCTCGCGGCGCCGGCCGGTGCGCGTGGTGTACACGCACACGCCCTCGGTGTTCACCCGGCAACCCGTGCCCTTGCCCGCGGTCTCGTCGTAGTCGAGCGCGTTCTTCATCGCGAGCATCTGCGCATACGCGGCGTCCTTGGTGTGCTTGCCCTTCGGGTCGCGTGCGAGCGTGCGCTGGAACTCGGCCCGCGCCGCGCGGAACTTCTCGGCGGCGAGCGTCTTGCCCGCCTTGTCGCGGCGGGCACTCGCATGCTCGGCCTGCTGCCACAGCAGCTCCGCGTGGTAGAAGCCGAGCTCGTAGGCCTCCTTGTCCTTGGGGAACGCCGCCGCGAACGCGCGGTAGGCCTGCTCCGCGAGGTCGTAGGTCGCGATCTTCCGGGTCTTGTCGGCCTCGTCGTGCCACGTGGTGGCCATCTGCGCGAACGTATCGCGCGCGGCCGCACGACAGGCCTTCTTCACCGGCTCCTTCACCTCCGCGGTGGCGAAGGTCGTCCAGTAGCCGCCGAGCCGCTCGGCCTCCTGCCACTGGATGGTCTTGTCGTCGGTGGCGAGCGCGTTCACGACGATCTTGCTCTGCCAGTCGCACGTGGCCGGATCGCTCGCGAACGTCTCCTGCAAGGTCTTGTAGATCGCGCTCGACTCGACGTACTGGCCCTCGCCGAAGTACGCGGCCGCGAGCAGCTCCATCATCTTGCGCGACATGTCCTCGGCGGGCTTGGGGCCGTCGCCCACCTTCTGGAAGAACTCGAGCGCGCGCGACGGACGGCCGGAGTGCACGAAGGCGCGCACGAGATCACGACGCGCGTCGCGACGCAGCTGCTTCGCGTTCTCCTCGTTGCCCGCGCGGCCCTCGAGCGTCGCCTCGATCGTCGCGACGAACTTGTCGAGGCTCTTCGCGTACTCCGGATCGGCGGTGCCGACGGGGTTGAGGTAGCACCAGCCCATCTTGTAGAGCGCGTAGGCGTAGACCGGGCTGTCCTGGTAGCCGTCCACGATCTTCTGGTAGAGCTTCAGCGCCTCGTCGATGCGGTTCTTGCCGTAGTAGAAGTCCGCGAACGACAGCAGCGCGTTCGGGATGTACTTGCTGGTCGGGTGATCCCGGAGCAGGCGCAGATACGCGTCCTGCATCTCGGCGTCGCGGCCCAGCTCGCCGAGCTCGAACGCGAGGAAGTAGATGGCCTCGTCGATGCGCTTGTACTTCGCGAACGCGGGCTTGCCGACCAGGGTCTTGTAGACCTCCACCGCCTTCGCCGAAGCCGTGCTCGCCGCCTTCTCGAAGCGCTTCTGCTTCTGGCGATCCTGCGCGGCCTTCTCCTTGCGTCCGGCCTGCTCGTGGGCGTCGATCGGCTCGTAGAGCGCGTCGGCCTGGCGCTGGAAGAAGGTCTTCTTCTCGAGCTGCAGATCCGCGAGGCGGAAGAGCAGCTCGGGCAGCTCGTCCGAGCCGGCCTCGGTCACGCGGATGAGCGCGCGCAGCTTCTCGATCTGCGCGTCCGCGACGTCCTCCCGCGTGGCCGCACGCTCCTTCGCGTAGCGCTCGGGGTCGATCATCTGCACCCGCTGTTTGCGCTCGGCGTCGGCCCGCTTCTGCGCCTCCTTCACCCGCGTCTCGAGCGTGTTCTTCGTGGTGATCTTGCTCGACGGCCGCTGGTACTTCACGCCGCCCGAGGTCGCGACAGGCTCGGGTGCAGTCGGCGCGAGCGCGAGGGGAATGCAGAGCGCGAGGAAGGACATGGGCATGGGAGCACCTGTCGATGGGTGTGCGAGGCCGACCGGCTGCCGGGCCGGGGCGCGTGCGCGTTCGAGGGTGGGTGCGGGCGAGTGCCCGCGAGGGGGGGACTGGCCCTCGAGCGACTGCGCGAGGGTGGGCGTCGGTTGCACGCCACGTCTGCGAGCAGGTTCCGCGACGGACTGCGCGCGCCTGCGACAGCGAGCCGAGCGCACGCGCACGCGTGGTAGCCTGGCCCCCCGCGTCGCATGCCCATCGAAGCGCTGAAGTGTCCGAGCTGTGGTGCTGCCGACTCCTCGCGTCCCGACGCGCAGGGCATCCACGCCTGCGTCTACTGCGGGGTCCGCTACCGGATCACTGCGGGGGCGCCGACGCAGCTCGATGCGCGCGGATCGGTCGAAGCCGGCCCGCGCGTCGCCCCGGTCACCTTCGTGCTGGCGATCGCGATCGTGCTGGTCGCGATGGGCATCGGGATGGTCTTCGCGTTCGGCAGCGTCCGCGCACCGTCGCCGACGAACGTCGATCCGAAGACGCTACCCGTCGCCGCCACCGGCGAGTCGCCGGCCCAGCCCGCGTCCGGCGCGAGCGCGGGCGCACCCGTCGGCTCGACCGCCTCGGTCGCCCCGCCGCCTCCGCCCGATGCTCCGGTGCACGCGAAGTTCGAGCCCGAGCACCGCCGCTCGGGTGGCGGCACGAACTTCTACGTCTACGGCTGGGTCACCCACGACGCGCCCTACACGATCGACAAGCCGAAGATCAACGCGGTGCTGCTCGACGCCGCGGGCAAGGAGCTGCGCACCGACTTCGGCTATGCCGAGGATCTCGTGGCCCCCGGCGCGCGCGTGGCCGCGATGGTGCTGGTGATGGATCCGCCGGCGCACGCGAAGGTCGAGTACGAGGTGGTCGCGCGCAAGGCCTCGTACATCCCGCCCAAGGTCGAGGGCCTGCGGCTCGAGCACGGCGACATCGTGCGCGACCAGTTCAGCGGCTATCGGGCGCAGGGCAAGGTGCACAACGACGGCACCGTGCCCGCTCGCTTCGTGAAGGTCACCGTGCACGGCAAGGACGCCGACGGCAAGCTGCTCGGCTTCGACTACACGTACGCGGACGCCGAGGTCCTCGCGCCCGGCGCCAACGCGCGCTTCGACGTGCGCGTGCAGGACTTCGAGGCGAAGCCCGAGAAGTTCGAGCTGTTCGTCGAGGGCTCGCCGGCGAGCTGAGGGCGGTACCCGCGATTCCGGCTCAGCCCGCGGGGTTCGGGTTGATCTTCCCGGTGCCCGTGCCGCCCAGGTACGCGTAGCTGTCCCAGTCGTCGTAGCCGACGATCACGACGCCGAAGGGCGTGTCGCCGCCGTCGAGCACGTGCACGCCGTCGGGGATCGGCACGCGACCGACCTCGAAGCCGCTCGTGCCGATCGGCGCGAACAAGGTCTCGTCGACCGCCACGCCGTCGATCGTGAGCATCGCGCCCGCGGCCCGGGTGATGACCGCCACGTCGTTGATCCACGTGGTCGGCACCAGCACCACGTAGCGCGGCAGGAACTGCTCGACGGCCGAGAGCTGCACCGCGGCGGGATCGCCCGTCATCGAGTACGGCGCGGGCATGTTCTCCGAGCCGACCATGTAGCCGAGCACGTTGATCGGCTTGTCGGCGCTCACGTGGAAGTCGCCGGGATCGCCGACCGGGCCCGTGACGTACAGCTCGCGCACCTCACCGGCGTTCAAGACGAACTGCGCCGCCGGGATGCCGGTCAGCGCGGGCGAGGCCTCAATCGTGATGTTGGTGCCGTTCTCCGACGCGTAAATCTGCCAGAGCGTGGCCTCGGGCGCGCCGGGGTTCCGCACCGGCATGCGCGCCGCGACGAACTCGGTGCCCCACTGCCGCAGGCCCGCGAGCTGCTCCTCGAGGTGATCGCAGCAGCACACCGCCGCGGGGATCAGCGCGCACTCCTGCCCGGCGAACACCGCGACGGGATGCCCGTCGTTGCTCTCGATGCGCGTGCCCGTCATCGAGGTGCCGAGGCTCGCGGCCGCGATGTCGAGCACGTCGCCGTCCTGCATCGCCACGACGAACGGCGCACCGGGTGCACCCGCAGGCACGCCCGCGCCCGCAGCCGTCGCCGCCGCCGGTGTCACCGTCACCATCGTGCCGTCGCTGGTCGCGACGATCGTCGCGTAGCTGTGCTGGAAGCCACCGGTGTTGTCCATCATCGACGTCCACGCGGTGACGTGGTTCAGCGTGTCGAGCGACGGCACCGGGAACAGCATCGACGCGTCCGACAAGAACGACGACGAGCCGTCGACCGGATTGAACTGGTACGCGATGATCGGCACGTCGGAGACGACGCGGTAGGCACCCGATGCGAACAGCATCGTGTCGTCGGCGTGGCGATCGGGCAGCGGGAAGCTGAACAGCGACAGCGCGGGCACGACCTGCGGGCCCGCGACCGCCGTCCACACGCCGCCCTGGCGCACCTCGACGCTGACCGTCGCATCGGCGGCGAGCTGCACGTTGCCCACCGCGACCGCGAACTGGCTGGTCTCGACCGAGTCGTGCGAGTCCATGTCGACCGCATAGAACACGCAGCCCACGGTGCTCACGCCGGCCTGCGCCTCGTCGCACGTCGCGGGGATGATGGGGGGCGCGGGTCCACCCGCGTCGCTGCCCGGCGCATTGCCGAGATCGAACTTCGGCGCCGCGTCGTCGCTGCCGTCGCCGGCGGTGCCTTCGGCTCCGGTGCCGTGCGACTCCTCGCCGCCGCTGGCGCCTGGACCCGACACACCCGAGGTGAGGCTCGAGCCGATCGAGACCCCGCCCGCCGAGTCGCAGCGTCCGCGATCGCAATCCGCTCCGCCGCACGCGGGCACGCCCACGAGCACGCACGCGGAGGCGAGCGCCCCCGCGATCCCGATCGACCGCTTCGCCGTCGTCCGCATCGCCTGCTCCCCCCCGGGAGACCCGAAGCATGGTTTCACGAACCGCCGCGAGGTTCCAACCCATCGTGCATGCATCGGCTTCGCACCCCTCGGCATGGCGCTACCCTCGGGGGCAATGCCGTCCGATCCCGCGGGGATGCTCGCGACCAACGTCCGCATGCTCCGCGAGGCCCGCGGGCTGACCCAGGCCCAGGTATCGAAGCTCGCCGGACTGCCGCGCGCGACCTGGGCGAACCTCGAGTCGGGCGCGAGCAACCCGACGCTGTCGGTGCTCGTGCGGCTCGCCGGCGCGCTGCAGGTCACGCTCGACGAGCTGGTCGCGCCGCCGCGCGCGACCGCGCGACACTGGCGGGCGGCGGAGCTGACCGAGCGGCGCAAGGGTGTGGTCGCGATCCGCAAGCTCTTGCCCGATCCGTTGCCCGGCCTCGACATCGAGCGCATCGAGCTCCCCGCGGGAGCGGGCTTCGCCGGCGTACCGCACACGCCCGGCACCCGCGAGTACCTCACCTGCGAGATCGGCTCGCTCGAGCTGGCGGTCGCCGGCTCGAAGTACCGGCTCGCGCCCGGCGACGTGGTGGTGTTCCGCGGCGATCAGAGCCACGGCTACAAGAACCCGGGCAAGACGGTGGCCGTGGCGTTCTCCGCGGTGGTGCTGGCGCCGGGGCAGCCGTAGATCCCTCGCCTTTTGCGGCCAGCGGTGGGAGGAAGTAGGCTTGCCGCGAGTGTCGCAGCCTGGACGGTTCGTAGTGGTGCCGGTGTGCATGGCCGTGTTGCTCGCGTGCGCGAGCGCGTGCGGCGGTGGCACGACCGCGAGCGAGGACACGGTCGCCAAGGAAGAGAAGGCGAAGAAGCCGGCGAAGGCGGCCGATCCGAAGCCCGACGCGAAGGTGCCGACCGAGCCCGATCCGACCCCGGGCAAGGCCTTGCCCGCGACGCCGCCGACGCTCGCCGATGCCGCAGCGCGGGCCGCCGAGGTCTACGCGGACCATCGCGTCACGTTCTGGTGCGGCTGCAGCTACACGACCGACATGCGCACGATCCGACAGTCGTGCGGCTACAAGACCCGCGCCGACGAGAGCCTCGCGCACGAGATCACGTGGGCGCACGTCGTGCCCGCGCGCGCGTTCGGGGCGCATCGCGCGTGCTGGACCACCGAGGCGTGCAAGCGCGACGACGGCACGAGCTTCGGCGGCATCGAGTGCTGTCGTCAGCGCGACCCCGTGTTCTCGCGCATGGAGACCGATCTGATCAACCTCGTGCCGGAGATCGCCGAGGTCGACAAGGATCGCTCGGACTTCCCGTTCGGCACGCTGAAGGGCGAGCCGCGGATGTACGGCGCGTGCGACATCGAGGTCGACGGCCAGGCCGCGCTCGTCGAGCCGCCCGACAAGGTGCGCGGCGACATCGCGCGCGTGTATCTCTACATGCGGCAGGTCTACGGCGACGAGCTGCGCGTGCCCGCCGAGCAGTGGACGCTGCTCGAGCAGTGGAACACCGAGGATCCGCTCGACGAGTGGGAGACCAAGCGGGCGGCTCGCGTCGCGGAGATGCAGCGCGAAGGTGGTGCCGCCGCGACGCCGGTCGCGAAGCCGGCCGCGCCCGCGCCCGATGCGAAGGCGCCAGCCGCCGACGCGAAGGCGCCTGCGGGCGACGCGAAGGCGCCTGCAGCACCGGCGCCCGCGGGCGATGCGAAGGCCCCCGCGCCCGAGGGCAAGGGCGCCGCGCCGACGCTCGAGGGCGGCTGACGCAGCTGCGAGCGCATCTGGCTGGCGCGTGCCGAGGTCGCGGTGCACTCTGGATCCGCCGTGGTGGCCGACGAATTGCGAGGCGACGACCCGTCTAGAACGTGACCTGCAGCTGCAGGCGCACGCGTTCGGTGCGGACGTCGTGGGCGCCCCAGCCGTGGAAGTAGTCGAGCTGCAGCTTCACCGAGTGCTCGGCGAAGTAGTAGGCGAGCCCGGGGCCCGCTTCGTTCAGCGCGAGCAGGCTCGATTGCTTGCCGATCGGGCGCACCCCGGAGTACCGGCCTGCGATTTCGATGGGCAGGCGCGGGATGAGGAAGCCGGCCTGCGCAGTGCCGCCGATGCCGTTGCGCGCGCGCTCGATGGGCACGTCGTCGCCCGTGATCGGATCCTCGACGCCGCCGCCCTTGCGCTTGCCGTGGCGGAACCAGAAGTCACCGAGCATCGAGAACCCGGCCATCTTGAACACGACGTCGGCGGTGGCGTTGTGCGAGTCCGTCGTGCCGCCGTCGGCGAACGCGATGGCGGTGCTCGGCTTGCTGCGCCGATCACCGTGGTCGAACGCGTAAGCGGCCGCGATCGCCAGCTTCGGCTTCATCCGGCGGTTGAAGTCGACCTCGGGGTAGTCGTCGAAGTCGCCGAACGGCAGGTACTCGAGCCGGCCGACGTAGATCATGCCGACGTCGGTGGGCTTCGTGAACTGCACGCCCTCGCCCATGAACACGCCGAGGTGGTACTTGAGCCGGTCGAGCTTGCCGAGGTCGTTCGAGAGGAACTGGACGCCGATGTCGCGCTCGAGCCCGAACTCGGCGCTGGCCATCGAGAAGTCGATCATCTGCAGCTTCATGATCGGCGCGACGCGCTGGTGCGAGTAGGGGATCCACTGCACGCCGATCTGCGGCACGAAGTTCGAGAAGCGATCGAACGTGGTGAAGCCGAGGAACACCGGCGACTGCGTGACCTTGCCGTCCTGGATGCCGAGGTCGCGCGGCGAGAGCTGCAGCTGCAGGTAGTACTTCACGTGCTCGGAGAACACGTTGCCCTGGAGGAACACGCGCGCGCGACGGACCTCGAAGATCTGCGAGGTGTTCTGCGCGTTCGGTACGCGCGGGCGGGCGTCGTTGAACGTGTAGAGGAACTGCAGCGCGAGCCCGAGGTTGACCACGAAGCGCTTGTCGGCGGTGCCCCACTGGATGCCCTTGCCGGGCTTGAACGTGCCGCTGCCGAGCGGCCGCTCCGCCATGCGCAGCGTCTCGCCGGGGGGCAGAAGCGGCGACGGTGCATCGGCGGCGGGCTCGGTCGCCGCGGACGCAGCAGGCTCGGGCGTCGGCGCGTCGGGCTGGCCCGGCGGTGGTGGGGGTGACTCGGCGGGTACGGGCTCGGGCGGGTCGGGCTCGCTCGAGTCGGCCGCATCGGGCGCGGCCGCGTCGACGGGTTCCTCGTGCGTGCTCGCGCGAGCGAGCGAGGACGCGGCGAGCCACAGCGAGGCGGCGCACGCGAGCGGGATCGAGAGGCGACGCTTCGCGGCGGCCATGGTCGTGGTCGAGCGCGAGCCGATGCGTCGCGCCTACCCCGAGACTAGGGCTTCGCACGGCCTCACGCGAGGCGTGCGAGCGCGGCCTCCCCGAGCGCGACGAAGGTCGGCTCGCGGTGCTCGTGTCCCCACACGAGCGTGCCGACCGCGTGCAGCCACTCGAGCTGCTCCACACACGCGCGCGCACCATCGTCGAGCGACACGCCCCAGCCGTCGACGAACGCCGCCCGCAGCTGCGGATCGTGCCATGGCGGAGCGCAACATCTGATCAGGTCGACCAATGGATCGTCGGCGCGCGCGTGGCCGAAGTCGAAGCAGCCCAGCCAGCCGGGACGACCACGGTCGACGCGCCAGTTGTGCGGACCGAAGTCGCGGTGACAGAACCGACGCGTGCGCGCCGCGAAGGGGCGCGGATCGATCACGGCGCGCACGCGGGCGATCGGCTCGGGCGCGAGCCACCGCGCGGCGCGAGGCAGCAGTCGCTCGAAGCGCACGACGATCGCATCGGCGAGCGGGTAGGGGTCGGGCGGGCCGGCGTCGATGCGATCGAACGCCGCGCGCAGTCGACCGGCGGCGCGCCAGATCTCCGCGCGCTCGCCCGTGACGACGGCCGCATCCTCGCCGGGCACGACGCCGAGCACGAGCGCGCGCAGGCCCGCGTCGTGGGCGACGAGCCGGGGCACCGCGTCGCCGAGCACCGCGACCCTGCCGAGCGCCGCGCGCTCCTGCTCGAACGCGCGCCCGGGCCGACACTGCTTCAGGACGACGTCGTCGCCGTGCGCGAGCGCGATGCGCCACACCGACGAGCTGGTGCCGTGGCACGCCTCGACGTGCGTCGGCGTGCCGACGCAACGGATTACGTACGCAAGCAACGCTGGCGGCAGCTCGGCCACGCGGCGCGAGTATAAGAGGAAGGGTGGGGACGGACGCAGTGCGCTGTGCGGTCGCGATCGTGGTGCTGGCGAGCGCGTGCGCGGCGGAGTCGGGCACGACGGGCGCCGACACGGGCGGCTCGAGCAC
This sequence comes from uncultured Nannocystaceae bacterium, assembly GCA_964519175.1. GTDB lineage: Bacteria > Myxococcota_A > Polyangia > Nannocystales > Nannocystaceae > Xiheibacterium. The sequence goes on from CAZFKC010000099.1 coordinate 28,126, forward strand.
CGCGGCCGAGACCACGGCGACGACGAGCACGACCGTCGGTACGACGGCGACGGGCGGCGGCGTCGATTCGACGAGCGGCGGCGACGAGGGCAGCAGCGGCTCGGAGGTCGACGACGCGAGCAGCGACGACGGCACCACGGGCGAGCCGCTGGTCGGGCCGCGCTACGACCAGGTGCAGCAGAAGTCGGCGCACAACTCCTATCAACGGCAGGAGGCGATCCTCGACCAGCTCGTCTACCACCGCGTGCGCTCGCTCGAGCTCGACATCCACGTCGGCAAGACGTTCGAGCCCACCGTCGACGGCAACTGGTACGTCTACCACACCGACATCACCGACGACGAGACGTGGTGCGTGCAGCTCGACGACTGCCTCGACCAGATCGCGGCGTTCGATGCGACGCTCGCGGAGCACGAGCTCGTGACGCTGTGGATCGATCTCAAGGATCCGTGGAGCGACGGCCACGGACCCGCCGAGCTCGATGCGCGGCTGACCGCGGCGTTCGGCGCCTCGATCGTCGCACCCGCCGAGCTGCTGGCGGCCTGTCCCGACGCGGCCGATCTGCAGTCGGCGCTGCTCGACGCGCGCTGCGGCTGGCCCGAGCTCGCGGCGCTGCGCGGCCGCGTGCTCGTCGTGCTCACCGGTGGCAGCGGCAACCTGCGCACGTACCACGACGCGCCCGGGGATCGGCTCGCCCTCGTCGCGCCCGCGATCGCGAGCACCGAGGAGGCCGCGACCTGGCCCGGCACGTCGGTCTTCAACTTCGCCGCCGCGGACGTCGAGCTCGCCGGTACGGTCGCGGAGCTCGGCCACGTCGTGCGCGTGTGGGGCAACGACGACGAGGCCAGCTGGGACGCGGCGATCGCCGTCGGTGCGCACCACGTCGCGACCGACAAGGTCTCGTATCACGAGGATCCGTGGGCGATCACCCACGACGCCGATGGCTGGCCGTTCCGCTGCCTCGATGCCTGCACGCCGATCGGCCCCGAGCCCGGCGCGGTGATCGGCGTCGACGTCGACTCGGGCGACATCTGGGCGCAGGCCGACGCGGCGTGGTTCCTCCACGACGAGCGCGCGGACGATCCCGACGGCGAGTGGACGGCGCTGGTGTCGACCGCGAACAGCCACGTCGAGCCGTTCGCGAAGGGCTGCCTCGTCGCCCGCGCGAGCCTCGCTGTCGATGCGGCGTACTTCGCAGTCTGTCGGCCCGCCGACGAGGAGCCGCTGCGCGTGCAGTGGCGGGCCGCGACCGGCGAGATCAGCACCGCGATCGAGGCCGACATCGCGGCGCCCTCCACCGTCGATCCTCCGGCCGCGGCGCACGTGCGTCTGCGCGTGACGGGAGGCGGCACCTGCGTCGCGGGCGACGGCCGGGTCGGCCGCGCGGACTGGGTCGAGATCGGGACGCATTGCTTCGCGGAGCCGCTCGCGCTGCAAGGGCTCGCCGCGTCGTCGCACGATGCCGGCACGCTGCGGCTCTTGTTCGCCGACGTGCGTCGCGATGCGGGGCCGGCTCGCACGAAGCTCGACTTCGCGAGCAGCGCGCCGATCGGTGACGCGACCGCCGACGTCTACGACGGCGTGCTGCCCTGAGCGCGTGATACCGCCGCGATACCGTGACTTTCCTCGCCGGCTCGCGCGGCCGTGACCGGAATCGACGGCGCGGTGATCCGATCGCCCGCAGCCGGAAACCTACGCATGCGGACCTCTGCGCACGTATCATGGTGCCGCGTGCTCGCGTGCTTCATGCCGCTTGCGAAGCCCGCTTCGGTCCGCCTATTCTGCGAAGGTCGAGCTTGTTGTGACCATCTGTAGGAACTCCAGCAAGGAACCCCCCGCCGTGCTGTGTTCACGCGCGAAACTGTCGAACCCTCTCGTCGCGGCCGTCCTCGTGGCGCTCGCGTTCCCCACCTCCGCCAGGGCCGAGCGCCCGAGCACCACTGCGGCGCAAACCGGCGAGCGACCCGCGACGTGGGACATGGTTCTCGACGAGCTGCGGGCCGTGGGCCTCGGGCAGACGCGCGCCGATCCGGTACCGGTCGGCGACGTGGCGGGCCCGAGCCAGCCCCGCGCCGCCGAGCAGGCGGTCATCTTCGTCAGCTTCGATGCGATGGAGCTCGTCGGTGGCGAGGACTCGCACACCAACGCGTCGATGATCTACCAGGGCGAGGTCGCCGAGTTCGGTGGCGACGGCACGCAGAAGGCCGCGCTCATGGAGGCGGTGCGCATCGACTGGGCGCCGTACAACGTGCTCGTGGTCGACTCGCGGCCGTCGTCGGGTGACTACACGATGAACGTCACCACGCCCACGAACCCGTTCGGCGGCGGCGTGCTGGGCATCGCACCGCTCGACTGCCTCGACGGGATGAAGAACAACGTGACGTTCGCGTTCCACGGCGCGGACGATGGCTTCAGCGCCGCGACGCAGGCGACGACGGTCGGGCAGGAGGTCGCGCACTCGTACGGCCTCGAGCACGTCGACGAGCCGGCCGACATCATGAACCCGGTGAACTCGGGCGGCGATCCGACGTTCATGGACGAGTGCCTTGCGCTCTCGGGTGGTGGTGGCCAGTGCGCGATGCAGCACGAGGCGCAGTGCGGCGACGGCACGCACCAGAACTCGCACAAGGAGCTGCTCGATCTCTTCGGCCCCTCCGTGCCGGACACGGTGGCGCCCACGGTGACGATCACCGCGCCCGTCGATCAGTCGCAGTATCTCGCGGGGGCGGCCTTCTCGATCATGGTCGAGGCCGCCGACGACAGCGCGATCTCGCAGGTGCAGCTGTTCAACAAGGATGCGGGCCTGCAGACCGATCAGAGCTCGCCGTACGGCTGGGAAGTCGCCGACATCCCGCCGGGCATGTACGTGTTCAAGGTCGTCGCGACCGATTTGTCGGGCAACACCGCGGAGAGCAACGTGGTCACCGTGTATGTCGGCGTGCCGCCGGACATGGACACGGGCAGCTCGGGTGACGTCGACACCTCGGACGACGAGGACTCGGACGACGAAGACACCGGCGACGATCCGGGGCAGGACGACGGCGGCGGCGACAAGGGCTGCGGCTGTCGTCAGTCTGCGCCGACGGGATCGCTGTTCGGGCTCGGGCTCGTCGTGCTCGGGCTCGCGCGGCGTCGTCGCGCGGCTTGACGCGGAGGGGGCGGTGGTCGACGCTCGTCCCGTGGCGGGGCGGGCGTGTGCGATCGCGGCGGTGCTCGCAGTGGCGTGCGGCGAGCGCAGCGACGTGGGAGCGGGGTCCGGGGGGTCTTCGTCGGTCGGGACCTCCGGTGGCTCGAGTCTCGGTGG
>CAZFKC010000099.1:31527-41530 GCA_964519175.1 uncultured Nannocystaceae bacterium
CGGGCACGGGCACGGGCACGGGCACGGGCACGGAAGGGCCGGGGCTTGCGCCCGGGCCCTGGGACACCGGATGGCCCATCCCCGCCGAGCCGCAGACCGAAGGCGATGCCGCGGCCGGGTGGTACCAGCTCACCCACGAGGCCTACGTCTCCTGCGGGATCCCGATGTCGATGTGGGGGCTCGTCGCGCCGTTTCTCGGCGACTTCGTCGGCGGCGAGCCGCTGCCCGATCGCACCGGAGATGCGGCCGACATGCCCTTCAACTGGAACGTCGGCGTCGCGAAGAGCGGCGTGAAGCTGGCGACGCAGAACTGCCTGTCGTGCCATGCCGGCAAGTTCGACGGCAAGCTGGTGATCGGGCTCGGCGACGCCGACACCGACTTCACGCAGCGCTTCGATCAGCTGCTCGCGCTCGTGCCCACGCCGGATCTGCCGGGCGGCGATCTGGCCGAGCTGTCGCGCTACCTCGATCGGCTGAAGGTGCTCGGGCCCTACACGACGATGCGCACGATCGGCACCAATCCCGCCGAGCCGCTCGCGGTGACGCTCGTGGCCCATCGTGATCGCGACACGCTCGCGTGGTCCGACGAGCCGCTCGAGCCGTTGCCGGAGATCATCGTGCCCTCGGATCCGCCGCCGTGGTGGCGTGCGCACAAGAAGAACGCGCTGTTCTACAACGCGATGGCGCGCGGCGATCACCGCGGCACGATGATGCTCGCGTCGTCGCTGTGCACCGACAACGTCGACGACGCGACCGCGATCGCGAGCTACTTCAACAACATCCACGCCTTCGTGCGCTCGGTGCGGGCACCGGAGTATCCGTATCCCATCGATGCCGAGCTGGCGGCGGCGGGCGAGCCGGTGTTCCTCGACAACTGCGCGGGCTGCCACGGCACGTATGGCGCGACCGAGGAAGAGGACACCTATCCGAACCTGCTGTTCCCGCTCGACGTGATCGGCACCGATCCGGTGGTCGCCGAGGGCGGCACGAAGTGGGCGCCGCAGATGGTCGAGTGGTACAACGAGTCGTTCTACGGAACGATCACGCGGATGGAGCCCGACAACCCGTGGCCGGGCTACGCCGCGCCGCCGCTCGACGGCGTGTGGGCCACCGGCCCGTTCTTCCACAACGGCTCGGTGCCGAGCATCGCGCTCGTGATCGACTCGAGCAAGCGGCCGCGCTGGTGGAAGCGGGTGGACCACGACACCACGAACTTCGACCAGGTGAACCTGGGCTGGCCGTGGGTCGAAGCGCAGTACGGCCACGCCGATGCGCCGGACGCCGAGAAGAAGCACATCTACGACACGACCCAGCTCGCCCACGCGAACACGGGGCACACGTTCGGCGATCACCTGGACGATGCCGAACGCGCCGCGCTGCTCGAGTACCTGAAGACGCTGTGACGGCGCGCGCGGCCCGTCGCGGGCGCGTGCCCGCCTGATTGCGGCCCGCGATCACGCGGCCGTGATCACGCGCAGACCCAGCCGACCTCGAGCTGGATGCACGTCGCGCCGTCGGGGCACGTCTCGCCGCCGCCGCAGTCGAGCGCACACACGGCGTCCTGCATCATGCCGATCATCACCGGCAGGCAGAACACCTGCGCGTCGCCGGACAGCGGCGCCGCGCAGTCGGTCGCCGGGTTGTCGCAGCCCTCGTGCGTACAGAAGCCGGCGATCGGCATCATCATGTCGTCGACGATCTGCAGGCATGCGGTCGTGCCGGGGCCGCAGTCCTCCGGCGCGAGGCAGTGATCGTAGATGCCGCCCGTGCCCGGCATCGCCCCGGTCGGATCCGGAGTGCCGTCGTCGGTGCCGGCCCCAGTCGGATCGGTGGTCGGATCGGTGGTCGGATCCGTGGTCGGATCCGTGGTCGCGGGCATCGTGGTGCTCGGGTCGACGCCGCCGCCCGAGCTGCTCTCGTCCGCCGACGCGCTGCCGTCGTCGTCGTCGTCCTCGTCGCTGCTCTCCTCCTCGCCGCTGTCGCCTTCGACCGGCGCGGCGGTCGTCGCCACCGGCCCGCTGCCTTGCGAGCCGAACGGGTTGCTGTCGTCTTGCACCGTGCACGCGACGAGCATCGCGACGCCGGCGATGCCGACGCGATCGAGCCATTGCATTCGTGTCATGTCCCCTCCGAGGGCAGTGCCCCGAACCACCCACGTGCCCACGAGTGCACGGCGCGTGCCGCCGCTCCCGAGTCCGCGGTCTCGCGATGCGGACGCGCGCGTGCCCTATCGCGAGCGACTCGGCCTTGCGCAGGTTGCCGTGCAAGCCTGGGCTTCGCGCGCTCCCGACGGCTCTGCCCGCTGGTTGCGGCGATGCGCGCGCCCGCCCTATTCTCGCCGGACATGGGCGAAGGCGGGTTCGTGGGGCGCAGCGTTCCCCGGCGTGAGGGGCACGGCAAGGTCACCGGCGCTGCGATCTACGTCGACGACGTCGAGCTGCCCGGCATGCTCCACGGCGTCACCGTGCGCAGCCCCGTCGCGCGCGGGAAGATCCGCGGCCTCACCTTCGATCCGTCGATCCCCTGGGCAGAATTCACGATCGTCGCCGCGAAGGATCTGCCGGGCCCCAACCTGGTCAAGCTCATCGACGACGACCAGCCGCTGCTCGCCGACGGCGAGGTCCGGCACTGCGACGAGCCGATTCTCCTGCTCGCGCACCCCGACCGCCAGCTCGCCGAGCGCGCGCGCACGATGGTCACCGTCGACATCGAGCCCTTGCCCGCGGTCTTCGAGCTCGACGCCGCGATCCGCGGCGACACCGTCGTGTGGGGCCAGGACAACGTCATCCGCAGCTACGCGGTCGACCGCGGCGATGCCCTCGCGGCCTTCGCCGATCCGGACGTCATCGTCGTCGAAGGCGAGTACGAGACGCTCGCGCAGGAGCAGCTCTACATCGAGACGCAGGGGATGATCGCCGAGTGGAACGACGACGGGCTCACCGTCCGCGGCTCGCTGCAGTGCCCCTACTACGTGCACACCGCACTGCTCGCGCTCTCGGGCCTGCCGCCGGAGCGCGTGCGCGTCATCCAGCTCACCACGGGCGGAGGCTTCGGCGGCAAGGAAGAGTATCCGTCGATCATCGCTGCGCACGCCGCCGTGCTCGCGAAGGCGGCGGGCAAGCCGGTGAAGATCGTCTACGACCGCATCGAAGACGTCATGGCCACCACCAAGCGCCATCCGTCGCGCACGCGGCATCGCACGGCGGTGCGCAAGGACGGCACGCTCGTTGCGATGGACATCGACTTCGTGATCGACGGCGGCGCGTACACGACGCTGTCGCCGGTCGTGCTGAGCCGCGGCACCATCCACGCCGCAGGGCCGTATCGCTGTCCGAACGTCCGCGTGCGCTCGCGGGCGATCGCGACCAGCCATCCGCCGCACGGAGCGTTCCGCGGCTTCGGTGCGCCGCAGAGCATCTTCGCGCTCGAGCGTCAGCTCGATCGCGTCGCGCTGCGGCTCGGCATGGATCCCGCCGAGCTGCGCCGCAAGAACCTGCTGCGCAAGGGCGAGAGCACGGCGGTCGGGCAGGTGATCCACGAGGACATCGATCTCGATGCGGTGCTCGACCGCGCGCTCGCGTCCTCCGGGTGGGCCGAGAAGCGCGCCCGCTTCGCGGCCGAGAACGCGGCCGCCGGTTCGAGCCCGCTGCGCAAGGGCATCGGGCTCGCGTTCTTCTTCCACGGCGCGGGCTTCACGGGCGCCGGCGAGGTCCACCTCGCCTCGGTCGCGCACATCCAGGCCACGCCCGAAGGCATCGTGCGCGTGCTCGCGGCGAGCACCGAGATCGGACAGGGCACCACCACCATCTTCTCGCAGATCGCCGCGGACGCGCTCGGGCTGCCGATGGAGCGCATCGCGATCGCGCAGCCCGACACGGCTCACGTGCCGAACAGCGGGCCCACGGTCGCGTCGCGCACGTGCATGGTCGTCGGCAACCTGCTGCGCCGTGCGTGCACGCAGCTGCGTGCGCGGCTGCAGGGGGCAGGGTTGCTCGGCGAGTCGCACACCCCCGATCAGTTCACGCAGGCGTGCGCGACCTGGATCGCGGAGCACGGCGAGCTGCGCGAGCAGGTGCGCTACGAGCCGCCGCCCGGGATCGCGTGGGACGAGAAGCGCTTCGCCGGCGACGCCTACGCCGCCTACGCGTGGGCCTGCTACGTCGCCGCAGTCACGGTCGATCTGCGCAGCGCCGAGGTCCGCGTCGACGACTTCGTCGCGGTCCAGGAAGTGGGCCGCGTCGTGAACCCCACGCTCGCGGCGGGGCAGATCGAAGGCGGCGCCGCGCAGGCGATCGGCTGGGCGCTGTACGAGAAGGTCGTGTGGCGGAAGGGCCGCGTCGCGAACCCGCAGATGACGAACTACATCATCCCGACCGCCGTCGACACGCCGCCGATCCGCGTCGAGTTCGTGCCGCCGTTCCTCGGCGCCGATGCGCCGAGCAAGGGGATCGGCGAGCTGCCGATGGACGGCCCCGCGCCCGCGCTGCTCGGCGCGGTCGAGCAGGCGACCGGCGTGTCGCCCACCGTGATCCCGATGTTGCCCGAGGATCTGATGACCCTGTTGCAGGAGCCCCGCCGTGCCGCCGAGTGATGCAGTCGAGCTCGAGGTGAACGGCGAGCCGGTGCGTGTCGTCGCGCATCCGATGTCGCGGCTGCTCGACGTGTTGCGCGGGCCCTTGCAGCTCACCGGCACGAAGGAAGGCTGCGGCGAGGGCGAGTGCGGCGCGTGCTCGGTGTTCGTCGACGGCGTGCTCGTCAACAGCTGTCTCGTGCCGCTCTGCCAGGTCGCCGGCGCCAAGGTCGAGACGATCGAGGGGCTCGACAAGAGCCCGCGCCTGCGCGTGCTGCAGGACGTGTTCGTCGAGCTCGGCGGAGCGCAGTGCGGGATCTGTACGCCCGGCATGCTGATGGCCGCGGCCGCGCTCGTGCGCGAGCGGGTCGACGTCGACGATGCCGCCGTCCGTGAGGCGCTCGCGGGCAACCTGTGTCGTTGCACCGGCTACGTCCGCATCGTCGATGCGATCGTCGGCGCGTGCGCGCGGATCACCGAAGCGGAGGCAGGGCCGAGATGAGGGGCTACCTGCCGTCGTTCACCGTCGAGGTCGCTCGCAATCTCGACGACGCGCTCGCACGCCTCGCCGACGCGCCGGGCGAGTGGCTGCCGCTCGCCGGCGGCACCGACATCATGGTGGTGCTCGCCGCGGGCCAGCTGCCGCCGGGGCGCTACCTCAGTGTCTGGGGGCTCGACGAGCTGCGCGGCATCACCGTGTCCGAGCACGCGATCGAGCTCGGCGGGCTCACGACGTACAGCGACGTGCAGCGTCACCCGCTGTTGCAGCGCGAGCTGCCGATGCTCGGCGAAGCGGCGCGGCTGTCCGGGGCGATCGCGATCCAGAATCGCGGCACGCTCGCGGGCAACATCGCCAACGCGTCGCCGGCCGCCGATTCGCCGCCGGCGTTGCTCGCCTACGACGCGACGATCGAGCTCGCGTCGGTGCGCGGCACGAGGCGCGTGCGCTATGCCGACTATCACACCGGCTACAAGACCAGCGTGCGGGCGAAGGACGAGCTCATCACGCGCATCGTGCTGCCGCGCCCTGCGCCGGGCGGCGCCCCGGTCGACGTCTACCGGAAGATCGGCACCCGCAAGGCGCAGGCGATCGCCAAGGTCGGGCTCGCCACCTCGCTGCGGATGACCGGCGGCGTCATCGAGGAGATCCGGCTCGGGCTGTCCAGCGTCGCGCCGCAACCGTTGTTCGCCGAACGAACGGCCGCGGTTCTGCGTGGGCAACCACTCGCAGAGTCGATCGACGCGGCCGTGGCCACGTTGTGCGCCGAGGTGTGCCCGATCGACGACGTGCGCTCGACCGCCGAGTACCGCCGCCGCGTCGCGGGCAACCTGCTCCGCGACGTGCTCACGGCGGTCGCCGGCGGACAACGCCCCGCGCCCGCGCTGTGAGCCGCACGGGCATCGGCGCTCGCGCGCGTGATTTCGATCCACGCTGCGACAGCTCCGTCGGGTAGGTGACTGGCCGATGTGCCGGACCGATGTCATGGTTGCTGGGTCGGGGTGGCCCTTGGATCGAGTGACACGAGCCAAGATCGATTCGTTGTTGTACGAGGTCCGCAGTGGCACGACGGCGGGCAATGGGGCCAAGCCGCCGGGTCCATGGGATCCCGAGGCGTTGGCGCGTCGCTATCAGCTCGACCCGATGATCGTGCGTGCGCTCCTGGAGACCGAGCGCGTGCCGCTCGTCGACGTGCCGTCCGAGGACGAGGCCGATCCCAACGGCTCGACGCAGGTGATGAGCATCGACGAGCTCGGCGTCGGCTAACCTGGCGTCCTGCACACGCTCATCACCATCCCGTTCTCGCCCTTCGTCGAGAAGGCCCGTTGGGCGCTCGACCGCTTCGGCGTGCGGTACGACGAGCGTCGCTACATGCCGGCGCTGCACTTCCCGGCGGTGATGATCGCGACGCGATTCGGGCGCGACGGTCGGGCGGATCGCGCCTCGACGCGGTTCTCGACGCCGCTGCTCGTCACCGACGAGGGCGAGCGCGTCACGGACTCCAGCGCGATCGTGCGCTGGGTCGACGCTCGCCACGCGACTGCGGAGACGACGTTGTATCCGCAGCCCGAGGTGCTCGCGCTGGAGCTGGAGCTCGGCGAGACACTCGGCGTCGATGCGCGCTGCGTCGCGTACGGGCTCGGCGTCGATCACTCGCGCTTCGTCTGGCTCGCGCGCAACAACACCTCTCGGGTGCAGACCGCGATCACCCGTGTGCTGGGTGGGGCGATGCTCGCGATGATCACGCGTGGGTTGAAGATCGCGCCGGCACGGGCCGAGCGCGCGATGGCGAGGATCGAGGCCCGCTTCGCCGAGATCGGCGCACGCCTGGCCGATCGCCGTTATTTGTTCGGTGATCGCTTCACTGCCGCCGATCTCGCCTTCGCGTCGATGGCCTCCACGGTGCTCTTGCCGACGGCCGCGGAGGGCTTCGGCGCCGAGCTGCCCCCGCTCGATGCGCTCGACGGACCCGGCGTCGATCTGGCCCGCAGGCTGCGAGCGACCCCGGCCGGGCGCTGGGCGATGCGGCTGTTCGCCGAGGAGCGACGGGTGGTCGTGTAGTATCGTTCGCCGCGATGCTGCTCGGCCACGTCGCGCTCGCGTTCGGGATCGCCGCCCCGCCCGCGAGCACGACGCCCGAGGCGCCCGTGCCCGACGATGCGCCGGCCGAGGTCGTGGCGCCGGAGCGCGCCGGCGCTGCACCGGCGCGGGGCTACGGTGGGCCGCAGCACGTCGCGCTCGATCCCGAGGCCGACGAGCCGGATCACGGGGCACCCGCAGAGCCCGAGGCCGAGCCCGCACCCGACCCCGCGCCGCTGCCCGAGCGCGCGCCCGAGCCGAAGCCGGCGACCTACGACAAGCTGCACATCATGTCGGGCCCGACGCTGGCCTCGACGACGTTCCCGACGCCGTGGCTCAAGCGTCACCGCTTCATCTACCGCAACTTCCTCGCGGGCCGCGTGAACCCGCTCGGCCTCGTCGACGAGCTCACGCTCGCGTATCGGTTGCAGCTGGTGATGAAGAACACCCGGCTCTTCCACGAGAGCTTCCTGCTGGCGGGTGCCCACGTCTTCGCGACGCCGGCGTTCGTGCGCCTCGGCCCGACGATCGAGATCCAGCCGGCGGCGGTGCTCAACCTCTCGGCGACCTACGACTTCGTCGGTGCGTTCGGTGGGCTCACCCAGGTGACCTCCTTTCCGTCCGCATCGTCGAACTGGGGCCCGGAGCTGATCCGCACCGGGGTCCGGGACGGCAGGAGCTATGCGTCCACGGGGCAGCTGCTCACGCTGTCGGGGCTGTTCCAGTTCCAGGTGGGCAAGGTCGCGGTCCGCAACAACCTGCGGGCGTTCTGGTCGAAGATGAAGCTGCGCGAGGGCGACCGCGTGTTCTACGACCAGGCCACCGACATCCTCGCGCCGCAAGGTGGCTGGGTGATCACCCACGATACCGATGCCGTGTATCTGTTCGACTTCGGATTCCGCGTCGCGGTGCGTCACACCGTGACGCACGCGTTCTACGATCGCAGCGACTTCAGGGCGGGCGAGCCGGTCTCCCAGCCGAACGGACCGACGCTGCGGGTCGGCCCTGCGCTCGCCCACACGTTCTTCGATCGGCCGGGCGTCCGGTTCAACAAGCCGACGATCTTCCTGCTCGCGCAGTGGTGGTACCGCCACCGCTACCGCACCGGCACCGAGGTGAGCGCGGGCGTCCCGTACGCTGCGATCGGCTTCAGCTTCGAGGGCGACCTCGTGCCTTCGCGCGCGGATACCGAGCGCAAGCGCCGTCGCGGCCGGCGCTGACGCGTTCATGCTACGCTCGGCCGAGATGGTGGCCGAGTCCGAGATCTGGAAGCGCTGCAGCTCGTGCAAGCGGCCGATCGCATTCAAGGCGCAGTACTACGTGTGCAGTGTCTCGACGTGCACGCGCAAGCGCACCGGGTACTCGTTCTGCAGCGTCGATTGCTGGGAGACCCACCTGCCGATGATGCGCCACCGCGAGGCGTGGGCGGTCGAGGAGCAGGCGCCGTCGCGCGAAGAGTGGGCGCGCGAGCAGGCCGAGGACGGCGACGATGCACCGCGCGCGCGCAGCGAAGCACCCAAGGCGGCCGAGCGGCCTGCGGCTGCGCCGGCGCCCGCCGTGCTGCGTCGCGAAGGTGGCGGTGGCGAGGGCGGTCGCCGCATCGCGGTGCCGGCGGCTCCGGCTCCCGCGGCGGCGTCCGTGCCCAAGGAAGTGCTCGTGATCGCGTCGCGGATGAAGGACTACATCCGCGGGCGCTACGGCATGAACACCTCCGACGGCGTGCTCGAGCCGCTGTCCGACGAAGTGCGTCGGCTCTGCGATCGCGCGGTCCAGGTCGCGCGAGAGGACGGGCGCAAGACGGTGCTCGATCGCGACTTCGCGTTCCTCACCGAGAAGCGATGAAGCGCAGCGCGCTGCTGCTCGCGCTCGCGATCGGGTGCGACTCGCCGCGCTTCGGCGCGAACGCGGAGCCGGCGGAGGCGGAGCGTGCGAGGGCGCAGTCCGCCGATGCAGCGCCGACCGAGGCAGCGCCGACCGAGGCAGCGCCGACGAAGGTCGTGACCGCAGAGGCAGCGCCGACGACGGCGATGCCGACCGAGGCAGCGCCGACGACGGTGATGCCGACCGAAGCCGCGCCGACGACGGTGGTGCCGACCGAGGCCGCGCCGCCGACGGTGGTGCCGGCCGAGGCAGCGCGAGCGCCACCGCAGGGCTGGACCGATCTGCGGGTGGCGCTTCCCGACGCCGTGTTCCGGGTGGGCTATGCGACGAGCGACAACTTCACCGGTGCGCCGTTGCCCGGCTATGGCGCACCGGGTGCGTGGCTGCGCGACGATGCGGCGGTCGCACTGCAACGCGCCGCGGAAGCGCTCGCGAAGGACGGCGTGAGGCTCGTCGTGTTCGACGCGTACCGCCCGCGGCGTGCGAGCGTTGCGATGGTCGCCTGGGCGGAGCGGACCGGCCGCACGGATCTGCTGCGCGACGGCTTCATCTCGGCGCGGTCGCAGCACAACCGCGGCGTCGCGATCGACGTGGGCCTCGCCGACCGCGACGGCACGCTGCTGGACATGGGCACCGCGTGGGACCACTTCGGCCCGGAGGCCGCCGTCACTGCGGCGAGAGGCGAGCCCGCGAAGCGCCGCGCCCAGCTCGCGCAAGCGCTGGTGGCCGCCGGCTTCCGCCCACTCGCAATCGAGTGGTGGCACTTCGTCTTCGGCAAGGACAACGCGCAGCGCGAGCTCGATCTCCCCTACGGCCGATCGGAACGCCCGCGAAGCGGGCGCTGAAGAAGGCCCCCCGCAGACCAATTCGACCGCAGGGAGCCTCGCGCGAGGAGGATCGCCCAAGCAAGCCGGTCGCCCGCTCGAGGAGGATCGCCCAACCAAGCGCGGTCGCCCGCTCGAGGAGGATCGCCC
>CAZFKC010000100.1:0-30574 GCA_964519175.1 uncultured Nannocystaceae bacterium
GTCGTCGTCGTCGTCGTCGTCGTCGTCGTCGTCGTCGTCGTCGTCGTCGTCGTCGTCGCCGTCGCCGCCGTCGTCGTCGCCGCTGTCGTCCTTGTCGTCGCAGGCGAGGCCGACCGCGGTCGGCAGGGACAGGCTGAGGGCCAGGATCAGGAGCTTGCGGAGCATCGAAGGGTCTCTCCGCCGCGCGGTGTCGTCGTGCGCGGCACCCCCAGACGCGGGCTCCCACCCGATGTCGCGAAATTTGTTTTGGTCGCGCCGTCCGGCGCTCTTCCTGGGGCGGGCAGCCTTGCTCGCTCTACGTCGTGGCAAAGCCACGCCGGGCTCGAGGTATGTGGCGCACGCCCACTGGTCCGCCTTCGCGGAACATGGGACACCCGTCTGCGGTGTCGAGCGCGTGTCCGAACGAGGAGCTGCTCGCCGCGTACCTCGACGGCGAGCTCGATGCCCAGGCGAGCGCCGACGTGCGTGCGCACATCGACGGGTGCTCCTCCTGCCTCGGGCTCCTGGCCGAGGTGGTCGACGGCGACGCGGCGACCGAGGCCCCGGGCAAGGCCCCGGACGCGCTCGACGAGGGCACCTTCGATCGCTACGTCGTGGGGCGACGGCTCGGGGCGGGCGCGATGGGCGTCGTGTTCGAGGCCTTCGATCCGCAGCTGCAGCGCCGGGTCGCGATCAAGCTCGTGCGCGCGAGCCCGGGACCCGATCGCGCGCGCGAGCACGCGCGGATGCTCCGCGAGGCGCAGGCCATGGCTCGGCTCTCGCACCCGAACCTCGTGCCGGTGCTCGCGGTCGGCACGAAGGGCGACGATCTCTACCTCGTGCTCGAGCTCGTGCAGGGCACCACCTTGCGCGCGTGGCTGGCGGCCGCGCCTCGGCCGTGGCGTACCGTCGTGCGGGCCTATGTCGCGGCCGGTCGCGGGCTCGCAGCGGCGCACGCCGCCGGCGTGGTGCACCGCGACTTCAAGCCGGACAACGTGCTGATGAGCGCAGCACCCGACGGTGTCGCCGCGCGTGACGACGAGGCCAGTGTCGCGCAGCGCGTGCGGGTGATCGACTTCGGGCTCGCGAGGCTCGTCGACACGCACGAGCCGCCGCTCGTGGCCGCCGTCGCATCCGGTGACGACGCCGAGCGCACCGGCGCCGGGGTCATGCTCGGCACGCCGGCGTACATGCCCCCGGAGCAGCGTCTGCACGCCGCCGTCGATGCGCGCGCCGATCAGTTCGCGCTCGCCGTGTCCGTGTGGGAAGGAGTCTTCGGCGAGCGCCCCTTCGCAGGACGCTCGCACGCGGCGCTGCACGAGGCCGCCGAGCGGGGTGAGCTGCGCCGTCCTGCCACGCTCGCCCGTGTGCCCGTCCGCTTGCGTCGCACGATCGAGCGCGCGCTCTCGGCGAAACCCGAGCAGCGCTTCGCCGACATGACCGCGTTCGTCGACGCGATGGAACGCAGCCTGCGGCGCCGCACCGGCATCGTGATCGCCGGCGCTGCGCTGGGCGCCACCGTGACCGCGACCGCCGTCGTGCTCTCGGGCGGCACCGGGCTCGACTGCACGCCCGCGATCGCTCCGCGGTGGGACGAGGCTGCCCGCGCGCGGCTGCAAGACGCCTTCGCACGCACCGACGACGCGATCGCGGGCGCGTCGGCCACCGTGCTCGCTGCGCTCGATCGCCGCGCCCTCGCCTGGCACGACGCCCACACGCGCAACTGCGTCGCCGCGCGCGCGCACGAGTCCGCGGCCGCGGTGCGCACGTGCCTCGACGTGCGCCGGCTCGAGCTCGACGCCGTCGTCGACGTGCTCGCCGACGGCAACGCCGACGTGCTCGCACGCGCACTGCCGATGGTCGCAGGGCTACCCGGCGTCGAGCCTTGCGAACGCGCGCCTCCGCAGCTCGCCACGATCGACGCGGAGGCGCTCGTCGGCGAGGCGCAGTCGATGCGCGAGCAGCTCGCGCGCGCACGTGCGCTCGGCGAGGCCAGCCGCTTCGACGAGGCGATCGCCACCGCGCGTGTGGTCCTCGAGCATGCGATGAACATCGGGCACGCGGCGGTCCACGCCGAGGCCAACGCACGGCTCGGGCAGATCCACGTCGACGCCAGCCAGCCGGTCGAGGGCGCCGCGCTGCTCGAAGAGGCGTTCTTCGAGGCCCGCGAGCTCGGCCACGACGAGGTCGCGACCGAGACCTCGATCGCGCTGGTCTCGACCATCGGCGGTCAGCTCGCGCGGCTCGACGAGGTCGCGCCGTGGGTCGAGCACGCCGAGGCGGCGCTGCAGCGCTGGGGTTCTTCCGCGCTGGAGGCCGAGCTCGAGAAGGCGAAGGGTGGCGTCGCATTGCGCTCGGGCGATGCCGAGGCCGCGATCGCCCACTACACGCGCACCGTCGAGATCTGGCGCGCGTCCGTCGATGCGGACGATCCCCGGCTCGCGGACGCGATCGATGCGGTCGGCGTCGCCAATCAAGCGGCACGCCACCTCGACGTCGCGCTGGATCACCACGAGCGCGCGCTCGCGATCCGCGAGCGTGCCTACGGCGACGTGCATCCCGACGTCGGGTACAGCCTCACGAACATCGCGCGCGTGATGATCGACCAGGGTCTCGAGGAGCCGGCGATCCACCACAACGAGTGGGTCATCGCGATCGACGAAGCGGCGCTCGGGCCCGAGCACCTCTACACCGCCGTCGCGCACAACAACCTCGGTGCCGCGTGGGGCCGACTCGGCGAGCCGGCCGCGGCGCTCGAGCAGTTCGAGGCCGCGCGCCCCGGCTTCGAGCGACTCGGCGCCGAGCATCCGGAGCACGCGCTCGTGCTCGTGAACATCGGGCAGGCCGCGGCCGAGCTCGGCGACTTCGCGGCCGCGGCCGAGGTGCTCGAGCGTGCGCTGGCGATCCGCGAGCGGCACTTCGGGCTCGAGCACCCGCTCACGCTCTCCGCCGCCGCGCTGCTCGGCTCCGTCTCCGTGAACCTCGGCGGCTACGCGCGCGCGAGCACGCTCTACGCGCGTGCGCTGGGCGGCCCCGCACCGCCCGCGAGCTACGACGCTGCCGGGCTCGTGCGCTTGCGCCTGTCGCTCGCGCGCAGCCAGCTCGCGCTCGGCCGCCGCCGCGAAGCGAGCGAAGCACTCGCGAAGGCCAGAGCAGCGCTCGCGCAGCTCGTTCCGCCACCGCCGGCGATCGTCGCCGAGGCCGATCGACTCGCCCGCGCGATCACGCCGTCGTGAGCCAACCAGGTACCCCGCACCGGTGACAGCAGGTGCGAGCAGGTGACACCCGCCGGTGCGGGGAGTGTTGAACCGGCATGCACAAGCTCGCACTCGTGGCAACCCTCACACTCGCGGCATGCGGCGACGAGCCGTGGGACACGACGGGCACCGTCGTCGTCGAGCACTTCCACTCCGCCACCGTCGACGACGCGTACGTGCTGCGCCTGCGGCTGCCGCCCGGCTACGAGGCAGGCGGCGACGTCCGCCATCCGCTCGTC
Source organism: uncultured Nannocystaceae bacterium (assembly GCA_964519175.1). Classification (GTDB taxonomy): domain Bacteria; phylum Myxococcota_A; class Polyangia; order Nannocystales; family Nannocystaceae; genus Xiheibacterium. The sequence goes on from CAZFKC010000100.1 coordinate 3,476, forward strand.
GTGCAGCTCGACCCGACCTACGCGGGCCTGCAGGAGTTCGAGATCACGACCGGGCTCGTCTCGCAGCACGCGGCGGACGGCGACTGGCCGGAGGCGATCGTGCTCGGCGTCGACTACCCGGATCCGACGACGCGCGAGCGTGACTATCGCGTGCCGGACGAGCCCGACCCGGACTACGCGACCGGCGGTGCCGATCGCTTCTACGCCGCGCTGCGCGACGACATCCTGCCCCACGTCGAGGCCGAGCACGCGATCGATGCCGAGCACCGCGTGCTCGTCGGCCACAGCAACGGGGGCGTGTTCGCGTGGTACGCCGCGTTCCGCCACGAGGACGGCGAGGCTCCGCTCTTCTCCGGCATCGTCGCCGCCGACAACGGCTACGACCAGCAGCTGTTCACGCTCGAGCGCTGGCATGCCGAGCGCGCCGACGACCTGCCGCTGCGGATGTACGTCACGCACGCGATGTTCAACGGTGCGGTCCAGAAGCGTGGGTTCGACTGGATGCGCGAGCGACTCGACTCGCGCGACTACCCCGGCCTCGAGCTCGAGACGGCCGAGCTCGAGACCGATCACGAGGGCGCGATCTGGCCGTCGTTCGAAGACGGGCTCGAGCACACCCTCGGAGGTGCACGATGAACACGACACGAATCCTGCTCGCAGCCGGCACGCTCGCCCTCCTCGCCACCGCGAGCACCGCGAACGCGGCCGACACGGTGCCGCCGCCCCACGTCGTCGCCGGCCCCGAAGAGCGCGGGCGCGTGCACGTGCAGGTCGACGGCGACGCGCTCTACGGCATCGGCGGGCAGAGCTTTCTCGGCGGCGATCTGCGGCTGCTCGTCGACACGGCGGTGTGGCGCACGAAGCACGCGACCGGCACGCTCGGCGGCGGGCTCTCGCTCGTCTACCACAACGAGCCCACGTTCCTGGCGCCGTGGATCGATCGCGACCAGGTGCACGGCGCGGCCCACCGCGTGCAGACGCTCGCGGTCGCCGCACACACGATCCACATGGGGGCGAAGCGCCGCTTCGCGCTCGGCTTCCAGCTGCAGGGCGGCTGGAACTACTGGCGCTCGGACTATCGCGTCGACTACGACCGCGAGCGCCTCGCGGGGCACAGCGTCGTCGACCGCAACACGTTCGTCGTCGGCGGCCAGCTCCGCGCGAGCTACCGGGTGTCGCGCCGCATCGGCATCAACATGGAGCTCGGCGGGCCGTTCCCCACGAAGTCGTCGTACGTGAACGGCATGTTCCAGGTCGGCGTGGGGCTCACCGTCCACCTGCGCTGATGTAACGGCCGGGGCTCGGGTGCCGTATGCGTTCGTACCCGTCATGGCCGAGCTCTCGATCCTCGATCTGGTGCCCATCGGCGCGGGCGCGACCGCCGGCGACGCGCTGCGCAGCAGCCTCGCGCTCGCCCAGCGCGCCGAGACGCTGGGCTACCGCCGCTACTGGCTCGCGGAGCACCACAACATGCCCGGCATCGCGAGCGCCGCGACGGCGGTGGTGATCGGCATGCTCGCCGCGGGCACGAAGTCGCTCGTGCTCGGTGCCGGCGGCATCATGCTGCCGAACCACGCGCCGCTCGTGGTGGCCGAGCAGTTCGGCACGCTCGCGTCGCTCTACCCCGGGCGCATCGAGCTCGGGCTCGGCCGTGCGCCCGGTACCGATCCGATCACGGCGCGGGCGCTGCGTCGCGATCCGGCGCGTGCCGATGCCTTCGCCGAAGAAGTGCAGGAGCTGCAGTCGTACCTCGCGCCGGCGCGCCCCGGTCAACGCGTGCACGCGGTGCCGGGCGTCGGCACCGAGGTGCCGCTGTGGATCCTCGGCTCGAGCCTGTTCGGTGCCCAGCTCGCCGCGGCGCTCGGGCTTCCGTTCTCGTTCGCGTCGCACTTCGCACCGGCAGCGATGTACGACGCGATCGAGGTCTATCGCGAGCGCTTCAGGCCCTCGGCCCAGCTCGCGCAGCCGTACGTGATGCTCGGCGTGCACGTGACCGCGGCGGCGACGGAGCGCGAGGCCCGGCGCCGCTTCACGTCGGTGCAGCAGCTGTTCGCGAACCTCGTGCGCGGCAAGCCGGGCCAGGTGCCGGCGCCGATCGACGACATCGAGGCCTACTGGAGCCCGGCCGAGAAGGCCCAGGCCTCGCACATGCTCGCGCATGCGATCGTGGGCGACGGCGCGGGCGCGCGTCAGCAGCTCGCGGCGTTCGCCCAGAAGACCGGCGCCGACGAGCTGATCGCGGTGACCACGACCTACGATCCCGACGCGCGGCTCGAGTCCTACGAGCTCATCGCGCCGAATCGATGAAGCGCACGCGTCGGCCCTCGCACTCGGACTCGTCGAGCGGCTCCCAGCGATCGCTGGCGAGCTCGAAGAACGGCAGCGGCACCTCCATCGCGAAGGTCTCGCCGCGCTGCTCGTTGCGCCGCAGCACGCGTTCGCGCCGCACGTCGCGGGGCGCATCGACGACGTGGATGTCGAGATCGAGCGCGGCGGCATCGACCCGCGCGTAGAGCCGCTCGCGATCGCTGCGCACGATGAGCCCGATCTCGAGCACGACGTCGACGCCGGCGGCGAGCAGCTCCTGCGTCACGCGCCAGATCTGATCGACGCACCGCTCGGCGCGCTCGACGTACCACTCGATGACGTTCGTGGCCGGGCGATCGGGGCGGAACAGGTTCGTCATCCACTCGTCGAGCGTGAGTCGGACGGCGTGGTGCTCGCGGCAGAGCGCGAGGGCGTGGGTGGACTTGCCGGCGCCGACCGGGCCGACGACGAGGTGGATCCGCGGCACGGGGTGGAGCGTAGCCTACGCGCCGTCGTCGGCGCGCACGCGATCGCCGTCGGCCACGAACGGCACTTCGCGGGTGAGCAGCACTTCGCTGTTCACCGAGCGTGCGACGCTCACCGTCAACGTGCCGGACTCTGCACCGTCGAGCAGGCGGAAGCTGGCCTTGTGCTTGATCGGGAAGCGCGGCGCGACGAAGCCGCTCCACTCCGGCTCGCCACCGACGAGCACGAAGCCATCGACGGTGATGTCGACGACGAGCTTGTCCATCTCCTCGATTCCGATCGCCTGCAGGTTCACGAGGAGCTCGACCTCGCGCTCGGGCGCGGCGCGGTAGCCGATCTCGACGGCGACCTTCTTCGTGTCGTCGACGATCTCCTCGGAGGCGATGCGGGTGGGCGCGGTGGTCTCGGGGGCCTGCTTGCGGCACGCGGCCAGCGCAGCCACGCACGACAGGACGAGGATCGCGGAGCGACGCATGCCCCGAGTACACCCGCCCCTCGCGCGGCGTGCAACGGCGACGTCGCGGGTGCGTAGAGCGAGCCGCCGAAGTACCCTGCTCGCCATGCTCGAAGGTGTCGACGACATCGACTGGTCCGCGCTGCAGCATGCCTACGGGAGCGCGGCCGATGTGCCGGACATGCTCCGCGCGATCGTGGGCAAGGACGCCGCCGAGCGTCGCGCGGCCCTGCACGCCGCCTACGGCAACATCTTCCACCAGGGCACGCGCTACACCGCGACACCGCCGGCGATCGGCGTCCTCGCGCGCGCGCTCGCCGACGATGCGACACCCGATCGGGCGCAGTTGCTCGCGCTCGTCGTGCACTGCGTCGCGGGCTACTTCGGCCCCACCTACGGGCCCACCACCGCATCGGGCACCGTGTGGGGCGAGCGCGGCGTGCCGATGGGCGACTACGGCGAGACGGTCGCGCTACTCGATGCGTGCGAGCGCGCGGCCGTGCCCGCGATCCCGGTCGCGCTGCGGTTGCTCTCGCACGGCGATCCGGCGCTGCGCGTGCACGCGGCGTGGCTCGTCGCCGCGCTGTGGGCCCACGTCGATCGCGACGACGTGCGCGCGCGGATCGAGGCCTGCCGCGCGACCGAGCGCAGCCCCGAGGTGCGCGCGATGCTGGCGTTCGCGCTCGGCCACACGACGGTGCCCGGCGATCCGGCGTTGCGGGCCGTGTTCGCGACCGATCCCGAGCCGATCGCGCGCGTGCTCGCGGCGATGGGACTCGTGCGGCGCGGCGAGGCCGATCCTCCGGTCGCGCGCGCGCTCGTGGACTGGCTGTCGGACGACGAGCTCGACGCCGCCTACCAGGGCTTGCCGTTCGGCAGCGATGCGCTCGCGGGCGACATCGGTGCGCTGCTCGGCCGCCTCGATGCGGGCGTGCTCGACGTCGCGCTGCCGGTGCTCGTCGAGCGGCTGCGCACCGTCGGCGACTTCAGTGCGGTCGGCTTGCTCGCCGCTGCGCTCGCGGCGGTATACGGGGACGACATGCCCGATCTCGAGGCTCCGCAGAGCCCGCCCGCGCGCGCCTTGCTCGAGGCGCTCGCGCACAACCAGCAGTTCTGGTCGCTCGGCAACGCGGTCAACCTGCTCGGCGAGCGCGGACTGCCGACGATGCGCGACGAGCTGGCCGAGCGACTCGGGATCGTCGTCGTGCACGATGCGGTCGAGGCCGCGCGGATCGGTGCGCGCATGTTCGCGCCGTTCGGCACCGAGCGCGCGCTGCAGGCGTGGCTCGAGGTGCTCGACAGCTGGCCCGACGATCGCGAAGCGCTGGTCGAGGCCGGCTCGCTGCTGCTCGAGAGCGAGCAGTACGAGCGCGGGCTCGAGCTGCTGCAGCGTGGCGCCGCCGCGGGGGCCCCGGAAGGCGAGCACTACGGCAAGGCGCAGTTCGGCATCGGCACGCTGCAGAGCGCGTACGGCGAGTACGACGCGGCCGAGCGCGCGTTCGCAGAGGCCGCGACGCACATGCGCGGCCGCAATCGCGAGGTCGCGGCGCGCAACCGCATCGTCGTGCTGCAGCGCGCGGGTCGGCACGACGAGGCGATCGCGCTCGTGTATGCCGAGGAGGCGGTGACCGCCGACGACTGGTACGAGCGCGGGCTCAGCGAGGTGAAAGCGGGGCGCCACCGCGCGTGCATCGAGTCGATCGGCCGCTCGCTCGCGCTCGATCCGGATCGCGGCAACGCGCACTACACGATCGCGTGCGCGCACGCGCTGCTCGGCGAGCCCGAGCCCGCGCTCGCGGCGATCGAGCGCGCGCTCGCCTGCGATCCCGGCCTCGCCGAGAGCATCGCCGACGACTCCGACTTCGCGAGCATCGCCGAGCTCGCCCGCTTCCGTGCGCTCGTCGGCCGCTGACGCGGCGCGAGGTGGCCAGCCAGCGGGCCACCCCGGCCCGTCCACGGGCCACCCGTCCCGCCAGCGGGCCACCTCGATCGGGCCACCCGCGTCATTGCTTCGCTTCTCGTGCGGGCGCAGTTCGTGCTCTCGCGCGCGGCATGGACACGCCACGCTTCACCGGCTTTCCGCCCGAGACCTTCGCGTTCCTCCGCTCGCTCGCTCGCCACAACGATCGCGAGTGGTTCGAGGCCCACCGCGACGACTACGAGAGTGCCTGCGTCGCGCCGGCGCTCGCGTTCGTCGCGACCGTCGGCCCCCGCGTCAAGGCGCTCTTCCCCGGCATCCAGTTCGACGCGAAGGTCGGCGGCTCACTGTTGCGGATCCATCGCGACCTGCGGTTCGTCCGCAACGAGAAGCCCTACAAGGAGTACCTCGACGTGTGGTTCTGGCGCGGTGACGACAAGGGCCGCGCGGCGCCGAGCTTCGGCGTACGGCTGCACGGCGACCGCATCGAGGTGGGTGCGGGCATCCGCGTGATGGTCGGCGAGCAGCTCGCGGCCTACCGCGTCGCGGTGGCCGACGGTCGCAGCGGCCGCCGGCTCGACGACGTGATGCGGGCGCTGAGCAAGGTCGGTCGCTACACGATCGCCGGCAAACAGCTCGCGCGCGTGCCGGTGGGCTTCGACCCCACGCATCCGCGGGTCGAGCTGCTGCGCCGCACCGGGCTCTTCATGTGCCGCGACACGCCGGTCGGCAAGAGCGCGAGCACGTCGAAGTTCGCCGACGAATGCGTGGCCCACTTCGGCGCGATGGTGCCGCTGTGCAGGTGGCTACAGGCGCTCGAGTGACCGCGATCGAGGTGCTCTCCGAACGCGAGTGCCAGGAGCTGGGGTCACGGGCTGAAGTACGCCTGGCGCTGCGCCTCCGGCAGCGCGGCCGACTTCGGCACGACGATCGCCATGATGAGGTAGAGCAGCACGCCCTTGCCGAAGAAGAGCGTCAGCGCGACGAAGCCCAATCGAATCCACACCGCGTCGGTGCCGAAGCGCTCGGCGAGGCCGCCGCACACGCCGAAGAGCACCTTGTCGTCCTGCGATCGGGTCAGTCGTCGGGTCACTCGTCGCCGAACCGGGCGCTTGTACGCAGCATTTCCGGCGGCGGATCGCGGCGTGCTCGGGCCCACACGGTTCGTCGTGGGGCCCGAGCACCCCCGTGATTGGCGGGGTGCACCCTGCCCGCGCCGCCGTGCACCGCGGCGATCGTCGCGGGATGCCGTGGCGTGCAGAAGTGGCGCGATCATTGCGAATGCGAGCCGCACGCATGCCCGGCTTCCTCCTCCGCACCTTTCCGATCGTCCTCGTGCTCTCGCTCGGCTGCGCGCCGGCCGAGGGCGACGGTGAATCCAGCAGCGGCGACCTCACGACGACGCTCGGCACGACCGCCGCCACGACGACGACCGCAGGCACGTCGACGACCGCAGGCACGACGACCGCGGGCACGAGCACGACGTCGGGCGACACCGAGGAGTCCGGCGAGCCGGAGTCGACGTCCTCCGACGAAGCGACGACCTCGGCGATCCCGATCGATCTCGGCACGCAGGAGCCGGGCACGTACGTGACCGACTTCCCGCTCGAGGAGGACCCGATCAGCGAGAACGGCGCGTGGTCGGCGATCGCGAACCCGTGGCTGCGGATCCGCACCACAGGTGGCGTCGCGAAGCCCGACGCGTACGTCACGGGCTACAACGACAACTACGCGATCCTCTCCGGCTTCGCACCCGACGTGCAGATCACCGCGACCGTCTTCATCGAGGGCGATGCGCCGTTCGGGGAGATCCTGCTGCTCGCGCGCATGGCCCACACCGAGACGACGAACCGCGGCTACGAGTTCCTCTACGACGGCGACGGCAGCGTGCAGCTCATGCGCTGGAACGGTGGCGAGGGCGACTTCACCCCGATGGGCGGCGAGCAGCTCAACCCGGGACCGCTGCAGGACTTCGATCAGCTGCGCATGCGCGTGGTCGGTGACACGATCACGATCTTCCACCGCCGCGAGCCGGGCGACTGGGTGCAGATCGGCGAGACGGTCGACGACACGTTCGCGGACGGCGAGCCCGGCATGGGCTTCTTCGTGCGCGACGAGGGCCAGACGATCGACGGCATCGGCCTACGCGACTACGCGGTCGAAGCGATCTGAGCTCCGGTCGCGCCCTCCGGCGCTCTTCCTGGTGCGCGCAGCCATGCTCGCTATCCGCGTGACGAAGCCACGGCGGGCTCGAGTCGCGGTCGGAGTCCGCTATGCTCGCAGGCAGTGATCGCCCGCCGCATCCTCGCCGTGCACGACGAGTCGCCCGAGGCGTGTGTGGTGGAGCTCGACTGCGGACATCGGCGGCACGTCCGCGATCGGCCGCCACTGGAGCGCCACGCGTGGGTGCGGGATCCGGTGGCGCGAGCGGAGCGGGTCGGGCAGCAGATCGAGTGCGGACTGTGCGAGGCGTGCGTGCGACCCGACGCGGTGCAGCGCTATCGCGAGGGCCCCACGTGGGACGCGGCCGCGATTCCACGCGGGCTGCTCGCGCGCCATCGACTCGCCGCCGGCGTGTGGGGCGAGCTGCGCGTGCTCGAAGGCCGCGTACGCCTGCGCTACCTCGAGCCACTGTCGCGCGAGCTCGTGCTCGCCGCGGGCGATGTGGCCGCGATCCCCCCGGAGCTGCCCCACGAGCTCGAGCTGCTGGGCGACGTGCGCCTCCGCCTCGACTTCTTCCGGCGGGTGCCCATGCCACCTCGACCCACGCGGCCGATGATCACGTAGCGATCGATGCAGGTCGGGGCCTCCGGCTCCGACAGCAGCCGCGCGCACGGCCCGTCGCATGTGCGCCGCCTCGATCGAGTCGATGCGGAGCCCACGCTCCTCCACGCGGCCCAGCAGAGAATCCGTCGCCACTACGCCAAACCAAGGGCGAGGATGGCACTCGCGCGGTGCGGCCCGACCACGATGTGATCGATCCGCGACTCGCCGGGGGGCGTCGCTGGGGGCGTGGTCGCGATCGGCTGCTCGCGATCAGGTGTTGTGCTTCTCCCAGTCGTCCATGCCGGAGATGTTGCCTTCCTTCCAGATCCGGAAGCCCTGCTCGGGCTCGGCGCGCAGCTCGAGGCGGCCCACCCGGCTCGTGCCCACATCGGGTCGGTGCGCGCGCAGCTCGAGGACCTCGCCCTCCTCGAGCTCCGCCGTGGTCACGGCCACGCCCGCGTCGAGATCGACGTCGGCATCCTCGCCCTCGTGGGTCACGATCGCGCGATAGCCGGCGTCGCCGACCACCTCGCGCAGCTCGTCGTGCGCCTCGGGCGAGAAGGTCAGCTCGCCCGTCTCGACGTCGTAGCTGCCCATGCTCTCCTCGAGCCCATCGGCCCCGACGAGCACGACGGCGAGGCGCGGCGCTGCATCGTCGCCTTCGGGCCCCTGGGCGCAGGCACCGACGAGCGAGGTCGCGAACAGCGCAATTCCGAGGCCGAGCGCACGGGCAGGCCGACGAGAGGGTGTGGTCATGGAGCGGAGGACCGGGCGGCCGGCGATTCGATCACTCCCGATCGCACAAATCGACGAAATGACCGGGTCGACGCCTGCGGCGGGCTCACGGCGAGCGGCCGCGCCCTGTTCGGGGCGCGGCTGCTCGAACACGCGGCTCAGCCGACGACGACCCGCCAGCGGGCGAACGCCGGGTTCGGCCCGCGATTCGGCGCGACCACCAGCTTCGTGCTGTTGCCCTGATTCCCGTCCTCCGGGATGACCGACATCGTCGCGGCGTGGGCGGGGAAGAACACCCACTGCCGGTTGGACTTGCCGATGTGGAACAGCTGCCTGTCGCGGGCGTCGCGTTCCTTGCACGACGTGATGCGGTTGCTGTTGCCGCCGAGGTACGTCGCGTAGGTGTCGAGCGCGACGTTGTGCAGCGCGAACACGTCCTGGAACTTGGCGTGGGTGACCGGCACGATCCGCCAGCGCGCCAGGGGTGCGTCGCGGCTCCACAGCTGCATCGGCGCGCCGTCCGAGCGCTGATCACCTTCGACCTCCCAGCAGGCGTCACCACCGAGCGACGGGAACATGCGCAACGGCTTCGACAGCAGCTTCGCGAGGTCGGCATCGTCGTGCTTCACGTAGGTCGTGGGCAGCTGAGCCGCATCGCCTTCGCCCTTCTGGTAGCCGACGAAGCCCTGATCCACGATCATCCGCTGGAACTCCTCCTCGTCGATCTCGCGGAACTGGATGGCGGGGACCTTGGTGTACGTGAGCACGCCGTTCTCGAGCTTGGTCTCCACCGTGGCCTCGGCCACGAACTTCCGGTTCTTGATCGCGTGGATGTTGGTCCAGGTGCTCGGCTCGTTGCGGAAGTCCTTCACCGCGATGGAGATGCCGGAGATCGTGAGACCCACCCCGGCCGCGAGGGCGCTCAACGCCGCGATCGCACCCGCAGTCAGCGTCCCGCTCGCGCCGCCGGTGAACGGCACCGCGATGAGCCCGGCCACGCCCACGACGAGACCCGCCGTCCACAGCCCGATCTCGGCGGCACTGTTGCCGAACTCCGTCCCCTCACCGAGCCAGTATTTGTTGCTCAGCGTATAGACGCCGGCTGCACCGTTGTGCACGTAGAACTGCTTCGGCGACAGCTTGTTCACCCAGCTGTAGTTGACGCCGGCGCTGATGCACGAGTTGATGGTGGTGTTCGTGTTGTTGAGAATCGTGATCGTACCCATGATCGTTCCTCGCTTCTTCGGGCCTCGCCCGCGGGCCGTCTTGGTGACGGCTCCTCGCTAGTTCCGCGGCCCGGGAACAGTTGCGAAAAATCGTCCAACAACGCTGTTCATGCGCTCGAGCAGCTATTCTTCGCGTTCGAGTGAGCGACGATCTCCAGCCGCCACGCAGCGAAGATCCGGCCCACGCCGTGCTCGGTGCCATGGCGCCGGACACCGTCGACGCGCGCCTGATGCGACGGCAGCTCATGGCGGAGATGTTCGATCGCGAGGTCGAGGCGCCTCGCTTCGGTCGCTTCGAGGTGCACGAGCGGATCGGCCACGGCGGCATGGGCGTCGTGTATCGCGCGTGGGATCCCCAGCTCGAGCGCGCAGTGGCGATCAAGGTGATCGACACCAGTGGCGTCGGTGAGCCGCTCCGCGAGCGCGCCCTGGTCGAAGCGCGGAGCCTCGCCAAGCTCACGCACCCCAACGTCGTCACGGTGTTCGAGTCGGGCCTCGCCGAACACCGCGTCTGGATCGCGATGGAGCTGGTCGAGGGCGCCACGCTCGAGCAGTGGCTCGCGGGCAGCCCGCGACCCGACGACGCCACCATCCTCGCGCACTGGATCGCGGTGGGCCGCGGCTTGCTCGCCGCCCACCGCATCGGGCTCGTGCATCGGGACGTGAAGCCCAGCAACGTGCTCGTGGGCGACGACGGCCGTCCACGCTTGATCGACTTCGGGCTCGTGCACGGGCGCGCCGACGCCACGCCCACGGGGGGGTTCGTCGGCACCTACCGCTACGCCGCGCCCGAGCAGCGGCGCGGCGACGCGGTCGATGCGGCCGCCGATCAGTACGCCCTGTGCGCTTCCATCTGGGAGTCGCTGTGCGGACAGCCTGCGCCCGCGCTACCCGAGGGCGCGCGCATGTCCAAGGCGCTCCGCGCGGTGCTGCTCCGCGGGCTGGCCGAGCGGCCCGCGGATCGCTTCGCGTCGGTAGCGGAGCTGCTCACCGCGATCGAGGTCTGCATCGCTCCGCGACGGTTCGGTGCGCGCGCATGGGCGGTGACCGGCCTCGTCGCGCTCGCGGGCATCATCGTGCTGACGCGCGTGCTCGCGACGAGCGATACGCCGGTCGACCCCTGCCCGATCGAGATCGGTGCGCTGGCCGGCACGTGGGACGAGTCGCGGCGCACCAGCTTGCGCGAGCGTTTCGCCGGCGCGCGATCCGGGTATGCGGCAACGACTGCCGCCACCGTCGAGCGCGGCATCGACGACTGGGCGGCGCGCTGGCGCGACGCACGGCAGAGCGCATGTCGAGCGGCGCGCGTGCAAGGCAGCGAGACCGAGCCGATGCTCGCGACCCGGCACGCGTGCCTCGAGCAACAGCGACGCTCGCTGCAGGTCACGCTCGAGACGTGGTTGGATGCCAGCGAGGATCTCGACCTGCTCGCGCATGCGCCCGCCTTGCTCGAGCGGCTCCCGGAGCTCACGGCGTGCGCCGACGCGTCGCGGCTCGCCGACGTCGAACCCATGCCCGAGCCCGGACCTGCACGCGAGGCCGTGCTCGCCGCGTACGACGAGCTCAGCGAGGCGCGCGTGCTCGCAGACGCCGGAGCTCCCGACCGCGCTGCCGCGATGATCGCAGCGATCGAGACCTCCGCGCCGGCCACGCTGGCCTACGCGCCCTTGCGTCTGGAGCTCCACGCTCTGCCCGCGCAGCTCGACGTCGCGCGCGGACGGATCTTCGCGGCGGTGCCGAAGCTCGTCGAGCTCTCACGCGAGGCCGAGGCCCGACATCTCGACCTCCTCGCGGCGCAGCTGCGCGTCGAAGCGGCGGTCGCCGCTGCAGGGCGCTGGTCGGGTCCGCAACAGGAGCGCTTCCTCGTCGACGAGGCCGAGACCGCGCTGCGAAGGCTCGCACGGCCGCGCGAGCCGCTGAGCGCGTCGCTGCTGCATGCGCGCGGCGCGTTGTCGCTGCAGGCCGGCGAGCTCGACGACGCACTGACGAGCTTCCGCGATGCGCGTGCGCAGGCGATCGAGCTGGGACAGGAGGCGCTCGCCGAGCGCGAGCACTGGTACATCGCGGCGACGCTCGGACAGCTCGGGCGCTATCCCGAGGCGCAGACCCTGCTCGACGAAGGGCGGGCCGAGGCGATCGAGCGCTGGGGCACGGACGCACCGCTCGTCGGCGCGTTCGAGTTCGACCTCGCCGTGCTCTCGCTGGAGACCGGACGAACGGGCGAGGTCGACGCGCACCTCGATCGCGCCGAGGCGATCTTCGGCGCCGCCTTCGGACTCGACTCGTTCATGGTCGCGCGGGTGCGCTACGCGAGGGCCAAGGCGCGCATGGCAGAAGGCGAGCTGGCGGCGGCGTTCGACCTCGTGGAGAGTGCGTTCGCCGCCTACCTGCGCGAGCTCGGCTCCGATCATCTGGTGCTCGCGGAGCTGCACGAAGCACGCGGCGTGCTGCGGTTCTTCCGCGGCGATCTCGGGGGCTCGATCGAGGCCTACGAGGCCGCACTCGCCATCACGCGTGCGGTGCTTCCTCCCGATCACGCGAGCCTCGCGCGACTGCACAGCAACCTCGGCGAGTCCCAGGCCGCGCTGGGCCGGCTCCGGCTCGCTCGGGAGAGCTTCGAGCGTGCGCTCGAGATCTACGGACGCACGCTGCCCCCGGACCATCCCGAGCTCGCGCTCCCGCTCAAGGGGCGCGGACAGGTTGCGCTCGCCAGCGGCGACGCGGCACAGGCGGTCGACGATCTCGAGCGCGCACTCTCGTTGCAGCTCGGCAACGACGCCGAGCCGCTCGAGCTCGCGGACGTCCGCTTCTCGCTCGCGCGTGCACTCGCGAGCAACGACGGCATGCGCTCGGCCCGTGCACGCGAGCTCGCGCGGCTCGCCCGCGACGACTTCGCGCGCCTGCAGCTCGCCGACCGCGTCGACGCCGTCGAGGCGTGGCTACGGTGATCGACGGTCGTCGAGCTGTGCCTGCCAGCGCACCTTGAACGTGGGATCGGGGATCACCACGCCGTCGGGTTGCGGCGCACCCTTCACGCTCCAGCTGCCGCACCGGCAATTCGCTGGCTGCGTCGCGCAATCGCAGCTCTCGCCGCCGGCGTGCACGCAGGACCAGGTGACGCTCTGACCGTTGGAGATCAGCTGCGGCTTGTTCGGCGAGACGGTCGCGGCGCCGTGGGGCACTACCTCGATCTCGATCTGTGCGCCGGTGGCATTGAAGACGGTCAGGTTCACCGCCGTCGCGGGCCCGACGTTGCCGGGGTACTCGGAGATCAGCGTGTCGGTGCCATCGAGCACCACGAGCTGGCCGGCATCGTTGCGGTAGCTCCACACGAGCGGCGGCCGAGTGCCCGCCACGAGGTGGAGCTGGGCGGGTGTCGACGGAAGGATCGAAGAGTGGAGGGCGCGGTCGTCGGTCACGCTTCGTTTTGCCACCGATGGCCCGCACGTGTCTATGATGCGCGCGTGGACGATCACGAGTTGCTGCAGCGCTGGGGTCTTGGTGATCGAAATGCCGGAAGCCAGCTGCTCGAGCGTCACTTCGGTTCGATGCACCGATTCTTCGGCAACAAGCTCGCGAGCCTTCACGACGTCAAGGATCTCGTGCAGCAGACGATGCTGGCGTGTGTCGCCGCGCGCGAAGGCTACCGCCGCGATGCCAGCTTCCGGACGTTCCTGTTCGCGATCGCTCGCAACACCCTGCTCAAGCACCTGCGCGATCGCCATCCCCACGAGCCGCTCGACGAGGCCGGTATGTCGCTCGCCGATCGCGGGCTGGGGCTGAGCTCGGTGGTGCGGGCGAAGCGAGAGCAGCTGCTGCTCTTGCGCGCGCTGCGGAACATCCCCATCGACTCGCAGGTCGTGCTCGAGATGCACTACTGGGAGCCGATGTCCGCCGGCGAGATCGCCGAGGTGCTGGGCGAGACGTTGCCGGCCGTGCGCGGACGGCTTCGAAAGGCGCGCACGCAGCTGCTCGCGGCGATCGAGCGGCTCGCGGACGATCCCGACGAGCGCCGATCGACGATCGACGGCATCGACGGGTGGGTCCAGTCGCTGCGGGGCTACTGGGACGCCTGACGCGGGTGCGATCCGCATCGAAGCCACGCCGCGTCACACCCGGCGTGGCCGGGCACCACCGGGCATGAGCCGCTCCCGTTCCGCCTTCCTGCCCTTCTGCTTCGCTGCCGTCGCGCTCCTCGCCGCCGGCACTGCCTCCGCCGGTCCGGGCAAGGCCCGCAAGGTCGTGCCCAAGCAGATCAGCGCCGACGCCGTGGTCGTCGAGGGTCAGACCTTGCTGCCGCTCGCCGACCTCGCGAAGGCGGCCGGGTGCACGCTCACGCCGGCCAAGGGCGAGGCGAAGGCCTACGAAGGGTGGCCGTGCAAGCCCGGCGCTCTGCTGGTGCTCGACGTCGAGGCACTGCGCGCAGCCGCGAAGGCGACCCTGTCGTCCGCCTCCGGCCCGGAGACGCCCGGTACGAAGGTCGCGTTCAATCCCCAGCCCGACCCGCCGCACGAGCTCCGCTTCGACGGCATCGTCGCGTCGCGTGCGGTGGTGATGCACGCGGGCGTGGCCCACATCTCGCTCGGCGAGGTCGCGCGGCTGATGGGCGGCAAGCTGCAGCGCAAGGGCAAGCGCACGTGGATCAGCGTGCCGGCGGACGTCGATGCACCGCTCGAGCTCGCTGGGCAGAGTGCACAGAAGTTGTCCGCACCCGCGTCGCGATGACACGCCCGATGCGCGGCGGACCGCGCGCGACTTGCTGCTTTCCCCTTCGCAGGCGGATCCTGCGAAGGGGGATATCGACATGATCATCCAGAGCTCGGTGTCTCGTCGCTTCGCATGGCTCTCGGGTGCGCTCGTCGGCCTCGCCATCGGGTGCGCCGGCAAGCCCCCGAGCGGATGGTTCGACGCGTGCTGCAACGACTGCACCGGCGATCACTGCACCGGTTGCCACGAGCAGAAGAACGAGTGCAACGGCGATAAGATCGCCGCGCAGTGCCTGCACCACGACGACGGCCTCATGTGCCGCCGGATGCAGACGTCGCCGAATTAGGCGTCGGCGAGAACTAGCCCGGCGGCATGCCCATGCGATCGTCGCGCACGAGGATCGCGATCTCGGTGCGCAGCTTCGCCGGGTCGTGCTCCGCCGGCGGACCGACCAGGTAGTGCTCGACGCGGCCAGCCCAGCGCGTCACGCCCTGATCGTCCTCGACCGCCCATTCGATGCCGGCCTGGGCCGCCGAGTCGAGCAGCGCGGCGGTGGTGTGCACGAGCTCGTCGTACGGCCCCGCGTGCATCGTCGTCGCCCAGCGCCCCGCGGGTAGCACGGCCAGCATGATGCGATCGTGCTTCGGGATCGCGAGCGAGGTGCAGGGGATCCCGATGTCGATCTCGACCTCGCCGTCACCGTAGTCGACGACGAGATAGCGGATGATCGGTGGCCCTGCGACCGCGACCTCGTGGGCCGCGAGGAAGCTGGCCACTTCGGCGAGCTCGTGGGGCGCCGCTTCGGCGATGCGGGCGCGCACCATCTTGCGGCGTACCGCGGCATACGCTTGCGTCTCGCGCTCGACGAATGTGGGTGCGGTGGTCATCTCGACGACCAGCCTAGCGACCAGGAACCCCCCTGCAACGAGCTGGGGCGCGGATCCCGGCGAGCCACCCTGCCCCGCTGCCGCGCCGCGAAATCCCGGAATCCTGCAGGCCGTCGGCGCTCGGTCTATGTTTCGCGGCCATGGGCGAGGCGGAGCGCGGATCGGAAGCGGCGAAGACGGGCGAGCAACGGCGTCCGGACCAGTTCGGTGGCCCCACGGGTGTGCTCGTCCTGCTCGTCGTGATGCCGACGGTGAGCTTCTATCTGTGGTCCGCGGTCGCGCAGCACGGCGGATCGTTGTGGCTGCCGACGTCGCTCGCCGAGCTGGGCAAGATGGTGCCCGCGCCCACGTGGGACGCGGCCGCGATCTTCGCGGCGTGGCTCGTGTTGCAGGCGGTGCTGTACGTCGTCGTGCCCGCGCGCGTGCTGCAGGGCTGGCCCACCGAGCACGGCGAGCGCGCCGAGTACCGCATCAACGGGCTGGTCGCGTTCGCGATCTCGGCCGCGCTGCTCATCGCCGCGATCGCGCTCGAGTGGATCTCGCCGCGCGCGGTCATTGGTCAGCTCGGCCCCTTGCTCACCATTGCGACGCTCTTCGCCTACGTGGCCACGACGCTGACCCACATCGCGGGCCGCCGGCGCGCGCACCTCGAGCACAGCACCGGCCACCCCATCTACGACTTCTACATGGGCACGATCCTCAACCCGAAGGTCGGCCGCCACGATGTGAAGTTCTTCTTCGAGTCGCGCATCGGCATGGGCGCCTGGGGTGCGTTCGCGATCCTGCTGCCCGCCGCGGAGCTCGAGGCCACCGGCTCGCTCTCCACCGCGATGCTCGCGGTCAGCATCTGCCAGCTCGTCTACATCGTCGACTTCTACGTGTTCGAGGAGACGCTGCTCTCGATGATCGACATCATCGAGGAGAACCTCGGGTTCATGCTGTGGTTCGCGTTCCTCGTGTGGATGCCGTTCAACTTCACGCTGCAGCAGCAGTACATCCTCGCTGCGCACCCCGTGCTGCCCACGGCCGCGGCGGTCGTGCTCGTGGTGGTCAACTTCGCCGGCTACTTCGTGTTCCGCGACTCGAACCTGCAGAAGCAGCGCTTCCGTCGCGATCCGTCGCGGCCCGTCTGGGGCAAGCCGCCGGTGACGATGGACACCGCGCGCGGCACCAAGCTGCTCATCTCCGGCTGGTGGGGGCTCGCCCGGCACACGAACTACCTCGGCGATCTCACGATGGCGTTCTGCTGGTGCCTCGCGTGCGGCTTCGGCAGCATCGTGCCGTACTTCTACGTGCTGTACTTCGCACCGCTCCTGCTGAATCGCGAGCGCCGTGACAACGCCATGTGTGCCCGCAAGTACGGCGACGACTGGACGCGCTACTGCGAGAAGGTCCCCTACCGCATCGTGCCGTTCGTGTATTGAGCCGCGCGCGAACCACCGATTGACGCCGCCGTCCGTGACGCGCGAGCCTCGGTCCATGCGGATCGTGCTCGTGCTCCCATTGTTCGCGGTCGCGTGCGGGCGCACGCCCGTCTTCGAGGGGCCCGAGCTCGCGGTGCAGGTCGTCGACGAGGCCGGCAACGGCGTGCGCAGGGCCGACGTCGATCTGCGCGGCGAAGACGACGACGGTGCACGCGTGGTGGACCGTGCCCGCACCGATGGGTCGGGCATCGCCGTGTTCGGCCATCCCGGCGCTGGCCGCTACCAGCTGCGCGTGCACACCGATCTGACCTGCTGCGTCCACGAGGGCGCGCTCGAAGCGAGGCTGCGCGCCTCGGACGAGCTCGTCGTGGTCGAGACCGTCACCGGCCCGTGCCCGACCGTCGCGCCGACGTGGTGCGACGACTGAGCTTGCGCCGACTCGCTGCAACCTTCTTCTTCTTCTTCTTCGCGGTCTTGGGCGGCGGGTTCGGCACGATCGTCTCGCCGCGCGCGAGCATCGCGACGAGCGTGGCGATCTTCTTCGCACGTCCCGCTGGCGTCTTCATCGCGTTGGTGCGGAACGCGAGCGAGAACAGGTTCATGCGGTTGAGCGTGTCGAGGGTCTTCTGCGCGCGGGGGTTCGCGGCGATCGCCGCGCGCAGATCCTCGGGCAAGGTGTCCGTCGTCGTCGCGCGGATCGGAGCGTACGCGGCATCCCATCGCCCATCGGCCTTCGCAGCATCGACCTGACGCTGACCGTGCGGCGTCATGCGCCCGGCGGCGACGAGTCGCGCGACGTTGTCGCGGTTGATCTGGCTCCACCGACTCGTGCGCGTGCGCGGCACGTAGCGCTGCAGGAACGAGCGCTCGTCGAACGCCTTGCGTTGCCCGTCGATCCAACCCCAGCAGAGCACGACGTCGATCGCCTGCGCGGGTGTGACCGACGCGAGCCCCGAGCCCTTCTTGTGGATCTTGATCCACAGCTCGGGCTCCTTGTCGTGGTGCTCGGCGAGCCACGCCTCGAACGCGGCCTCGCTCGCGAAGCTCTTGATGCGGCGTCGGTCGGGGATCACAGGCGCCATGGCGCGGGAGTCTACCCCGCCGCGCACGAACGCCAAGCGCCGAACACCGAGCCCGACGTGGCTTCGCCACGGCGGTCAGCTAGCATGACCGCGTGCCAGGAAGAGCGCCGCACGGCGCGACCAAAACTACACCTCGAGCTCGGCGATCGGCGCGTTCGTGTAGCCCGCCTCGTAGCCGAACTCGGTGAGCGGCAGACCCGCACCGCGCAGCGCGGTGAGCAACGGACGCGTGGTGTTGTCGCCAGCGCCACGGAAGTGCACGTTGCCGCGGAGGCGACCACCGCCCTTGCCACACACGAGCAGGGGCATGTCGTCCTGCGAGTGCGTCCAGCCCTCGGAGTGCTCGGTGCTGCAGAGGATCGAGCTGTTCGCGAGCAGGTTGCTCGAGCCCTCGGGCGTGTCGCGCAGCTTCGTCAGGAAGTACGCGAGCTGCTCCATGTTGAACTTCGCCACCGCGGCGCCGACCGTCCACGGCGAGGGCTCGGTGTGGTTGAGATAGTGGTGCCCGTCGGTGGCACCGACCATCCAGAACACGGCACCCGAGCCACACGTCGAGTACATGATCGAGAACGCCCGCGTGAGCTGGCATGCGAGCGCGAGCGCGACGAGGTCGCTCATCGCCTTGTTCTTCTCGATGATCTGCTCGTTGCTCTCGAGATCGGGGAACTCGCCCGGGTCGGCCGGCGGCGTGCAGTCGGCGAGCGGTGCGGACAGGCGCGCCTCGAGCTCGCGGATGCTGGTGAGGTGCTGATCGAGCCGCTGCTTGTCCTTGGTGCCGAGCTTGCCCTCGAGATCGCCGATCTGCTCGCCCACCGAGTCGAGCACGCTCGCCCGCGCCTTGCGGAGCACCGGCTCGACCGTGCCCTGGTTGAACAGCCGATCCCAGAACGCGTGCGGGCTCTCCTCGGAGGGATTGACGTTGGTCTCGCCGGCCACGCTGCCGTTGTGCGACAGGTACTGGAACGAGGTGCCTTCGTCGGTGCCGCGGAACCGCGTGACCGCGGCCTCGAGCGAGCGGTACGGCGTGGGCACTGCCGACGTCGTCGTGAAGTACTCGGCCGCGACCTGATCGACGGACGGGTACTTGAAGGTCGAGACGATCGTGTCGCGGACGTCGGCCACCTTGAGGTGCGGTCCACCGGCGCACACCGCCGAGATGCCGGAGTGGTGCGGATGCCGGGGCGTCTGCACCGACATGCCGGTGACGACGCTGACGTACTCCTTCACCGGCACGAGCGCCGCGAGCGAGCCGTCGGCCGGCGGCTGCCAGTCGGGACCCACGCTCGGCGTGAACTGGCCCATGTGCACGCCGTTGCCGAAGAACCACAGCCCGAAGCGGGTGGGGATCTCGTCGCCGCCGGCGAACGCGTCGCCGTGGTCGTTCAGCATGTACGAGAAGATCGGCAGCCCGACGGTCACGCCGCCGAGCCCGCGCAAGAACGTGCGACGCGTCGCGCTGGTGCGCAGTCGCGAGCCCAGTCGCAGGTACGTGTCGGGGGCGCCGCGGAGCGCCTGCTCTCGTCGGTCGTGCTTGCTCATGGCGACGCCTCCGCGCTCGCGTACCGGAATCCATCGTTGACGACGAGCGCCACCACCAGCGAGCGGAAGTCGTAGTCGCTCGCGACGAAGGCATCGATCAGCTCGCGCACCGCGTCCTCCTCGCCGAGCTCGACGAGGTGCGCCCCGCCGTGCTCGTAGAAGCGACGCGCGATGCACTGGCTCGCCTGCGGCAGCGCCGCGATCACGTCGCCGACATCGGTGCCATTGGCGACCGGCGTGCCCTCGATCTCCGAGGTGCTGTCGATCGGCAGCCCGAGCTCGTCCATCTCGCGATAGGCCCCGATCGCGTCGTAGCCCTCGAACGCGAACCCGATCGGATCCATCAGCTCGTGGCAGCCCTTGCAGGCGTCCTGCTGGCGGTGGATCTCGAGCCGCTCGCGCAGGCTCTTCGGCGGTGCGTCGGGATCGGGCGCGGGCAGCGACGTGTCCACGCCCTCGGGTGGCGGCGGCACGTCCTGGCAGAGCAGCTGGATCCGCACGAAGCGGCCGCGGTGGGTCGGCGAGGTCTGAGTCTTGTGCGCGTTGACGGCGAGGAAGCCGGCCGAGGTCAGCATGCCGGCGCGATGCGAGCCGTCGGTGAACGTGTACGGCCGCAGATCGGGGCCGACGATGCCCTCGATGCCGTAGACCTTCGCGAGGTCTTCGTTGACGTAGGTGGTGGGCGTCGTGAAGAGGTCGCGGAAGTCGCCCGACTCGTCGAACACCGTGGTCTCGAACATGCGCTCGAGCTCGAGCCGCATCGACACGCCCATCGTGGCGCTCATCTGCGGGAACTGCTCGACGCTCTTGTCGAGCGCATCGAGCTTCGCGATGTTCATGAAGTCGCGGAAGAAGCCGACGAGCGCCGGCCGTGCGCGCGGATCCTCGAGCAGCCGCAGTGCGTGGGCCTCGATCGCGTCGACGGAGTCGAGCTCGTCGGCCTCGGCGGCGGCGACCAGCTCGGCGTCCGGCGGCGACGCGGTGATGAGATAGGAGAGCCGGCTGGCCATCTCCCAGCTCGTGAAGCGCAGCACGGTGGGTAGATCCGGATCGGCGACGCCGAGCTCGACGCGGAACAGGAAGTTCGGCGACTGCAGCACCGAGGCCGCGCCGTACTCGAGCGCCGCGTTCACGTCGCCGAAGTCGGCGGCGATCGTCTCGGTGAGCGCGACGAGGGCCTCGACCTCCGCGGGCTCCACCGGGCGGCGCCACGCTGCCTTCGCGAAGCGCTCGAGGAACTCGGTGACGCAGGGGTCGGCGACGGCCGCGGGCTCGCAGCCCACGAGCGCGGCGCGACGCACCGGATCGGCCCACACCTGGTCGAGCACCAGATAGGTCGCGTTCTCGTACTGCTCGGCGGCGAGCGGCGACACGGTCGCGCCCGCGGCCGCGATCGACGTGAAGCCGTAGAGGAGATCGTCGGTGGGCAGGTCGGTCGGCAGCGTGAGCGGCTCGCCGAGCACCGCGAGCCAGCTGTTCTGCAGCTGCGTGGACGTCAGTCGATGGATCGTCGGCGGCGCCGGCTCGAGATCGGCGTCGGGTTGATCGACACCGCCCTCGCTGCCGCTCGACTCCGAGCCCGCGCTCGAGTTGCCCTCGGTCGCGGAGACGACCCCGCCGGTGCCGCTCGCATTCGCGACGTCGTCGAGGCCGCGGTAACACGCTGCGTCGGCGAGCGCCGAGATCGCGAGGCCAGCGATTCCGAGTCTCTTCACCCTCAGCACCGCATCAACCTACCACCGCCTGCACGCACGCGCGGCGGCAAAGTGCGGGCAGGGTGCAGCGCACAAGGTACTCGTGCCCACGAAGTCGACCGCGCGCGCACGCGATCGTCTCGATGCCAGGCCGAATCGGCAGCGGTCGCCTGCATCCGCGCAGCAACGCGCGCGCGTCGGCCCGTCGCGCGCAGGAAATCGCGGTGAGCACGCCCCAGCAAAGTGCGTAGGGCCAGTCGCCCGCGCGCTACCGCAGCAGCGGCTCGCCGCAGTCGCGCAGCAGCGCCGGCCACGAATCGGCCGGCCACTCGCGCGTGCCCGGGGCGATCGAGATCCAGGCCCCGTAGGCGATCGAGTAGACCGCCCAAGCCCGGGCGCCCCGGTGCTCGGCCGCCGTGAAGGGGCGACCGCGCGCGTGCTCGTAGTCCGCGATGAACCCGAGGATCCCGTCGATGGTCGGCACGCGGCGGATCGCGTCCTGCGACCAGTCGGCGGTGAACCCGTGCGCGACGACGCCCACGATGCGCAGCTCGGGCGCGCGCGCGATCGAGTCCCAGTCGTAGGTCGCGACGATCTCGTCGCCGGAAAAGCGCACGTGCTCCACCCGCCAGTCGCAGTGGCCGAGGCACGCGGGCGACATCGTGGCCTCGGCGATGTCGCGTGCGCGTCGAGCGAGCGCGCGCACCCAGCCGGTGTCCTCGTCGGCATCGCTCGGGTGGAACAGGCGGCCGTGCGGCTGGGGGAACAGGCGATCGTCGGGCACGCGGAAGTGCGTGGGTCCGGAGGTCCCGACGAACGGCGCGAGGATCGACATGTGCGCGTGCAGACCGAGCGCGAGCAGCCGCCGCACCTCGGGCGCATGCGCATCGCGCTGCTCGCCGACGTCGACGTATCGTTCGATGGTGGCGAGCCCGTTCGCGACGGCGACCGGTCCGACGAGCGGCATCGGACAGGGAAAGCCTGCATCGGCGAGCACGCGCTGCAGGCCGACGATCTGCACGAGCGCGTCGCGATCGAGCGCGAGATCCGGATTCGTCTCGGCGGGCGGTCGCACCTTCACGACGACCCGTCGGCCGTCCTCGAGCTGCACGCCGTGCGTGCTGCCGACGCTCGCGCCGTAGCACAGATAGCCCGCGACGCCGCTGCCCAGCTGCGCGCGCACGAGCACATCGATCGTGCGCGCGATGATCGCCGCGTCGGCGGTGCCGAACACGTCGAGCTCGACGAACGGCGTCTCCCACTCCGCGAGGTGCTCGCGGATCACGAGGGTGGGCTCGCGCGGCTCTCGCTGCACGCCACGAGCGTATCAGCGTGACCCGCATGCGACCGACTGCATGCCGCAGCGACGCCGCATGGATGTGCGGCACGCCGAGTCCGACGCGGTCGCTGGCTGCGCCGACCCGACAGCAGCGCGGGCGCTTCCTTGCGGCGGTTTGCCGCACGCAGCGGCGCTGCGCAAGGCTTGCAGGCACGGATGCTCGCGCCGATTCGATTCGAGGCAACCCAAGAAGCCGACGCAATCGTTGCGGATGCGATCTCGAGCTCGGTCGCAGGTGCGTGCGTAATCGAATGGCGGGCGACCGCATCTTTGTCGATGTGAAGACCTCCCCATCGATCCGGCTCGCCATGTTCCTCGTGTTCGTGCTCGCCGCCTGTGACGAGGGCGGTGGCTCCGTCGCCGATGCTCGCTGCGCCAGCGGAGAGCGCTGGTCGGGCGGCAATGCGGAGTCGCCGCTCATGCATCCCGGTCGCGACTGTATCGGCTGCCATTCCGACGGCGAGGGCCCGCGCTTCTCGGTCGCCGGTACCGTCTTCGATCGCGTCGACGAACCCGACGAGTGCTTCGGCACGGCGGACGTCCGCGTCGAGCTGATCGGCGCGGACGGCAGGACGGTCGTCATGCACAGCAACGACGCCGGCAACTTCGACCACGGGCGCGTCGACCTGGCGATGCCCTACACGGCGCGGCTGGTCTACGAAGGCCGTGAGCGCCTCATGACCACGCCGCAGACCGAGCTGAACTGCGCGTCGTGCCACGCTGCGACCGGACTGAACGGCGCACCGGGACGCATCCTCGCGCCCTGAGCACCCGCGATTCGTCTACTCGATCGTCGCGCCGTCCGTGGGATTCCAGCGGATCGTCGCGCTCTGGAAGGCCTGCACGAGCCCGTCCGTGCCCTCCGGCATCGCGTCGCCCTCGGGATAGCCCAGCACGGCCTCGCGGCCGCCGAGCACGAACGCGTCGTGGATCGGACCCGACACGACGTGCGCGTCGGTGGCCGCGGACCACAGGAACAGCGCGTCCTCGAAGTACTGATAGCGACCCGTCGTGCCGTCCGGCGCCTTCGCGGCGGCGAGCTCGTCCATCGTCGGGAATCCCCACGCTTCCTCCGAGCCACGCTCGCGATAGACCTCGAAGATCCGTCCGTACACCGCCCACGCCTGCGGGGCGCGCTGCGGATGCCAGATGATCATCCCGTCCTCGAAGTCCTGGAAGCGACCGCCGAAGAGCGCATCGAGCTCCTCGCGGATCGGCTCGCCGACGACGCTGCTGCCGGCCCCGAGCGCGTGCCACTTCTCGCCGATCTTGCCGTACGGCTCGAGCTCGTCGCGTCCGCAGTTGATGCTCTTGCGCGTGAACGGTTGGTTGGGCACGAGGATCATCGGGCCTTCGCCCTGGATCACCGGGTGCACCATGTCGGAGGTGTGCGCGTTGTCCCGGCCCGGCGCGTAGAGCTGCTCGTGGTGCAGGTGGTAGTCGGGCGAGCCGACGTTGCCCATCTCGCCGACGACCTCGCCCTGCTCGACCCACGTACCCACGGCGACGTGCCACTTCATGTGCATGTAGGTCGTGAACCATCCGTCGCCGTGGCGGATCTCGATCCCGCCGGGCGAGAATTGCTCGTGCACGAGACCGGCCGCCGCTGCCACGATCGGGCTCCCCGTCGGCATGCCGACGCGACGCATGTCCATCTTCTTGTCGTCGGGGTTGTGGCCGAAGTACGTGACCGTCTGCACGTCCGCGTCGCACGGAAACGGCAGCATGAAGTTCGGACGGTTGGAGATGTCGAGCGTCGGCGCGTCGTCGGGCGCTTCGCCGCTCGATGCGTTCTCGTCCTCGTGCTCGTCTTCGTGCCCACCCCACGCGACCGTCCGCGGGTCGGCAGGATCGGAGCAGGCGGCGAGCACGACCGCGGTGATCAGGATCCGACGTGGCATGTACATCCCTCGCTTTCGTGTGCGCGTCGTCGCGCGGTTCAGAAGCTGGCGATCGCGCCGGCGAAGCCGTCCCACTCCGACCAGGTCGAGTTGGGCTCGAGCTGCCAGCGGTGCCAGACGCGGCCGTCGCCGCGCTGCACGAAGACTTCGAGCCGGCCGTCGGCGTTGCGGCCGAGCTGCGGATCCGAGCTCGCGTCGTCGCCGAACGACTCCCACGCCGCGGCGAATGGTGCGTTCGGCTCGGTCTGCCAGGTGTGCTGCAGACCGCCGCCCTCCGTGCGCGCGACGATCTCCATGCGCCCGTCGAGGTTCGCGCCGACGACCGGCGTGCCCACGAACGACGCGCCGGGCAACGCCTCCCACTGCTCGGCCCAGCCCGCGCCCGCGAGCTGCCACCGGTGCTGCACGACGCCGTGCGCGTCGACGTGGAACAGCTCGAGCCGACCGTCCGCGTTCGTGCCGACGGACGGCGCCGCGGTCAGCGTGCCACCGAGCGTGTGCCACTCGCTCCACGTGCCGTTCGGCTCGAGCTGCCACGCGTGGTGCAGCGCGTCGTCGTCGCCGCGCACGAACACCTCGAGCCGCCCGTCGCGATTCGATGCGACCACCGGATCGGACGCGACGTGCTCGCCGAACGCGAACCACTGCGCGAGAAAAGGTGCGTTCGCGCTCGCCTGCCACGTGTGCACGAGGCGACCGTCCTCGGTGCGCGCGAACACCTCGAGCCGTCCGTCGGCGTTCTGCCCGAGCCCGGGCGCGCCGACGAACGGTGCAGCGATGCCGCCCAGATCCTCCCAGTCGTCGCTCCACTTCCCGGCCGCGACCTGCCAGCGGTGTGCGAGCGCACCCGCGGTGTCGATCGCGAACACCTCGAGTCGACCGTCGGCGCTGGCACCGACGACCGGCGCGCCGCCGAGCGCACCGCCGAGCTCGCCCCAGCCCGCGAACGGATGGTTCGGGGCGCTCTGCCAGCGATGGGCGAGCGTGCCGGCCTCGCCCATCGCGAACAGCTCGAGTCGGCCGTCGCCGTTCGTACCAATGCGCGCGCTCGAGGTGAGCCGCGCAGCTGCGCTCGCGCGCGTCGTCCAGTACTCCTCGCCGAGCGCGTCGATCAGCCCCTGCACGCCGGCCTTGTAGTTGTTGCGCATGCCCTGGTGGCTGCAGCTCGTGTAGTGCGGCTGGCAGCCGTTGTAGCAAGACGCCATCGTGCTGATGTACGCCTCGTAGTCGGCCGTGCCCGGCGTCGCACGATTGATGAGCTCGATCGCCGCCTGATCGGAGGTCGCGATCGCACTGGTGTGCTGGCAGACGCGGAGCTTGTGGATGATGACGTCGATGCCCGCGTCGACGTTGCCGGCGACGTCGAGGATGTCGTGTCCGTAGCTCGCGAGCGTCTGGTCGTAGTTGCCCGCGTCGAACTGGAACATGCCCAGCCCGCCCTGCCGCTGCCAGCACGGCCCGTCGCCCGAACCGGCGAGCACGGGCCCGTTGCACTCGTCCGAGTGCGGCCCCGCGCAGTGGATCGGCCACTCCGAGAGGCACTGCACGAGGTGCGTCTCGTGGTTCGCGATGCCGGCGATCACGACCGGGTTCGTGATGCCGCGCTCGGCCGCGGTCTCCTTGATCTGATCGCAGCGCTCCTCCAGAAGCGCGCTCGACAGGCGCGGGGCGTCGGGCTCCGGCTCGACCGCCCGGGTCGGGTCGGTGGTCGTCTCGCAGGCGACGAGCGCTGCGACCACGAGCGTCGCGGCCCGTCCACGCGTGATGGCTCCGTTGTCGTCGTGCATGCGAGTGTCTTGCCCGGAGCGGCCGCGCGCATCCAGGTCAGGAACGACCGAGCGGTTGTCGTTTCAGGCCACGCCGATGCGCGCTACGCAATGCCGGCAGGCGATCCTCGAACGCGGCCGTCGATGCTAACTTCGCCGCCGTGCTGCTCGCGTCCGTGCACCTCGCCGCCGCCCTCGCGGCCGCACTGGCGCCCACGTCGTCGGATGCGACTGCACGCGCGCTCGTCGTGCCGCTGTCGATCACCGGCACGCTCGAGCCCGAGTGGCGACGCGAGCTCGACGAGCGGGTGCGCACCGGGCTCGAGCGCGGCGACACGGAGATCACCGCGCGCAGCGAGACCGCGAGCTGTCGCGACGACGCCTGTTGGGCCGAGCTCGCGAAGGCCGCCGATGCCGAGCTCGTCGTCGTCGGCAGCGTCGCGATCGTCGAGCGCGACTACGATCTGCGCATCGAGGTGCGGGAAGCCCGGGGCGGCACCGTCGTCGTGCGCGTCGAGCAGCGCTGCGAGCTCTGCGGCATCGGCGAAGCGGCGCAGCGGCTCTCCGACATGGCCGCGGCCCTGGCCGCGAAGATCGACGCGCTCGCCAGCGCGCCGGCCGTGATCGCGTTCGAGAGCGCACCGAGTGGCGCAGCGATCGCGCTCGACGGCAATCGCGTCGGCAAGACGCCGCTCGTCCGCGACGTCGTGCCCGGCAGGTACACGGTGAGCGCGAGCCTATCGGGCTACCGCACGCAGACGCGGGCCCTCGATGCGGCCGCCGGCGTGCAGCAGCTCGTGCGCTTCGAGCTCGTCGATGCGCAGCCCGAGCGCGTGCACGTGCGGCGGCTCGGCTGGGCGCTGCTCGG
>CAZFKC010000100.1:30674-41306 GCA_964519175.1 uncultured Nannocystaceae bacterium
GGGTCGCTGGTCACTTCGGGGATCTGCTCGAGCAACGCCGCCTTCGCGCGCCGCAGCCGGCTGCGCACCGTGGGGGCCGGGATGTCGAGCACGACGCCGAGCTCGGCCGAGGTGAGCTTCTCCCAGTAGAACAGCTCGAGCACGATCTGCAGATCGAGCGGGATCCGGCACATCGCCTCGAGCAGCACGCGCTGCTCTTCGCGCTGGACGAGCGCCGCCGTCGGCGAGGCCCCGAGGTCGCGCAATGCGGTGACGGAGCCGTCGATGCGCTCGTCGCGGTGCGTGCGACGGTAGTAGCCGAACAGCTCCATGCGCGCGAGCCCGAGCAGGAACGCGCGGAAGCTCGACTCGCGGCGGAAGCGATCCTTGGCCTGCACGCACGCGAGGAACGTGGCCTGGATGACGTCCTCGACCCCGCTGCCCACCTTGTTGCGCAGGAACTTGAACACGGTGGGAAAGTGCCGCCGCAGCAATCGATCGCCGGCATCGCGATCCCCGGCGGCCCAGCGGTCGAACAGCTCGACGTCCTCGTCCACGCCCCGGCCGAGCGTAGCAGACACCGCCCGCCCACGCGGGCGCGAGCGAGCGTCGCGCGACGTCGGCTCCGCCGTCACTCCTCGCCCATGCCGCGCACGACGTCGCGGAGCTGCCACGCGCGGTGGGCTCCTCGCATCGCGGCGAACGCCGTGCCCATCGCCACGACGACGAGCGACAGGAGCACTCCATTGCGCAGCGGAGGCGCGTCCTCGAGCTTGCGCTCGACGGCGATCGTGGCATTGCCCGCGCCGTCGAGCTGCACGTCGCGGACTTCGGAGCGCATCGGGACGAGTGCGCCACGCTGGAGCGAGAACACGCTCACCGCGACGCCGACCCCGACGAGCGCGGCGAGGATCTCCTTGCGCAGGTAGGTCTGCAGCTCGGCGAGCGGCACCCGGGCCGTGCCGTCGAGCAGCGCCGCGCGGCTCGGCAAGGTGGGGTTGACCATCAGGGTCGCGCCGAAGCCGAGCACGATCGGGATCGCCAACGGAGCCCGTGACGACGTGATCCCCAGCCCGTCGACGAGCACCCAGAACCCGAGATAGAGCGCGACGATCGTGAGCACGAATGCGAACCCGGCCATGATCGCGCGCGCGAGCACGACGCCTCGGGTCGAGATCGTTGGTCTGCTCGCGCCTTCGACCGGTGTGGAGTCGTCCATCGCGGTGCTCATCCTCGCTCGCGCAGCCGATAGCGCTGCACCTTGCCGGTCGCGGTCTTCGGCAGCTCGGCGACGAAGAGGATCTCGCGCGGGTACTTGTGCGGCGCGAGCAACGACTTCACGTGGGCCTTGAGCGCGGCGGCCAGCGCATCGTCGGCCGCGTGCTCGGCCTGCACCACGACGTATGCGCAGGTCCGCATGAGCCCGTCGTCGCCGAGCCGGCCCACCACCGCGGCCTCGAGCACACTCGCGTGGCTCTGCAGCGCGAACTCCACCTCGACGGGCGCGACGTACTGGCCGCTCACCTTGAGCATGTCGTCCGAGCGCCCCGCGTACGCGAAGTGGCCCGAGGGTAGCTTGCGGTACTTGTCGCCCGTCTTCATCCACTCGCCGACGAACGTCGCCTTCGTCCTCGCGCGATCACGCCAGTACATCAGCGCGGCCGACGGTCCGCGCACCCAGAGCTCGCCGAGCTCGCCGTCGGGCACGACCGCACCGTCTTCGTCGCGCAGCTCGATCGTGTAGCCCTCGACCGGACGCCCGCTGGTGCCGTAGACGACGTCGTCGCGCCGGTTCGAGAGGTAGATGTGCAGCATCTCGGTGGAGCCGATGCCGTCGAGAATCGGCGCGCCGAAGTGGGCCTCGAAGCGCTCGCCGACCGCCTCGGGGAGCGCTTCACCGGCCGAGATGCACACGCGCAGTGCGACCGCATCGCGGGCGGGCAGCTGCGGCGACGCGAGCATCGCCACGTACGTGGTGGGCGCGGCGCAGAAGAGCGTGACGCGATGCTCGACGAGGCGCGCGAAGATCGCGTCGGGCGTCGCGCGCCCCGGGATCAGGATCACGCGCGCACCGACCGACAGCGGGAACGTGAGCGCGTTGCCGAGCCCGTACGCGAAGAACAGCTTGGCCGCCGAGAGCACGGTGTCGTCCTCGGTGACGCCCATGATCGGCCGGCCGTAGCGCACGACGGTCTGCCGGATGTTGTCGTGGGAGTGCACGACCGCCTTCGGTCGTCCGGTCGATCCGGACGAGTAGAGCCACAGCGCGATGTCGTCGGCGTAGGTGTCCGCACCGTGCTCGGCCGGGGCCGCGGCCCGGATGCGGCGCTCCAGCGACGCCGCCTCGTCGGACGGCGCGTCCGCGACGAGCAGACGCGGACGATCGTCGTCGACGAGCTCGAGCGCCCCGACGTACGTGGAGGCGAGCCCGTGCGAGGCCACGAGCACGCGCGCACGCGAGTGCGCGAGCACGTACGCGACGTCGGCGGCGGGCAACAGCGTGTTGACCAGCACGGGGACGACGCCGGCGAAGAGCGCCCCGAGGAACGCGACCGGCAGCGCGACCGTGTCGAGCATGAAGAGCACGATGCGCTCTTCGGCGTGCACACCGAGCTCGCCGAGCACGGTCGCGAACCGACGGGCAAGGTCCTCGAGCTCGCCGTAGGCGAGCGAGCGCCGATCGTCGACGTACGCGATCTTCGTCGCACGTGCGCGGTTCTCCGCGAACACGGATGCGGCGAAGTTGTAGTGCTCGGGTGGAGGCGACGAGCGACTCACGCAGGGCGAGCGTAGCAGGGCGGCGTTGGCAGCTGCCGGGTTCCGTCCTACCGTGGCCTCCATGCTGAGTCCCGAATGGCTGGGCACGCTCGCTCGCTACAACCGCTGGATGAACGACAAGCTCTACGGGGTCGCCGCCACGCTGAGCGACGAGGCCCGCAAGCGCGACCGCGGCGCGTTCTTCAAGTCGATCCACGGCACGTTCAACCACCTGCTGCTCGCCGATCGGGTCTGGCTCGCGCGGCTCATGTCGGTGCCGATCCCCGACGGCCACTTCGGCCCCGGAAACATCCGCGCGCTCGATCAGGAGCTGTACACGGACTTCGACGAGCTCCGCCGAGAGCGAACGATCACCGACGACGAGATCTCGGCGTGGGTCGCCGGGCTCACCGCCGAGCGTCTCGCAGGACCGCTCGTGTACGTGCGCTTCGGTGAGCGGCTCGAGCTGCCGTTCTGGTGGGGCGCCGGACAGATCTTCAACCATCAGACCCATCACCGCGGACAGATCACCACGCTGCTCATGCAAGAGGGCCGCGATCCCGGGGTCACCGACTTGCTCGCGATGCTGCGCGACGAAGCGGCGCGCTGACGGCTGCGCTTCAGCCCAGCACGTGCGGCTCGGTGGCTGCGGACGCCAGCGCCGGGACGATCGCGGTGCGACCTTCCCACGCGCCGTACTCGCCGATGCAGGTGAAGCGCAGCGTCGTGAACTCGACGTGGAAGTCCTTGCGGCGGCGCTCGACCATGGCCGCGGCGTGACGCTCGGGCGCCTCGATCGCGCTGTGGCCCCGCACCATCTCCGTCATCTCGCGCGCGGACTTCCACACCGTGAACGTGGAGATCGTCCGTGGCAGTCGCGTCGCCGCCAACGCGAGCGTCGTGCCGGGATGATCCCGCACCAGGCGCTCGACCGGGATGCCCCAGCGGATGAAGCGCGGCATCTGCGACAGCTTCATGCGCGCGACGGTCACCGCGACGACCGGTGCGTCCGGGTCGGTCTCCTCGGCGACGGCGGGCAGACCGTCGAACGCAGCGACCTTGCCCCACCGTCGCATGAACCGCAGCCGCACGTGCCAGCCCGCGGCGAGCTTCCGACCGAGCGCAGTGTGCTGCAAGAAGCCGTCGATCGCGGCCTCGTTCTCCCATGCAGCGAACATCGCGAGGCGACGCAGCTGCCAGCGCGCGGGCGAGAACATCGCGAGCCCGAGCCGCATCGGCATCATGCACTCGGCGTGGTGGAGACCAGCGACCGTCGCCGACGTGGGTGGGCGGAAGAGCGCGCCGATCGTGGTCGTGAGCCCCGGCTTCGCGAGGTGGAAGGTGTGGACCACCACCGGATCGAGAGTAGCGCAACGCGACAGTATCGCCGCGCTTCGCTAAGGTGAGCACGTGATCTGGCTCGGGGAGCGGCGCGGTGAGCTGGTCGACTGGGTGACCCAGCGTTGGGTGCAGATCACCGGACGGCGGGTCGCGCTCACCGACGCGCCGTGGCTCGCCGGACCGTGGGGATCGGTGCGTGGGATCGGGGCCGACTTCTTCGAGCAGTGGGGCGAGTCGCAGGGCCTCTGCGTGCTGCCGCCTGCGCGCGACGCCGGGCTCGTCGAGGGGCTCGGCGCGCTTGCGGGCCCTCGCTTCGATCCGCGCGGAGTGCATCCGATCATCGACGACTTCTATGCGCACACCGCCGCGTACGACCTGCGGATCGAGAGCCGCTGGTCGGGGCCCTTCCGCGCGTTCGGGTGGTTGATCGCGCGGCTCTTCGCGCGACGGCTCGCGCAGCTCAACATGCCGCTGTCGAATCGCGAGCTGCGCGGCGGATTCGAGAGCCGCATCGTGCGGCTCGCCGACGACGACGGACGCGTGCGGCACACCGCCTGGGTGCGCACGGCAGTGGAGACCGGCCGGCCCGCGTTCGTGGGCGAGTACGGCACGACGGTCATCCCCGGGCACGAGGGGCCGTGCATCAAGGTGGTGTTCCCGCTGCCGAACGGCAACGCGATCATCGTGCTGCGACCGCGCGTGGATCCGGACCAGGGCTTTTCGCTGGTGAGCGACGGCCGTCGCTTCGGCGACCCGGGCTTCTACTTCACGGTGCTGCGCGCGCCCGGTGAGGTCTGGGTCCGCTACGTGCGCACGATGAAGGAGCAGCTGCGCCTCACGGTGGAAGACGGCGTGCTCGCGGCGTCGCACCGCTTCGGCGTGTTCGGGCTGCCGTTCCTCGAGCTGCGCTACGCGATCGCGCGCAAGTCGTGAGCTCGGAGGTTAGCGCGTCGCCGTCGTCGGCTATCGCCAGCCCACGCGGCGCGCCCACGCCTCGCCCGCGGCGCGGTGGGCCGCGATGTCGCGCGGGCGCGACTCTGCGGGCGGTGGCAGCTCCCAACGCATCGGCGGCAGCCCGACCTCGCGACGCCACGCCTCGACGAGCTCCGGATCTTCGACACCGACGATCGGCACCATCGCAGTGCCGTCGTCGTTCCAGTCGTACTGCGTACCGTAGCGCTGCGGCCGACCCTCGAGCACGCGGATGCGATCGTCGAGCATCGCGAGCTCGGCGGCCTCGGCTTCGCCGCGCGCCACCGCGTCGCGCACCTGCGGGAACAGCCCGCGCATGAGCGCCGGCTCGCCGATCGCGTGCTGGAGGATCCGCCACGCTGCGCTCGCACCGTCGCTGCCCACCACTGCACGCCCCGGCCATCCGCGTCGCGCGACCACCTCGGCCAGCCACGCCGCGTTGTCGCGGTGCACCACCTCCATCTCGGGGTGGTAGCCGTCGAAGAGCGAGCCGTCGCGGGCGAGACGCTCGCGCACGACATCGTCGTGCTCGATGCGCGCGAGCAGCTCGCGTCGCAGGTCTTCGTCGATCGTCACCGCGACGCGCCGCTCAGACGCAGGTCTGGTTCATCACGTCGCAGGTCTGCCCCTTCGGGCAGTCGGGCGTCACGTTGCAGGGGGTGTGCCCCTGGATCCACACCATCACGCGCGCGTGCGAGCGGACCACGAAGTCGACGCAGCCCGGCTCGATGTCCATCGAGTCGACGGTCTCGAAGTGATAGTCGGCGCTCGGGAAGCCCGAGATGCCGCTGTCGAGGAACTGCGTCATCAGCTCGCCCGAGATCGTCAGGCTCCCGGCGTCGGCGGGCACCGAACAGATCATCGCGACCGGGCTCGTGCCGTGCTGGTCGACGCCGAGCTGCAGGCGCATCGTCGTGCGCGGATCACCGGGGGTCCAGGCCACGTCGAGCGCCTCGCCGGCGGCCAGGTGGAGCTCGTCGTCGGCGGGCACGATCATCTCCACACCGATGCCGTGCAGCAGGATCGGCGAGTAGTCGCCGCCCGTGGTCTGCATCGTGATCAGCGCGCCGGGCTCGAAGCCCGGGTGCGGGAGCATGGTGTCGAAGTACGAGTACGACGGCGGCACCGGGTCGAGCATCACCGGCTTCTCGAGGCCGGTGACCGTCACGACGCCGACGTCGTGGTTGTCCGGATACGGGATGCAGTTGCCGTCGAAGTCGCAGGACTGTCCCGCCGCGCAGCCCGGATCGCAGAAGGGATTGTTGCGGCGCATGAGCACGCAGCTGCCGTCCTCGCCGACCTGCTCGAGCACGTTGAGCGGCACCACGCCGTCGGCGACCGAGCCCGAGAACGCGCTGTAGGAGGGCTCGAACGCGGCCGTGAAGTCGCCGACGTGATCGGCGAGGCCGCAATTGCCGGCGAGCTCGATCTCGCCGCCGGTCGAGCTCTCACCGCTCGAGCTCTCGCCACTGCTCTCGCCCGAGCTGGTGGTCTCCGCCGAGGTCGTCGGGCTCGTCGTGGTGGTCGGGCTCGTCGTGCTCGTCGTGTCCGCCGACGACGTGCTCGACGACGTGCTCTCGGAGGTGTCGCCCGCGTCGGGCTTGCCCGCGCACGCCGTGACCAAGAAGACGATGCCCAGGACGAACCGCGGCTGGGCCCGCTCGAATGCTACCGACCGAAGCTGCATGTCACTTCCGTTCACAACAGGTGCGGCAACACTGCACCGGGGACCCCGACCGGCAGCTCCCACACGACTCCGAGCCAATCGATCACGTAGAGCGCATCGGCTTCCCAGCCGCCGACGCCGGAGCCGAACGCGACGCCGGGCGTGAAGGAGTTGTTGCCGAAGCACGCCACGATGTCGACGGTGTCGTCGGGCGTGACGCGAACCGCCGCCGACCCTGCACACTCGGGGCTGTTGAGGCCCTGGGTCGCGATGTAGACGTTGCCGCAGACGTCGCTGACCATGCCGTCGACGGTGCCCTGCGTGGCGGCGAGCGGCGGTCCGAGATCCTCGACGTCGCCGAGATCGCCGTCGAACGGGGCGCGGAAGAGCCGCCCCGTGCCTGCGCCGTAGAACTCGCCCTCGTTGAAGTAGAGGAAGCTCTCGTCGGCCGCGAACGTGATGCCGTCGATGCCCGGCGCTTGGTAGAGGAACTCGGCGTCGCCGGTGTCGGGATCGATGCGGGCCACGCCGCTCGTCGGCGGCCCGTCCCAGTAGGTCGCGCAGTACAGCATGCCGTCGCTGCCGACGATCAAGCCGTTGCAGCCGCCGATGCCGGGGCCGTAGGTGATCGGCGTCATCTGCCCGTTGTCGGGATCGACGCGGGCGATGAGCGGCGAGAACTCGTCGGCGACGACGATGTCGCCGTTGGGCAACACCGCTGTGCCGGCGGTGGAGGTGAGGTTGATGTCGGGGTTCAGCAGCACCTGATCGCCGTCGCGGGGGATCAGGAAGAGCGCGTTCTGACCGCGCACGGCGAGCACGAGATTGCCGAGCGCGTCGAACTCGAGGTCCTCGCCACCCGGGACGTTGCGGACGACCGTGGCGTCCACCGGGAGATCCGGGATCGAGGTGCAGTCGAACATCGGCTCGCCGGTCGTGGTGTCCGAGCCGGTCGTCGCGGAGAGGCCACCGACGTCGAAGATCGGTCCGCCGCCTTCGCTGCTGCTCGTGACGTCCGAGCTGCCCTCGCTGGTGCTCGACGAGGACTCGCCGACGGGCGCGGTCGTGCCCACGTCGGTCGTGGTCGCATCGGTCGTGGAGACGACGCCCGTGCTGCTGCTCGACCCGGATTCCGCCGACGGCGTCGCGCTGCATGCGGTCGCCCCGAGCACCACGACCAGCATCCCGACGCTTCGACGTATCACGGTCGTTACATGGTAGCGACCCGGGCGAGACTTCGCGAGGATGGCGAGGAAGGCCGCATCGCGGCGGCAGGCCGCCACAGACGCCGTTCCGCGCGCATGGCACCGCTCCGCGACCGAGCGGCCGCACGACGTCCGAGGCGGCGGATGTCGATCAGCGGCCCTTCGCCGGCGGCAGCTTCTTGCCGGGCGTCTTGCCGGGCGTCTTGCCCGGCGTCTTGCCCGGCGTCTTGCCCGGGCTCGGGGGCTTCTTCGGGCGCAGCGTCGGCAGCTGGCCCTTCTTGCGAATGAGCCCACCGCCACCACCGCCGGTGGGCAGCTTGCTGAGCACGTTCGCCACCGCGGAGTCGGTCTCGTCGAGCGAGTACGCGACGCAGCGGTGATCGGAATCGGGGCAGCGGAAGCGGACGTGGATGTGGATGAGGTGCCCGGGCTCGTGCTTGATGAGCGCGAAGTAGCGATCGGCCCCTGCGACGCCGACGTCGGCTTCGGCGGCGGCGCGCAACCAGACCTGCTGCGTGCGGTTGAGGAAGATCGACACGACCTCGCCGGCTTCGATGAGCGTCTTGACCAGCGACCAGTTGCGCTCGGGATCGAAGCGGTCGCCGGCTTCGTCGATCACCAGGCGGATGTCGATGTCGCGTCCGGCTTGATGGGACTGGTGCCCGTAGATCGGCCCGCCCTTGCGCGCCGAGATCTCACCGAGCTGGATCGGCGCGGCGCCGGGGTGGAGCGCCGCGTAGGCATCCAATGCGGCCAGGACGGCGACGATGGTCTCGCCGGTGCCGTACGCCCGGGTGCGGTCGGGCGCGAGCAACCAGGTGCGCCCCTCGGGAAACGGGACGCCGCCGATCAACCGCCCGTCGTTCGGGGGACCGACCGACTCGCTCTTGGCGATCGAGCCGGTGTGCACGACGACGCGGGTGCCGGCGGCGATCGGCTCGGTGGTGGAGAGCTTGGGATTCAGCGCGACCAACGTCTCGCGCGGCAGCGACCAGAGCTGCTCGAGCTGGTCGAGCGTCGCGGGCGTGGCCACGGTCCAGGTGATCCGCTCCAGCGAGCGCGGGCGATCGTCGACTTCGGGCGAGGGCGCGACGGGCTGCGGCGGGGCGACGACGGGCGGCGTGGCTTCGACGGGCGCCGGTGTGGGCGTGGTGGCCTCGACGACGGGCTCGGTGGTCTCGGCCTCTTCGCTGCCTCCGCTGCGGAGCCGGGCGACGACGTACGAGATGCCGCCTGCGACCACGGCGACGCACGCGACCACGGCGATCCACGTGCCCGCCATGCCGCCGCCGCGCTTCGGACGATACGGCGGCGGACGTGGAGGCGGCTGCCCCGGCGCGCCCCAGGCCCAACCCGATTGCGCCGGGATGTCGTCGCGCCGCATGGATCCGCGTGCAGCCTAGCAGCTCGTCCGAGGCGCGGCGAACGGGGAGCCGGATCGCACTACCGCTCGCAACTATCTTGCTTGCCCGACGCGTCACCCTATGCGCG
Organism: uncultured Nannocystaceae bacterium; assembly: GCA_964519175.1. Classification (GTDB taxonomy): domain Bacteria; phylum Myxococcota_A; class Polyangia; order Nannocystales; family Nannocystaceae; genus Xiheibacterium. The sequence goes on from CAZFKC010000100.1 coordinate 40,086, forward strand.
ACCGTCGTCGTCCTCGGGGGAGTCGCGGACGTCGTCGTAGCTGGCACGGATGCGCGCCAGCAGTTCGAGGTCCGTCGTGATCACGACGAGCTCCGCCGAGTCGATCGCTCGAATCCGGAGCCACGGCGGCTGACCGGGCTCCGCAGTCGCTTCGAAGTCGCCATCGACCACCTGCAAGACCCCGCTCGCGATGCGGAGCAGGTCGGCGCCGCTCAGCGGCGTTCCGTGGTCCGCGGCATCGTGGAGCTCCGCGGCGAGATTGCCCGTGGCCTCCACGCCGCTGCACATCCACTGGCTCGCGGTCGCTGCCGGACCGATCAACCGCAGCAGGTCGAGCAGGTCGAACCGGAGCACTCCGTCGGCGCGGCGGTCCCGAATGCTGATCGCAGGCATGCGAGCTCGCGCCACCCTACTTCGCGCTCGGATCCCGATCGGTCCCCGCGACTTCCAGGGCGCGGACTTCGATCCGCAGGCCCGGAAAGTCCGTCTGCGCTTCGTCGCACGCGGCGCGGATCCGCTCGAGATCGAACTTCGTGTTGCCCGGTAGGATGTCATCGTCGAGCGTGAACGACAGCCGTGTCGATTCGGCCGAGGTTGCCGGATTCGGAACGATCGAGCTCGGTCGGACCGGCCGACCGCAGGCGAGCTCGATCGTGCAAGAGCGCTCGCGCTCGACGATCTCCACGAGCATCTCCTTGGTGACCGCCGTCAGCACCGCCATGCCCAACGAGCAGTACTTGTCACCCACCCGGAGGTTCTTCTTCATGCTCGAGCACGCGGCGGGGATGGTGAGGAGCAGCTCGGCCGCGATGATCCCCTGCGGTGTGAGAGCGAGCGGGAGAGCGGCGTCGTACCGCACCCTTGCGCTGCGCTCGGCGACCTCGATCGTGATCTCGGTGCAGTACTCATCCACCGCACAATCGAACGCGTGGCAGAGCGCCTGCAGCAGCAGTCGCGTCGTCAGGTCCGGAGAATCGAGACGTCCGACGTACATCACGGGGCGTCGCCGAATCGACTCCACCCCGTCGAGCGGCTCGATCGAGTCAGCTGTGTAATCCTCGGCCATCAACCTCTGCTCCGTTGCTCGACGCGAGAGGGCGTTGGCAGCGGAGCAACGAGCCTAGCTCGATGAGCCCTGCGTTGCAACGGCTTGTTGGACAGCGCACGGTACAGCCCGGGTACATTCGTGACAGATGTCCGGGGACATGGGTGACACGTTGC
>CAZFKC010000101.1:0-41138 GCA_964519175.1 uncultured Nannocystaceae bacterium
CTAGTCGTCTTCGTCGTGGACGGCGTCGGGGAGGGCCTTCGCGCCCTTGATGCCGTTCGTGCTCAGGAGGTTCTCGATGCCGGACTTCGGGCCCTGGACCAGGGTGATCGAGCGCTCGTGCACGAGCACCTTCGCGATCTGGGCCTTCACTTGCTCGGGGGTCAGCGTCGCGACGCGGCGCGCGAGATCCTGGAAGTAGTCGTACGAGCGGCCGCTGCGGGCGGCCTGCGCGAGCTGACCGGCGAGCAGCCGCGGGTCCGCCTGCGCGTTGATCATCTGCCGCAGGACGTTGCGGCGGGCGAACGCGAACAGACGGTCGAAGTCCTCGCCGTCGCGCAGCTTCTGCACCGACGCGAGGATGGCCTTGTAGGCCTCGCCCGCGCGGGCGCTGTCGAGCGCGCCGCCGATCGCGATGTGCGGCCGCGCCGTGTCGAGCCGCGCGTAGACCCCGTAGCTCGCGCCCAGCTGCATGCGAACGCCGCTGACCCCGAAGTTCATCATGTCGGCCATCACCGCGAGCGCGGCATGGTCGTCGCCGTACGCGTTCGCGAGCGGGAACCCGATGGTCACGTCGGTCATCGTGCGTTCCTTGTCGGCCTCCGTGATGTAGCGGAGCTTGCCCGGCTTCGGCTCCGGGGCCGGCTTGCGCGCGACCGTGGCCTTTGCGCCCATCCACTTGCCACTGGTGTCGCGCAGCTGCGGCTTGCCGAAGAACGCCTCGACGTACTTGATGGCGAGCTCCATGTCGAACCCACCGGTCACGATGATGATGCTGTTGGCGGCACGGTAGTGCTTGTCGTGGAACGCCTCGACGTCGCGCAGCGAGATCGACTTGAGCTTGCTCTTGTCGGTGATCACCGGCTGCACGTGCGGGTGGCCCTCGCCGTAGAGCGCGGTGAAGTATGTGTTCGTGCGCTCGGCGGCCTGGCGAGTGCTCTTCTTCTCGAGCGCCTCGCGGCGGCTCGCCTTCCAGTTCTCCAGCGCGCCGGTGCGGTACTCGCCCTGCACGATCTGCTCGGAGAGGCCAGCGACGATGAAGTCGAGGTACACCGACAGCCCGCGCGAGCTGTACGTCGTGGCGTAGGGCCCGACATCGCCGTCGAAGATGCCGCCGGCGAGGTCGAAGAACTGCATGATGTTGCGCGACTCGAGCGAGTCGCCGGCGCCGAAGAAGCGCGAGGTCATCTCCGCGATGTCGGGTTGCTCCGCGTCGCGCGTGCCGGCGCCGATGATGACCTGCACGTCCATCACCGGCATGTCGGAGGACTGCACGAGCAGCACCTTCATCCCGTTGTCCAGCGTGAGCTCGACCGACTGGCCCTCGGGCGGTGCGATGTCCTCGAGCGGCAGCGGGCGTGCGGCCTCGGCCGGGTCGATGTCGTCGGGGACCGAGAGGCTCTCCTCGGCGTTCGGCTTGTACTCGAAGTCGGCGCGCTCGGTCTTGCGCTCCTTGCCGTCGGGCACGACCTTCACGACCATCGCCTCGTCGCGCGCGAAGATCTTGCGGCCGACGGCCTGCGCCTGCTCCGAGGTCAGGTTGTCGAGCGCCGCGATCTCGGCGCCCACGAAGCCCTGCTGGGCCGCGCCCTCGAGGTAGCTCGCGTAGGAATCCGAGCGCCCGGTGATGCCCGAGATCCCGTCGAGCACGTTCAGCCGCGCCCGGTTGCGCGCCGAGTCGTAGGTGCCCTTGTGCTCGTCGCCCTCGAGCTTCGACGCGAAGCCGCGGGTGAGCGCGTCGAGCACCTCGTCGACGGCGCGGTCGAGGTCGCGGGCCTTCTTCGTCTCCACTGCGATCCCCAGCAGCGGGGCCTCCTCGCCGCCGCCGATCGGCGCGAAGTAGAAGTTGCTGAGCGCGCGCTCGTGCTCGCCCTTGCTCTGCACGAAGAACAGGATCGACAGGAACATCGTCTCCATCGACGCCTGCGCGGCCGCGTACTCCGGCGTGAAGCGCTTGGGCGTCTTGAACGCGATGACGGCGGTGGGCTTCTTCACCGGCGCCTTGATCTCGGCCTGCTTCACCGAGAACCGCGCCGGCGGGACGTTCGTGCGCGCCGGCACGTCGACCTTCGGCAGCGGCACGAGGTACTTCTTGGCGAGCGCGAGCGCCTCGGTGGGATCGACGTCGCCCGTGATCACGACGCTGGCCTGACTCGCGGTGTAGTAGCGCTTGATGAACTCGCAGGTGTCCGCGGGCGTGATCGAGACCATGTCCGCGTCCGAGCCCATCAGGCTCTTGCGGTAGGGATGGCCCTCGGGGAACGCGAGCCGGTTGATCGCGTCGAACACGTGGATGTCGACGCCCTGACCGCGCCAGCGGTGCTCGTTGCGCACGACGTCGCGCTCGCGGAGAAACTGCGTCTCTTCGACCGAGTTGCATTCGTAGCCGAGCCGCAGCGCGCTGACCTTGAAGTAGTACTCGAGCTCGTCGGACGTGCCCGTGTGCATGTAGTGGGTCTGATCGGCCGCCGTGTACGCGTTGAAGAACAGCGTGTGCTGCGGCAGATCCGACATGACCCGCGTGGTGCCCTCGCCCTCGACCGGCATCTGGAACATCAGGTGCTCGACGAAGTGGGCCATGCCCTCCTTGCCCGGCGGATCCTCGCGCGCGCCGACCTGCTGGCGCACGTCGAACTGCACGAGCCGCGTATACGGGTCGGGCACGATGAAGAGCTCGAGCCCGTTGTCGAACTTCTTGTAGAAGCCGTTGCCGGGGATCGTCAGGTCGCGGCTCGGCTGCGGGAGATCGGGCCGCTCGGTGTCGCGGGCCCCGCGGCAGGCCCCGAGCGGCAGGGGCAGCGCGAGCGCGAGGGCGAGGGAGAGCAGGGGCGTGCGCTTCATCGGGGTCATCCTATGCCGGCGGGCGAGGGCGTGGGTCGGGCAGCCGTGGGAGTGTCCACGGACGCGCCGCGGATCAGTTCCGCGGCGCGGCCGATCGGATTCCCACTGCCCGTTCCTGGCGGATCCGGGGCCCACAGGCCGAGCGGACGACCCGGCCGGGCTCAGCCGCCGTCGCTGACGGCTCCGCCCTCGCCCGCGTCCTCGCCCGCACTGGTGCCCACCGAGGTCGTGCTCTCCTTGCCGTCGGGGCAGGCCATGGCGACCGCGGACTGCTCCTCGGTGCAGGCGGTCTCGGCCGCGAGCTCCTTGCAATCGGCCGAGCCGATGCACGAGAGCGCCTCCTCGAACGCCATCCCGCACGCCGCGGAGTAGCCTGCGTAGTAGCCGAGCTGGTACGTGCACTCCGTCGCGATGTAGTCGGCGTACGCCGCGTACTTCGGGTAGCACTCGACGATCTTGTCCGCATAGGCCTGGCACAGCGGATCGACCTCGGCGCCCGTGCTCCCGGAGCTCGACTCCGGCGCCTCGCCGCTGCTGGAGGACTCGCTGCCGGAGCTCGAGTCGGTGCCCGTCGACGTGGACTCGGTGTCGGTCGTGGTCGTGCCGCTCTCGGTCGTCGGCTCCTCCGTCGTCGAGATCGTCGTGTCGGCGCTGGTCGTCGTCGCCGTCGTCGTCGTCGCGGTGGTGCTGTTGCTGGTCGAGGTGGTCGGGTCGTTGCTGGTGCTGCTCGAGTCGGCATTCGTGGCCGACTCGGTGTCGTCGCCGGCCGGGCATCCGGCCATCGGCAGGGCGGCGAGGGAGAACAGGAAGGCAAAGCTACGCGTGTGTTCGACGTCCATCGCGGGGGAGATTACCCGCACGGCGCCGATCTGCCAGCGCCGAGTGACGGCCGCCTTCGGTGCTCGCCTCAGTTGGTGCCGACCGAGGTGGAGCTGCCCTTGTTGCCGGTGCAGCCCGCCTCCTCCATGGCCATCTGTTCGTCGAGACAGGCCGTCTCCTGCATGATGTCCTCGCAGTCGGCAGCGGTCAGGCAGGTCAGCAACTCCTCGAAGGCCATGCCGCAGGCCGCCGAGTAGCCCGAGTAGTAGGTGAGCCCGTAGACGCACTCAGCCGCCAGCTCGTCCGCTTCCGTGCCGAGTGGCGGATAGCACTCGATGTAGTGCTCGATCCACATGGCGCACACCGGATCGACCTCGGCACCCGTGCTGTCGGAGCTCGACTCGGGGGCTTCGCCGCTGCTGGAGGACTCGCTGCCAGAGCCCGTGCTGGTCGAGCTCGACTCGGTGTCGTCGGTCGTGCCGCTCTCGGTCGTCGGATCGTCCGTCGTCGAGAGCGTGGTGGTCGTCGCCGTGGTGGTCGTCGCCGTGGTGCTGTTGCTGGTCGAGGTGCTCGGGTCGTTCCCGGTGCTGCTCGAGTCGGCGTTGGTCGTCGTGTCGTCGCCGGCCGGGCATCCCATCATCGGCAGCGCCGCCAGCGAGAACAGGAAGGCCAAGCTACGCGTGTGTTCGACGTCCATCGCGAAGGAGATTACCCGCGATGGACCGATGTGCCAGCGCCTTGTGACGAGTCGCGACCCGCCCCGCGTCAGATCGCGGCCAGCGCGTTGCCGAGATCGGCGAGCAGGTCGTCGACGTGCTCGATGCCCACCGACAGGCGGATGAAGCCGTCGTGGATTCCGAGCGCTGCTCGCTTTTCGGGCGGCACCGAGGCGTGGGTCATGATCGCGGGGTGCTCGATGAGGCTCTCCACGCCGCCGAGGCTCTCGGCCAGCGTGAAGACGCGGCAGCGCGACAGCATGCGGCGCGCGCCGTCGAGGTCGGTGGCGAGCACGGCCGAGATCATCCCGCCGGGCGCCGACATCTGCCGCTGCGCGAGCTCGTGCTGCGGATGGCTCTCGAGCCCCGGGTAGATGACCTTCTTCACCTTCGCATGCCCCTCGAGCCAGGTGGCGATCGTGCGGGCGTTGCTGCAGTGCCGCTCCATGCGGATCGCCAGCGTCTTGCAGCCCCGCAGCGTCAGGTAGCAGTCCTGGGGGCCCGGCACGGCGCCGCACGAGTTCTGCAGGAACGCGAGCTGCTCGGCGAGCGCCGGGTCGCGCGTGACGACTGCGCCACCGACGACGTCGGAGTGGCCGCCCACGTACTTCGTCGTGCTGTGCATGACGAGATCGGCCCCGAGCTCGAGCGGCCGCTGCAGGATCGGCGAGGCGAACGTGTTGTCGACCGCGAGCAGCACGCCCTTCTTCTTGCAGATCGCCGAGATGGCCGCGATGTCGGCCAGCTTCAGCATCGGGTTCGTCGGGGTCTCGACCCACACGAGCTTCGTCGCGGGCTCGATCGCGGCCTCGATCGCCGCCGGGTTGGTCGGGTCCACCCAGCTGAACCGCTGCCCCCGGCGCGTCATCACCTTGTCGAACTGGCGGAAGGTGCCGCCGTAGACGTCGTCGACCGAGACGATGTGGCTGCCGGCATCGAAGAGCTGCACGATCGTCATCGTGGCCGCGCAGCCCGACGCGAACGCGAAGCCGAAGCGACCGCCCTCGAGCGACGCGATCGCCCGCTCGAGCGCGTAGCGGGTGGGGTTGTGCGTGCGGCTGTACTCGAAGCCGGTGTGCTCGCCCGGCGCCTTCTGGGCGTAGGTCGAGGCCTGCGAGATGGGCGGCATCACGGCGCCGGTGACCGGCTCGGGGTGCTGCCCGCCGTGGATCGCCAGCGTCTCGATGCGCGCCTCGGTGGGCACGTGATCGGTGTCCTTGCGGTACTCGGCCATGGTCGGATCAGCTCCGCGAGCGTGCGATGTAGTCGATGAGGTCGATCTTGGTGAGGACGCCGAGCAGTCGGTCGGCCTCGACCACGAGCACGACCTTGGCATCGTTGAAGATGCTGCGCAGCAGCTGGATGCGCGTGTGCGGCGTGACGGTGGCGTAGTCGGACTCGACGAGCTCGCCGAGCGGTCCGTCGACGGCGCCCTGGTGCTCGACGAGATGGTTGAGCAGGTCGATCTCGGCCACGATGCCGCAGTGCCGGCCGTTCTCGTCGATGACGGGCAGCTGGCTGATGCCGTGCTCCTTGAGGATGCCGATCGCCTCGCGCACCGTGGAGTCGCGCCGCACGGTGATGAGCCGGTGCGGCTTGGCCTTCAGCACGTGCGCCACCGTGCCCTCGGTGTCGTCCGTCGCGAGGAAGCCGTTGCTGCGCATCCAGTCGTCGTTGAAGATCTTCGACAGGTACTTCTGCGCGCTGTCGGGAAGCAGCACGACGATGTTCTTGGGCTGCGCGAGGCTCTTCGCGTACTTGATGGCGCCGACCACCGCCGCTCCGCCCGAGCCGCCGCAGAAGATGCCCTCGCGGCGCGCCAGCTCGCGCGTCATCGCGAAGCACTCCTTGTCGTCGACCTGCACCACCTCGTCGAGCAGATCGAGGTTCATGGTCGAGGGCAGGAAGTCCTCGCCGATGCCCTCGACGTAGTAGGAGAACGGCTTGGTGAGCCGGCCGGTCTTCACGTACTCGTAGTAGAGCGAGCCGATCGGGTCGACCCCGATGATCTTCATGTCGGGCTTCTTCGTCTTGAAGTAGCGCCCGCAGCCGGAGAGCGTGCCGCCGGTGCCCATGCCCGCGCAGAACACGTCGAAGTCGCCCTGGGTCTGCTCCCAGATCTCCGGCGCCGTGGACTGGAAGTGCGCCTCGGGGTTCGCCGGGTTGTGGTACTGGTTGCTGTAGAACGCGCCCGGCGTCTCCTCGACGATGCGCCGCGCGGTGGAGTAGTAGCTGCGCGGATCGGAGGGCTCGACGGCGGTCGGGCAGATGACGACCTTCGCGCCGTAGGCCCGCAGCGCGTCGATCTTCTCCTTGCTCATCTTGTCGGGCATCACGAAGATGCACTTGTAGCCGCGCGTCGCCGCGACCATCGCGAGCCCGGCCCCGGTGTTGCCGGAGGTGGCCTCGACGATGGTGCCGCCCGGGCCCAGCATGCCGCGGCGCTCGGCGTCGCCGATGATGTTGAGCGCGACGCGGTCCTTCATCGAGCCGGCCGGGTTCAAGTACTCGAGCTTCACGTAGATGCTCGACTCGACGTGCTCGGCGATGCGGTTGAGCCGCACGATCGGCGTGTGGCCGACCGCGAGGGTGAGATCGGCGACGGCACCCTGCATCAGAGGTCTGTCCATGGCGCGCAGGTGTTACCACGACTGCCGCGACGCGGTGCGATCTACCCGGCCGCTCCCGCGCGGCGTCGCAGAGCGCGCGAGTGGCCGCTACTGCGGACCGGGCGGCTGTCCCTGCTGCGGGTAGGGCTGCTGCGGGTAGCCCTGCTGCTGCGGGTAGCCCTGCTGCGGGTAGCCCTGCTGCTGCGGGTAGCCCTGCTGCTGCGGGTAGCCCTGCTGCTGCGGGTAGCCCTGTTGCGGGTAAGGCGGCTGCTGCGGGTAGCCCTGCTGCTGCGGGTAAGGCGGCTGTTGCGGGTAGCCCTGCTGCTGCGGAGACGGCTGCGCGCCGCCGGCGACGAACTGCTGCACGGCCGCACCGACCGCGGTCTCGACCGCCTTCTGCTTGCCGTACAGCGCGACGAAGTAGATCAGCAGCGGCACGAGGACGCCGAGCAAGAGCACCGCGAGCACGAAGACCATCTGCAATCCGATGCTCGGGAACGCCGCGACCACCGTCACCTTGTTCTTGCCGACGACGACGTTCGCTCCCACCGCGCCGGATTGCGCGGCGACGATGAACGACTTCGTCCGCATCGAGTAGGTGTACTGCGGTGCGAGCTGCGTGAGCGCCTGGCGCAGCTGCTCGGGATCGATCGGTCCCTGCGTGACGATCTTCATGCCCCAGCCTACCGGCTCGCGCGCCCGGTTGCACGCGACTCAGCGGCGCCGATGATCGCGGTAGAGATCGTCGCGCCACGCCACCAGATCGGCGAACTCCGCCGCGAGCTCGGGCTGCGTCCACACCGCGCGCGTCGCTGGCCCGAGCGCGAGGAAGCGATCGTCGACGGGCTGGATCGCCTGCAGGAACGTCGCGGTGCAGATGTCGGCGTAGCCGAAGCTGCCGAACAGGTAGCGGGCGGCCCCGAGGCGGCCGCGCACGCGCAGCAGCAGCTCGCGGACGGCGCGGCGGTGCTCGTCGAGCTCGTCCAGCCGCAGGCCGTACTTGCGCGCGAACCACCGCGTGCCGTAGCGGGTGATCGGGCGGAGCAGCGGTCGCAGCCAGCGTGGCATCGGCGGCGGCAGCCCTTCGTCGAGCGCGGCCGGGCTCGCGAGCATGCCCGCGATCACGAGCGCGCGGCCGTGGTCGGAGACCGCGTCGATGCCCTCGACCCACGCGCGGATCGCCTCGAGCCGTGCCGCCGGCAGCAGCGGTGTCCCTGCGCCGACGCGGTCGGCGTGCGCGGCGATGTCCCACGACTGCGTCACGACGCGCTCGCCGTCGACCAGCACCGGTACGGTCGCACGGGGCTGCGTGGGGCCCACGAGCTTGCGCAGCTTCCGCTCGCCGAGAAACGGTGCGTGCTGGACCTCGCGGAACGCGAGGCCGTGGTGATCGAGCGCCCAGCGAGCGCGCTCGCTCCACGGCGAGACGTGCAGCACCACGAGCTGCGGCAGCGCGGCGTCCATCGCCTCGCTACGCGCCTTCGGCCGCGCGCTGCCGCTGGCGCTCGCGCTGCCGCGCACGCTGCTTGCTGCCGTCGCCGAAGTACCAGCCGATGTTGAACGTGAACATGAAACGCCAGCGTCGCTTGTCGAGCTCGAAGTGCATCGTGCGGCCGTTGACGCCCATGCCGCGGATGATGAACGAGAGCGCACCGCGATCGACGCGCGTGGTCGCCGAGATCTCGGCGCCGACGTGCCAGTTGTTGAGCGACACCGGCTCGCCGAGCCCACCCCGCTGCGCGCTGACGACGTCCTTGCGGGCGATGAGCGGGTGGAACCAGCCGAACCCGAGCGCCGCGCCGACGATCGAGCCCTGGTAGCCGGTGTGGAATTGCGGGTGGATGATCATCGGCATCGCCTCGAGCGTGTTGCCGACGTTCGTGCCGAGCGCGAGGCTCGGCCGCAGCATCATGAACTTGAGAAACTGCAGCTGGTAGGCGAAGTCCGCCGCGAGCGGGATGTAGTGGAAGCGCTGCTTCTTGCCGGTCTTCGCGTCGATCGCCGCCGACAGCCGCATGTAGCCGAGCTCGAGCCCCAGCCGGAAGCGATGGCGCGCGGGTGGCTGACGCACGCGCGGGTCGTAGAACGTCGGATCGTCGCCCGGCTTCGCCGTTGCGGCCGAGGGCACGGCCACCCACGACGCGAGCACCCACGGAGCCGCCAACACCAGCCGACGCACGAGCATCCGCATGCAGCATCCCAGCGGCCCGGCGTCCGGTCAAACCGGCTGACACGGATTGCCTGGGCCCGCGCCATGGCCGAGGGGTGGGGCCGGGCTCCGGGACGGCGTTTGGTTTCAGCCGAGCGCGAGGTCGCCGAGCACCGCGGCGAGGTAGCCGAGGCTGACCCAGCCGTTCATGTCGAAGAACGCGCGGCCGAGCCGCGAGAGGTCGCCCGGCTTCACGATCGCGTGCTCCCAGGCCAGCACGATCGCGATGCCGCCGACCCCGCAGGCGTGCACCCAGCCGAGCCCGGCGTGCAGGTGCACGATGACCAGGGCGGCGACCGTGGCGACGTGGAGCCCGGCGGAGATCACCAGCGCGCCCTTCGTGCCGAAGCGGGCGGGGATCGAGTGCAGGCCGTTCGCGCGATCGAAGCTCTCGTCCTGCAGCGCGTAGAGGATGTCGAAGCCGGCGACCCAGGTCGCGACCGCGAGCATGAGGTGGATCGGGATGTCGGCGTCGACGAGTCCGCCGGTGACCGCGATCCAGGCGCCGCCGGGTGCGAGCGCGAGCGCGAGCCCGAGCACGAGGTGGCTCGACCAGCTCCAGCGCTTGAACAGGCTGTAGCCGAGCAGCACGACGAGGCAGGCCGGCGCGAGCACGGCGGGCAGGGGCCCGAGCAGCGCGGAGGCGCCGCAGAACGCGAGCACCGCGACGATCGTCATCGTCCACGCCGCGGAGAGCGAGATGACCCCGCGCGGGATCTCGCGATCGGCGGTGCGCGGGTTCGCGGCGTCGAAGCGGCGATCGACGATGCGGTTGAAGCCCATCGCCGCAGCGCGCGCCGCCGTGAACGCGACGATGATCAGCGCGACGCGCCAGACGTCGAGCCCGAGCTCGCCGTGGGCCCGCGCGCTGCGGTGCGCGAGCGCGGTGGCGGCGAGCGCGAACGGCAGGCCGAACACGGTGTGGCTGAGCTTCACCAGCGAAGCGAAGTCGCGCAGCGCCTTCATGTCACGCCTGCGCTGCCTCGCCGAGCAGCTCGTACTGCATGTTGCGTCGCGCCGGCCGGAACCCGGCCTGGCGGATGTGGTGCTCGATCTGCTCGGCGGTGAGCATGAAGTGCGCGCCCGCCTGCGAGACCACGTTCTCCTCGATCATCACCGAACCGAAGTCGTTCGCGCCGAAACGCAGCCCGACCTCGCCGATCTCGGCGCCGAGCGTCGGCCAGCTGACCTGCAGGTTCGGGATGTTGTCGAGGTAGAGCCGCGCGAGCGCCTGGATCCGCAGGTAACGCCACGCGCTGGTGTCGTCGCGCAGCTTGAGCCGCGTGCCGTCGGCCTGGAACGGCCACGTGATGAACGCGGTGAACTGCCCGCCGTTGCCGCGCGCGAGCGACTCGTCCTGCAGCGCACGCAGGCGATCGAAGTGCGTGAGCACGTGGTCGCCGGTCTCCTGGAAGCCGAACACCATCGTGCACGTGGTCTTCATGCCGAGCATGTGGGCCTCGCGCATGACCGCGAGCCACTCGTCGGTGGTGTTCTTGAACGGCGAGATGCGGTTGCGGATCTCGTCGTGCAGCAGCTCCGCGCCGCCACCCGGCAGCGAGTCCATGCCCGCGGCCGAGAGCCGCACGAGCACCTCGCGCACCGAGATGTCCTCGAGGTGGGCGAGGTGGATGATCTCGGTCGGCGAGAGCGCGTGCAGGCGCAGGCGGAAGTTCGCCTTCGTCCAGCGGAACAGGTCCTCGTACCACGCGAGCCCGAGCTCGGGGTTGAGCCCGCCCTGCAGCAGGATCTGCACGCCGCCGAGCGCCTCGGTCTCGCGGAACTTCTCGGCCAGCACCTCGCGCGAGAGCACGTAGCCGTGCTCGGCGGCCTCCTTGCCGCCGGGCGGCACGTAGAAGTTGCAGAACTTGCAGCGCGCCGTGCAGACGTTCGTGTAGTTGACGTTGCGATCGACGATGTACGTGACGACGCCTTCGGGATGCAGCGCGGCGCGGCGCAGATCGGCGACCTCGCCGAGCGCGAGCAGGTCGGCCTCGTCGTAGAGCAGCAGGCCCTCGCGCAGATCGAGGCGCTCGCCTGCGCGGGCCTTCGCGAGCGTGGCGGCGACCGACAGCGGCGCGCGCGGACGGTTCGCGATGCGCAGCGGCTCGTAGCCCATGCACGCGAAGCTGACGTGCACGACGTCGCCGTCGACCTCGCTGGGGCGGATCAGCGCGCGCGCACGCGTGAGGTACTCGACCAGGCCTTCGCGCTCGTAGGAGTCGAGCCCGTAGCGGATCGAGCGGCGCAGGTAGTCGGCGTAGCTCGAGGCCGGCAGCGCCGCGGCATCGCCGGCGTGCTCCTCGGCGTAGGCGCCGGCGAGTTGCTCGGTGTGCGCGAGCCCCCAGGCCTTCGCGCGCTGCAGCGCGCGCACGTGCACGGGCTCGAGCACGCCGGGGCGGGCGGCCCACACCGCGAACACCATCGGCAGCCCGGTCTCGTGGAACCAGAGCTCGCCGAGATCGAGCGTGTGCGCGAAGCGGCCGGCGAGCCCGAACGCGGCGTCGCCGATGATGAGCGCAGCTTCGCGGTTGTGCACGCGCCGCGGTCCGTCGCCGTGGGGCGCGACCACCAGCTCGATGTCGTCGAGCCCGCGCGCGTGCAGGAGCACGCGGAGCAGCAGCACCGAGCTGCGCGACGCGGCGTCGAGGTGGATGCGCTCGAGCTCCTCGAGCGGGCGCTCGGCGACGAGCAGCACGGTGCGGACCGTGCTGCGACAGGCGATCGCGACGTCGGGCACGACCTCCCACTCGGGGTGATCGAGCAGCGTCGCGACCGGCACGAGCGCGAGGTCGCAGCGGCCCTCGGCGAGCGCCGTGGCGCAGGCCGAGGGCAGCGCCTCGGAGAGCTCGAAGAGCGGGTTGCCGTCGTCGTCCGTGGGCGGGGCCTCGCGCAGCCCGGCGACGAGCGGGCGCGCGTTCAGGAACGAGACTCCGCAGCAGCGCAGCGCGGTCACGACAGCCCTCCGTCCATCACGAGCGGCAGGTGCTTCTTCGCGGCGCTGTGCGGCACGCTGGAGTCGAGCCGGATGCCCGGCAGCGGCGCGCCGTCGTCTTCCCACAGCACGTTGTAGAGCGTGTCGCGCTCGACCGCGTGGCGACCGGCCTCGCGGATCAGTCGCACGAGCTCGGTGCGCGTCATGATCTGCGGCGTGTCGGCGCCGGCCATGTGATAGATCTTCTCTTCCTGCACCGTGCCGTCGAGATCGTCGGCGCCGAAGCTCTGCGCGATCTGGGCGGTCTTGATGCCCAGCATGATCCAGTAGGCCTTGATGTGCGCGATGTTGGGCAGCATCAGGCGCGCGACCGCGTAGGTGCGCAGGTCGTCCATGCCGGTCGGCGAGGGCAGCTTGCCGAGGTCGTTGCCGTCGGGGTGGAACGACAGCGGGATGAAGGTCTGGAACCCGCCGGTCTCGTCCTGCAGCGCGCGCAGCCTCAGCATGTGCTCGACGCGCTCGGCGAGCGTCTCGACGGTACCGTACAGCATCGTGCAGTTGCTGCGCAGGCCCATGCGGTGCGCGGTGCGGTGCACCTCGAGCCACTGGTCGGCGCTGGCCTTGTCGCGGCAGATCTTGCGACGGACGCGCTCGGCGAAGATCTCGGCGCCGCCGCCCGGCAGGCTGCCGAGGCCGGCGTCGACGAGCTCGGCGAGCACCTGCGCGTAGCTGCGATCGTAGCGCTGCGCGAAGTCGTGGATCTCGACCGCGGTGTAGGCCTTGAGGTGGATCTCGGGGCGCTCGGCCTTCAGCACGCGCAGCGTGTCGAGGTAGTACTCCCAGGGCAGCCCGGGGTGCAGCCCGTTGACGATGTGGATCTCGGTGACGTGCTGGCCGCGGCGCTCGACCAGCTTCTCGCGGATCTGCGCGAGGCTCATCGTGTACGCCGCCGGCATGCCCTCCTCGAGCCGCGCGAACGAGCAGAACTTGCAGTCCGCGTGGCAGACGTTCGTGGCGTTGATGTGGAAGTTGACGTTGAAGTACGTACGGTCGCCGTGCAGGCGCTCGCGCACGCGGTTCGCGAGGCTGCCGAGCGCACAGATGTCGGGGTAGCCGTAGAGGAACACGCCGTCGTCGAGATCGAGGGGCGTGCCGTCGTCGAGCTTGCGCTCGATGTCGCGGAGGTGGGCGGCGCTCATGGGGTGGGCTCCTCGTCGTGGATCGCGGTGAGGCCGGCGTGGCGCACGAGCGTGGCGAGCCCCGTGCGCGTGGCCTCGTCGGGCCGGGTGACGCCGCAGAGCGGCAGGCTGCGATCGGGCGCGATCGGCCCGGCGATCGCGTCGGCCCCGAAGCCGAGCGCGATCTGAGCGAGGCGGATGCCGAGCAGATCGTGGCGCGCCTCGACCAGCACCTGCGGCGGCAGCGTGAGCCGCAGCACCGCGATGCACCACAGCCGGTGCAGCCCCGCGGCGGTGTGCGAGCAGACCGCGATGCGCGAGGCGGGCAGCTCGGCCATGCCGAGCTCGAGGGCCCATGCGGCGAAGCGGGCGCGCGCGTCGTCGTCGGCCTCGACGTGCACGAGCCAGCGATCGCCGGCCGCGAGCATGCTCGCGTCGGGCCAGCGCTCGCGCTCGACCGGCGCGTGTCCGTCGCGCTCGCAGCTCGCGTGCCGCGGCAACGTGGCCGAGGGCGCGGGCGTGATGCGAATCGTGCGGCCGCGCAGCGCATCGCGCCGGGCACGGGCCCGCGAGGCCGCGAGCAGCGGCTCGGCATGCAATGCGAGCAGCGACTCGAGCGAAGGCGGCGGCGACGGTGGTCGCACGCTCGCGCTGGTCGAAAGCGGCACGGCTTCGGTCATGGCTCGTCTCCCCAACGCCGCACGAGCGGCAAGCGTAGGCCGGCGCGATCGAGCGCGCGCGCGACCACGGTATCGATGGCTTCTTCGAGCGTCGCGATCGTCCCGTAGAACGACGGCACCGCGGGCAGCACGATCGCGCCTGCCTCGGTGGCGGCGACCATGTTGCGCAGGTGCACAAGGCTGAGCGGCGTCTCGCGCACGACGAGCACGAGCGCGCGGCGCTCCTTGAGCGCGACGTCGCAGGCGCGCGCGATGAGATCGCCGCCGCCGCCGTGGGCGACGCGGGCGAGCGTGCTCATCGAGCAGGGCGCGACGACGACGGCATCGGGCGCGCTCGAGCCCGAGGCGAACGGGGCCGCGAAGTCGTGATCGGACCAGCGCCGCGTGCCGGGCACCTGCTGCGGCATCGGCTCGCCGAGCTCCTGCTGCCAGACGAGCTCGGCGTTCGCGGTGGCGACCCAGTGCACGTCGAGCTCGGGCATCGCCGCGGCGCCGGGCAGCGTGCCGGCCTTCGCGGCCGCGAGCACCGCGAGCGTGCGGCGGGCGTAGATCGAGCCCGATGCGCCGGAGACCGCCACGACGATGCGGCGCGCGCTCATCCGTCGCCTTCCCGGGTGGCGCGGACGATCCACGCCATCCCGAACGTCAGCGGCTCGATGCGCACGTCGCCGAAGCCGTGCCGCGCGAGGCGGGCGGAGTACTCGGCGGTGGTGTCGAAGCGGCCGATGCTGCGCGGCAGGTACTGGTAGGCCTCGCGATCGCCGGTGACCGCCCAGCCGAGCAGCGGCAGCAGCGTCTGGTTGTAGACGCGGTGCATCATCCGCACGAAGAGGCCGGTGGGCCGGAAGAACTCGAGCACACAGAGCTTGCCGCCCGGGCGCAGCACGCGGGCCTGCTCCGCGGTGCCGCGGTCGAGGTCGCTGAAGTTGCGGATGCCGAACGCGCAGAAGATCGCGTCGCAGCTGCGATCGTCGAGCGGCAGCGCGTGCGCGTCCATCACCTGCGCCCGCACCCGGGTGCGCAGCGCCTCGTCGAGCTTGGCCTCGCCGCGCGCGAGCATCTCGGCCGAGAAGTCGCCGGCGATCACGTTCGCGCCGGGCCAGCGCCGCGCGATCGCCAGCGTGGAGTCGAGCGTGCCGGCGCAGAGATCGAGCGCAGTGGCGCCGCGATCGTCGGGCAGGTGCGCGAGCAGATCGTCGACCGCACGCTTGCGCCAGCGCTCGTCGACGCCGAGGCTCATCACGCGGTTGGCCCGGTCGTAGCCGTGCGCAATGCGGCCGAACATCCGCTGCACCTTCGCGCCGTGCTCGTCGACGAGCGCGACGGACTCGCCGGGGCCGGGGCTGGTCGCGGGGTTCATCGCGACCTCCGGACCACGTACTCGGCGACCTGCTCGAGCGCCGTGCGTGCGGGCGAGGGCGGCAGTGCCTGCAGCGACTCGCACGCGCGCTCGGCATGGCGGTGGGCGATCGCGCTGGCGCGGGCGGGCCCGTCGCTGGCGAGCACGGCCTCGAACAGCGCGGTGGCGTTCGCGGGCGCCATCGGTGCGCCGGCCCGCAGCGCGAGCCGCACGCGCGCGTGCAGCTGCGGGTCCGCGTCGCACGCGAGGATGAGCGGCAGCGTCATCTTGCCGTCGCGCAGATCCTGGCCGCGCTCCTTGCTGCCGAGCCCGCGGTAGTCGAGCACGTCGTCGGCGATCTGGAACGCGAAGCCGAGCTCGTGGCCGTAGCGGTGCAGCGCCGTGCGCAGATCGGCGTGGGGCAGCCCGGCGACCGAGCTGCACCAGGCGATGAGCGCCGCGGTCTTGCGCTCGATGACCATCGCGTAGCGCGCCTGATCGAGGCTGTCGTCGCCGCAGGCGTGCAGCTGGGCGACCTCGCCCTCGGCCATCTGCGTGACGGCGTCGGACATCGTCGCGACCGCATGCAGCTCGCCGGTCGCGGCGATCGCCTGCAGCGCGCGCGCGAGGCAGTAGTCGCCCACGAGCACCGCCATGCCGTTGCCGTGGCGCAGACGCGCGGTGGGCCGGCCGCGGCGGAACTCGCCGTGATCGATCACGTCGTCGTGCAGCAGCGTCGCCGTGTGCAGCAGCTCGCCGACGGCGGCGACCGTGATGCGGGCGGGCGCACGGTACTCCGCGGCCTTCGCCGCGAGCAGGGCCAGGAGCGGTCGGAAGCGCTTGCCGCCCGCGAACGCGAGCTCGCCGCCCACCTCGGGGATCGCCGCGACGCTCGAGCGCAGCAGCTCGCCGAGCTCGCGCTCGGCCGCGACCAGATCGTCGGCCACCAGCGCGAGCGCCGAAGCGAGCAGCCCTGCGGCCCGATCGTCGAGCACGTTCGCGGCCGAGGGTGGCCACTCGCCGAGCGTGGTCTTGGTGGTTGCATCGCGTGCGATCGCCGGCGCGATCGCTTCACTCGCCGATTCGGACATCCTGCCCCCAGTGCCGCAGTAGCGACGGGAACTTCGCCGCACGTTGGGCGATGGTGGAAAGCAGCCCGGAGATGCGGCTCTTCGCGACGAAGGCGTCGAGGAAGCGGCGGCCGAGCTCGAAGAAGTCGTGGAGCTGGATCATGCGGGCGAGTGCGAACTCGATCGCGGGGGGCGGATCGTCGATCGCCTCGAGCGCGGCGACGATCTTCGCGACGCGCTCGATGGCGTCGTCGACCTGCGCCCGCTCGCGGCGGCGCATGACGCCGGTGATCATCTTCCAGAGGTCGGTCTCGGCCACGAAGTGGCGGCCCTCGCGGCGGACGACGCCCCAGTGCTGCAGCGAGGTCAACGTCATGCTCACCGAGCCCGCGCTGGCATCGAGCCGGGCGCGGATCTCGGCGTGGCCGAGCGGCTCGGGCGCGAGGAAGAGCAACCCGAACACGCGACCCTGGGTGCGGGTGAAGCCCCAGAACGCAGCGATGTTGCCGAACACCTCCGCCAGCTCGTCCTGCGCGCGGCGCAGGGTGAGCAAGGCGGTGGAGGGGGTGTCGGGCGCGTCCATCGACGGTGGCGTTCGATTCAAATTGAAATGAACGCACGAGGGGGATACCCCCGCCGACCGGGCTTGTCAAACGCTCCAGAGCGCACGCAGCCGTCCGCCGGAATCGTCGCGGTGCGAGTAGGGTTGGGCCCGCCCGATGATCACTCCAGCGCCGCCGGCACCCGAGCCCGATCGCGCCAACCCGGGCTGGCTCGCCGCCGGGGCCGGCCTCGCGGGCGTCATCCTCGGTGCCGCGGCGGTGATGCTGGGCTATGGCGACCGCGGTCCGCCGGGCGCCGCCACGCCGCCTGCGCCCGTCGTCGTCGCGGCCCCGAGCCCACCGCCGCCGCCCTCGTTGCCCGATGCGGTCGCGTCGACGATCGGCACCGTGGTCAGCCTGCGCACGCCGACCCGCGCCGGTGCGGGCGTCATCGTGGGCGAAGAGGGTTGGGTCGTCACCAACATGCACGTCGTCGCCGACGTCGTGCACCTGCCGTCGGTCGGTCGCGATCCGGAGCGCGACCCCCCGATGCTGCGCGCGCGCTTCCTCGACGGTCGCGAGCTCGCGGCCGAGGTCGTGGTCGCGGATCGCGAGGAGGATCTCGCGGTGCTCCGCCTCGCCGCCGATGGCGACGAGCGCTTCACCGCCGCGAAGCTGGGCTCGTCGCAACGGCTGCGCGTCGGTCAGTCCGTGTTCGCGATCGGCAACCCCTTCGGGCTCTCGCACACCGTGTCGTCGGGAATCGTGTCCGCGCTCGATCGCCCGGGCGTGAAGGCGGGCGACGTCCCGCTCATCCAGCTCGACGCCTCGATCAACGTCGGCAACTCCGGTGGTCCGCTGTTCACGACGGACGGCGCGCTGGTCGGGCTCGTGACCGCGCGCGATCGCGAGGGGCAGGGCATCGCGTACGCGCTGCCGGTCGATCACGTGAACGGCTTCCTGCGCGCGATCACGCAGCAGGGCGGCCGGCGAGCCGGTGCGCTCGGCGTGCTGCTCGGGCTCGACGGCGAGCTGCCGGCGCCCGTGCGCGCGCTCGGCTACGCCGCGGGGCTGCGGCTCGCCGAGGTCGGCGAGGAGGGCACCGCGGCGAAGGCGGGGCTGCGGGCGGGCGACGTGATCGTCGAGGTGCGCGGCGCTCGGCTCGACGCGATGGTCGAGGCCGGCGATCCGGGGCGGCTCGGGGCGTGGTTCGTGGGCAGCGTGCGCGCGATGTTCCCCGGCGAGCGCATCGCGCTCGCGGTCGTGCGCGGCGAAGAGGTCGAGCGCTTCGAGGTGGAGGCCGGTGCGGCCACCGATCGCGAGCAGGCCTTCATCGACGCCGAGCTCGTGCTCGGGGTTCGCCTCGATCGCGCCCAGCAGGTGCCGACGATCCAGTCGATCGCCGGCGCGCGCGGGCTCGGTCGCTATGGCGAGGCGGTGCTCGGCAGCGTGGTGCTCGAGCTGCTCGGCCGCCGCGTCAGCGACATCGACGGGCTCGGCAAGGTGCTCGGCGAGCTGCGGGCGATGCGTCGCACCGGCGAGCCGCTCACGGTCTGGGTGAGCTTCCGCGATCCCGCCGGGCGCGAGGGCACGCGCGCGATCCTGCTCGAGTAGCGGTCGAGCCGCGATCGGAGCGGAACGCAGGCCACGGTGTCGTCACCGAGCCGCGGGGCGGCGCACGGGCGTGGCGGGAACCGCCGTGAACCAAAGGTTCCCGGGGCCCACTCATACGCACCGAGATGCCGAACCGTGGCTTGCTCCGACTGACCTTCGCGCTCGCTTGCACCCCGTTCGCCTGCGCCGAGTCGGACGGCGACGACGAAGGGGGCGGGCCCGGGGGCAAGGGCGACGACCTGAACCAAGGCGGGATCTGTGCCGGCAAGATCATCGACAAGACCGTCGGTGACGACGGCCAGGACGTCATCGATCTCGAGGGCCGCACCGACATCCTCGCGCAGCTCGTGCTGAAGGCCTCGGGCAGCGCCGACGACTGTCCGACGAGCTACGCCGAGATCATGGCGAAGCTGCGCGAGGTCGACAAGGAGAACTGCGCCGAGGCCCAGGACGGCATCCGCACCGCGGTGGTCAGCGAGACCGCGCAGGTGCTCGGCAAGGCCGACGGCTATCGCACGGTGACGACGCGCGAGTGTGGCAACCGCACGGCGCACGAGCTCCTGTTCTCGCTGTTCGGCCTGCGCTCGTCCGACACCGAGCTGCCGGACGACGTGGAGATCATGGCGTTCGATCGGGCCAACAAGTCGTACGCGTTCTATGCGATCGAAGGTGGCGAGCTGCACTTCTTCGGCACGTCCGTCGAGATGATCCGGCAGGAGGGGGCGGGCCGCTGCGTCAACTGCCACCCGGCCGGCGGCGTGAACATGAAGGAGCTGCAGGCCCCGTGGGTGCACTGGGAGGGCGACACCACGACGCCGGGCGCCGACAAGCTGGTCGACGCCAACGACGACCTCGGCAGCAAGACCGACGGCATCGAGCTCGAGAGCATCGTCGATGCCGGCAACGCCGAGGTCGTCGAGCTGCGCGCGAAGACGCTGCTGGCCACGAACGATCTCCGGCAGGTGCTGAAGCCGCTCTTCTGCACGGTGCAGATCAACCTCGAGGAGGGCAACAGCAGCCCCGGCGGGGGCGCCCCGTCGTCGATCCCCGGCAGCTCGCTCGTCGACGGCCGACTCGGCTTCGGTAGCGTCCCGGTCGAGCCGAAGACGTACGCGAGCGCGATCAAGAGCTCGAAGCAGAAGATCGTCGGCGCCAGCGGGAGCCAGCTGAAGAACAAGAGCGGCAAGCTCGTGGTCGACACGCACTTCGCGTTCGCCTACCCGGTCGTGAGCCGCGAGGATCAGACCTACATCGAGAAGCTGAAGGAGCTGAAGGTCGTCGACGACGACTTCGTGCTCGACGTGCTGGCCGTCGACATGACGCGGCCGGTGTTCTCGGAGGAACGCTGTGCGCTGCTCGAGGCCGCGCCCACGATCGCGAAGCTCACGACGACGACCGGCAAGGCCGTGAAGGACCTGCCCAAGAAGATCCGCCAGGGCTTCGCGGCCAACCTCGCCGATGCGGCCGAGGGCTCGGCCGAGGCCCAGCTCGCCGCCGCGCTGGCGGTCACCGACGACGCGGCCGTGCACGGCAAGGCGGTCGAGGACTTCTTCGCCGCCTGCTCGGCGCGCACGCAATCCGAGTTCATGGCCGACGCACTGAAGGTCGTGTCGTCGCGCCGCGATCAGGTGCGCGAGCTGCCGATCATGGAGTTCCCGGCCACGCTCCCCGTCGACAGCCTCGCGGTCGGCAAGGAGAAGCGGCTGAACCCCACGACCTGCGTGCTCGAGTAGCCGTCACCTCGCTTGCCCTTCGCTTCCAGGAGCCGACCACCATGAAACTCGACATCCGTTCGCTCTGCCGCATCTCCGTGCTCGTCGCGCTCCCGCTGGTGCCTGCCTGCGACGAAGGCGGCGACGAGGTCGACGACAGCCAGGCCTGCGCCGAGGGCGAGAAGTGCGACACCCCCGGGGGCACGCAGCAGGAGCAGTGCCTCGCGCGACAGTCCGAGGTGCTCGACAGCTCGCAGCGCGGCTTCACGCCGGAGGCGATCCGCTGGGCCTGCGGCGACGTCGAGGGCGTCAACACCAACAACCAGGACGATCGCGGGCAGGAGTACTGCGAGTACTACTCCATCGTGCAGGTGCCCGGCGCGAGCGAGGCCGTCGATCTCGCGCGCCCGAAGTCCGAGACCTCGGGCGACGTCACCGAGGGAGCGATCTGCGTCGAGGGCGACGCGAGCGGCACGAACTGCCGCACGACGATCACGCAGGACCAGCTCGCGCAGCTCGAGGACGACCCGGCCGCAGTGATCGGTGCGTGCGTCTTCACGTCGTGGCACGCCGACGTGCCGGGTCCGCGCGCGTCGTGCCCGAAGGGCAAGTGTGGCGACGACGCGAAGTTGTTCGGCTTCCCGCAGGACGAGGAGTTCTTCCGCATGAAGGTGTCGTTCAACTCGAACGGCGCCGCGGCGGATCTCGTGCAGAAGTGCCTCGACGGCAAGGCGCCCGCACCGAAGAAGTGGAGCAACCTGCAGGACCCGCTGACCGAGCCGTTCTTCCGCGGCTGCATGGAGGTGCAGGGCATCTTCGGCACCGGCTGGCGTCGCTCGGATCCGTCGGTGTGTGCGGTCATCAACCGGCTCGACGAGTGCGGATGCTCGGTGCCCGGGGTGAAGCGCGAGGATCTGCCCACCGCGATCATCCCGCCGCAGCCGGCGGCCGACGGGACCGTCTCGCTGTGGGGCTTCCGGCTCGGCACGTGGGACAATCCCGAGGGCCTGCCCGCGGGCTGCAAGTACCTGAACACCGGCGACGAGAGCCACACGCTCGTGTCGTGCGATCTCACCGCGAGCGACGTGCTCGCGAACCTGAACGACCCCAAGGAGTTCTGCCGCCGGACGTACGGGCCGAACGTGGTCGTGCACGTGCCGCTGCCGAAGGCCGCGATCACCTGCAAGCCGAACACGAAGACGAGCGCCGGCAAGACCTGCGGCAAGACGCCGTGGAACATCGGCAAGGAGAATGGCTGAGCCGCGCGCCGGTTCTCGTCGTTCGCTTGCAACGCAGCGCGTCGCGGTCGTAGGGTGACCCCGTGGGTCCCGTGCGCGCCGCGGTGTTCGCATGCACGCTCGTCGCGTGTGGGGCCGAGCGCGTCGAGCCCGTCGGCGCTGCCGCGCCCGCCGAGTCCGCCGCCGGCCCCACGGCCGCGCCGGCCGGCGATCTCTTGCTCGCGCGTGCGCGGCTGTCGATCGACGACGGCGTGCTCGCGCCCGAGCTCGAAGGTCGCATTCTCTCGTCGACCGCGCCCGAGCACGCGCACGCACAGCGGCTGCTCACCGCGATGCGGGACGGGGTCGCGGCCCCGCCGGCCGACGACGACGATCCGCTCGCGCCGACGCGGGTGCCCGAGGCCCCGGTGGCTCCGATCACGCCCGCGCCGCCGCCGACCGAGGCCGCGCCCACGCCGAGCATCACGGCCGCGCCCGCGACCGCACCGGCGACTCCCGCGGCGCCGGCTGCCACGCCCCGCGCCCCCGCGACGCTCGAGCGCGTCTCGATGCAGTCGTCCGCGCGCGGCGCCTCGCTCACGATCCAGGCCAGCTCCGGCGTGCTCGTCGGCGTCGTGAACCAGCCCGAGGCTGGCATCGTGCGACTCGCGCTCGACGACGTCCGCGCCGCCCCGAAGGTGCTGTCGTCCCGGCCCGGTGTGACCGGCGCCCGCGTGCGCTCGATCGACGCGAGCAAGGGCAGCGTGCGGATCACCCTCGCGCTCGAGCCCGGCTGGCGCTTCGGGGGGGTGCGCAAGACGGCCAAGGGCGCGAAGGTCGAGCTGCTCGGCCCGTCGTGATAGACCCGCGCCCGAGATGGCGTACCGGAGCCTCGCCGACGCGATCGGCGATCTCGAGCGCACGGGACAGCTGCGTCGCATCGACTGCGAGCTCGATCCGAAGCTGGAGCTCGCGCTCGTGCACCTGCGCGTGCAGGAGCGCGGCGGTCCGGCGCTCTTGTTCGAGCGCGTGAAGGGCTCGTCGTTCCGCTGCGCGTCGAACCTGTTCGGCACGCCCGAGCGTGCGCGCTTCCTGCTGCGGCACGGCTACGAGCGCGTGCTGCGGGCGATCGAGATCCGCGCCGATCCGGCCGAGGCGCTGCGACATCCGCTGCGCCACCTCGGCGCTCCGTTCGCGGCCCTGCGCGCCCTGCCGATGCACGTGCGCCGCGGCCCGGTGCTGCACGGCACCACCACGATCTCCGCGCTGCCGCAGATCCAGTGCTGGCCCGACGACGGCGGCCCGTTCGTCACGCTGCCGCAGGTCTACAGCGAGGATCCCGATCGCCCGGGCCCGATGCGCAGCAACGTCGGCATGTATCGCGTGCAGCTCGGCGGCAACGACTACGTGCCCGATCGCGAGATCGGGCTGCACTACCAGATCCACCGCGGCATCGGCGTGCACCACAGCCGCGCCCGCGATCGCGGTGAGCCGCTGCGCGTGAGCATCTTCGTCGGGGGTCCGCCCGCGCACACGCTGGCCGCCGTGATGCCGCTGCCCGAGGGGCTCACCGAGCTCACCTTCGCCGGCATGCTCGCGGGCCGGCGCTTCCGCTGGACGAAGCAGGGCGGCCACGTGCTCTCGACCGAGGCCGACTTCGTGATCACCGGCACCGTGGCGCCGCTCGTCACGAAGCCCGAGGGCCCGTTCGGCGATCACCTGGGCTACTACAGCCTGCGGCACCCGTTCCCGGTGCTGGAGGTCGACGCCGTGCACCACCGCGAGGGCGCGATCTGGCCGTTCACCGTCGTCGGTCGTCCGCCGCAGGAGGACACCGTGTTCGGCGCGATGATCCACGAGCTCACCGCGAAGATGGTGCCGCGCTCGATCCCCGGGCTCGTCGCGATGCATGCGGTCGACGCCGCCGGCGTGCACCCGCTGATGCTCGCGCTCGGCAGCGAGCGCTACGTGCCGTGGGGTCCGCGTCGTCCGCAGGAGCTGCTCACGATCGCCAACGCGGTGCTCGGCTTCGGGCAGGCCTCGCTGGCGAAGTACCTGCTCATCGCCGCGCACGAGGACGCGCCGGGGCTCCAGCTCCACGACGAGGGCGCGTTCATCGAGCACGTGCTCGCGCGCTTCGATCCGCGCCGCGATCTGCACTTCCACACGCGCACCACGATCGACACGCTCGACTACTCGGGCACGGGGCTGAACGAGGGCAGCAAGCTGGTGATCGCCGCCGCGGGCCCGCCGGTGCGCGAGCTCGGGCGCACGGTGCCCACCTCGCTGCCGCTGCCGCAGAGCTTCGGCCCCGCGCTGCTCGCACGACCCGGCGTGCTCGTCGTCGGTGGGCCGGCCTACGGCGAGGTCGCGGCGGAGACGCTCGTCGCCGCGTGGACCGAGGCGCGGGTGCTCGACACGCTCGACACCCCGTGGCCGCTCGTCGTGCTGGTCGACGACGCCGAGGAGGCCGCACGCTCGCTGCGGAACCTGCTGTGGATCACGTTCACCCGCAGCAACCCCGCGAACGACGTGCACGGGGTCGGTGCGAGCACCGTCCACAAGCACTGGGGCTGCACCGGCGCAGTGGTGATCGACGCGCGTCGCAAGCCCCACCACGCACCGCCGCTCGTCGAGGATCCCGATGTGGTGCGCCGCATCGAGTCGCTCGCGACGAAGGGCGGCCCGCTGTCCGGGCTGTTCTGAGTTCTGGTCGCGCCCTCCGGCGCTCTTCCTGGTGCGCGCAGCGATGCTCGCTGCCCGCCGTGGCAAAGCCGCGTCGGGCTCGATTGGCTGTCCGGCTCTGAGCGGTCGCCCGTCTGCTAGCATCCGCCGATGATGCGTCGCACCGCGTTGCTCCTCTTCGTCGCGCTCGCGAGCGCGTGCCCACGCGGACCCGTCGACGACGGCACCACGAAGCCGACCGACGACGGCGGTGGCGGGGGCGCGGTCGCGGGCGATCCGGTCGAGGAGGCCGCGCGGCTGATCGACAAGGGCGACTTCCGCGGCGCCGAGGCGGTCGTCGACAAGGCGCTCGAGCAGCACAAGGACAACCACGAGCTGTGGTTCGCCAAGGGCGTCGTGCGCCAGAGCCAGGGCGACGACGGCGGGGCGGAGCAGGCGTGGAACAAGGCGCTCGAGCTGCGCCCCGAGTTCGTGCCCGCGATCCACGGCACCGGCGCGATCCGCCTGGCGAAGGGCGACTTCGACGCGGCGATCGACAAGTTCACGCAGGCACTGCGCATCGAGCCCGACTTCGCGGACGCGCACTACAACCTCGGGCTCGCGCTGCTGGGGGCCAAGGAGCGCGACAAGGCCATCCTCGCGTTCGAGCGCGCGGCCAAGCTCGCGCCCGACGACGCGACGTTCCTCGTGCAGCTCGCGGACATGTACGTGCAGACCGAGAAGCCCGATGCCGCGCTCCCGCTCGTGAAGCACGCGCAGGAGGTCGCGCCGGAGCTCGCGATCGCCTACCTCGTGCAGGGGAACGCGCTCGTGAAGAAGGGCGACTTCGAGGGTGCGAGCGCCGCGTTCACGCAGGCGCTGAAGCGCGACCCCGACGATCTCGACGCGCGGCTCGGGCTCGCGCGCGCGCAGCAGCGCGCCGGTCGGCTGCCCGATGCCGCGAAGCAGCTCGAGCTGCTCGCGCAGGCGGTGCCCGACAGCAACGTGGTGTGGGCGGAGTGGGGCAGCGTGCTCGCCAAGCAAGGCGATCTCGCCGGCGCCCTCGAGAAGTTCGACAAGGCGCTCGCGATCGATCCCAAGTTCGAGGCCGGCTGGGTGCGGAAGATCGGCGCGCTCGCGGCCGCGAAGCGCTGCAAGGACGCGAAGGTCGCGCTCGGCCAGCTCCGCGACCTCGAGCCCGCGGAAGAATCGATGGACGCGGGCAACGCGGCGATGGGCAAGTGCAAGAAGTAGCGGGCCACGCGTAGTCGGCTGGTGCGCACACGCACGGGGCGGGCACATCGCCGGGGTTCCGTGCGGACCGCGTTTCCCTATACTTCGACATGGCCGAGCGCACGTCGCCCCCCGAGATCCGCGAAGCCCTCACGTTCGACGACGTCCTGCTCGAGCCCGGCTACTCCGAGGTGCTCCCGCACGAGGTCGACGTCGAGAGCCGACTGACACGCGGCATCACGCTGCGCATCCCGCTGTGCTCCGCCGCGATGGACACGGTCACCGAGGCCGCCACCGCCATCGCGATGGCGCGCACCGGCGGCATCGGCATCCTGCACAAGAACCTCACGGTCGAGGAGCAGGCCCGCGAGGTGCGGCGCGTGAAGAAGGCGCAGAGCTGGATGGTCCGCGATCCGCTGACGATCGCGCCGGGGCTGCCGCTGCGCGAGGCCCTCACGCTCATGCAGCAGCACGGGTTCTCGGGGCTGCCGGTCGTCGAGGGCGGGCGGCTGGTCGGCATCCTCACCGGTCGTGACGTGCGCTTCGAGACCGCGCTCGATCGCCCGATCCGCGAGGTGATGACGAGCGACGTGATCACGGTGCCCGAGGGCACCACCGCCGACGAGGCGAAGCGCGTGCTGCACAAGCACCGCATCGAGAAGCTGCTGGTCGTCGACGCCAAGGGCGGGCTCGTCGGGCTCATCACCGTGAAGGACCTGCTCGGCGCCGAGGCCGAGCCCGAGGCGGTGAAGGACGCCCAGGGGCGGCTGCGCGTCGGCGCTGCGGTGGGCACGAGCCCCGAGACGATGGAGCGCATCGCGGCGCTGGTCGAGCGCGGCGTCGATCTGATCGTCGTCGACACGGCGCACGGTCACTCGCGTCGCGTGCTCGACACGGTGCGGGCGATCCGCAAGGAGCACAAGGACCTGCAGATCGTCGCGGGCAACATCGCCACCGCGGCCGCGGTCGAGGCGCTCGTGGAGGCCGGCGCCGACGCGGTGAAGCTCGGCATCGGCCCGGGCTCGATCTGCACGACGCGCGTCGTCGCCGGCGTCGGCGTGCCGCAGGTCAGCGCGATCTTCGAGTGCGCCCCGATCGCGAGGAAGGCCGGCATCCCGATCATCGCCGACGGCGGCATCAAGTACTCGGGCGACGTCGTGAAGGCGCTCGCGGCCGGTGCATCGACGGTGATGATCGGCAGCCTCTTCGCGGGCACCGACGAGGCGCCCGGCGAGCTCGTGCTCTACCAGGGCCGCAGCTACAAGGTGTACCGCGGCATGGGCTCGATCGGCGCGATGCGGGCGGGCAGCAAGGACCGCTACTTCCAGGGCAATACCGACGACCGCAAGCTCGTGCCCGAGGGCATCGAGGGTCGCGTGCCGCACCGCGGGACGTTGCGCGAGAGCCTGCACCAGCTCGTCGGTGGCCTGCGCTCGGGCATGGGCTACGTCGGCGCGAAGAACATCGCCGAGCTGCAGCAGAAGGCCCGGTTCCGCCGCATCAGCGCGGCGGGCCTGCGCGAGAGCCACGTGCACGACGTCATCATCACCAAGGAAGCCCCGAACTACCGCGTCGAGTAGGACGCGTCGGGTGGCCGCGGCGCGGCTGCTCGCTAGACCGTGAACACCATGAAGCACGAGACGCTGCTGGTCCTCGATTTCGGGTCTCAGGTCACCCAGCTCATCGCACGTCGGGTGCGCGAGCTCGGGGTGTACGCGGAGATCGTGCCGCACACCCGCGCGCTCGAGCGCATCGCCGCAGGTGTGGACGGCAAGGCGGGCGCGGTGCGGGGCATCGTGCTCTCGGGCGGACCGTCGTCGACGTACGACGAAGGCGCGCCGAAGGTCGAGCGCGCGGTGCTCGAGCACGGCGTCCCGGTGCTCGGGATCTGCTACGGGCTCTACACGCTGGTCGAGACGCTGGGCGGCACCATCGAGCGCGCGGCCGAGCGCGAGTTCGGGGCCGCGCTCGTGAAGGTGATCGAGCCGCTCGGTCCGCTGGGTCGTTTCGAGGCCGGCCGCGAGGAGCCGGTGTGGATGAGCCACGGCGATCGCGTCACCGTGCTGCCCGAGGGCTTCAAGACGGTGGGCAGCTCCGCGAGCTGTCCGCACGCCGCGATCGTCGACCCCGTGCGCAAGCTGTGGGGCGTGCAGTTCCACCCCGAGGTCAGCCACACGCCGCGCGGCTCCGAGATCCTGGGCTCGTTCCTCGATGCCTGCGGCTTCGCGCTCGACTGGACGATGGCCGGTTTCGTCGAAGAAGCGGTCGCGGCGATCGTGAAGCAGGTCGGAGACAGCGGCACCGTGATCTGCGGC
This sequence comes from uncultured Nannocystaceae bacterium, assembly GCA_964519175.1. GTDB lineage: Bacteria > Myxococcota_A > Polyangia > Nannocystales > Nannocystaceae > Xiheibacterium. The sequence continues at coordinate 27,691 of CAZFKC010000101.1, forward strand.
CTGTCGGGCGGCGTCGACTCTTCGGTGGCGGCGCTGCTGGTCGAGCGCGCGATCGGCAAGCGCCTGCACTGCATCTTCGTCGACAACGGGCTCTTGCGGCAGGACGAGCGCGCCGAGGTCGAGCGCATGTTCGACGGCAAGCTGGCCAACCCGCTCATCGCGGTCGATGCCTCCGAGCGATTCCTGTCGGCGCTGGCCGGCGTCACCGATCCGGAGGTCAAGCGCAAGCGCATCGGCGCCACGTTCATCGACGTGTTCGATGCGGAGGCCAAGCGGCTGGGCGGCGCGGACTTCCTCGTGCAGGGCACGCTCTACCCCGACGTCATCGAGAGCGTGTCGCTGCGCGGCGCGTCGCAGACGATCAAGACCCACCACAACGTCGGTGGGCTGCCCGAGCGCATGCGCATGAAGGTGGTCGAGCCGCTGCGCGAGCTGTTCAAGGACGAGGTGCGCCGGCTGGGCGTCGAGCTCGGGCTGGCCGAGGACATGGTGTGGCGGCATCCGTTCCCGGGCCCGGGGCTCGCAGTGCGCGTGCTCGGCGAGGTCACCCGCGAGCGCTGCGATCTGCTGCGTCGCGCCGATGCGATCGTGCTCGAGGAGGTCCGCGCGGCCGGGCTCTACCGCACGCTCTGGCAGTGCTTCGGCGTGCTCTTGCCCGTTCAGTCGGTCGGCGTGATGGGCGACGGGCGCACCTACGAGAACGCGCTGGCGATCCGGGCGGTCGAGAGCACCGACGCGATGACGGCCGACTGGGCGCGGCTGCCCTACGAGCTGCTCGCGAAGCTGTCCAACCGCATCATCAACGAGGTGCGCGGCATCAACCGCGTCTGCTACGACATCTCGAGCAAGCCGCCGGCCACGATCGAGTGGGAGTGACGATGGCGCGCGTGCGTCACGACGATCGTGCGGGGGGCAAGCCGGGCCGCGGCGCAGCGAAGCCGGAGCCCGAGGTCGATCGCGGCGCGCTCGCGGCCGACGAGCAAGGCGACGACGTCGCGCTCGCGGCGTCGCTGCGCCCGCGCACGATGGCGGAGTACATCGGGCAGCGCGCGCTCAAGCGCAAGCTCGGCGTGTTCGTCGAGGCCGCACGCCAGCGCGGCGAGCCGCTCGATCACGTGCTCTTGCACGGGCCACCGGGGCTCGGCAAGACCACGATGGCGCAGATCCTCGCCACCGAGCTCGGCGTGCGCATCCACGTGACGTCGGGGCCGGCCGTCGAGCACAAGGGCATCCTCGCGGGCCACCTCACCGCGCTGCAGTCGGGCGACCTGCTGTTCATCGACGAGATCCACCGGCTCACACCCGCGGTCGAGGAGAGCCTGTACTCCGCGATGGAGGACGGGCGCATCGACCTGCCGGTCGGCGAGGGCGCGCGTGCACGCACGATGCCGTTCCAGCTCGCGCCGTTCACGTTGGTCGGCGCCACCACCCGCACCGCGCTGCTCGGCGCGCCGCTGCGCGAGCGCTTCCAGATCGTCGAGGGGCTCGACTTCTACGCCGACGACGAGCTCGCCGCGATCGTTCAGCGCACGGCGACGATCCTCGGGTTCCCCGCGACCGATGCCGGCGCGACCGAAATCGGCCGGCGCAGCCGGGGCACGCCGCGCATCGCGAACCGGCTCACGCGTCGTGTCCGCGACTTCGCGCAGGTCCGCGGGCGCACGCAGATCGACAAGCCCGACGCCGAGTATGCGCTCGTCGAGCTGGGCATCGATCCCGAGGGGCTCGACGCGATCGATCGCCGCTTGCTCGCGTGCATCGTCGAGCAGTTCGACGGCGGCCCGGTCGGCATCGAGGCGCTCGCCGCCACGATGAGCGAGCCCCGCGACACGCTCGAGGACGTCTACGAGCCGTTCCTCTTGCAGCGTGGCTTTCTCATCCGCACGCCGCGTGGCCGGCAGGTCACGCGCAAGGCGCTCGCCCACCTCGGCAAGTCGCCGCCGCCGGCCGCGGGCGGGCAGGGCGAGCTACCGCTCTAGCCGTAGCTCCCATCACGGTGCGGAAGAACGCCACCGCGTGCTCCCAAACACCGTGCTCGTACCCGTGCCCGGGATCGGATCACGGGCAAGGAAAATACTGAGTCGTGTAGTACACGGTCTTGGTCCCCGTGACCTCGTCGTGCCCACCGCCGCACTCGAGGATCCACTGAGTCCCCACGACGTGGGTCTTCGCCGCGGTGCTGTAGTACGTCCTGCGGGCCGAGTTCTGCGGCAGGGCCTGCGCCGGCCGAGCGGCGGCGAAGCCGATCACCCCGAGCAACAGGGTGGCCACGACGAAAATCGACCTGCGGGTATGGAGCTTGTTGGACTTCATCGTCCAGGGGACCCGCGGGCCGCCGGGCTGTGACAGGCGCGCGCGTCGGCCCGCGCCGTTCACGTGGTAAACAGCGCCCATGACCGAGCTCATCGATCTCGATCCGCGGGATTTCGCCGCCCGGCTGCGTGCCCACGGAGGCGCGGCCGCGATCACCTGGGACGCGACGAAGCGACAGCTGGTGGCGAGCGCCGAGTGGCTCGCGCCGCTGGCGAGCTGGATCACCGCCGATCCGCGCGACATGAAGGAGCACGAGGGGCTGTTCTTCGCGGTCGGTCCGCAGACGGGCGCGCTGTTCGGCGCGTTCGTGCACTCGACGGTGCGCGGGCAGGCGGCCGGAGGCCTGCGCCACTGGCCGTACCCACGCATGGAGTCCTTCGTGCGCGACGGCCTGCGGCTCGCGCTCGGCATGTCGCGGAAGATCGCGCTGGCCGGGCTGTGGTGGGGCGGCGGCAAGGGCATCATCGCCAGGCAGGACGACGCGAGCTGGCGCGACCCGGGCTACCGCCGCACGCTCTACCGCGAGTACGGTGCGTTCACCACGTCGCTGCGCGGCGCGTACATCACCGCCGAGGACGTCGGCACCGGTCCCGCCGACATGGCGGCGGTGTTCGAGACGACGCGGCACGTCACGTGCGTCGCCCCCGAGGTCGGCGGCAGCGGCAACCCCTCGCATCCGACCGCGAAGGGGGTCGTGTGCGCGATGGAAGCCGCGCTCGATCACCTGGGCAAGGGCACGCTCGCCGGCAAGACGATCGCGATGCAGGGCGGTGGCAACGTCGCGGGCTTCATGATCGACGAGCTCGTGCTGCGCGGCGTCGCGAAGGTGATCGTCACCGAGCTGTCGGCCGAGCGCTGCGCCGAGCTGCGCGCGCGCCATCCCGAAGGCGTGGTCGAGGTGCGCAACGTGGCGGCCGAGGACCGCAGCATCTTCGCCGAGCCCTGCGACGTGTTCGCTCCGAACGCGCTCGGCGGCGTGCTCGACCCCGACACGATCGCGACGTTGAAGACGCCGATCGTGTGCGGCGCGGCGAACAACCAGCTCGCCGACGATCGCCGCGACGACCGCCTGCTCGCGCAGCGCGGCATCGTGTACGTGCCCGACTTCGTCGCGAACCGCATGGGCATCGTGAACTGCGCGAACGAGCAATACGGTCGCCTCGATCGCGACCCGATGATCGAGCGCCACTTCGGGCGCGAGTGGGACAACGCGGTCTACGTCGTGACGCGCCGCGTGCTCGAGCGCGCGACGGCCGAGGGCACCACCACGTCGGCGGCTGCGAACGCGCTCGCGGACGAGGCGTGCCGCGTGCCGCATCCGATCTGGGGGCACCGCGCGCGCGCGCTGGTCGACGAGGCGGCGAAGCCCGGCCCGTAGTGGGCCGCCGCGCCGCATCAGGGGGCGCCGCGGAGCCACACGACCGCGGCCCCGAGCGACGGCGAGACGCTGAGCTTCGCCGAGCCCACGTCGGCGACCAGGCGCTCGATCTGCAGGCGCTGGACCGCGCTCGGACCGACCACCAACACGGCGCGCCGCCCGGTGCCCACCCAGTCGCCGAGCAGCGACGCGAGGGTGGCCTGCGTGCGCGGACCGGTGACGGGCGGCGCATCGGTGAGGTCCAGGATGAGCCCATCGACCGTGCCCGCGGCCGCTTCACGCAGCGCGGCCGCCATGCGCTCGACCTCGTCGGCGCCTGCGCTCGTGTCGAGGTCGGGCCGTCGATGGATGCTGGCGATCGCGAGACGATCGTCGCCGACCTCGATCCGGTAGTTCGGTCCCGAGCGCGACTCCATCCGCTGGCATCGTAGCCGGTGCACGCGCGTGGGCGCAGCCACGCCGTCGCCGATCGCGTCCTCGTCGAGCGACGGCGGAGCGGATCCGCGCCGCGAAGGCTGCGCGCATACGGCTTCGAGTTGCGCAGGCGGGCTCGGAGTGCGTAGGCTGAGCTGACGTGGCCGGACCCTATCTCAGCTGGTGGATGGCGGGGCTCGCCCTCGGCGGGCTCGCGGTCGCGCAGTGGTTGATCGAGCGCCGCACGCTCGGCGTCTCGGGCTTCGTCCAGCGCACGCTGCAGGTGTTCACGCGGCCGGCGATGGCGCGGCAGGAGAGCGCGATGATCCACGCCGATCCCGCGGCGCTGCGGGCCGCGCTCTTGAGCGCGACCATGGACGAGATGGGCGAGGAGCCGCCGGCCGTCGCCCCGGTCGCGCGGGCGCAGCCGGCCGAGCCGCGCAGCCTCGCGCAGCGGGTGATCACGACGCGGGCGGCACTGATGTTCGTGGCGGCGATGGTGCTCGGCAGCGGGATCGCGGCGGTCCAGCGCGGGAGCTGGACGCTCACGACCAGCCTGGGGCCCCGCTTCGAGGCACTCTGGGGCGATGGTGCGCTCGCCGTGGTCGCGCTGTTCGGCGGCGGGATCCTGGTCGGCATCGGCACGCGGATGGCGGGTGGATGCACGAGCGGGCACGGGCTCTCGGGCTGCTCACGCTTTCAGATCGGCAGCCTGGTCTCGACCGCGACCTTCATGGCCGCGGCCGTCGCGATGACGTTCGTCCTGCGGGGGCTCGGCTGATGCGCAGGGATGCCCGTGTCGCCGCGTTCGGACTCGCGCTGGGCTACGTCCTCAGCTGGATGGGTTTCGCCGACTACGACGAAGTCGTCGCGATGTTCTCGCTGGAGAGCCCGCGGCTCTGGCTCGCGTTCGCGCTCGCCGTGATGGTTGCGGGCATCGGATTCCGCTACGACCATCGCTCCGCACCACTACGTCCGCTGCACCGTGGTATCGTTCCAGGGTCCATCGTGTTCGGCGTCGGCTGGGCCATCACGGGCACGTGCCCGGGCTCTGCACTGACGCAGCTCGGGGAGGGCCAGCTCCCCGCGGCGATCTCCGTCCTCGGCATCTTCGTCGGGGCATGGCTCTACGGCCGGATCCACAAGCGCTTCTTCCGATGGGACCCCGGATCATGCGGAATGTAGACGACGAGCCACAGGACGGCTGCACGCATCGGAACACGTGTCCGATGTTCGAGCTCTTCGATACGGCCGATCAGCTGAACTACTGGAAGCGTCGCTACTGCAACGCCGAGTTCACGCGCTGCGCTCGCTACCAGTCGATGCTCGCCGGCGAGTCGCCGCCGGCCCACCTGCTGCCGAGCGGTCGACTGCTCCGGCTCGGCTGAGCCGATCTCCGCTGCGGCGGTACGGTCGGTCCGCCGTGGCTTCGCCATGGGGGACAGCCAGCGCGCGGTCGCGCGCCCGGATTCGGGCCGCGCGAGTTGCGTAGGGGTCCGCCCGAGGCCACTGGCGTGCTGCGGCCGCACGGCCAGAACGGCGATTGGGCCGCACGATCACTGCGAGCAATCTTCGTGGGCTAGATTGCCTTGACTTGGTAGAACGCAGTAGTAAACGCAATTTTCCCTGCACGCCAAGGAGACGGTAATGACTCGTGCGCGAAATGTTGCAAAAGTGATGTTCGGTTTTGCGCTGCTCGTCGGGTGCGGCTCCGACGACGAGGAGTTCCGCCACGGCCAGGGCGACGCGGACTACGAGGTCTGGCTCGTCGACCAATCCAACAGCTTCGGCAAGACCTACGGCGGCCAGATCTACATCTACGACGGCGACGATCTCCAGGGCCACGACGCCGAGGATGCGGAGCCCGACGACGTCATCCCGCTCGACTGCAACGCGTCCGAGCTCTGCCTCGCGAGCACGGGCTCGAACCCCGTGCGGCCGCACATGCTCGTGTTCAACAACACCGACTCGCACGGCATCCTGTCGTTCGTCGCGTCGGGCCACGTCGTGATCTTCGACGCGCCGACGCGTCGTCCGCTCGCGTGCTTCCTGACCGAGACCGGTGCAGGCGGCGTGCGACAGGCCCACGCGGCGTTCCCGACCGCGAGCGACAGCTACATCGTCGTCGCGAACCAAAACGGCAAGAAGCTCGAGCGCATCACCACCAACTACGCGACCGGCACGTTCACGCAGGATCCGACCGCGACGATCGATCTCGCCGGCTGCGTCACGCCGAGCGGCGCCGCCTGTCAGGCCGCGGGCGTACGGCCCGACAACGCGCCGATCTGCCCGGTGCCGCTGCCCAACGGGCAGGTGATCGTCACGCTCCGCGGCGGCGGCATGTTCGTGGTCGATCCCAGCACGACGCCGATGAGCATCGTGGCCGAGTACGACATGGACCATGTGTCCGCGAACGGCTGCGGCGGCACGATCATCGGCAACACCGCGTTCGTGACCTCGGGCGGCGGCACGGCGGCGAACCTCTACGGCTACGACGTCTACGCGTTCCCGACCTCGGGCTACTCCGCCGCGAACCCGGTCAACACGCCGGCGCCGGCCGTCGTCGACCACGACGGCTCCGACAATCGCGACGCGCACGGGGTCACGCCTGCGAAGGGCAACAACCCGAAGTACCTGTGGGTCGCCGATCGCGGGCTCGGGCTGATCTCGACCTACAAGGCGTCGAACTTCGACCTGAAGAACGTGATCCAGCCCGGCGGCGACTTCGACGATCCCGACAAGCTGACCCCGGATCTGCTGCAGATCAACCCGAGCGGCAGCCGGGTGTTCTCCAGCCTGCGCGGGCCCAACCCGCTCTCCGGCGATGCCCACGTCGCGATCGGCAGCCAGCCCGGGCTCGGCATCTTCAAGGTCACCGGCAACGGTGCCGACGGCGAGCTCGAGGCAGTCATCCCGATCACGAACGTCGACGCGATGGGCGTCGAGCGTGCCGACGCGCACGGCATCCAGGTCCGCGACAAGTAGCCGATGCGGGTCGCCGCGGCATGCCTCGCGCTCGCGGTCCTCACGACCGCGGGCGCGGCCTCGGCCAGCAACGGCACCAAGCCGCGCACGCCCGTCGCATGGCCCGACGACGCGTGCGCGACGACGATCGATCGCAGCACGACGCCGACGCTGCACTTCGCGTACGAGGTGCCGTTCGAGGATCTGGGTCCGCTGAGCGACGACGAGGTCGCCGACAGCCGCACCCACCAGTTCTTCGCGTTCGCGCGGCTCGACTACGCCGCCGTCGGCACCGCTCAGCGCCTGCCGCCGTGGATCACGCTCGCGGACATCGAGCGCGCGGCGCTCGTGGATCCGGAGGTGGTGCCCGAGCAGATCGCGTCCGCGGACGTGCTCGAGTCGACGCCGCGTTTCGCCGCCGCCGAGTGGACGCGGGTCACCGCCGACGACGCGCGCGTGCCGATCAGCCGCGCGCAGGCGGCCCTCGGCGTCGACTGGGCGCTCGCCACCGTCGCGCCCGGGGTCTACACGGTGTGGGGCTACACCTGGGAGCCGCTCGGCAACCTGTGGTCACCGCGGCCCGGGTTCGTGAAGGTGACCGACGGCGACGCGGACGCGGCAGGTCCGGCGATCGCGTTGCTCGACGACGACGCGGTGCTGACGATCGGCGAGCCCCATGCCGTGCTGGGCTGCGCCGACGTACCGCCCGGCACGACCGTCACGCTCGACTGGGGCGTCGTCGACGCCCCGATCGAGCCCGAGTGGGAGCCGCTGCTGGTCGACGCACCGATCGACGGCGGTGCGCTGGAGCTCGCGGCGGTCCTGCCGGAGCACGCCGAGGGCGACGGGCCCGGGCTCACGCTCGTGCGCCTGCGTGCGACGGTCGTGGCGCCCGACGGGCGTCGCCACGTCGCGTACTCCCCGAACGTGCACGAGGTCGAGGTGGGCGCAGCGGCACCGGACGCGGCCGGCTGCGGCTGCACGAGCACCCCGTCGCGCCCGTGGTGGCTCGTGCTCGTCGTGCTGGTCGGCGCCACCGCGCGCGTCAGAGGCAGTTCTGGTTGGCGGCGAGCGCCTCGTGCAGTCGCGCCGGCGGAGCCAGCTGCAGCTCGGCCATCGCCGTGACGAAGGCCTCGCGCGTCGCGTGCTGCAGGCGCGAGTTGGTGCGACGCTCGCGTCCGATCGTGCTCGCACGCTGGCCGCGGTAGTCGTGCGACGGGAACACCAACGTGTCGTCGGGCAGCGCGAGCAGACGCGCGAGGCTGTCCCAGAGCGCGCCCGAGTCACCGCTCGGCAGATCGGTGCGGCCGCACCCGCCGACCAAGAGCGTGTCGCCGGTGAGCACACGGCCGGGCAACACGAGGCACATCGCGTCGCTCGTGTGGCCCGGCGTCGCGATCACCTCGATGCGCAGGCTGCCGAGCTCGATCACGTCGCCGTCGGCGAGCGGACGATCGACGCACGGCGCCGCGGCGGCCGCGTGCATCAGCATCTGCGCGCCGGTGAGATCCTTCAGCCGCACCGAGCCCGAGAGGTGGTCGGCGTGCGTGTGGGTCTCGACCGTGTAGCGCAGCCGCCAGCGCTTCTTCGCGAGCAGCTCCAGCACGTCGTCGACCTTCTCGCGCAGCGGATCGACGATCATCGCGTCGCCGGTCTTCGGGTCCGCGATGACGTAGCTGCGGCAGGGCGCGTCGGGCTGCAGCACCTCGAACTCGTAGCCGAGCGCGGTCTCGTCGACCGGCGCGTGGGCGCCGTGCTCGTGGGTCGCCTCCATCCAGCGATCGGCACAGCGACCGGCGAACTCGGCGGACACGGAGTCCCCGCGCACGCGGTAGCGCCCGATCCAGCGGCGGTCGCGGACGCGCTGCACGAACTCGAGCAGGCGATCGACGTCGGGCGCGTCGGTGTAGAGCCCGACGCTCGCCCGCACCGCGCCGGTGGGGACCTCGGCGTCGCTGCCCTGCGACGCGCCGCTGCGCTTCGCCGCCAGCAGCCGATCCATGTAGACGTGCGCGCAGAACCGGCCGTTGCGCACCGCGAGCGCGCCTTCCTCGGACAGCACCGCGGCGGTCATGAGATCGCTGACGCCCTCGACGTTGAAGGCGACGACGCCGAGGCGCTGGCGCGGATCCTCGGGGCCGTAGATCGTGATGCCGCCGACCTCGCGCAGCCCGTCGAGGATGCGTCCGGTCAGCTCGACCTCGTGCGCGCGCACGCGATCGAGCCCGATCGACTGCAGGAACGAGAGCGCGCGCGACATGCCGACGATGCCGGCGATGTTCGGCGTGCCACCGTGGTGGCGATCGGGGGCCTCGAGGTACTCGACGCTGCCGGCACGCACCTGCGCCGCCGTGCCGCCGCCGGGGATGTAGGGCGGGGCCTCGTTCATCAGCGCGCGGGGGCCGTACAGGAACCCGGCGCCGAACGGTGCGTAGGCCTTGTGGCCCGCGGCCGCGAGGAAGTCGATGTGCTCGGGATCGTCGAATGCACGCACGTCGAGCGGCATGCGGGCGATCGCCTGCGCGGCGTCGACGAGCACCAGCGCACCGTTGTCGTGGGCGAGCTTCGCGATGCGCCGCAGATCCGGGGTGATGCCGGTGACGTTGCTGCCCGCGGTGACCGCGACGAGCTTGACCTCGTGCTTGCGCAGCAGCTGCTCGAGATGATCGAGGTCGAGTGCGCCCGAGTCGTCGACGCGTGCGCGCAGCACCGTGCCGCGGCGACGGTGGGGCAGATCGTTGGAGTGGTGCTCCATCTCCGTGACGATCACCTTGCCGGGGCGCTCGGCCAGCACGAAGCTGGCGAGATCGATCGCCTGGGTCGTGTTCGCGCAGAACGTGATGCAGCCCTGGCGCAGCTCCGCGCCGATGTGATCCGCGATGACGTAGTAGGCCTCCTCGAAGCGCTCGGTGGCCTTGCGCGAGAGCAGGTGCGTGCCGCGGTGGACGTTCGCGTACTCGCGCTCGAGGAACTCGACGTACGCGGAGAGCACCGAGACCGGTGCATGCGTGCTGGCGGCGTGGTCGAGGTAGACGAGCGGACGCTCGCCCGAGCCGAGCACCGGCACGCGCCGCGCCACGATCGCGAACTCGCGGCGGACCTCCTCCCAGGAGAGCCGACCGCCGGGCATGAGACACAGGCCCGGACGCTCGGGCGCGCTCGCGGTGGTGTGCGCGTGCGCGGGTGCGGTGGCGGTCACCGGCAGCCCGAGGTGGCGCCAGCGCTCGATGCCGCCGGCGAGGTTGTGCACGTCGGCGTAGCCCATCTTGCGCAGCACGTCGGCCGCCAGCGCGGAGCGATTGCCGGTCGCGCAGTACACGACGACCTTCGCGTGCTTGTCGGGCACGTGCTCGTGCGCATGCTTCTCGAGCAGCCCACGCGGCAGGAGGACGGCGCCCGGAAGCGTGCCGCCCGCGAGCTCGTCGCCTTCGCGGATGTCGAGCAGCACGCCCTTGCTCGGGGCGCTGCCCAGCGTCTCGCAGGTGATCTCGGGGATCCGCGTGAGCGCGTCCGCGACGAAGTCCTTGTACGACCAGCCACCGCTCATGCGACAGAGGATAGCCCCGTGACCGGTCACGGGTGGGGACGGGGCCCGCGGGGGTGCTGGCCACAGTCGTCGCCAGAACACCGTTCGATTCCCCGGGGCGGCGCCGGGATCACACGGCTTTGTCGGGGTCCGCGCCTGCCCCGGCGATTGCACGGCGCGCGCAGCCGGCCCGGGACCGACCGACGCGTGGACACCGACTCGATGCGCAGCACCGCCCTCTCGCTCGTGATCTCGCTCGCCGCCTGCGCCACGTCGGAGCCCGACGACGCGGTCACGCCCGAGCTCGGCAGCGGCAAGGCCGACGCGCTCGACCACGTCGACGATCGCGGTGCGCTCGCGCTCGCGACCCCGAAGGACGCCGCGTTCACCGAGGACCTCGAGTTCCACGGCCATCACCTGGCGGTACGTCCGGGCGCGCGCGTGCGCGTCGAGATCACGCAGGCCGGCACCGCGAAGAAGCTCGACACCACGCTCTTCGTCTACGGCCCGCTGCAGGCCGGTGCGTTCGGCACCGAGGCGATCGCGTTCGACGACGACTCGGGGTGGGGCAAGCAGTCGCGCATCTCGGGGCTCGAGCTCGCCGCAGGCGGCGAGTACCTCGTCGTCGTCGGCACCCACGACGCGCGCGGTCGCGGCCAGTATCGCCTGCGCGCCACCTGCGAGAGCGGCGACTGCTCGCCGTTGCCGCCGGTGCCCACGGGCTGCGACGAGATCGTCGCGAACAACATCCTCATGTGCATGGCGAACCAGGTCGCGGACTCCGAAGCCGATCCGGAGACGCCGGACCTCGACCGTGCGGAGGCGCTGGCGATCTGCAGCGACGGCGAGGCGCTCGGTCCGGTGTTCGACAACCTGTGCCTGCACGGCACGCCGCGGGACTTCTGCGCGGCGGGCTTCGACGCGTTCGCGCAGACGATGGGCCCCGCGTGTGCGGCCGAGCTCGCGCCGTTCGCCGTCGAGTGCGTGTTCGGCGACGAGTATCGCAACCTCCGCTGGTCGCACGACGTGGTGTCCGGCGATCGCCGCGTCGTCGCGAGCGCGAACGGGCTCGACGCGCTCACGCGCGCGCAGATCATCGCGACGGTGCAGGCGGTCGGCTTCGACGTCGGCACCATCGAGGCGGCGCTCGAGTTCGCCGACGAGGGCGAGGTCAACCGCACCGAGCTGTGGGACCGCACCAGCGCACGCGCCTACGTCGTGTACGAGATGGGCGCAGGCGACACCTCGGTGGGCGCGTACTTCGAGCACGGCACCACCGATGTCGTCGCGCGCATCGGCGACGGCTTCCACGAGCGCTGCAGCGCCGGCGTGGGCCCGCAGGGCAACGACTGCAGCTCCGACGCCGACTGCACCATCGGCCGCTGCATCGGCGACGCGGAGGCGAGCGGCCTCGGTCGCTGCACGGTGCTCACCGGCTTCGGCGAGCAGACCTCGTGCAGCGCCGCGGATGCGTGCGACATCGGCCAGGGCCTGGTGTGCGCCGGGCTCACGCGCGGCGACGAGGGTCTGTGCTTCCCGGCGTGGATGCGCGGCAACTTCGGCGAGGGTGGGCGCTTCGACGACGGGCTCGCGCTGCCGATCCCCGACGGCGGCAGCCTCGAGCGCACGCTCGAGGTGTACGGCCTCGCGACGGTCGACATGGACGTCGAGCTCGCGATCGACGGCAGCCACGACGCGCCCGAGCAGCTCGCCGTCACGCTGACGAACCCCGCGGGCACCGAGGTCCCCGTGGCGTTGTCGTCGGGCGCCGGCATGCTCGCGGTCGAGCACGCGCTCTCCGGCTTCTCGGGCGACGAGACGGTCGACGGCACCTGGACGCTGCGCGTCACCGACACCGCAGCGGGCGGCGCCGGCACGCTCGACGGCTGGCACCTCCGCATCGGCTCGCGGTTCGATTAGCTCTGGTCGCGCCCTCCGGCGCGATCAGCCCCTGCGGACGAGCTGCCACACGATGTCGCGGCCGAGGCCGCCGGCCATCGCGAGGTGCACCCACAGCGTGGCGAGGTTCTCGAGCAGCGCCGCGTTGCGCAGCGGGCCGCAGTCGACCGGCGCGAAGCCGGACGCACGCGCGAGCGCGGCGACGTCGGCCTTCGCCTCGGCGTCGTCGCCCGCGATCGGCACGGTGACGGGGCCCGCCTCGGTGCGCGGGTCGGCGTGCAGCTCGTGGCCGAACGTGTTCCAGGCCTTCACCACGCGGGCGCCGGGCAGCGCAGCGGCGAGCGCCTGCGCGAGCGAGCCCTCGGGCGGGGGATTCCACACCGGGCCGTGATCCATGCGCAGCGGGTTGTTGGCGTCGACGACGATCTTGCCGCGGAGATCGCCGAGCCCACGCGCGACGTCGAGGACCGCGGAGGCCGGCAGCGCGAGCACGATGGTGTCGGCGGCCTGCGCCGCCTCGGCGGGCGCTGCCCACCTCGCACGACCCGACGTGGCCGCGACGATCCGTGGGACCGGCTGACCCGAACGGACGCCGAACGTCACGACGACGCCGTTGTTCGCGAGACGCACCCCGAGATCGCCACCGACGTTGCCGGGCCCGATGACTGCGACATGTTCGATCGACATCGCGGCACCTTACGCGAAGCCGCCGCGCGCGATCGAGCTGCCCGTTCGGCCAGCCCCCGATCGCGAACGACCCGATCGGCCGACCGCCGAGAGAAACGAGTGTGACCGCCGAGGATGTGCAGGCATCCCGTGGCCGCTCGCGCGCACCATCGCGTCGCGATACCATCGCAACGTGCCGGGCGAAGCACCGCCGGCCTCCGCAGGGCGGGGGCCCCGAAGCGACGGCGCGCCGCTGCCCGCCGCGGGTGGAAGCGCGCGCGCGGCCCC
>CAZFKC010000102.1:0-33337 GCA_964519175.1 uncultured Nannocystaceae bacterium
GGAGCAGGGTGTCCGGAAGAACGCTTCGCGTTCTTCCGCACCCTGCTAGCGCTTGCCGGACTTGCGCGCGCGGCCGTTCTTCGGCGTCGGCACGGGCGCGGGCTCCGGCGCCGGCGTGCGCAGGCTGCCGAGCAGACGCTGTGCGAGCTGGGCCGCCGCGGCACTCGTGAGCACTGCCGTGCTGGCCTGCCTCAGCCCGGCCGACAGCGCCATGCGCACTGCGAAGCGCGGCACGCCGCCGCCGAGCACGTAGCCGACACCGAAGGCGATGCCGAGCGTGCGCAGCGGGTGCTGCTGGGCCTGAAGGGTGACGTGCTCGATCGCGGCGGCAAGGAGCGCATCGGCATCGATGCGCTCCTCGTCGGCGTGGGGCTCGGGCTCGACCTGGGCGACCATCGAGATCCGTCAGCGCCGGAACAAGCGGCCGACGACGAAGCCGAGGCCGAGCGCGATGCCGACCGCGGCGAGCGGACGCTCGACCACGAACTGGGTGACCTGATTGCCGAGCGTCTCGAGTCGATCGACGAGCGGGATGTCCGCCTCGTCGTGCTCGCTGCGCTCTTCGACCTCGACCTCGACCGCGTCGGCGGTGGGATTCGCAGTGGCCATGGTGCTCCGATCAGCGTCCCGGCACCGCGGACAGCACGTCGCCGTCGCCGCGGGCGTCGTCGTGCAGGGCCTCCGACTCGCCGCCGTCGATCTCGTCACGGCCGCGACGGCGCAGGCGCGAGCCCACGCTCTTCACGCGACGGCCGATGTCGCCGCGCAGCTCGCTGCCACGCTTGGGTGCGAGCATGAGCCCGAGGCCGGCGCCGACGAGCACACCGACGCTGAAGATCCCGATCACCGGGAGGATGTAGTCGGTGCTGGTGCGGCGCGGCTGCAGGCCGATGGCCGCCAGGGCCGCATCACTATAGTCACGTGCGCGCTCGAACATGGGGGACCTCCTCTGCGTCGCCGGGCGGCTCGCCCGGGACCTGCAGCCGCGCCAAAGTAGGATCGCTTCCCGGGGGATGCAACCCGATCCTTCCGGGGCGGGCTGAACGGTCGTCGCGTGCGCCTCAGTCGTCGCGACGACGGCGACCGCGGCTGCGTGGCCGCATGATCGCGCGGGTGATCAGCACCGACACGAGCGCAACCGCGGTCACCCCGACGACGATGGCGGTGAGCCGACCGATGCGTTGGACGTCGGCACGGATCCGCATCGGCAGCTCGCGGATCTCGGTGACGCGCTCGTCGAGCTGGCCGAGCGTGCGGTCGAGCTGCTCGCGGCGCGCGCGGATCTTCGCGATCAGCTCACTTTTTCGCTGATCCATTTCGCGTCCTCCTCGAGCGCGGCGATCGTGGCCTCGGGGCGGAAGTCGTGGCTCCGCAGCCGCTTGCGCGCGACCGAGATGTAGATCGCCGCGGCGACGGCGTAGGCCCCACCGACCGCGAGCGCGGCCGCCCACGCCGGCATCACCACCGCGAGCCCGAGCACCGCCGCGGCGGAGAGCAGCCCGATCGCGACGAAGCCCAGCGCCGCGCCGATCCCGAACCCGACCCCGATGCGCACCGCGGCCTGGGCGTCCTCGCGGACCTCGAGCACCGCGAGCTCGACGTGCGCCTGCAGCACGTCGACGGTCTCGCCCAGCGCTTCCTTGAACAGCCCGATCGTCGACGGCCGCTCGTCGGGCTTCGCCGGCGTGGTCGTGCCGCGACGGGCGAGGCTCGTCGTGCGTCGGCCGTTCGGATCGGGCTGCGCCATCTCGGTCGTCGAGGATAGCCCCCGCGCCGCCGCTAGGGGAACAGCTTGGCGGTGATCGCCGTCAGGAGCTTCTGCTGTGCCGCGCCCTTGAACTGCTCCGGGTCGAGCATCGCCTTGCCCACGCGGCTCTTGTCGAGGACCGCGGCGCCCTTGCCGAGCTTGAACGCGATCGACACGTGCTTCGGATCGCCGGGCGACGCGAGCCGCACCTGCTCGAAGCGTCCGTCGTCGTCGACGTCGTAGTACGCGTAGGCGATGCCGGGCAGGAAGCGCAGCGTGAGCTCGGCGTCGTACTTGCCGTCCTTCACGAGCTGCAGCGGATCCTTGCCGTGGTGCTTGCCCTTGAACGCGTTCTTGTCGAGATCGAGCAGCACGACGACGCCGTCGGGCTCGGCGACCGACACGACGTGATCACCGAACTCGCCGCCGACCTGCGAGAGTCCGAGCGCACGGGTCGGCAGCGCCGGTGGGAACGAGGTCGCGTCGTCCTTCGCCGACGCGGCCGGAACCCCGGGGAAGGTCGCGGCGATCACCTTGGTCAGCGTCGCGCGGCGGGTCTTGTCCTCGACGAGGCCGGGGCGCAGCAGCCGTCGGCCCAGGTGCTCGGGCACCGGCGCGAGCTTGCCGGCCGCGTCGATGCTGGCGGCCGCGAGCGCGACCCCGGACTCGAGCGAGCTGCCCTCGAGCACGAGATCGAATGCACCGTCGTGATCGCGGTCGTAGAGCACGCGCGTCGTCGCGGCGATCACGATCATGACGTCGCCGTGCACCTTGCCCTCGCGCAGCCGGCGGACGAGCGCGAGCTCGGGGCGCATCGGCGTGCGCCGAGGGCCCTTCGCGCCCTGGGTCTCGCGCGCGAGGCCGTCGCGGACCTTGACCAGCGCGTCCTCGTCGAGATCGAAGACCACCCGCTTGTCGAGCCGCGTCTCGACGTGCAACGTGTCGGGCCGCCCGTTCGCGCTGTGATCGACCAGCTTCGCCGACACCGCGAAGATCTTGTCGGGCGCGGTGAGATCGGCGGTGCCGTTGGAGAGCACCGCGGTGAGCCGCGCCACCGCCGGGCGCAGCTTCTCCTTCGCGTAGAGCTCGCCCAGCGTCGCGAGCGCCACCGAGTCGAGCGCCGTGTCGCGCTGCGGCCGGCCCTTGCCCAGCGCGTAGCCGCGGGTCGCGTTGGTCTCGCCGTCGTGCACCACGAGCGTGTCGAACGCACCGTCGTCGTCGCGATCGATCCACGCGAGTGTGTCGGCGACCGGCATCGGGAACTCGCTGGGCCTGCGCGGCAGGCGAGCGAGCTTGAGCAGCGCGAGCTCGGCGTCGAACTTGCGCGAGCTCTGCAGCTCGGCCGGGGTCGGCAGCGTCTTCTTGCCGCGGAAGCTGTTCTGATCGAGATCGGCGAGCACCACCTGGCAGGTGAGGTTGTCGCCGCAGGGTCCAGCGTAGTTGAGCGTGTCGACCTCGCCGTCGGAGTCGATGTCGGAGAGCGCGCCTTGGTTGCCGGCGGCGACCCACGGATCGGGCACGAACGCGGCGGGCTCGCTCGGGATCTCCCGCAGGAAGTCGCGCAGCTCGGCGACGTGGACGTGGAACGCCAGCGAGCCGAGCGAGACGAACTGGCTGAACGCGGTGCGCACCGCGACGTTGAGCCCGACCACCGTGCCGTGGCGCTCGTCGACCAGCGGCCCGCCGCTGTCGCCCGGCAAGATGTTGCAGTCGGTCTGCACTTGCTTGCCCGCGTCCGCACCGGCCTGGGCGAGCGCCGCCATCGCTTGCTGGCGTTGCTCGTCGGACAGCGTCTCGCGCTGGGCCGAGAGCATCGCCCCGACCTGCTCGTCGAGCCGGCCGACCGCGTTCACGGAGCAGCGCTTGAGCGCCCAGCCGAGCCCGACGCCGGCGTTGCCGATCGCGAGCACGCGCGCGCCGGGCTGCGGATCGTCGGCGGAGACGTCCAGCGCGGCGAAGGTCTGGCCGGGCGCATCGACGGCGAGCAGGGCGAGGTCGCGCTTGTCGTCGATCTTGATCGCCTTGGCCGAGTAGCGCTTGCCGGGCGACACGCTGCCGTCGTCGTGGTGCTCGGGGAACGTGACGCTCGCGGCGATGCCGAAGTCCTCGTCCTTGCCCTGCGCGACCACGTGGTAGTTGGTCAGCACGAGCCCCTTCGGATCGACGACGACGCCGGTGCCGTGGCCCCACGCCGTGGTGACCAGCACGGTCGCCGGCATCGCGCGGGCGTAGGCCTGCTCGGCATTCAGCGCCGGCGCAGGCGCGGGTGTGGTCGGCTTCGTCGGCGCGGCCTTCGGGCTCGGCGCGGGCGTCCGGGTCGGGGTGGCTGGCTTCGCGCAGGCGAGCGCGAGCACGAGCGGAGCGAACAGACTAGGGCGGTGCATCGGTGGGGGCCGATTCCTGCGCGAACCGGAGCGCCGAGCTTAGCAGCCTGTCCGCGCCCCCGGCGTCGCGCTATGCTCGAACGATGGCTTCGCTGCGACGTTCGGGTTCCGTGGGGGCGCTCGCCGTCGCGCTCGCGTCGGCGTGCGCCGGCAATCCCCAGGAGTCGGTGCTGGATGGAAGCGAAGCGGGCAGCGGCAGCACCTCGCTGTCGACGACCACGTTCGACCCGACCGCGAGCACCACGGCGAGCACTACCGTCGGCACCACGCTGGGCACCGGCGAGAGTGGGTCCATCACCGACGCGAGCGGCTCGAGCGACGCCGGGCCGAGCGACGGCTCGTCGAGCGCCCCGATGCCGACGGAGAGCAGCGGCGGCAGCGAGTCCGAGGGCACCGGCGGGACGAGCTCGAGCGAGGCCGGCGACAGCAGCAGCACCGGCGGGCTCGCGTGTGGCGAGAACGAGGTGCCACCCGGCGGCGACTGTCCGGCGATCTGCAACGGGGGCTGCGACGGCGATCGCTGCCAGATCGACTGCGACGACACCGGGAACTGCGAGTCGACGGGGCTCACGTGTCCCGACGAGTTCGAGTGCGAGGTCGGCTGCAACGGTGACAACGCCTGCCACTCGACCGACATCACGTGCCCCGACGACTACGCGTGCCTGGTGACGTGCGCCGGACCGAATGCGTGCCATGCGACGGTCGTGCACGGCGGTGGCGGAACGGTGCGCATCGAGTGCGGGATGGAAGGCAACGTCTGCCACGACCTCGTGCTCGAGTGCGGTACGCGCGACAGCGAGATCCACTGCATGAACGACCAGATGCTGTCGCCGCCGACGCCGTCCGAGACGCCGACCGAGTGCAGCTGCACTCAGGGCCTGGTCTGCTGACCCAGCTCGCTGCGGGCGGCGGCCAGCGTCGCACGGCGCTCGTCGAGCAGCTTCGGCTCGGTCGCGGGGGTGCCGTCGCAGGCGCGCTCGAGGTGCTCGATCGCCTCGCGCTCGCCCTTGGCCCGCAGCGCGCGGCCGAGGCCGTACTCGGTGGTGGCGGTCTGCGGGTGCTCGGGCCCCAGCGCGGAGAGGTGGATGCGCAGCGCGTCGCGGTGCATCGCCACCGACGCGTCGAGCTGGCCCTGCTTGCGCATCACGAGGCCGAGGTTGTCGCGGATCGTCCCGATGTCGGCGTTGTCCGGCCCGAGCACGCGCTCGAGCGAGACGAGCGCACGCTCGAAGCCGGCGCGTGCGCGATCGAGGCGACCCGCGGAGTCGTCGACCACCGCGAGGTTCACGAGCGTGATCGCGACGTCCGGATGGTCGGGGCCGAGCGCGAGCTCGCGGATCGCCAGCGCGCGCTCGTAGGCGTGCGCGGCTTCCTCGTCGCGGCCGAGCGAGTGCAGCGCGTTGCCGAGGTTGGTGTGCGCGTAGGCGACGTCGGGGTGCTCGGGGTCGAGGACGGCGCTCCAGATCTCGAGCGCCTCGCGACACTGCGCGATGGCGCGGTCGTGCTGTCCGAGCGCGTGGTAGACCCCGCAGAGGTTGTTGTGCGAGCCGGCCGCGTCGGCCGACATGGGGCCGAACGCGGCCTGCGCGATCTCCAGCGACTGCTGGTGATCGAAGGCCGCCTCGGCGTAGTGACCGAGATCGAAGTTGGCGGCGCCGAGGTTGTTGTACGAGTCGGCGACCGTCGGATGGTGCTCGCCGAGCTGCGCCTTGCGGATCTCGAGCGCGCGCAGGTTCAGCTCGATCGCGTCTTCGTGGCGACCCTGTAGGTACGCCACGTTCGCGAGGTTGTTGGTGAAGTCGCCGACGTCGATGTGATCCTCGCCGAGCGCCTCGACGAGGATCGCGTGGCCGCGCTCGGCCTCGCGGCGTGCGGTCTCGTAGTCGCCGCTGCGCTGCGCGATCGAGCCCAGCGCGCGGTGCAGCGTCGCGCGATGTCGGGGCGCGTCGCCCTCGAGCGCGATCGCGGCCTCGGCGTGGCGAGCCCAGGGCAGGGCGTCGCTCGGATCGACGTGCGCCTCGGCGACCACTGCGAGTACGGCGATCGCGGCGTCGGCGAGCAGCTCGGCGTCGCCCAGCTGCTGCGCCTCGAAGTAGGCCTCGGTGAGCACCGCCTCGGCGGACTCGAACGCGCTGGTGCGATGGCGCATGCGGCCGAGCAGGAGCAGCGCGCGCACGTGGGCGTGGGCATCGTGGGCGAGCGCCGGATCGCCGGGCAGCTTCTCGGCCTCGACCCAGGCATCCGCCCAGCGTCCGGCGTTCGCGAGCGCGTTCACGCGAGCGAAGCGCTCGTGTGCGGCCGCGGAGAGCTCGGGCGCAGGGGTGGTGGGCGCGTCGAGGCACTCGGCCGGCACGGGCAGCTGTGCGACCGCACGGATCGAGCGCAGCACGACGGTGTCGTCGGCCTGCGTGAACAGCTCGACGAGCGCGTCGAAGTCGGTGCGTGCGGCGTCGAGGCAGCGCATGCGCCGGTCGAGCGCAGCGATCGCGATCGGATCCCCGTCGCGCGCGGCGGTGCACGCATCCGCGTGCGCGATCGTCCAGGCGTTGCCGAAGCCGTCGAGCCCCGCGAGCACGCGCGTCGCGGTCTCGGCCGTGTATGGCCGCGCTTCGTCGACGAACGCACGCTCGAGCACGCCGCGCGTGTCGGCGTCCCAGCGCAGCTTCGCGTCGCTGCAGCGGGGATCGGCGTGGGCCGCCCCGAGTGTCGCGAGCCCGACCACGGCGCACGCGCCTGCGGCGAGCGCGATCCGGGCGGGCCGAGACGAGCGCCGCCCGAGCGCGTGCAGGAATGCGTTCATGTCGCGGTGGCGGAGGTTCGGATCCGCCGCCAGCCCGCGCAGCACCGCCCGCTTGATCGCGGCGGGCACCCGCACCTCGCGGGGCGGCTGCGGTGGACCGACGAGCTTCGCGGCCGCGATCTCGTCGGTGCTGCGACCGCGGAACGGCAGCGCGCCGAACAACGCCTCGTACAGCGCGGCCGCGAACGCGTACTGATCGGTGCGGGCGTCGATCGGATCGTCGGTGTGCTGCTCCGGCGCCATGTAGGCCGGCGTGCCGAGCACGGTGCCGGCGCGGGTGAGCCGCATGCTCGAGTGCTCGCCGTCGCTCGGATGGCGAGAGCTCGGCACCGAGGGTGCGCTGCCCAGCGACTGCGCGAGCCCGAAGTCGGCCACGCGCACGCGCACGCGACCCGACTCCGAGCGGTCCTCGCCGACGAGCACGTTGTCGGGCTTGAAGTCGCGGTGCAACACGCCGGCCTCGTGCGCGGCCTGCAGGCCGCGACCGGCCTGCGTGAACACCTCGACGATCTCGGCGACCGAGCGGGGCTTGCGGAGCCACATGCGCAGGTCCTGACCCTCGACGAGCTCCATCGCGACGAACACACGCCCGTCGGCGACGCCGACCTCGAACACGGCGACCACGTTCGGGTGCGCGAGCTGGGCCATGCTGCGGGCCTCGCGGACGAGGCGTTGCGCACCGTCGGGGAGCTCGGCGGCGCTGCGTCGCAGCAGCTTGAGCGCGACGTCGCGACCGAGCTCCGGATCGTGGGCCTGCAGCACGGTGCCCATGCCGCCGCGGCCGAGCACCGACACCACGCGGTAGCGACCGATCCGTTCGCCGCGCAGCGGCGTCGCCGGTGGCTCGGGCTCGATCGCGCCGGTGACGACGCGCGTCACCGGTCGCTCCTCGGCGTTGAAGCGCGCCGCTTCGGCGACGGCCGCGGCGCACGACGAGCACTCGTCGACGTGCAGCTCGAGCTCCGCCGCGCGACCGAGCGGGATGCGACCCTCGGCGTAGGCGGCGATCTCGTTGTCGTCGGGGCAGATCATCCGAGCCCAGCCAGCGTCGGCGAGCCGGCCCACCCGCGCAAGCCCGATCGGCCGCCGAGGCTACGCGCTCTTGCGTAGGCGCGACGCTTCGAGCGCGCGTCGCCACGCCGCGTCCGCGCCGAAACCGTGGGCGCGCAGACCAGGAACGATCGCGTGCAGCACGGTGTCGAAGAACAGCCGGCGCGCATCCCCGCCGTCGCAGAGCCCGTAGACGACGCCTGCGGCCGGCGGACGCGATGCGAGCGGCAGGTGCTCGAGCTCGTGCGCCACGAGGTGCGCGAATGCGATCTCGAGGTAGGCGTCGAGCCGCGCCTTGGTCGCGCGATCGAGCGCCGGAGCGAGCCGCGCCAGCATGCGCCAGCCGAAGCGCGCGTGGCCGACCTCGTCGGCGAGGATCCGCTCGAGCAACGCGCGCAACGGTCCCTCCGGCAGCTCGAGGTGCTCGGCCCCGATCAGCGCGACTGCGACGGTCTCGGCGAGACAGCAGATCGAGAGCACGTTGCGCAGCACGGCCTCGATCGGCGTCGCGTCCTCGTGCATCGGGATCGGCAGCGGCTCGGGCACGATCGCGTAGGCGCTGCCGCCGAGCGCCTCGACGACCGCGCCACAGAGCACGCCGTGTCGACGCTCCTCGTCGGCGAAGCCGCGGGCCTCGGCCGCCGCGTCGGCGAGCGCGAGGCCATCGAGCTGATCGGCCAGCGCCTCGAACACGCGGGCCGAGCCGTGCTCGTTGATCATGCGCCCGCGCCAGGTCGCGATCGCGGCGGGGCGCAGGGCCTCGAGCTCGGGCGTGGACGCGAGCGCGGGCCGGAGCGGACGCGCGAGCGCGCGGAGATCGAGGACGACGCTCATGCGATCTCCGTTCGCACGCGCGCGAGGCGGGGCATCGCGGGTGGCACGGGCGGCCCCCACGGCGTGCATGCGCTGCCGATGCGCTGGTCGAGATCGGGTCTGTCCTCGGGCAGGTTCGCGCAGCAATCCCAGCGGTGCGGACCCATGCCTTCGCCGTGCACCATGAGCTCGGCGCAGCACGCCCGCACCGCGATGCCGACGTTCTTGCGCTCGCCCGGGTACTCGCCCGGCTGCGGGAACGCCTCGTCGACGAGCCCGACGCACGCGCGGATCGTGTCGGTGGGCGCGGGCGCGCTCTCGGTCGGGTCGGTCGGTGCGGGCGCGGCCGCGTTCGCGTGTTGCTCGGGCTCCGGGGTGTCGGCGCGCGTCTCGGGGCTCGCCGGCTCCAGCGGTGGGCTCGCGTCGCTGCGACCCTTGTCGCAGCCGGGCAGGGCGCAGGAGGCGAGCGCGAGTCGAGTCGCGGCCGCCAGTGCGCGGCGGTGCGTGTGCAGGTCCATGGTCGAACGCTAGCGCGTTCGTGCACCCCGACCATCAATCAGATCTGTTCGCACCAGTTCAGCGATAGCCCGCGCGCTTCGTCGGCGCGTCCTCGGGCGTGAACCCGGGGCGTCCGTGCAGCTCCTGCAACGACGCGATCGCGGGCCGGCGATCCATCCGCAACGTCGCGATCGCGTGCGCGGCCGCGAGTGCACCCGAGACCGTCGTGAAGTACGGGATGCGCTGGGTCAGCGTCGTGCGGCGCAGGGTGAAGCTCTGCTCGCGATCGGTGCGGTTGCCCGCGGTCGTGATCACCATCGCGATCTCGCCGTTCAGGATCGCATCGACGACGTTCGGCCGACCTTCGGCTGCCTTCTTGACCACGTCGCACTCGAGCCCCGCCGCGCGCAGCACGGCCGCGGTGCCGCGCGTGGCCACCAGCTCGAGCCCCTCGGCCGCGAGCTGCCGCGCCGCCTGCACGATCTCTTTCTTGTCGTCGTCGCGCACGCTGACGAACACGCGACCCGAGGTGGGCAGCGCCGTGCCCTCGGCCATCATCGCCGACGCGAACGCGGTACCGAAGTCGGCGCCGATGCCCATCACCTCGCCGGTGCTGCGCATCTCGGGCCCGAGGATCGTGTCGACGCCCGCGAACTTGCGGAACGGGAACACCGGGATCTTCACGGACACGTGATCGGGCACGAGCTCGCGGGCCCCGAGCTGCGCGAGCGTCTCGCCCGCGCCGACGCGCGCCGCGATCTTCGCGAACGGGATTCCGGTGGCCTTGCACACGAACGGCACGGTGCGCGAGCCCCGGGGGTTGACCTCGAGCACGTACAGTCGACGGCCGCGCAGCGCGTACTGCACGTTCATCAGGCCGATGACGCCGAGCTCGCGGCCGAGCATGCGCGTGACCTGACGGATCTCGTCGAGCACGTCGGGCGAGACGTTGACCGGCGGCAGCGAGCAGCTGGAGTCGCCGGAGTGCACGCCGGCCTCCTCGATGTGCTCCATGATGCCCGCGACGACGATGTCGATGCCGTCGCCGACCGCGTCGACGTCGAACTCGGTGGCGTGGGGCAGGAACTCGTCGATGAGCACCGGGTGATCGGGCGAGGCCCGCACCGCGTGCCGCATGTAGTGGTCGAGCTCGAGATCGGAGCTCACGATCTCCATCGCGCGGCCGCCGAGCACGTAGCTGGGCCGCACGAGCACCGGATAGCCGATCTCGCGTGCGACCGAGAAGGCCTCCTCGGCCGAGCGCGCCACGCCCCAGCGCGGACAGGTGACGCCGAGCCGCGCGAGCAGCTGGCCGAAGCGCTCGCGATCCTCGGCGAGATCGATCGCGTCACCCGGGGTGCCGAGCAGGCGGTAGCCGGCGGCCTCGATCGACTTGGCGAGCTTGAGCGGGGTCTGCCCGCCGAACTGCACGAGGACGCCGACGATCGTGCCCGAGCGCGCCTCGGTGTCGAGCACCTCGAGCACGTGCTCGCGCGTCAGCGGCTCGAAGTACAACCGATCGGAGGTGTCGTAGTCGGTCGACACCGTCTCGGGGTTGCAGTTGATCATGATCGTCTCGTAGCCGGCCTCGCGCAGCGCGAACGCGGCGTGGCAGCAGCAGTAGTCGAACTCGATGCCCTGGCCGATGCGGTTGGGCCCGCCGCCGAGGATGACGACCTTCTTGCGCGCGGAGACGTCGGACTCGTCCTCGTCCTCGTAGGTCGAGTAGAGGTACGGCGTGCCGGAGTCGAACTCGGCGGCGCACGTGTCGATGCGCTTGTAGACCGGGCGCAGCCGCGCCTGCAGCCGCTTGGTGCGAACGGCTTCTTCGGACACGCCGACGAGGCTCGCGATGCGGCGATCGGACAGCCCGTTGCGCTTCGCCCAGCGTAGCAGCCCGGGTCCCGGCACGATGCCGCGCCGACCCTTGCCCATCGTGCGCTCGCACTCGACGATGACGCGGATGTGATGGAGAAACCAAGGGTCGATCTTGGTGCTCTCCTGCACGACCTCGAGCGGGATGCCGCGCCGCAGTGCGGCGCCGACGTGCCACAGCCGCCGCGGATGCGGGCGGCCGAGCATGGCCACGAGCTCCTCGTCGTCGACCGGCGGATCGATGTCGAACCCGTAGGTGTCCTGCTCCATCGAGCAGATCGCCTTGCCGAGCGACTCTCGCAGCGTGCGGCCGATCGCCATCACCTCGCCGACGGACTTCATCTGGATCGTCAGCGTGTCGTCGGCGCCCGGGAACTTCTCGAACGCGAAGCGCGGGATCTTGGTGACGACGTAGTCGATGCTGGGCTCGAACGACGCCGGCGTGACGCGGGTGATGTCGTTCTTGAGCTCGTCGAGCGTGTAGCCGACCGCGAGCTTGGCCGCGAACTTCGCGATGGGGAACCCGGTGGCCTTGCTCGCGAGCGCGGAGCTGCGCGACACCCGAGGGTTCATCTCGATGACGATCTCGCGACCGGTCTTCGGGTTCACCGCGAACTGGATGTTGCAGCCGCCGGTGGTGACCCCGATCTTGCGCACGACCATCGCCGCGTGGTCGCGCATGCGCTGGTATTCCTTGTCGGTCAGCGTCTGCGCCGGCGCCATCGTGATGCTGTCGCCGGTGTGCACGCCCATCGGATCGAAGTTCTCGATCGAGCAGATGACGACGAAGTTGTCGGCCCCGTCGCGCATCACCTCGAGCTCGTACTCCTTCCAGCCGAGCACGGACTCCTCGAGCAGCACCTCGCCGTCCATGCTCTCGTCGAGCGCGAACTGGACGCGGCTCTCGAACTCGTCGCGGTTGTACGCGATCGAGGCTCCGCTGCCGCCCATCGTGAAGCTCGGGCGGATGATCACCGGGAAGCCGATGTCGGCGATGCAGCCGCGGGCGTCGGCCAGCGAGCGCACGTAGTGCGAGCGCGGCACGTCGAGCCCGATCTCCAGCATCGCGCGCTTGAACTGCTCGCGGTCCTCGGCACGCTCGATGACGTCGACCGCCGCGCCGATGAGCTCGACGCCGTGGCGCTCGAGGATGCCCTGACGCGCCGCCGCGATGGCCAGGTTGAGCGCCGTCTGCCCGCCGACCGTGGGCAAGATGGCCTGCGGCTTCTCCTTCTCGAGCACCTGGTCGAGCACCTCGGGGACCAGCGGCGCGACGTAGGTGCGCGCGGCGATCTCCGGGTCGGTCATGATCGTGGCGGGGTTGCTGTTGAGCAGCACGACCTCGAAGCCGTCCTGCACCAACGCCTTCACCGCCTGGGTGCCCGAGTAGTCGAACTCGCACGCCTGTCCGATCACGATCGGACCCGAGCCGAGCACCAGGATCCGCTTGAGATCGTTCCGGCGAGGCATCAGCGCCGAACCACCTTGCCCTTTTGGAGCGAGTGCTCGTTGCCGAGATTCGCGACGATCACCTGCTGGTGGGCCGAGATGTCCCAGCCGAGCGCGGCGATGCCGTCGAGGATGCGCGTGCGCAGCCGGACGCTGTCCTCGTCCTTGTGGCCGAGCCGCGCGATCAGGGCCTCCTTCGAGGACTCGTCGCCGATGTCGACGAGCTGCTCGACGCAGAAGAAGCGCACGCCCTCGTCGGGATCGTCGAGGTAGCGCTGCAGGATCCCGACGACGCGGGGATCGTCGATCTCGGCGAGGTGCGTGAGCACCTGCAGCTTGGTCTTCGGGTCGCGCGCGTACTCGGGCGGGTGGCGCTCGAGCATCGCGTCGATGACGTCCCACTCCTGCGGACCGTTCGCGACGTCCTCGAGGATGCGCAGCGCCCACGCGACGTTGTCGGACTCGACGCAGAACTGGCGCAGCGCGGGCAGCACCTTCGCACCGAGCCCGGACAGCTCGCGGTAGACCCAGCCCTTCTCCTCTTCGTCCTCGATGCTCTTCGTCGAGACGATCGTGAAGCGCTTCATCAGACCGACGAGCGCCTCGTCGGAGCCGTCGTCCAGCAGCGACTGCATCGCGGCGTAGCGATCGGCCGACTGCGTGTAGGCGTTCGTGATGACCTTGACGTGCTTGTCGAGCCGCGACTTCGCACGGCCTCCGCTGGAAAAAAGGTCTTTCAGGCCCACGGTCGCAGATCGCCCTTCGGCTTCGGGGGGCTTCTTATCCTGGCGGAAGCTGGCATTCAAGGGCGCCGGCCCGCAGCGGCCCGCCCCATCCGTCCCACGCCGCCGGCAGCGCAGCCCAGCGCCCGCTATCCTGGTGAGGTGCGATTGTGCCCGCTCATCCTCGGGGCGATCACGACGGCGACACCTGCCGCCGCGCTCGCGGGTGACGCGGTCGAGGTCGTCGTCACGGAGCACGCGCGAGCGCACGAGGAGCAGACGACGCGGCCGTCCGGCACCGCCGCGCCTCCGAGCAGCGCCGACGCGACCACGCGCACGGTGCAGGTGATCGAGCGCGGGCCCGAGCTCGCGCACACCACCTGGCTCGCGCTCTCGGTCGGCGCGGTCACCATGCCGCTGTCGCAGCGCGGCCCGCTCGCAGCGCGCGACCAGGTCGGCAGCGATCGGCTGCGCGCGTGCGTGGACGCGGGTGACGAGCGCTACTGCAGCTCGCTGCGCGGCGTCGATGCGCGGCTGCAGATCTTCTCGAGCCAGGGGCCGCGCCACTACCCGCGCGTGATCGGCTACGTGCGCAGCGGCTACGAGGCCGGCGAAGCGCGCTTCGAGCCCGCGCGCAGCACCGGTCCGCGGCGCGGCGAGGCGACTGCGGTGGCGTACCACTCGGTGCCGGTGTTCGCGGGTGTCAGCGTGTTCGCGTTCGAGCACTTCCCGGTGCGGCCGTATGTCGGGCTCGGCATGGGCATGGACGTGCTGCAGCTGCGCGTGACTCGACACGAGCATGCGTCGCTGCTCGATCTCAGCTCGCGCTTCGGCTTCGAGCTGCACGGGGGCGTCGAGGCGCGCATCGGCAACTGGGTCGCGTTCACAGCCGAGCTGCAGCAACAGTGGAGCGTGCGTCGTCGGCTCCCGGGTGTGCCCGACTTCGCGAACAGCCGGCTCGCGATCGTCACCGGCGTCGCGGTCGCGGTGCCGTATGCGACGTGGACGCGCCGCGATGCGAGGGCGCATCACGTCACCACGTCGACGCGCACCGTGGTGCCGCCGAGCCCAGCACCATCGCAGCTGCGCGTCGGTCCGCCGACGACGGCGCCGGTGTTCGAGCCACCGCCCACGCCCGCGAAGCCGCGGACGATCCTCGTCGAACCACCGGCCTCCGCGACGCCACCCGAGCCGGCGCCGCCCTGACAGATCGCAGGCGCCGGGCCGGCCTGAGGCGCGGAACGGCCCAACCAACCCAACCGGCGGCCGGGCGGGTAGGGGCCGACATGCGACTGTCCCTGCGCGCGAGCCTGCCCGCCTTCAGCGCCCTCACCGGGATCGTGCCGCTCAGCGCGCACGCCACCGGGCCGACGCAGATCGTCGTGGTGGACGACGACGACGACGGCGACGACGACGACTCTCCGCCGGCTTCGACGACCACGACCACCGTCACGCACGAGCACGAGGAGCACGCCCGCACGACGTGGTTCGGGCTGTCGATGGGGGCCGTCGCGACGCCGCTGTCGCCCGACGGGCACCTGCGTCCGGGCCGGCGCGTCACGAGCGATCCGTTCCGCGCGTGTCTCGACCCGTTCGGCGGTCGCTACTGCAGCGCGATGCGGGGTGTCGATCTGCGGCTGCAGTTCTACAAGACCAAGGGTGCGTGGGACTACCCGCGCTGGATCGGCTACTTCCGCACCGGCTACGGCGCAGGGCGGGCCGACTTCGATCCGCGCGATCGCGACGGTTTCCGCCGCGGCGAGGCGCGCTCGCTGTCCTACTTCGCCGTGCCGCTGTTCTTCGGCGGCAGCCTGTACGCGTTCAAGTCGTTCCCCGTGCGGCCCTTCGTCGGTGCCGGCGTCGGCTTCGACGTGGTGAAGCTGCAGTATCGCCGACACGAGCAGCGCTCGCTCCTCGATGCGAGCGCGCGCATCGGCTTCGAGCTGCATGCCGGCATCGAGGCGCGGATCTCGAACGTCGTGGCGCTGACCGCCGAGGTGCAGCAGCTGTGGAGCGCACGGCGACGCGTGCACGGGCTGCCGGACTTCAGCAATCAGGGGCTCACCGTCATGGCCGGCGTCGCGATCAGCATCCCCAGCCGCGAGTCGTGGCGGCGGCATCGGCATGTGCACGAGGTGACCACCACCACCACGAAGCCCGCGCCGGCTCCGGTCGTCGTCGCGCCGACGCCCGTCATCGTCACGCCCGCGCCCGCACCGGTGATCGTCGCGCCGACGCCCGCGCCGACGCCCGTCGTCGTCGAGCCCGCGCCCGCGCCGGTGATCGTCGCGCCCGCGCCTGCGCCCGCGCCGGTCATCGTCGCACCGACGCCCGCGCCCGCACCGGTGATCGTCGCGCCGACGCCCGCACCGGCTCCGGTGGTCGTCACGCCGCCCGTCGCCGCGCCCGGCTGAGGCGCGCGCGTTCGCTGCTACGTTCGCGGGCGATGCCTCCGGCCCCGCTCCGTCGCGTCTGCGCGACGATCGGCTGCGTGCTCGCGTGCGGTGAGCCGCGGCCGTCGCCGCCGGTGACGCGCACGATCGCCGAGCCGATCGCCGTGCTCGACGCCGGCGCGCCGGAGCCCGTGCCGACGGCCGCGCCCACGATCGACGTGCTCGCGCGCTGGCCCGCGCTCGCGTTCCATCCCGGCGTCACGCGACGGCTGCACGATGCGCTCGCGAACGCAGCCCCCGCGCGCGAGCGCCTGCTCGCGCTCGCCCAGTCGCTCGCGCCGTTTCGCTGGGAGAGTGCGACGAGCTGGGACAACACCGGCTTCGTCGCGACGGACGGCGATGCGCTCGGCTTCGTCACGCGCCGCGGCGGCGAGGTCGTGGCCCAGGCCCCGGGCAGCTTCGATCTCGGCTGCGCGGGCGGGTTCCTCGAGGGCGTGCGCCTGACGCTGCTGCCCACCCTCGCGATGCACGAGCTCGCCGCCTGCGACGCGCAGCTGTCGACGCGCGTGAGCGGTGCGCCCGATCGCTGCGAGCCGCGCGACTTCGGGCTGCGCGCGATCGCCAACGTCGCCGATCGCCTCGACGCGACGCGGCTGCCCGACGGACCTCGGATCGTCGAGCTCGGGCCGGACGACGCCCTTCGCCTCGCCCAGCTGCGTGCGCCGGGGGCCGCCCATCTCTGCGCCGTCTCGCACACCGCGCTCGCGCATGGCGGCCAGCGCTTCTACCACCACATGATGATCGTGCTCGGCACCGAGGACGGTGAGACCTACGACGTCTTCGACACCACGGGCTCGCGCGGCGTCGCCGTGCAGCGCATGCGGCAGTCGCGATTCGTCACCTACGTCGGTGGCCTGTTGGCGGCGAATCGCGACTATCGCTATGCGGCCGCGAGCACGCGACTCGGCTGCGTGCGCGTGGTGCTGACCACGGAGTGAGTCAGCCCGAGCTGCTGCTCGTCTCGGAGCCCGCACCCGAGCTGCTCGAGCCGTCGCTCGAGCTCTCGCCCGAGCTCGACTCGGGGCCGGACGACGAGCTTCCCGTGGAGCCCGTGCTGCCCTCGGACGAGCCGGTCGAGCCCGTGTCGCTCGAGCCGCTCGAGCCGCTCGAGCCGGTGCCGGTGCCCGTGTCGGACGATCCGCTGCTGCTGCTGCTCTCGGTCGTCACGGTCGTCGTCACCGACGTCGCGTCGGTGCCGGGCGCGAGCTTGCACGCGCCGAGGTTCGCGTCGATGTCGGAGCCGTTCTCGTGGCAGCACCCATCGCTCTCGCACGTGTAGCCCGACGGGCACGCGGGCGCGTCGTCGGGATCGCAGCTGAACATCACCGCGCCCGCCGGTGCATCGAAGCACGCGCCCACGAGCCCGAGCACCACCGCGCCCACCATGCGTCGCATCAGAACCTCACCTGCAGCCCGCCGCCGAGCACCCGCACGCGCTTCGCCGTGGCCGGCGGTGCCGCGCGCTTCGCCCGACGATCGCGGCTCTGCGCGACCAGCAACACCGTGAGCCCCGCGACCGCGGCCCCGAGCCCGACGACCCCGAGCGCGATCGCGGCGTTCGCCTCGGCGCGACCCTTGCGGAGCGTGCGTTCGTAGTCGGCGCGGATCTCCTCGTAGAGCGGCTGCTCGCCGGTGTCGAGGTCGTAGCGCACCGAGAGCCGCACCGCGCGATCCTCTTCGCGCTCGGCGAGCCCGGCGAGCACGCCCGCGACCGTGCCGATCGCGAAGCCACCGAAGAGCGTCCACCAACCCGCGGTCTGCATCGGCGGCAGTCGCTGCGGGAGCGGGGCTTCCTCGTCGTCGGTGTCGTCGGTCGCGTCCGGCAGCGGCTTCGGTGGCGGCGGCTTCGGCTTCGCGGTCGCGGTCGGCTTCGGCGGCGTGGGCTCCTTCGGCGGCTCGGGCTCGGCGGGCGCCTCGGGCTCGGGCGCGGCGGGCCCGTCGGGCTCGGTCGCCGGAGGATCGAAGTCGGTCGGCGGCAACGGCTCGCCGGCTGCGCCCGACGGCGGCTGCGTCGGTGCAGTGCCGGGCGGCGTTTGCTCGGGCGTCGGTGCGACTGCGCCCCGCGCCTGGACCGATGGCGTCGTGCCCCACGCGACGGCAACGACGACCAACGCTGCGATCGTCCTGCGAACTCTTCGCGTACGCGGCTCGAGCATGCGGCGCGGGATTGTAGACGAGCGATCGCGTGTGTGAAAGCCCGCCCGGAGCACGGTTTGACAGCCCTGGCAAACGCGCCATGCTGCGTCGACCTTGTCCGAACGTCCCGCCAACGACGATGCCTCCGTAGCGCCGCCTCCTGCGGGTCTCGCGTCCATCCGCGAGCTGCTCGCCGAGCTCCGCGCCGGTCGGCCCGTGATCGTCGTCGACGACGAGAACCGCGAGAACGAGGGCGACATCATCATCCCGGCCGAGCACGCGAGCGCGGAGAACATCGCGTTCACGATCCGCCACACCGGCGGAGTGATCTGCCTCGCGATGCCGAACACGCTCGCCGATCACCTCGAGCTGCCGCCCATGGTCCAGCACAACGCGGCCAAGCGCGGCACCGCGTACACGGTGTCGATCGAGGCGACGCAGGGCATCGACACCGGGATCTCCGCGAAGGATCGCGCGCTGACGATCCGCACCACCGTGAAGCCCGGGGTGACCGCGGCCGATCTCGTGCGCCCGGGCCACGTGTTCCCGCTGCGCGCCCGCGACGGCGGCGTGCTGCGTCGCGCCGGACACACCGAGGCGGCCGTCGATCTCGCGCGGCTCGCCGGGCTGCAGCCGTCGGCAGCGGTCAGCGAGCTCATGCACGACGACGGCACGATGATGCGGCTGCCGGCGATCCTCGAGTTCGCCCGCACGCACGGGCTGCGCGTCGGCACCATCGCCGATCTCATCGCCTACCGGCTCGAGCACGATCCGTTCGTGCGGCAGGTGGCGACCGCCGAGCTGCCCACCGCGCACGGTCGCTTCGAGCTGCACGGGTTCAAGGACGAGCTCGGCAACAACGAGCACGTCGCGCTGACGATGGGCAAGGTGGACGACGGCGAGCCGGTGCTCGTGCGCATGCACTCCGAGTGTCTCACCGGCGACGCGCTCTACTCCCTGCGCTGCGACTGCGGGGCGCAGCGCGACGCCGCGTTGGCGGCGATCGCCGCCGAAGGTCGCGGTGTGCTGGTCTACCTGCGCCAAGAAGGCCGCGGCATCGGCCTGCTCAACAAGATCCGCGCGTACGCGCTGCAGGACGAGCACGACGCCGACACCGTCGAGGCCAACGAGCGCCTGAAGTTCGCCGCCGACCTCCGCGACTACGGCATCGGCGCGCAGATCCTGCACCACCTCGGCGTTCGCAAGCTGCGGCTGCTCACCAACAACCCGCGCAAGATCGCCGGGCTGTCGGGCTACGGCATGGAGCTGGTCGAGCGCGTGCCGCTGCACGCGGGCAAGAACCCGCACAACGAGCGCTACCTCGCGACCAAGGTCGCGAAGCTCGGCCACATCGCCGAGTGATCGACGCGCGCTCAGGCCTCGCGCCGTAGCAGTCGCGCGTGCAGCCACGCGGTGCGGTCGGCGGGTCCCTTCGCGTCGTTCGCGAGCACGAGCACCTGCGACAGCGCCTCGTCGCGCGGACGGCGATCGACGAGCGCGGCGACGTTGTCGGGCTCCCAGAAGCGGATCGCGCGATCCCAGCGGGACAGCCACGCGCCCACGAGCGGGGCGAGATCGTCGCGGGCCGCGAGCCGCTCGAGCAGCACGGGCGGCGCACCGTCCTGTGCGTCGAGCAGCGCGGCGAAGAGGCCACGCGCGTCGGTCGCGAGCCGTGCAGGCACCGCCTGCTCGATCCGCACCGCGACGATGCGATCGCCGGCGGCGAGCTCGACCTCGACCACGTCGTCGGTCGAGAGGTGGCTCGCGTCGACGTGCGACGCGTCGACCACGACCGCGCGACCGTCGAGCTCGACGATGCCGCGCCCGCGGCTGCGATCGAAGGCGATCACTCGCCCACGGCTACGGCGCGTCTCGCCCACCTTCGCAGGCTAGCACGCGATCCGGTGCGTGCCGGCCGCCTCACTCGGCGACGGCGGCGGTGATGATCTTGCCCTTCAGGATCTCCGTGTCGAGGGTCGCGTCGTGTAGGCCGAGCACCGAGCCCAGCGTCTTGCCCACCGAGGGCAAACCTTCGTCGTAGGTGACGTCGCCGCCGTCGCTGGCCATGCCGGTCATGCTGTCGATCGGCCGCGCCTCGAAGTCGTCGCCCTTCGCGACGATGCCGCCGATCACCGACGGCATCACGTGCTTGCCGATCATCAGCGTGACGTGGTGCTTGCTGTGGTGCGTGCGGCCCTTCTGGCCCTGGTTCTTCAGCGTGCGCCCGAACACGTTCATCGACGCGAAAGTGACCCGGTCGGACAACCCTTCGGCGGCCAGCGTGCTCATCAGCTCGGCGATGTAGCCGATGCCGGTGGTGTGCTGGTCGACTTCCTTCGCGAGCCCCTGGTCGTTGTGGTTGTCGCCGCCGAACGGGAACGCGAGCGCGACGACCGGGGTCAGCTTGAGCTTGATGAGCGCGACCGCGGCCTTGATCTGCGCGCTCTCCTTGTCGTCGTCGACTGCGCTCAGCAGATCGACCGCGCCTTCGGAGAGCGTGCGCACGTCGGCGCGCGCGTTGCTGTGCTCGGTCATGAACTTGCGCTGCTCGGCGGTACCGTGCTGACGCAGCGTCAGGTGGATCTCGTCGAGCGCCTGATCGCGCAGGCCCTGCAGGTTCGTGAGCGGGCTGTCGTCGGCGACCAGCAGCTCGCGCAGCGTGGTGGGCTTGAGGCGGGGCAGGGTGCGCCCACCCGCGCTCATGTTCACGTCGCCCACCGGCACCGGGATCGCGCTGACGGTACCGAGCGCAGGTGCCAGGTACTTCGCGAAGATCGCCGTGATCGTCTCGGACTTCGACGCATCGCCGAGCAGCTGCAGCACCTTCACCAGCTCGCCGTGCACCTGCGTGCGCGTCGCGTGGTGGATGAACGACGCGCGGTCGAGCACGTTCTGCGGCAGGGTCGACCACAGCTGGGCCGCGTGCGTGGTGACGCCACCGAGCTGGAGCTCGGTCTTCGCCATCGCCGCCCCGGCCGCATGCACGACGCCCGCGGCGTCGTAGGTGCCCGGCGCGTTCGCGTTCAGTGGATCGCCGGAGTCGAGCCCCGACAGGATGAGGAACTGCGCGCGGTCGGGATCGATGGGGTCGTCGTCGTACTGGCCCCACGCGAGCGGCTGGCGCAGGAATGCGGCCGGCAGACCGGT
The DNA here is from genome assembly GCA_964519175.1 of uncultured Nannocystaceae bacterium. Lineage (GTDB taxonomy): Bacteria > Myxococcota_A > Polyangia > Nannocystales > Nannocystaceae > Xiheibacterium. The sequence continues at coordinate 21,075 of CAZFKC010000102.1, forward strand.
GGCGATGGACACGAGGCTCATGCCGGAGAGGCCGAGCACCGAACGGAGCATGTGGCGGCGCTGCATCATGGTCCTGGTCTCCTCAGAGCGAAGTCGAGGCGGCGGGCACCGAGGCGCACGCGGTGATGAAGGTGGAGCGCAGCGCGGCGACCTCGTTCGCGCCGCTGTCCAGCGCCTGGTCCCAGTGGTCGTCGAGGATCACGCGCAACGGAGCGGACCGCTCGTCGGAGGTCGGGATGCCCATGACCTGACCGACGAGGTGATCGAGCACCAGCTCGCGATCGTCGGGCGTCCACAGCATCCCGTCGCCGGTGCCGTACCACTCCTCGGCGACGATCTGGCACATGCGCTCGATCGACGCGACCGAGAACACGTCGGGTGCGGTCGTGACGATCGGCATCACGGCGGCGCGACCGAACGAAACCGGCGGCACGCCGTCGGCCAGCGCGCGCAGGCGCTTCGCAGCATCGGCCGGGCCCTCGAACTCGCCCTCGAGGTCGCAGACGTCGACGATCCCGAGGCGCTCGCTCATGCGCAGGCAGAAGCGATCCTGCGTCACCGGCGGGACCACCCCGCCGAACTCCTCCCAGGTCTCGGTGCGGGCGGCGAAGGTGATCACCGGCGAGCTCATCAGCTCGCGCACGAGCGTGCGGAACTGGAACCCGGAGTCGACGAACACCTGCGCGACGCGCTGCAGCTCGGGATCGAACTCCTCGCATGCGCCGGCGTTGGCGAGCGCGCACAGCTTCTCGGTCCACGCCGGTGCGAAGCGCGGGTGCGCCGCCATGGCTGCGGCGAGGTCGCTGACCCCGTGGCCCTCGACGGGATCGCTGCCGTCCAGCGAGAAGAACGCGGTGCCGGGGATGTCGCCCATCTCGCCGGCGAGCCGGCCCATGCCCGCATAGCTGTAGCTCTGCCGCATGAAGTCGCGCAGCGGATCGAGATCCTTGTGGCACGCGAAGCAGGTGGTGCCCGGCTCGGCGTGGCCCTCGTCGACGGTGGCGCCGTCGGCGGGCGTGAACACGTCGGAGGGGTTGAACGTGCGCCCGAGCCCGACGATGAGCGTCTGGTTCGCGTTCACGCGGTGCTGGTTGCTGTCGTTCGTCATCCAGTTCGACGAGAAGCCGAGCGTGGTGAAGAACCCGACGCGATCGCTCGCGACCACGAGCTCGTTCGTCGTGCGCAGCGTGTCGAGGTCGAAGAACACCGTGGGCTCCTCGCCCGCGTCCGCCTTGCGGATCGTGATCTCGCGGAGATTCCAGTCGTCGGCGACCCACACCTGGGCGCCCATCGAGCAGCCGAGGTTGCCGGGCGCGACCTGGAAGAGCAGCTGGTACGCGTTCACCAGCGCCTGCCGACCGGTGTAGGTCTGGTTGTTCGGGTCGACGCAGTTGCCGGTCGGCGCCTCGGTCAGCCAGAACTTCATGAAGTTCGGCGAGCTCGGGTTGAGCGTCTGTGCGATCGGCACCTGCGTGCCGGTCCACTTCGTGGACAGCACGAGGTCCGGGTACTTCGCGTCGAGCCACGAGGGCAGGTTGCTACCGTCGTCGGCGCGCGGCACCGCGTCGAGGTACGCGAGCGTCACGAGCTGCGGCACGTTGAGCTTGAACGTGTGCGTCGTGAGCACGTCGGTGAACGGACGATCGGCCGCGACGAGATCGGCGACCGTCTGCGTGAACGCGTCGGGGATGCTCGGCAGCAGCTTGCCGTCGGCGCGCTCGTCCATGTCGACGACGCGGTTCACGTTGATGTCGAGGTGCTCCGCGAGGTTGTCGACCGAGGTCTCCTGCTGGAAGAGCTGGTGGAACATCGCCGACTCGCGCGCCGCGTACTCGGGAGTCGCGAGCCAGACGTCGATCAGCTCCGGCAACACCGCCTCATCGTCGAGGTACTGCTGCTGCTCCTCGGGCGACGGCGGAAGGCCGGTCAGGAAGTCCTTCACCTTGGCGAGCGCCGACTCGGGGGGCAGCGGCACGAACGGGATCTCGGGCTCACCGGTGTCGGAGCCGCCGCCGTCGTCGTCGCCACTGCCGCCTTCGCCGGGGCCGTCGCCTTCGCCGGGCCCGTCGGTGGTGTCCGCGGCCGTGGCACTGTCGTCGGCCCCGGCGCCGCCGGCCTTGCCGTCGAGCCCCGTGTAGCAGCCCGTCACCAGCGCGGTGCAAGCGAGCGCAGCTCGTCGTCGGATCGTTCGCATCGTTCCCCCTGCCGAATCCGGGAGTGGGGGTTCCCGCAGGGGGCCGAGCTGTCTGCGCTCGTCGGTGCTTTTTTCGAGATCGCGGCGCCAGGCCGCCCTAGGGGGCGTATTTCCGCAGCCAAAGGTCGCTGCCCGTGATGGACTGCCGGATGCTGCCCGCTGCCAAGATCGTGTCGTCCGCTGCGATCGCGACACCGCGCGCCACATCGTCGTCGCCGGCGCTGCCGTCTTCGCGATCGCGCCAGACTCGCACGGCGTCGGGGCCGTACTTCACCACCTCGATGTCGCGGCCGTGGGCCTCGCTCGTCGTGTAGCCGGCGGTCACGATCGCGCCCGTACCGTCGATCGCGAGCGCGAGGATCTCCGAGATCGCGACCGCGTCGGGCTCGACGAGCTCGAGCTCGACGAGCTCGCGATCGTAGCGGGCGAAGAAGGCCCGCTGGCCGCGGTGGCCGCCGACGACGAGCGTGCCGTCGGGCGCCTCGGCGATCGCCGCGACGACGTCGGTCGCGTCGGGCGTGCCGAAGCGGACGAGCGGGCCGAACGCGACGCCGCTCGGGGAGGTGGCGACGTCGAGCTCCGCGAGCCACCCATCGCTGCGGCCTCCGACACCGGGGTCCACGATCGTGCCGACCACGAAGACGCGGCCCTCGCTCGTGACGACGCCGCCGCGCGCCTCGTCGGCGATCTGGGCCACCTGTGTATCGAGGTCCGGGCCCACGTTCCACGCCGAATCGCCGGCGTCGAGCGTGTACGCGCGCACGTACGTCGTGGTGTCGTCGGGCGCGCGGATGAAGCCGAACACGAGCAACTCGCCGCGATCGGGGCGGATCGCGACTGCGGCCAACCGATCGTCGCCGTCGATCACGTCGTCGAAGGTCTTCGTCCACGCGACGCCCGGATCGCTCTCGCGGTCGAGCTGGTACGCGCGCGTGAAGAGGTTCTCGCCGCCGCCCATCGTCTCGGTCTCGGAGTTGAAGCCCGCCACGTAGAAGCGCAGCGCGCCGTCGGTGGCCAGCGCGCGGCCTTCTTCGGTCAGCGAGGTGCCCTGCAGCTTCGACCACCGCGGTGCACCGGTGTCCGCCGCATAGCCCTTCACGAACAGATCGCCCCCGTTGGCGCCGTAGCGGCCGGTGATGACCCCATCGCCGCCCGGCAGCACCGCGACCGCGTGGGCGTAGTCGTCGCCGCTGTTCGGGCCGTCCTCGACGACGGTCCACAGGATGCCGCCGGACGGCACGCAGTCGTGGTTGCAGCCGTCGCCGTCCTGCACGTTGCCGTCGTCGCAGAGCTCGCCGACCTCGTGCATGCCGTTGCCGCAGACGATGTTCGAGGGATTGCGCTCGGCCGGCGGGCCGAGATCCGGCGAGAACGTCGTGGTCTCCGCGCCGCTCGTGCCGTCGGCGTCGCTGTCCGCGAGGGCGGTGCTCGTGCCTTCGGCGCTCTGCGGCGTGCAGGCATCGGCGAGCCCGTCGCCGGCCCACTCGCTGTAGCGCCGGCCCGAGCCGCAGCCGTCGTCGGGGAAGCTGCAGAAGCCCGCGGGCTCGCAGCGACCGGAGGCGCACTCGTCGTCGCCGGTGCAGACGAAGGTCCCGCCGACGACGCAGGTGCAGCACAGCGCAGCCATGGATGCCGCGATGCACGGGACCCATCCGGCGCGAATGCGTGCATGCACCATCGCTCGTGCAGTGTCGCGCGCCCGCGCCGGTGCTGACAAGCACCCGCCCGTGCGCGCGTGCTCGTGATAAGAGGATCGGGGTGTCCGAGATCGATGACTTCGCGCTCTTGCGAGCATGGCGCGCCGGTGACGAGAGCGCCGGCAGCTCGCTCTTCGCCCGTCACTACCGCAGCGTGCATGCGTTCTTCGCCCGGCGACTGCCGGAAGCTGCCGATGATCTGACGCAGCGTACGCTCCTGGCCTGCGTCGAAGGGCTGGACTCGTTCCGTGGCGAGGCCAGCTTTCGTGGGTTCCTGTTCGGGATCGCGAGGAACCAGCTGCTCAAGCAGCTGCGCTCGCGTGCGCGCGCCCAGGCCGCGCTCGAGCGCAGCGCCGAAGACGACTACGCCCGCACGTCGCCGTCGACGATGGTGGGCCGCCGACAGGAGCAACACCTGCTGCTCCTGGCCTTCGCGCGATTGCCCGGCGATCTGCAGCTCACGGTCGAGCTGTTCTACTGGCAGGATCTACGTACGAGCGAAATCTCGGCCGCGATGGCGGTGCCGATCAGCACCGTGACCACCCGGCTCGCCCGCGCGCGCGAGCTCTTGCGACAGTACGTGGGCGAGCTCGGCGGGCCCGAGCACCCGCGGACGGCGCTGCTCGCCGATCTCGACGGCTGGACGCGCTCGCTCGCCGACGCGCACGTCTAGCTCTGGTCGCGCCGTCCGGCGCTCTTCCTGGCTCGCGCAGTCATGCTCGCTCCGCCGTGGCGAAGCCACGTCGGGCTCGGTCCGGCGCTCTTCCTGGTGCGCGCAGTCATGCTCGCTCTCCGCCGTGGCGAAGCCACGTCGGGCTCGGTCCGGCGCTCTTCCTGGTTCGCGCAGTCATGCTCGCTCTGCGCCGTGGCGAAGCCACGTCGGGCTCGGTCCGCAGCTCTTCCTGGTGCGTGGCCGCGCGGCCGGCGTATGCTCTGTGCACGGGGATGCGAGCGGCAGATCAAGCGACGCTGCGCGCGCGCGTGCTGGCGGCGGGGACCCGCGTCGGCCGCTACACGATCGTCGAGCGCATCGCGGCCGGCGGCATGGCCGAGCTCTACCTCGCGCGGGCGCGCGGCATCGGCGGGTTCGACAAGCTGCTCGCGCTGAAGCTGGTGCTGCCGCACCTCGCCGACGACCCCGAGTTCATCGCGATGTTCCTCGACGAGGCGCGCCTCGCCGCGACGCTCGATCATCCCAACGTCGTGCACGTGCTCGACATCGGCCAGGTCGGCGCCGAGCACTTCTACGCGATGGAGTACGTGCACGGTCGCGACCTGCGTGCGCTCGCGCGGGTGCACGAGGGGCCGATCCCACTCGAGTGCGCGCTGTCGATCATCCTCGGCGCGGCGGCGGGGCTGCACCACGCGCACGAGCGGCTCGGCAACGACGGGCGTGGGCTCGGGCTCGTGCACCGCGACGTCTCGCCGTCGAACGTGCTCGTCACCTACGACGGCGTCGTGAAGGTGGTCGACTTCGGCATCGCACGCGCCGAGGCGCGCTCGAAGGCGACGCGCGCGGGCGTGGTGAAGGGCAAGCAGGGCTACATGTCGCCCGAGCAGTGCCGCGGTGACGCGGTCGATCGGCGCAGCGACGTGTTCGGGCTCGGCATCCTCTTGTGGGAGCTCACCGTCGGCCGCCGACTCTTCACCGGCGACAACGACTACGCGGTGATGAGCAAGATCGTGTTCGGCATGGTCGGCGATCCGCGCGAGCTCGTACCCGGCTATCCGCCGAAGCTGGCCGAGATCGTGATGCGTGCGCTGCAGCGCGATCCCGGCGCGCGACAGTCGTCGGCCGAAGCGCTCGCGCTCGAGCTCGAGGCGTTCGCGCACGCCGAGCACCTGCGGCTCAGCAGCCACGGGCTCGCGGAGCTGATGCGCGCGTGCTTCGGCGACAAGCCCTACCCGAGCCCCGGGCGCGCCGCGAACGAGCAGGACGTCGACGAGGACGCGGCGACGCGGCTGTCCGTGGCGGAGACGCGCGCGGCACCGCCGTCGCGCGTGACGGTGGTCGCAGCGGTGAGCGTGCCGGTGCTCGCGTTGCTCGCGCTCGCGATCACGTTGGTGGTGCCGCGCTTGTCGACGCCGGAGGCCTCGGCGAGCGAGCCCGCGACGAACGACGACGCGTCGGCCGAGATCGCCACGCCGGTCGCGAGCGAGGTGGCGAAGCCGGCGCACGCAGTCGTGCCCGACGCGCCGGCGATCGAGCCGATGCCACTCGACGCAGCAGCCGGGCGCGATGCATCCGACCCCACCCCGGCCGACGACGAGCCCGAGGTCATCGACGCCAGCACCGACGCGATCGCGGTCGTCGAGCCGGCGAGCAGTGCCCGCACGACGAAGCGCGGGCGTCCGCGTCCCGCGAGCGAGCCGCGTCCTGCGAGCGAGCCCGTCGCGAAGCCGGCCCCGGCCAGCGTGCCCGAGCGTCGTGGTCGCGGCGGTGCACCGGTGCCCACCCGACCCAACGAGCTGTTCCCGCCCGACAAGGGCCCGCCCGCGTCCGAGTGATCGATGGCCGTCGCGCTGGCGCTCGTCGTGCTCGCCCTCGTCGCGCAGCCACCCGGCGCCGAGCCTTCGCGGCCCGCGGCCGAGGCGGCCGAGGCGGCGCTGCGGCACTGGGAAGCCGGACGCTACGACGAGGCCCGCAAGGCGATCGCGCGCGCGTACATGATCGAGCCCTGGCGGCAGTACCTCTACGCGCGCGCGCAGATCGAGCGCGCCGACGGCAAGTGTGCCGATGCGATCGAGTTCTATCGGCTCTACCTCGACGCGAAGCCCCCCGCGGATGCGGTCGCGCTCGCCGAGCAGGGCATCGCGGAGTGCGAGCAGCAGCTCGCGAACGCACCGCAGCCGCGTGACGACGACGCTGCCCCGCGGCTCGACGCGCCGCCGCCACCCAAGCCGTGGTGGAAAGACGGGCTCGGGCTCGGCCTCGTGACCGGCGGCGGCGTGACGATGGTCGTCGGCGGCGGGCTGTTCGGGCTCGTCGCCGCCGATCGTCGCGCGTCGCAGGGGAGCGACGATCATGCCGAGTTCGGCCGACGGGTGCGCCGCGCGGAGCGAGCGAGCGTCGCCGGTGTGACGCTGCTGTCGATCGGTGCGGCGCTCTTCGTCGCGGGCGTCGTGCGACTCGCAGTGGTGCAGTCGAAGGCGCGCCGCGCTGGTCGTGCCGCGCGCATCCGTGCCGACGGCGCGACGCTCACGCTGCGATGGTGATCGTCGGTCGTGCGAGCGGCGCGTCGCGGCGTCGGCTGCACACCGTGCGCGACGCACCACGGCCGCGAGGTCCAGCTGGCGCGGGAACGCGGCGCAGGGCGGGCAGCGCGGCCCGATCCCCGGGCGGGCGGCGGGGCCAGCTGGCCGGGTCGCGGTGCGATGGCTACCATCCGCCGCCGTGAGTCGACCCCCCGGGAGCATGCGCGCGCGAGCTGTCGCGCGACTCGCGGTGACGGTGCTCGCGCTCGGGCTCGCGTGCGACAAGCAACGCGCCCCCGAGCTGCCACCCGCGCAGGTGTACGAGCCGCCGTCGGACATCAGCGGCACGTGGCACGGCGAGATCGGTGGCGCGAGCGGCGAGCTGCGCGTGCAGAAGCTCGACGCCGCGCGCTTCTACGGGATGTTCGAGGCGACCTCGACCGGCCGTCGTTACGTGCTGAGCATGGAGCAGGTGCGCGCGGCCGCGCCGGACGGAAAGCTCGCGCCGTCGAACCTCGTGCGCTTCACCTGGCAGGACGGTCGTGGGGATCGCGGCGCGGGCTGGGTGCTCGTGAACAAGGAAGGCTCCGCGCTGACCGGCAGCTACGGCCGCGGTGAGGACAACACCGACGGCGCGGGCGCGTGGACCTTCGTGCGCAAGGGCGGCTCGGGCGACGACGAGGGCTGACGCATCAGCGTCGTGAGCCGCGGCGTCGCGCGAGCGCCATCGCCCCGAACGCGAGCGACCACCACCCGAGGCCGCCGCGATCGCTCGTGCAGCCACAGCCCGTCTCGGCACCGCCTCGACCGAAGCCTGCGGTCGGATCCGTGGTCGTCATCGGCGGTGGGATCGTGCCGGTGTCCGCGCCGCCGGAGCTCGTCTCGTCGCCCGTGGTGCTCTCGTCGCCGGAGCTCGAGCTCTCGCCGCCCGTGCTGCTCGTGTCGGCCGCGGTCGTGCTGCTCTCGCTCGCACCGACCTCGCCGCAGTCCTGCACGCCGACGCAGAACACGACCTCCTGCGTGACCATGTTCATGTCCGCATCGACGGCCGTCACCCGTGCGGTCCACATGCCGTCGGGCACGCCGCCGAGGAACCAGCTGTACGGCGGCATGGGATCCTCGAGCAGCATCTTCGCCTCGAGGATCTCGAGCTGTACCGCGAGCCCGCCGAACTCGTCCGTCACGTCCGCGGACACGGTCACGTCGGAGGCCGTGACGCTCAGGTTCGGCGGGGCCGTGATCTCGACGACCGGTGGACCGTCGTCGACGCGCGCGCCGAGTCGCGGAAGGAGATCCGCCGTGGAGTTCTGCTGCCCCATCATGCAGCCCTGGTGCGCGCACGCGGAGGTGCCGGAGATCGGCGTGCACTCGTCGCCGAACTCGACGCCCGACATGTTGTAGCCGGCCATGATCTGGCCCGACGACGTCAGGTTCTCGAGCCCCCAGCCGAACCCGAGCGCGGTGAGCCCGGTGAACGCGACGCGGCTCATCTCGGTCTGTTGCGTCGCGTCGAGGCAGCCCCAGAAGAGGAACGAGATCGTCTCGAGGTCCGCGTCGTTGCAGTCCTGCAGGCCCACCGCGGTGGAGCAGCCGAGCCCGTCGAACAGCTCGGCCGCGTCCGCCTCCGTGCCGAACACGAGCATGTCGTACGTGCCGACCGCCGGTCGCTCGTAGGTGAAGTGCAGATCGAAGGGGACGCTCGCTTCCTTGAACCACCACATCAGCTCGGCGCGGTCGTCCTCGCCGAGCGCACCCCAGCCGTCGATCGTGCCACCCAGGAAATCGGCGCTCGAGAACGCGTTCGTGCTGGGGTCGTTGCCGGGACCGTTCGTGATCGCCTGCGACTCGAGGTTGAGGAACACGGTGCGCTGCGCCCGTGCGGACGCTGGGGTGGCCGCGATTCCCACGAGCACGACGACCGATCCGAGGCGTGCGCAATCCATGATCCCCACCTTAACGCCGCGTGCGACGCGCTGGCAAGGCCGACCGCGTACGCGCGACTACGAACCGGTCGCGGTGCGGCCCCTCGTCGGGCTCGTCTTCAGCCGATCTCGAAGCGCGCGTGCGCGGTCGGATCGATCTGGCCCTTGATGTCCGCCTGCACGTGCAGCGTGTGCGTGCAGGCAGCCGACGTCGCGCGACACGACTCCGGCACGTTCAGCGCGACCGTGAGCTGGTGCCGCGCGCCGGGCTCCACCGTCACCTCGACGGCGACGCGTTGCTCGGTGCAGGTCGTGCGGGTCCAGGCCGCGACGAGCCCGGTACGATCGCTGCGGGCCTGCGCATCCGCTTCGGAAACGGTGTTGCCGTCGCCGTCGACCCAGTGTCGGTCGGCTTCCACGACGCGGACCACGAGCGCGTCCACCACCGCGGGCTTGCTCCCACCGACGATCGTGACGCTCGCGGAGATCTCGGCCCCCGGCGCGACCTTGGCGGCCGGCGGGCTGACCTCGAGCTTGGCACCCTCGGCGCCCAGGCTGTCGCGCATCTTCTCCGAGAAACCCATGTCGCTCGAAGCTACCGCGAGCCGGCGCAAGTGGTCCATCGCCGCCGCGGCTCGGGCGGCGGCCCGTCTGCCGCGGTGCTCCGCTCGATCGAGGGCCCGGGCGCGCGCGGGCGGACGCCGTCGACCGCGGCCGAGCACGCGCGCGGGTGGTCGCCCTCGTCCACCGACGCACGCGCAGCGCGAGCGCATGCACGCGATCGATCACGCGCATGCACGCGCGCATCGGCCGAGCGCGGCATCGAGTACTCACGCTGCGTCGTGAGCATTTCCGATCGAGCACAGTGATCATCTCGCGACGTCCGTCGTCGCGACATGTCGGTCTCCGATGTGTCGTCGAGACCGGTGGAACGCGTGGTCGCGCGGATCGGTTCGAGCGCAGAACGTGCTTCAGACCGCTCTGGTGCAACCAATGCGTGGACCTTCACGATCGTGTCGTCTCTGCAGGCACGGGCCTACCGCCACCTGCCATCCCGCTGTATGCTCCGCCGCATGCTCCCCACCAGGCGATGCACCGTCGCGCTTCCGCTGTCGATGATGTTCCTCGTCACGACTGCAGCGACCCCAGGCTGCAGCAAGATCGAAGAGCTCACCGGCAAGAAGACCGAAGACACCACCACGAAGACGGACGAGAAGACCGCCGAGAAGGCGGACGAGAAGACCGAAGCGAAGGAAGGCAAGGAGGACACGAAGGTCGCCGTCGCGGCGCCGATCCCCGTCGCTCCGATGTTGTCGGGCCTCGACCGCATGCTCGCGTTCGTCCCCGACGCGAAGTCCGAGTTCATGATCGTGCGCGACGCCTCGGTGCTGGCGGAGTACGCCGAGGAAGGCGCGAAGTTCATCGAAGGACCGCTGTCGGCGATCGCGGCCGCGGGGGGCATGCCCGCGGAGCTCGCGGACGCAAAGACGAAGATGGACGAGGCGAAGGGCAAGATGGCCCAGATCGTCACCGCCATCGCGGCCTCCGGCCTGCGTCCCCAAGAGGGCGGCGCCGTCATCAAGCTCGCCAACGGCAAGGCGCTGCTCGTCTTCGCTGCCGACAACCCCAACGCGATCCTCGACCTCGCCAAGACCCTCGGCGCCGAGAAGGAAGCGACCGGCGTGTGCAAGGCGATCGACGGCCAGGCGGGCTGGAACGTCTGCGCCGACGACCAGGCCAGCATCGATGCCTACAAGCCGTCGACCGATCCTGCGCCGATCCGTCAGGTGCTCGCCGAGCGTCTGCCCGGCGTCGACCTCGACGAGTCCAACGTGCTGATGAACATCGGCATCGAGGACGGCAAGATCGCCGCAGGTGCGATCGCGACGCTGCCCGGCCTCGTGCACGCCGCGATCGCGATGCCCGAGGGGCCCGAGTCCGCACAGGTGACGAGCGCGCTGGCACCGGGTGCAGCGAGCACGATGTCGCAGGTGCAGCCCGGTGCCGGCTTCGTCTGGGCGCGCGTCAATCCGACGATGCTCGCGGGGCTCGCTGCGAAGGACATGGGCGACGCGCCCCCCGAGGTCGCCGCGACGATGAAGAGCATCACGGGCGAGTTCGTGATCGCGGGCGAGGTCGAGCCGGGCGGCATGTTCGTCCAGGCCGGTGCCACCGACACCGCCGGGCTCGCCACGCTGATCACGATGCTCGACAGCAAGAAGGGCGAGATCCCGACGACGATCCCCGAGATCAAGGACAGCAAGGTCCTCGTCGAGAAGACCCAGATCCAAGGTGGCGGCGCCACCGTCGATGCGTTCCACGCGTCGCTGTCGGGCTTCAAGGAGGCCGACATCCTCAAGGCCTATGCGGGGCTCAGCCTCGACGGCTGGATGTTCGCCCACGACAACATGATCACGCTCGCGGTGGGCCCCGACGCCACCAACATCGGCAAGATGCTCGAAGGCGGCGCGGGCGGTCCGAAGCCCGAGACGCTCGCCGCGCTCCCGCACCAGCTGGCCGACGGCTTCAACGCGAACGAGGTCAGCTTCGCGATGCACCTGCCGGTCGACTTCCTGCAGGGTGCGCCGCTGCGCAAGCTCGTCGGCGCGGCCCTGAAGGATGTGCCCGAGGCGAAGCCCGAGACGGTCAACGCGGCGCTGTCGTTCCTCGCACCGCTGTCGTCCGCGACGGTCTGGATCGCGCAGCCGGCCGGCAGCAAGACGCCGATCGTGCACCTCGCGGTGCAGGGCATCGGCAACCGTGCGACCGACGAGGGCAAGGCCGCGCTCGAGGCCGCACGCAAGGTGGCCGCCGGTGGTGATCCGGCCCTCGAGTTCGCCTCGCTCGCGTCGACCTACGGCAGCTCGCCGATGTCGTTCGCGTACCACACGCGCGCGGGCGACCAGGGTCCGGGCAGCCTCGTCGGCAGCGGCGTCGGTGCTGCGATGATCGCGGGTGCGATCGGCTACGCGACGATGTCCGGCAAGACCAGCCCGACACTCGCCGACGACCTCGGCGTGAAGCCGGAGGATCCGCCGCCGCCGCTCGAGATCCCCACGAAGCCCGTCGCACCGACGCACGAGCCCACGACGCCGAAGGCGGATCCGAAGAAGCCGAAGCCGCCGAAGCCCGACCCGGCCAAGCCGGTCGAGCCGCCGAAGCCCGATCCCGCGAAGCCCGATCCGGCCAAGCCCGATCCCGCCAAGCCGGTCGAGCCGCCGAAGCCCGACCCCAAGAAGCCGCCGAAGCCGACCC
>CAZFKC010000102.1:33437-40307 GCA_964519175.1 uncultured Nannocystaceae bacterium
GCCAAGCCGGTCGAGCCGCCGAAGCCCGACCCCAAGAAGCCGCCGAAGCCGACCCCGGATCCGAAGACGGATCCGAAGACGGACCCGAAGAAGCCGGTCCGCCCGGTGAAGCCGCCGCCGGGCGTGCGTCCCCGCGGCAAGTAGCCCGCGATCGAGAGCCGGCGGGCCTCCCGCTCGCCGGCGCGGCGACCCTGCCGCCACAAACCCTCACCCATGCGTGAGGGTTTCGCGTTGGTTGGGTTGACACTGGGTTTGACGGCGGCCAGACTCCGCCGGCGACCACAACCCTCACGCAAGCGTGAGGTTGCCGGACGCGCCCCCCGAGCCGCCCATGTCCGACGCCGACGAAAAGCTGAAGATCGGTGACCTCGCCCGCAAGACGGGCAAGTCGCTGCGTGCGCTGCGGCTGTACGAGGAGCTCGGTCTGCTGAAGGCGGCGCGCTCGACCGGCGGCTTCCGCCTCTACGGCACCGACCAGGTCGCGCGCGTCTACTGGATCACGAAGCTCCAGGACATGGGCTTCACGCTCCCGCAGATCCAGGGGCTCATCGCGGCGACCGTCGAGTCGTCGTCCACCGGCCCCGATGCGATGCAGAGCCTGCGCGAGCTGTTCCGTGCGCGCCTGGCCGCGACGCGCACGCAGGTCGAGCGATTGCTGCAGCTCGAGCGCGACCTCGCCGAGAGCCTCGCCTACCTCGAAGGCTGCCGCGCGTGCAGCCACGATCACCAGGTCGGAGCCTGCGCCACGTGCGACTCCGTGCACGCCGACGAGGCGGCACCGAGCCTCGTCGCCGGCCTCCACCTCTCGCCCAACGCACCCTCTCCGCTGTCGCGCATCCGCGGCCGCGACGACTCCACGAGCGCGACATGACGACGTTGCACATCCACGGCAAGCCGCCGATCTACCTCGACTACGCCGCGACCTGCCCGGTCGATCAGCGGGTCGTCGACGCCATGCTGCCGTACTTCACCCAGCTCTACGGCAACGCGGCCAGCCGCACGCACAGCTTCGGTTGGACCGCCGAGGAAGCGGTCGAGGCCGCGCGCGGCGAGATCGCGACGACGCTCGGCGCCGATCCGAAGGAGATCACCTGGACGAGCGGCGCGACCGAGTCGAACAACCTCGCGATCAAGGGCGTCGCCGAGTACCTCGCCGAGCAGGGCAACCACATCGTCACGGTGGTGACCGAGCACAAGGCGGTGCTCGACACCTGCAAGCACCTCGAGCGCCACGGCTGCGAGGTCACGTACCTGCCGGTCGGCACCGACGGGCTGGTCACGCCCGAGCAGGTCGCCGCCGCGATCACCGACAAGACGGTGCTCGTCTCGATCATGTTCGCGAACAACGAGACCGGCGTGATCCAGCCGATCGCCGACATCGGTCGCGTGTGCCGCGAGAAGAAGGTGCTGTTCCACACCGACGCCACGCAGGCGTTCGGCAAGGTGCCGCTCGACGTCGACGCGATGCACATCGATCTGATGAGCCTGTCGGCCCACAAGATCTACGGTCCCAAGGGCATCGGGGCGCTGTACGTGCGCCGTCGCAAGCCGCGGGTGCGGCTCGCTCCGCAGATCCACGGCGGCGGCCACGAGCGTGGCAACCGCTCGGGCACGCTCAACGTACCGTCGATCGTCGGCTTCGGCACCGCGGCCCGCATCGCCCGCGAGGACATGCCCACCGAGCGCGTCCGCATCGAGGGTCTGCGCAACCACCTGCGCGACCGTCTGCTCGGCGAGATCGAGCACGTCTACCTGAACGGCTCGCGCGAGCACGTGCTGCCCGGTCATCTCAACATCAGCTTCGCGTACATCGAGGGCGAGTCGCTGCTGATGGCGCTGAAGGACGTCGCGCTCTCCTCGGGCTCGGCGTGCACCTCGGCCAGCCTCGAGCCCAGCTACGTGCTGCGCGCGATGGGGCTGAACGACGAGCTCGCGCACTCGAGCCTGCGCATGACGATCGGCCGGTTCACCACCAAGGAAGAGCTCGACCACGTGGCCGACGAGCTCCGGCAGCAGGTCTCGCGACTCCGCGAGATGTCACCGCTCTGGGAGATGGTGCAGGACGGGATCGACCTGAACTCGATCCAGTGGGCCGCCCACTAACGCTTCGGGAGAGAACGACAATGGCGTACAGCGACAAGGTCATCGACCACTACGAGAATCCCCGCAACGTCGGCAGCCTCGACAAGAACGACGAGGACGTCGGCACCGGCATCGTCGGCGCACCGGCGTGCGGCGACGTGATGAAGCTGCAGATCCGCGTCGAGAACGGCGTCATCACCGACGCGCGCTTCAAGACCTACGGCTGCGGCTCGGCGATCGCGAGCTCGAGCCTCGTCACCGAGTGGGTGCGCGGCATGAGCGTCGAGCAGGCCATGACGATCGGCAACAGCCAGATCGCCGAGGAGCTCTCGCTGCCGCCCGTGAAGATCCACTGCTCGGTGCTCGCCGAGGACGCGATCAAGGCCGCGATCCTCGACTGGCAGCGCAAGCAGGCCGAGCGCGGACAGGCCGCGACCCAGGACGCCCGTCCGGCGCTCGGAGGCGACGAGGCGCGATGATGAGCGAGGTCCAGCGAGCCCCCGAAGGTGCTGCTCCGCCGCCCGCGGTCGACGACGGACCGCCCACGGTGCACGTCACCGCGCGCGCCGCCAAGATCATGCGCGACCAGCTCGTGAAGCGCGGCACGCCCAACGGGGCGGTGCGCTTCGGCATCCGCGGCGGTGGCTGCACCGGCTACTCGTACATGTTCCAGTTCGAGGACGGGCCCCCGCGCGGCAGCGACACCGTGGTCGACGCGTTCGGCGTGCGCGTGTACGTCGATCCCAAGAGCATGCGGCTCGTGAAGAACACCCGCATCGACTTCGAGACCGGGATCCGCGGGCACGGCTTCCGCTTCGACAATCCCAACGTGTCGACCTCCTGCGGGTGCGGCGAGTCGATCAGCTTCTGACGAGCACCGCTTCCCGACGAGCGCCGCTTCCCGACGAGCGCCGCGCGAGCGCACCGTGGACACCATCGATCACTTCGCCACGCTCGGCCTGCCGGTCGGGTTCGACATCGACCGCGGTGCGCTGGAGCGCAGCTACCTCGCGCTGCAGCAGGAACACCACCCCGACCGCGCGGTGGGGGGCTCGAGCGGCGAGCAGCGGGCCGCGCTCGAGAAGAGCGCCGCGATCAACGAGGGCTATCGCGTGCTCCGCGATCCCGTGCGGCGTGCGGAGTACCTCTGCAAGCTCGGCGGCATCGACCTCGACTCCAACGACGCCGAGCACGGCGCCCCCAAGATGGACCAGGCCTTCCTGGTCGAGATGATCGAGCGCCGCGAGGAGCTACAGGAAGCGAAGAGCGGGGCCGATCGCGACGTGCTGCGCGAGCGCGTCGCCGGCGAGCTCGACGACGCGCTCGACGCTGCGGTGGCCGAGCTGCGCGTCGGCCACGTCGAAGCCGCCGCACGGGCGCTCGTGCGCCGCCGCTATCTCCAGCGCCTCGTCGACGAGATCGACGCGCTCGAAGGCAGAGAGCTGTGACCGAATCGATCCACGACACCGGTGCGCTGTTCCAGATCGAGGAGCCGGTGCAGACGCGTGCGCGTGCCCGGGCACCCGGCCGCGGCATCGGCATCGATCTCGGCACCACGCACAGCCTGGTCGCGATCGCCCCCGAGGGCGCCGCGCCGCGCGTGCTCGCGGATGCGCAGGGCAGGGTGCTCCTGCCGTCGGTGGTCGACTACACGCACGAGCCCCCGCGCGTGGGGACCGAGGCGCGCGCGCGCGAGCTCGAGCACCCCGACCGCGTGATCTCCAGCGTGAAGCGCTTCATGGGCCGCGCCCACGGGGACATCGGCTTCGCGCATCCGTATCGGCTCGTGGGCGGCGATCCGATCCGCTTCGACGTGGGACGCGAGCGGCCCGTGACTGCGGTCGAGGTCTCCGCGCAGATCCTCGGCGTGCTGCGTGCGCGCGCCGAGCAGGAGCTCGGCGGGCCAGTCGACGGCGCGGTGATCACCGTGCCGGCCTACTTCGACGACGCGCAGCGCCAGGCCACGAAGGATGCCGGCCGCATCGCGGGGCTCGAGGTGTATCGATTGCTCGCCGAGCCCACCGCCGCCGCGCTCGCCTACGGGCTCGATCGCGGCGAAAAGGGGCTGTTCGCGATCTTCGATCTCGGCGGCGGCACGTTCGACATCAGCATCCTGCGCCTGCACGAGGGCGTCTTCCAGGTGCTCGCCACCGGGGGCGACTCGGCGCTCGGCGGCGACGACTTCGATCGCGCGCTCGCGGAGCACCTGCTCGCCGGCGTCGGAGTGGATCGCGACGATCCCCACGTGCGCGCCGAGGCGCTGCATGCCGCGCGTGCGGCCAAGGAGTCGCTCTCGTCGCGCGAGGCGGTGCAGGTCGAGCTGGCGCGCGCCGGCCTGCGCGGGCACATGCTCGAGCGGGCGGTCGCCGAGGCCGTGCTCGAGCCCATCGTCCGCCGCACGTTGGCGCCGTGCCGGCGCGCGCTCGCCGATGCGGGCGTGCGCGCCGACGAGCTCGACGGCGTGGTGCTCGTCGGCGGCTCCACGCGCGTGCCGCTCGTGCGTCGGCTCGTCGCGCAGCTTTTCCGCCGCGAGCCCCTCGCCGATCTCGATCCCGATCTCGTCGTCGCCTACGGCGCAGCCATCCAGGCCGACGTGCTCTCCGGCAGCGCGCGCGAGGGCGTCACCTTGCTCGATGTCGTGCCGCTGTCGCTCGGGCTCGAGACGATGGGCGGCATCGTCGAGAAGATCATCCCCAAGAACGCCACGATCCCGATCGCCGCGCGCCAGGTGTTCACCAACTACAGCGAGCAGCAGACCGGCATGGTCGTGCACGTGGTGCAGGGCGAGCGCGAGCTGGCCGGCGACTGCAAGAGCCTCGCGCGCTTCGAGCTGAAGGGCATCCCACGGCTGCCGCCGTCGATGGCCCGCATCGAGATCACGTTCCAGCTCGATGCCGATGCGTTGCTCACCGTGACCGCGCGCGAGCTGATGACGGGCGTGCGGCAGTCGGTCGAGGTCAAGCCCACGCACGGGCTGTCCGAGGCCGAGGTCGACGCGCTCGTGATCGAGAGCCTCGATCACGCCGAGGCCGACTTCGAGGCCCGCAATCTGGCCGAGGCGCGCGTCGAGCTCGGGCGCGTGGTCCTCGCAGTGCGCACTGCGCTCGCCGACGTCGGTGAGGTGCCCGGCCTGCTCGCGCCGGGCGAGCGCGAGGCGATCGAAGCCGCACTCGCCGCGGCCGACACGACGATGGCGAGCGGCGCCGCGCAGACCGCGAAGGTGGTGACCCGCACTCGAGAGCAGCTCGAGGCCGCCAGCGAACCATTTGCGCGCCGACGGATGGAGCGTGCGCTGCAGGCCGGCATGGAGGGCAAGAGCCTCGGCGAGATCGAGCGCGCGCTCGCGGACGAGGACGCGCTCGACCGCCGGCGCGGCGGCCACGGGGCCGAGCAGACCGAGACGGAGTAGCCGATGCCGAAGATCACCTTCACGGATCCCGAAGGCAACCGCACGGTGGTCGAGGTGCCGGCGCGGCACGACGACCTGCTCGAGATCGCCGAGGAGCACGGCGTGAAGATGGGCAGCGCGTGCGGCGGTGTGTGTGCGTGCTCCTCCTGCCACGTGTACGTGCGCAAGGGCGGCGACAGCCTCGACGAGATGACCGACAAGGAAGAGGACCGGCTCGACATGGGCTTCGACGTGCGGCCGTACTCGCGCCTCGGTTGCCAGTGCGTCGTGCAGGACGAGGATCTCGAGGTCGAGATCACGCCGGAGTCGCTGCAGGTCTGGTACAACGAGCACCCGAACGAGCGCCCCAACCGCGCGGGCTGATCGCGCGTCGTACGGCCGCGCTGGTGCCGCGCCGAACGACCGCGCGGGCCGATTGGCCGCTCGGCCGTCCGGTGGCATCATCCGGTCGTGCGCATCGCCCATCGCTCGCGCCTGTGGGTCGAGGGCGGTGATCTGCAGGATCTCGCCCTGCTCCACGCCGAGTGGGCGCTCGGGCTGCTCCGCTTCGCCGAGCTCCGCGACGCGCGGCTCGCTGCCGGCATGCCGGCGACGCTGCAGCCCGACGACATCGCCGGCGTGTTCTTGAAGATCGCGACGCCCGAGCCCGGCGCGGTGCTGCGCACGAGCGTCGTGCGCCTCGCCGAAGAGCGTGGCGGCGTGAAGGTCGAGCACATGGTGGTGCGCGACGGCGGCAACTACCGGCTCAATCCCTCCGCCGAAGCGCCCGAGATCGTGCTCCGACTGCTGGCCGATACGCGCACCGATGCGCGCGAGCTCGGCACGGGCGTGCCGATCCGCGTCGCCGAGGACGAGGTGGCGAAGCTGGTCGCGAACGCGTGCTCGCCGGCGCGGCGCGAGCCGATCGTGCTGATCTCCGTCGACAACGCCACGCGCGCGCCGATCATCGACGCGGGCGAGCTCGCGCGCCGACTCGCGGGCATGAGCGCGGTGTACTGGCTCGACGCCGTGCGCACGTCGCATCGGCTGCGCGAGGAGCTGATCGACGCCGGCTTCAGCGAGAAGTTCGGCTGCTACAACGGCGGCGTACGCATCCTGTGGCCGGGCATCGTGCCGGGCGACGATCCGTACGGTCACACGCTGCTCCTGCCCGTGCGGCTGCACGGATTCCCGGAGCGCAGTCGCACCGAGCAGGTGGCGGGCACGTTCTGCGAGATGATCGCGGAGGACGACGATCCACGCGCGTGGCTGCGCGAGCCCGACGAGCGCGCGCCCACGCCGGCGCGTTCGCAGCGAGCACCGGCGCCCGCACCCGCGCGTGCTCCGGTCGCGCGGCCCCGTCCCGCGCCCGAGCCCGATGCGCCGCGACCCAGCGCGCC
>CAZFKC010000103.1:0-39860 GCA_964519175.1 uncultured Nannocystaceae bacterium
GGCACGGGCACGGAGCAGGGTGTCCGGAAGAACGCTTCGCGTTCTTCCGCACCCAGCTAGCGCGTCGATTGCAGCACGAAGCCCTCGAGCGCATCGGCCGATCGCGCGCCGGCAGTGCGGGCGAGCTCGCGGCCGCGCGCGAACACGGCGAAGGTCGGGATCGAGCGCACGCCGTGACGTGCCGCCGTGCGTGGCGCTCGCTCCGTGTCGAGCTTCGCCACCACGAAGCGACCGTTCGCACGCGCGGCCAGACGCGCGACCTCGGGGGCCGCCGCACGGCACGGGCCGCACCACGGGGCCCAGAAGTCCACGAGCACCGGCACGTCGCTCGCGGCGAGCAACGCTTCGAGCTCGTCCTCGCCGACCTCGACCGGATCGTCGCCGTCCTGCACGGTCTGCTTGCACGCACCGCAGCGCGCCGTCGTCCCGGCACGCGACCACGGCACCCGGTTGGCGCGACCGCAGGACGGACAGGCGACGATGCGAGCGGCGGACATGCGCACAGCTTTGGCCCGCCGCGGCGGCGCGCAAGTCGGGGCGCGCGCGCCGTCCTCGTGCGCCATCGCGCGCGTGCGCCCATCCGTGCGCCCATCGGGGATGCGAGCGCTTAGACTCGCGATCGTGGGCGAGCGGCCACTGCCACTGCCGGTGCGTGCAAGCGTGCTCGGGGGGCTCTACCTCGTGCAGGGGCTCGTCTACGGCACGGGTGGGCTCGTGCTCGTGCCGCAGCTCGCGGCCGCCGGCGTGGAGCTCGAGCACCAGGCCGGGATCCTCGCGCTCGCCGGCGTGCCGTGGGTGCTCAAGCTGGCCTGGGCGCCGCTCGTCGACACGCGCGCGGGCCGACGGTTCGGGGCCGGACGCATCGCCGCGGTCGCGATGGCGACGATCGCCGCGGCCTTCGCAGCGATCGCATGCGTACCGGAGCCCGCGGGCGCGGTGCTGCCCATCGCGCTCGCCTGGCTCGCGATCAACGCTGCGCTCAGCCTGCAGGACGTCGCCGCCGACGCGCTCGCCTTCGATCTGATCGCCGCGCACGAGCGCGGCCGCGTGCTCGCGGTGATGCTCGGTGCACAGCACGTCGGCGCCGAGGCGCTGGCCGGGGCGTGGATCGGCGCCGTCGCGGCCAGCCGTGGGCTCGGCAGCGCGCTCGTCGTGCTCGCGCTCGTCGTGCTCGCGCTCGCGTCGCTCGCCCTGGCCGCGCCACGCAGCTCGCCTCGGCCACGCGGTCCGCTCGGCGCCGCCGCGGCCGCGCTGTTGCGTGATCGCGCCGCCCTCGCAGCGCTGGGGATCTGTGCCGTCGTCTACGCCGCCGACGTCGCGACCTCGGCCGCGACCGGCGAGCTGCTGGTCGGTCGGCTCGGCTGGTCGCCGGAGGAGATCGCGGCGCGCGTGCCGATGCCGCTCCTGGTCGGTTCGATCGCCGGCTACGCGATCGCAGCGGTGCTCGTCGACCGCCTCGGTCACCTCCGCATCGCCCGCGCGAGCACCGTGCTGCTCGGGGGCTGCTGGCTGGCGTTCGCGCTGGCCGAGCCCGCCTGGACGAGCGTCGGCTTCGTGCAGGGGTTCATCGTGGTGCAGGCGATCGCGACCGCGTGGCTGTACGCGTCGGTGCAGACCCTCGTGATGGACGTCGTGCACCCGGAGCTGCGCGCGACGCAGCTCGCCGTGCTCACCGCGGTGCTGAACCTCCCACGCGTGTGGGCGCCGCTCCTGGCCGCGGCGCTCGTGCCCGCGATCGGACTCACGGGGCTCTTCGTCGCGTGCGGCCTGTGGCAGTGCGCGGTCGCGTGGCCGCTGTCGGCGATGGGGCGCAGGCCTCGCGACGCCTGCTAGTCTCGCGGCCGGTGGACGCGACCACGGACGATCCTGCGACGACGCTGCTGCTCACGCTCGCGCGTGGGCTGCACACGGCGGGCTTCCCGGCCCCGACGCTCGAGGCTGCGCTCGGACGCGTCGCGACGCACCTCGGGCTCGTCGCGCAGTTCTTCTCCACGCCCACCTCGATGTTCGCCGCGATCGGGGTCGGTCAGAACCAGCGCACGTACCTCTTGCGCGTCGAGCCGGCGTCGGTCGATCTCGGGCGGCTCGCGGACCTCGCGGGGCTCATCGACGCGCTCGTCGAAGGGCGGATCGCGCTCGATCGCGCGGTCGTGCGGGCGGAGGAGATCGGTCGCGGTCGTCCGCCGTACTCGCGGCCGGTGACGATCGCCGCGTACGCGCTCTCGTCCGGGGCATCGGCGCTGTTCCTCGGAGGTGGTGCGCGCGAGGTGATCGCCGGCTCGATCATCGGGCTCGTCATCGGCGGGCTCGCGATGATCGGCCGGCGCTTCGAGGCGGTCGAGCGCATCTTCGAGCTGCTCGCGGCCGCCCTGGGGGCGTTCCTCGCGGTCGCGCTCGCCCGCGTCATGGGCTCGCTCGCCGTCTTCGTCGCGACGCTCGCCGGGCTCATCGTGCTCATCCCCGGGTTCACGCTGACGATCGCGCTCACCGAGCTCGCCACGCGGCACCTCGCCTCCGGCACTGCCCGGCTCGCCGGGGCGTTCGTCACGTTCCTCACCATCGGCTTCGGGGTCGCGCTCGGCACCCGGGTCGCCGAGCTGGTGTTCGGCACCGTGCCGATCGGCGAGATCGGCGAGATGGCGCCGGGCACCGAGCTGGTCGCGCTCTTCGCCGCACCGGTCGCGCTCGCGGTCGTGCTGCGCGCGCCGCTGCTCGAGCTGCCGTGGCTCGTCGCGACCGGCATCGTCGGCTTCTACGGCGCGCGCTGGGGTACGCGGCTGCTCGCGCCCGAGCTCGGCATGTTCGTGGGCGCGCTGGCGCTCGGCGCGACCAGCAACCTCTATGCGTGGCTGCGCAAGCGCCCGAACACGACGGCGCTCGTGCCCGGCATCCTGCTGCTGGTGCCGGGCGGCATCGGCTACGCGGCGGTCAGCGAGATGATCTCGCGCGAGGTCGTGCCCGGGATCGAGACCGCGTTCGAGATGGTGCTGATCGCCGTCTCGCTCGTCGCGGGGCTGCTCGCGGCGAACGTGCTCACGCCGCCGCGGGGTGGGACGCCCGGCGGTCGCTCCTCGCAGCCGCCGCAATCATGAGCACGCTCGCGTCGGCGTCCGCACGATTCCCTCCAGCGCGCGCCCGCTGGAATGGAACACCGGAGCCCGTCCGTTGACCGTTACCTCCGCAATGCCGCATGTCCGCGCGCTCCTCGGTTCGGTGCTCGTCGCGGCGCTCGTGCCCGGCTGCTTCGTCGTCTCGCGCGTGCACGCGTGGATGGAGTCGCGCGAGGCGGACGACGCCGCCACGGACGCGGCCGGCAGCGACGGCGGAGGTGTCGCGGAGGAGGCCGGCGAGACGGTCAGCCCCGATGCGATCGCGCTGGCCGAGGCGCTCATGCCCGCCCCGAAGGCCGACGCCGCGCCGGTGGCCGAGACGGCGACACCGGCGGCGCTCGACGAGCTCGAGGTGCGCGACTTCGAGGCCGAGTGGATCGAACACACGGGCGGCGGCTACTACGGCTACTACGGCTACGGCACGACCAAGCCGCCCAAGGTGCTGCGCGTCGCGGGGCGCGCGAAGGTGAAGGTCGCGACCGGCGAGAAGGCCGAGGTCGTGATCAAGGCGAGCTGCGACGACGGCGGCTACGCGGTCACCGACGCCGACGTCTCCCCGATCGACGACAGCCCCGTGGGGCGGATCCCCGCCGTCGGCACCGAGTTCCGCATCGGCGCGAAGCTGTTCGTGGCCGCGCCGCCCACCGAGCCGTCGGCGTGTCGCGTCACCGTGATGCTCCGCGATCCGAGCCGCACGCCGGAGCGTCGCGGCGGGCTCGAGCGCTGCGTCTCACGCGAGCACGGGCGCCCCGGCGAGTGCACGCCGGAGTCCGCCCCGGTGCGGGCCGAGGCCGAGCCCACCTGGAGCGTCGCCGATGCGCAGTTCCTGCCGACCGGCGAGCTGGGCTTCTCCGTGGTGGCCGGGCAGTCGCGTGCGCCCGATCGCGTGGCGGTGCGCGCGACGTGCAACGCGGGCGACAAGCAGTTCGTCGAGTTCAAGTACCTCACCGGGCGCTGGTACGCGCTCGAGCCCGGCGAGTCGCTGCGCGTGCGCGAGCAGCTGCAGAGCAGCTGGGAGTTCATGCGCTACACCGACTGCGACCTGGAGATCCAGGACGCGAGCTACGACGCGGTCAAGCAACAGCTGCGCGGCGTGAAGGCGATCGCGAAGCTGTGCACGCGGCCGAGCGGGCTGCGCGAGGGCACGTGTCGCAGGGCGGTGCCCGAGCCGCCGGCGCCCGATCCCAGCGGTGTGCCGGCCAAGCTCGAGGTGCAGCACGGCGGCAGCAATGCGTACATGGGCTGGTACAACGCATACGTGATGTCCGAGCTCACGCTCTCGTCGAGCGTGCCCGTCGGCACCACGCTCGACTTCATCGCGCACTGCGGCACGCGCACGGAGAAGCAGCAGGTCACGCTGCAGACGCCGCTCGAGCTGGTCTATCCCGGGCAGACGTTGCGCGCCCAGGGCAACGTGTCGTTCACCGGCAAGGTGCGGCCGAAGAGCTGCACGACCGAGATGGTGCTCTCCAGCAAGGACGCCGCCGGCACCCCGGTCACGTGGTCGCTCGGCACGCAGTGCTACGACAAGCACGGCACCTACGTGCTGTGTCCGGGCGCCACGACCGGCACGCTCGGCATCTCCGGCGTGGGGGCCGGCTCGCGTCCGGCGCCCCCGCGCTTCCGGTAGCTACGCCTCGGCGGGCTCTTCGGTGATCTGCCAGCGGTCGAACACCGCCGGCGGCGCGTCGATCTCGAGTAGGAACCGGCTCGGTCGCATCAAGGTCGCGGGCCCGTCCTTGCCGTGCTCGACGGTGGGATAGCAGAGGTAGAGCTCGTCGGCGGCGCGCGTGGTCGCGACGTAGAACAGCCGCCGCTCCTCCTCGAGCTCGGCGGTGACGCGCATCGCCTGCGCGCTGGGGAAGCGCCCCTCGACGAGCCAGAGCACGAACGCGATCGGCCACTCCAGCCCCTTGGCCTGGTGGATCGTCGAGAGCACGAGGCGATCGTCGGGCGCGTCGGCCCCGACCACGCTCTCGGCCGCGAGCCCCTCGAACAACGCGAGCTCGGCGAGGAACTCGCGCGCGGAGCTCCACTGCTCGGCGTACGCGGCGAGGTGCTCGAGATCCTCGGTGCGCACCTCGGCGTTGCTGAACGAGCGCTGCGCGTACTCGGCGTAGCAGGCCTCGACGATGCCGCGGATCGCCGCGCTCGGGCCCTGGCGATCGGGGCGTGCGAGCAGCTCGAAGATGTCGGCCAGCCGTGCGAGCGCATCGCCGGCGCGCCCACGCGCGCCCGCGGCGTGCTCGCGCAGCCGCGTCGCGATCTCGTCGGTGCGCGCGTCGGCGAGCTTGCCCGCGATCGTCTCGGCGCTCTGCGCCCCGATGCCCGGCCACTGCTTCAGCAGCCGCACCCACGCCATCGCGTCGCGCGGGTTGTCGTGCGCGCGCAGGTACGCGACGACGTCCTTCACGTGGGCCTGCTCGAAGAACCGCACGCCGCTGCGCACCGAGTAGGGGATCTGCCGCCGCGTGAGCTCGACCTGCAGCTCGAGGCTGTGGCTGTGGTTGCGGTAGAGCACCGCCATCTTCGCGAGCGGCAGGCTCTGCTCGTGGTGCAGCTCGAGCACGCGCTGCGCGACGAGCTCGGCCTGCTGGTAGACGTCGCGCAACGGGATCACCGCCGGCACCATGCCGCGCTGCTTCATCGCGCGCAGCTCCTTGGGGTGGCCCTTGGTGTTGCGCGCGATCGAGCGGTTCGCGAGCTCGAGGATCTCGGGCGTGCTGCGGTAGTTGATGGTGAGCCGCAGCACCTGCGCATCGGTGTGGCGCCGGCGGAACGCGACGATCTGCTCGAAGTCGGCGCCGCGGAACGAGTAGATCGACTGCGCGTCGTCGCCCACGCAGGTGAGGCTGCCGCAGCGCTCGGCCATGAGGTCGCACAGCGTGCCCTGTAGCGCGCTCGTGTCCTGGTACTCGTCGCAGAGCACGTGGTCGTAGGCCGCACGCAGCTCGGCGCCGACCTGCGCGTGTGCGGGCGAGGACAGGAGCGAGTGCCAGTGCACGAGCAGGTCGTCGAAGTCGACGACGTTCATCGCGCGCT
Organism: uncultured Nannocystaceae bacterium; assembly: GCA_964519175.1. Taxonomy (GTDB): domain Bacteria; phylum Myxococcota_A; class Polyangia; order Nannocystales; family Nannocystaceae; genus Xiheibacterium. The sequence continues at coordinate 6,153 of CAZFKC010000103.1, forward strand.
TGCGCATGACGTAGCGCTCGCAGACGTCGAGGATCGCGGGGAGCTGCGGCACGAGCTGCTGCGCGCGCGCTGCGATGAGGTCGGGCAGCGGCGTGCCGGTGCCCTGCGCGAGCCCGATGAGCGCGTACAGCAGCTTCGGCTCGGGGAATCGGCGGGCCGACAGTGCCTTCAGGCCCAGCTCGGCGATCACCTGGCCGAGCACGGCGCGCGCGTCCTCGGAGTCGAGGATGCCGAAGTCGTTGCCGAGCCCGAGGTGCTCGGCGTGCCGCCGCAGGATGCGGTTGCCGACGTGGTGGAACGTGCCCGCCGAGCAGCGCTGCATGTCGATCGCGAGCAGGCCCTCGACGCGCGCGACCATCTCGCGCGCGGCTCGGTTCGTGAACGTGCAGAGCAGGATGCGCTCGGGCGCGCAGCCGCTCGCGACCAGCTGCGCGACGCGATAGGTCAGCGTGCGGGTCTTGCCGGTGCCGGCGCCCGCGATGACGAGCAGACGTCCGGGCTCGGCCTCGACCACCGCGCGTTGCTCGGGGTTGAGGTCGCGCTCGGCATCGAACGCGGGGGGCCGCGCCCGCTGGCTCTTGAGCACGTACTTCATGTCACGGTCGCTCGCCGCCCAGGTGCTCGCCCAGGAAGTCGCGGATGCGCTCCTCCATGTACACGCGGTCGGCCTCGCTGCGCGGCATGTGCCGCTCGCTCGGGAACATCAGCAGCTCGTAGGGCTTGCGGGCCTTGTTGAGCGCGTCGATGAAGCGCGCGCTGTGCCGGAAGTGCACGTTCTCGTCGTTGCCGCCGTGCACGATCATCAGGTGGCCGGCGATGCTGTCGACATGGCTCATCACGGAGCTGCTGCGGTAGCCCTCGGGGTTGCCGGCGGGCGTGCCCATGTAGCGCTCGGTGTAGTGGGTGTCGTAGCCGTCCCACGACGAGACCATCGCGCCCGCGACCGCGACCTGGAACGTGTCGGGCGCGCGCGCGAGCGCCATCGCGGCCATGTAGCCGCCGTAGCTCCACCCGTAGATCGCGACGCGCTTCGGATCGGCCAGGCCCTGCGCGACGAGCCAGCGCACGCCGTCGACCTGATCCTGCACCTCGAGGTTGCCGAGGTCGTGCTTGATCGCGCCCTCGAACGCGAGCCCGCGCCGCGCCGAGCCGCGGTTGTCGAGCTTGAACACGAGGTAGCCGAGCCCGCGCAGGTACTGCGCGCGCATGTCGACGGTCATGTCCCAGCCGTTCGTCACGCGCTGGGCGTGCGGACCACCGTAGACGCTGACGACCACCGGCCACGGCCCGGGACCCGCCGACTCCGGCGGACGATAGACCGCGCCGTGCAGCGTGACGCCGTCGCGCGACTGCAGCGTGACGAGCTCGGGCGGCGTGAGCCCGAGCTCCTCGACGCGCGGATCGGTGGGCACGGGGATGCGGTGCACGAGCTCGCCGCCGTGCGCCATGCGGATCTCGATCGTGGGCGGCGCGTCCATCGTGCTGTGGCTGTCGATGAACACGGTGCGCGCGGGATCCATCGTCACTGCGTGCATGCCGGGGGCCTCGGTGACCTTCTCGATCTCGCCGCCGGCGAGCGGCACGCGGTAGAGGTGGCGCTCGGTGGGGCCGTCCTTCGTGGCCATGAAGTAGGCCTCGCCGCGTTTCTCGTCGAGCCCGACCAGGTCGTCGACCATCCACGTGCCGCTCGTGAGCTGGCGGATGACGCTGCCGTCCTTCGCTACCAGGTAGAGGTGGCGGAAGCCGTCGCGCTCCGAGGCCCACACGAACGCGCCGGCGAGCTCGCCTTCGCCCTTCTCGAGCGGCTCGAAGATGCCGTGCAGGTTGATCCACACGTCGCTCTTCTCCTCGAGCACGAGCGTGCGCGCGCCGGTCGCGAGGTCGAAGCGCACGAGCTGCAGGCGATCCTGCGCGCGGTTCTCGAGCTGCGCGAGCAGCTCGCCGGCCGGGGTCCAGTGCACGCGGCCGAGGTAGAGCTCGGGTTCGCCTTCGATCGCGAGATCCATCCACACCGTCTCGCCGCCGTCGCGACCGATGACGCCGAGCTTCACCTTCGCGTTCGGGGCACCCGCGAACGGATAGCGATGGTCCTCCCACGACGGCGTGCCGTCGCCCAGATGCGTGATGCGCCAGACCGGGATCTCGGTCTCGTCGACCTCGGTGTAGGCCAGCTTGTCGCCGGCGTGGCTCCACCAGAAGCCGTGGTGGCGGTCCATCTCCTCCTGCGCGATGTACTCGGCGAGCCCGTGCGTGCGGCCGGTGCCGCGCGCACCGCTCGTGATCTGCTTCGGCTTCGCCGCGGCATCGTCGGCCGAGACGACGTAGAGCTCGTCGTCCTGCACCCACGCGACGTGGGAGCCGTTGCGGGTGATCTGCGGATCGATGCAGGGATGGCCGTCGTTGCTGGCGATCTTGCGCGGCGAACCGTGGACGCCGTCTTGGATCCACACCTCGCCGCGCAGCGGCACCATCAGCCGGTTGCGCAGCTTCGCCCATGCGTACGAGGTGATGCCGAGCCCGCGCTCGCGCATCCGCTCGCGCCGCAGCTTCTCCTCGAGCGAGATGTTGTCCTCGGTCGTGCCCTCGCCGGGCGGCGTGAACAGCGGTTGCCGCTCCCCGGACTTCGGATCGTGCGCGTAGAGCTGCCGCGTGAGCGATCCATCTTCGCTGAAGAGGTAGCTGACCAGCGTCCCGCTCGGGTCCGCGCGGATCATCGACGGGACCTTCGCGGTGCCCGGCAGGGGATAGCGTGCGACGTCCTCGATCGGGATCGCGCGTGCAGATGCTGCGGGCATCGTGTCCTTTTCGGTCGCCCTCGCGGGGTGGTCGGCGTCGACGCTCGCATGTCCCACCGGAGCGTCGGTGGGCGCGGCCGACTGGCAGGCGACGGCGGCGACGATCGCGAGCAGGGCAGCGAGATCGCGTGGCCGTGGCACGGCCGAATCATAAGCCGCCCGGCACCGCGCACGCATCCCCCAGCGCACGCCGCGGCGCTTGCGGCCGCAGCCGAAATCGGCAAGCGTCGCGCACCGATGTCCACGCTGGTCGACAAGCTCACTGCTCCCGAGGTCCGCCCCAAGGTCGTCGCCGCCTGTGTCGATCTCATCGATCGCGAGGTCGCCTCCAAGGGCGGGCTGTCCGGGATGGCGGTCAAGGCCGGCTATGCCGTCATCAAGGCCATCAAGCCCGGCTTCGTCGCGCAGGTCGTCGAGTCGCTGCTGCCCGACTTCGCCGCCGCGATGCAGCCGATGTACGAGCGCGAGGGCGACAAGTTCGCGACGTGGGCCGAGGGCCATCGCTCGGAGATCGCCGATGCGCTCCTGTCGGTCACCGACGCGCGGGCCCAGAAGGCGAAGAACGCCACCATCAAGAAGACCTACGAGCGGCTGCGCGGCAGCGCGCGCGAGCACGTCGCCGCCGCGGTGCCGAACCTGATCACCACGCTGCGCCCGTTCCTGTGAGCACCGGCGACGGCGCGGTCTCGCGGAGCGTGGTGATCGCTTCGTGGTGGCCGCTCGCCGCGTCGTGGCTGCTGATGTCCGCCGAGCAGCCCGCGATCGCGGCGGTGGTCGCTCGGCTCGGCGATCCCCAGACGCACCTCGCGGCCTGGGGCGGCGTCGTGTTCGCGTTCGCGCTGGTGATCGAGGCCCCGATCATCATGCTGCTCGCCGCGTCGACCGAGCTCGTGCGCGACCGGGCCAGCCATCGCGCGCTGCAGCGGTTCACGCACCGCGCCGGCGCGACGCTCACGGTGCTGCACGTCGTGCTCGTCGCCACGCCGATGTACGGGCTCGTCGTCGGCGGGCTCATCGGTGTCCCGGAGCCGGTGCTCTCGACCGCGCGCCTCGGGCTCGCGCTCGTGCTGCCGTGGTCGTGGGCGATCGCGTGGCGTCGCTTCAACCAGGGCATCCTGATCCGCTTCGGCCACGCGCGCGCGGTCGGGTTCGGCACCGGCCTGCGGCTGGGCAGCAACGCGTCGGCGCTCGCGATCGGCGCGATGCTGGACGCACCCGGGGTCGTCGTCGCCGCCGTCGCGCTGTCGAGCGGAGTCATCGTCGAGGGCATCTATGCGGCATTGCGCGTCCGCTCGGTCGTGCGCGAGCGGCTGCAGACCGACGACGCCAGTCAGCCGCCGCTGCGCGGTCGCGCGTTCTGGAGCTTCTACGTGCCGCTCGCGATGACGCCGCTCGTCACGTTGCTCGTGCAGCCGCTCGGGACCGCGACGCTGGCCCGCATGCCCGAGGTGCTGGCCTCGCTCGCGCTCTGGCCCGTGCTCAACGGTCTGTCGTTCGTGCTCTCGGCCCCGGGACTGGCGCTCAACGAAGTGGTCGTCGCGCTGTGGCGGCGAGACGGTGCGCGTGCGCAGCTGCAGCGCTTCAGCCTCGGGCTCGCCGCCGTGATGACCGCGGTCGTGCTCACGATGGCCGCGACGCCGCTGTCGTGGCTGTGGATGTCGCACGTGGCCGCACTGCCCGACGAGCTCGCGGCGCTCGGCGGCATCGGGCTGTGGATCATCGCGCCGGTGCCGGCCTCGCGCGTGCTGCAGAGCTGGTATCAGGGCGTGCTCGTCGCATCGCGGAGCACCCGCGCCGTCAGCGAGTCGGTCGTCGTGTTCGCGATCGTCACCGCGGCGCTGTTGGTCGTGTTCGTGCGCTGGCCGCCCGGCGCCGGCATCCTCGCGGCGCTGGCGGCGTTCATGCTCGGCCGCGTCGCGCAGACGATCCACCTCGCGATCCGCTGTCGTCCGCTGCTGCGATGAGCGGTGCTGCGCGCGCTGCGGCTTACACGGCGTTTTCGAGCGGGCCCACGTCCTGCCGGACCCCGGTCCGTCGAAGACCTGCGTACACGACGATGAAAACGACGACCCACCGCACGCTCGGCCTGGCTTTCGCGTTGTTCTCGCTCGCCACCGGGTGCGCGAGCCGCTATCGGATGGAGACCGAGCCGCCGAACTACGCCGGCCGTGCCGATCTGACGGTGCGCGTGAACAAGACCGACCTGCGCGAGCTCAGCATGCACATCGAGCACCTCGCGCCGCCGCGACGCATCGACCCCGCGATGCAGGGCTACGTGGCGTGGATCGCCGTGCCCGGCCACGGCATCGCGAAGCTCGGCCGCATCGAGTACGACGAGGACAGCCGCGAAGGCGACCTCCTGGCGACGTCGGCGTTCGAGAAGTTCGAGGTCATCGTGACGCTGGAGTCCGACCTCTCGAGCGACGCACCGAGCGATCGCGTGGTGCTCCGGCGCGTCGTCGGCAAGGGCTGACGCGCGCGAGGAGCCGTGCTGGTTGAGCCGGACGCCGGCAAGGGCGATGATCGGAGCCGGCGTGCAGGCGAGCGAGCACCTCGGCGACAGCGTGGTCGCGGCGTTCGTGCTCGGCGAGCTCGGCGAGCACGAGCGCGGCGAGGTCGACGCGCACATCGACGGCTGTCCGACGTGCCACGAGCTCGTCGGGGCGTGGGCGCGCGGCCAGGGCTCGACCCGAGGCGGTGCGCCGGCGCCGACGCCGGTGGCGGTGGCGCTGCAGGACGCCGTGCCGGCGCGCGGCGGTGCGATCGGCCGCTACCTCGTGCTCGAGCGGCTGGGCGAGGGCGGCATGGGCGTGGTGCTGCTCGCCTACGATCCCGAGCTCGATCGCAAGGTCGCGATCAAGCTGCTGCGCGGCGTGACCACCCGTGACCCCGAGCGCGCGTCGGAGCGACTGCGTCGCGAGGCACAGGCGATGGCGCGGCTGTCCCACCGCAACGTGGTGACCGTGTTCGACGTCGGCGTGCACGAGGGCCACGTGTTCGTCGCGATGGAGTACGTGCAGGGCGACACGCTCGCCGGTCACCTCGCCGCGACGAAGCCTTCCGCCCTTCGCACGGTCGCGCTGTTCGTCGAGGCCGCGCGCGGGCTGCAGGCCGCGCACGCGGCCGGCATCGTGCACCGCGACGTGAAGCCGACCAACGTGCTGGTCGGCGAGGGTGGAACGAGGGTGGTGGTGACCGACTTCGGGCTCGCGCGCCGCGACCACGAGCCCGACGGCGATCGTCCACCCGAGGCGACCAGCGGGCGCGAGGGCACGCAGCTCACCGAGTCCGGCACGCTGCTCGGCACGCCCGCGTACATGTCGCCCGAGCAGTACGCGGGCGCCGCCGTCGATGCGCGCAGCGATCAGTTCTCCTGGTGTGTCGCGCTCTGGCAGTCGCTCTACGGCGAGCTGCCGTTCGCGGGGCGCACGGCAGCCGAGCTCGCGGCGGCCGTCGAGGCCGGCATCGTGCGCACGCCGACGCGGGCCGACGTGCCCGAGCGGATCCGGCGGGCGCTCGTGCGAGGTCTGTCGCCCGATCCCGCCGATCGCTTCGTCGACATGGAGGCACTGGTCCACGCCATCGAGCCGCCGGTCCGCAGCCGCGGTCGCGTCGCGCTCGGGGCCGCGGTGATGGGCGCGCTCGCGGTGCCGCTCGTGCTCACGCAGCGCGACGAGGCGGCGGCGCCGTGCGAGGGGGCCGAGCGCTCGCTCGCAGACGCGTGGGACGAGGCCGACCGCGACGCGCTGCGGCGCTCGTTCGTCGCGCTGGCGCCCGGGCGCGGCGAGGCGGCGGCCGATCGCGTCGTCGCGCGGCTCGACGACTACGCCGACGCCTTCGTGGCCGGCTGGCGCGACGCCTGCGAGGCCAGCCGCGTGCGCAACGAGCAATCCCCGGTGACCTTCGATCTGCGCATGGCCTGCCTCGATCGCAAGCGGCGCGCGCTCGACTCGATCGTGGGCGTGTGGTCGGCGCTGCCGGATGCGGCCGCGGTCGATCGCGTCGCGGCGGCGGTGGAGGAGCTGCCGCGACTCGAGCCCTGTGCGGACGTCGCGGAGCTGCAGCAGGCGGTGCCGCTGCCCGACGACGCTGCGACGCGCGAGCGCATCGCGAGCGCGCGCGACCGGCTCGCCCAGGCCTTCGCGCTGCAGCAGGCCGGTCGTCACCCGCAGGCGCTCGCCGTCGCGGACGAGGTCGAGACGTCGATCGCCGATGTCGAGCATGCGCCGGTGCGCGCCGAGACGGCGCTGCGTCGCGGCTACGTGCGGGCGAACCTCGGCGATCCCGAGGCTGCCCCGGCGCTGTGGGACGCCGTAGGCTGGGCGGGGGCGGCCCGCGACGACGCGACGATGCTGCGCGCGATGGCCTTGCTCGTCGGGGTCGAGGGCGTGCGTGCGCGCAAGTTCGAGGCCGCGCATGCGATCGTGCGCGCAGCCGAGGCCGTGCTGCTGCGGCTCGGTGATCCGCCGGAGATGCGCTCGCTCGTGCTCGAGTACGAGGCGCGCGTGCACGAGGTGCAGGACGAGCCCGAGCGTGCGCAGGCGCTGCACGAGCGGGCCCTCGCGCTGCGCGAGCAGGCCTACGGCCCCGCGTCGATCGAGGTCGCGGCCTCGCTGCAGGGGCTCGGCCGCGTCGCGCGACGGCAGGCGCGGGCCCGCGACGCGCTGGCGTACTGGCAGCGCGCGCAGACGATCCTCGTGGCGGCGCTCGGACCCGTGCACCCCGACGTCGCGGGTGTCGAGGTCAACCTCGGCGTCGCCGCGCACGACCTCGGCGATGCGGTCGCGGCCCGCGAGCACTACGAACGCGCGCTCGCGATCGACGTCGAGATCTTCGGGCCGGACTCGCCGCAGCTCGCCGGCGATCTGCAGAACCTCGCGATCGTGCTCGAGGAGCAGGGGCCACCCGCGCTCGCGCTCGCCTACCACGCGCGCGCGCTCGAGCTGCGTGAGCGCGAGGATCCGCGCTCGGCCGCGACCGGCCGCGCGCTGCACAACCGCGGTGTGGCGCGCGAGCTGATCGGCGACGAGGCCGGTGCGCTCGCCGACTACGAGCGCGCGTTGATCGTGCAGACCGCCGCGCTCGGGGAGGGCGACGCCGACGTGGCGCGCGTGCGGATCTCGCTCGGCAACCTGCAGGACGCGCTCGGGCACACCAAGGAGGCGATCGCGACGCTCGGTCGTGCGCGCGCCGATCTGGTCGCGGTGCTCGGTGAAGCGCACACCGAGGTGGCGATCGCGGACGTCGGGCAGGGTGGCGCGCTGGTCTCGGCGGGTCGACATGCCGATGCGGTGCCGGTGCTGCGCCGCGCGCTGGCAGCGTTCGAGGCGGCGCTGCCCGCCGAGCATCCGCACATCGCCGCGACGCTCGACATGCTGGCGCGCGCACTGGCTCCGAGCGCACCCGCCGAGGCGCTCGCGCTCGCCGAGCGTGCGCGGGCGATCGCCGATCACGGCGCCGAGCCCGTGCTGCGCGCGCGCATCGAGATCACGACGGCGATCCTGCTGGGCACCGGGGCGCGTGCGCACGAGCTGCTCGCGTCGGCGCGGGCGCGGCTCGCCGCGGGCCTGCCGGGCACGGCGAAGGAGCTCGCGGCGGCGGGGTGCATCGACCGGGCGATCGCACGCGGCACGCCGCTCTCACGCGCGGGCTGTGGCAGGATCGCGGGCAGATGATCGCCAAGCTCCGTCTCGCCGCCGCGTTGTGCCTGGTGCCCGCGTCGGCGTGGGCCGACGACGTCGCCACCGCCGAGGACGTGTGCGAAGGCCGTGCGCTCGGCAGCGACTGCACCTACGACGGAGGTCGCGGCGTGTGCCGCGAGGCGAAGTGCGAGGGCATCGACTACAGCTCCGGCAAGCCGGTCGCGACCGATCGCAGCTGTCGGCGGTGCGTGTCGGTCGCGACGAAGGACAAGGCGCCCGACGAGCCTGCGAAGACGGACGCGAAGCCCGATGCGAAGGTGGATGCGAAGCCCGACGCGAAGGCGGAGCCCGAGCCGACGGCCGTGCCGGAGCCGACGCCCGACGCGAAGGCGGTGCCCGCCGCGGTCGAGACTCCCGCCGCGCCTGCGCCGACCAAGGCGACCGTCGTCGAGACGAAGACTGCGGCGGCCGTCGAGGCGAAGCCGGCCACCGATGCGAAGGACAAGGGCTGCACGATCGAGCCCGCGCCGGCGTCGCTCGCCAGCTTCGCGCTCGGGCTCGGGTTGCTCGCGCTGGCCCGGCGGCGGTCGGTGCGGTGATCCGGAGCCGAGCGATCGCGCTCTTGCTCGCGGTCGCCGCGCTCGGTGCGGTCGCGCTGCCGCTCGCGACCTACGCGATCACGCTGGCGTGCTTCGGCATCGCCCACGCGATCGTCGAGCTGCGCATCATCGACGCCCGCTACCGCGAACGACTGCGCGGCGTCACGCCGTTCGTGGTCGGCCTCGGCCTCGCCGCCGTGCTCGCGCTGCGCATCGCGGCCAACCTGCAGGTCGTGCCGCGTCCGGCCCAGCACGCGGCCGAGCTGGCGATCGCGGTCGGGCTCGTCGGCGTGATGCTGCCCGGGCTCGTGCGTGCGGGGCCGAAGCGCGGCGCGATCGGCCTCGCCGTGTTGCTCGCGCTCGTGGTGGGCCTCGCGATCTCGCCGATGCACGCGCTGCTGGTCGCCGCGGTGCTGCACAACCTCGCTCCGTGGCCGCTCGTGACGGACGCGCTCGAGCCCCGGCAGCGCCGGCGCGCCGCAGCGATCGGCGCGCTGGTCTTCGTGGTCGTGCCGCTGGTCATCGCCAGCGGGCTGCCCTTCGCCGGCCTGCACGCGCTCGGGCTCGCTGCGCCGGAGGCGATGCTGCTCGACGTGGGCCCGCTCGACGGCCACATGCGCGCGTTCCTGCCCGAGTCCTTCTTCGCCGATCCCATGGCGGCGCTGCACGCCTTCAGCGCGTGCGCGTATCTGCAGTGCGCGCACTACGTGGGCGTGCTGCTGGTGCTGCCGCGGGCGCTCGATCGCAGCGCACCGGCACGCTGCCACGTGTCGGGTCGCTGGATCACGCTCGTCGTTGCGGCGGGTGCCTGCCTCGCGCTCGCCTACGCGGTCGACTTCGCAGGCGCGCGCGCGTGGTACGGCACGCTCGCCGGCGTGCACGCGTGGGCCGAGTTCCCTGCGCTCGCACTGGTGCTCGCCGGCTGGCCGCGCGCACCCGAAGCGCGCCGCGACTGACCTTCAGCGCCACATCCACCACAGGCCGAAGCCGAAGGAGGCCGCGTTCATCACCAGCGCGGTGGGCAGCGCCGCGCGCCAGCGCACCGTCAGCATCCAGTGCAGGATCGCCGCCTCGATCGCCACCACCGCGAGCTCGATGATCGTCACCCGCGTCCAGAACTCGAGCACGCCGACCAGCGACTTGTTGGTCCACCACGCGAAGGGATGGGTCAGCAGGCTCGCCGCGAGCACCACCACCGGGGCGCGCCAGCCCAGGGCACGCAGCTGCGCGCGGTCGAGCAGCCACAGACACACCAGCGCGACGGGCAGCTCGATCGCCAGCGTGCGCAAGAGTGCGTCGAGCTGGGTCATGCGCCCGCGCGATCATCGACCGCGCGGGGATCGCTGTCGAGTCGCGGCGGAGCGCCGCGCGGGATCACGCCCGCGTCGCGGCTTCTTCCGTCGCGCGGCGGCCCAGCATGCTGCGCAGCATCGGCGCGATGATGTCCTGCCACGCGTCGCGGACCGTCTGCGCGAGCATCCGCTCGTCCAGGCGGCCGTGGGCCGCGAGCATGCGAGAGAGCGCCGCGCTGCGCACCGGACGATCGCCCGGCTCGACCACCGGCGGTGCGTCCAGCATCTGCGACAGCGCGGCCACGACCGGCGCGCCGCCCTGCGCGAGCGCCCAGCCGATCGTGCGCCACGCGAGCGCCGCGTGTCGCGACTCGTCCTCGATGATGACGCGCAGGGTCGCGCGCACCGTCTCGTCGGTGGCGACCCCGAGCGCGCGCTCGGCCACGAGCGCCGCGACCGTCTCGCCGACGCAGCCCTCGACGAAGGTCTCGAGCGCGAGCGCGGCGAGATCGTGATCGCGGGGCGAGAGCGCGGGCAGGGGCCCCGGCCCGATCGCCCGGCCGGCGTACGCACTGGCCAGCGCGAAGCACCGTCGCGCATGGTCGATCTCGTCGAGCACCGCGTGCTGGCAGGCCTCGACGAGCTCCGGCGGAGCGGCCAGCGCGAGCAGCTCGAGCGTCGCGCGCGAGAACGACGCGATGCTCGCGTGCTCGCGCAGCGCATCGTCGAGCCACGCGCGTGCGAGCGCGGTCTTGGCCTCGTCGGACAGCGCTTCGAGGATGGGCTCGACGTCGGGATCGATCCACGCCGAGCCCGCGCGCGGCTGCGCGACGACGCTCTCGTTGCCGTCGAGCAGCGGACGGCCGCTGCAGTACTCGAACCAGTGGTAGCAGCACGCATCCTTCTTGCCGGCCGCACGGGCCAGCTCGGTGCCGTGCTCGTTGAGCGCGCCCTGGGTCTGCTTCTTGTCCGACAGCCCCTCGTAGGCCTTGCCCTTGATCGGCGAGGGCTCGTGGGCGCCGACGATGCGCGCCGGGCAGTCGAGCTTCTTCGGGGCCGCATCGCCCTTCGGCGCGATGACCGTCGCGGTCTCGATCGTGCCGCACCAGTTCCCGGACGGGCAGGTCTCTTCCTCGGGGTTGTAGCCGTCGATGAACGGCGGATCGCCCGGCACCGGAGCCATGCGCGGATCGGTGGGCGCCGGTCCTTCGCCGCTCGGGCCCTGCGTCGACACGTGGCTCGGCTTGGCGAGCGACGGCTTCGCCTCGATGCGCTGCTTGGCCTCGTCGGCCTCGTCGCCCTCGGCCTCGAGATCCTTGTCGTCCTTCTCGTCCTTGCCGATGCGGGGACGCGGCCGCACGCCGCGGTCGCGCTCCTTCGCTTCCTTGGGGTTCTTCGGCTTGGACTTGCGATCGGCCTTGTCGTTCTTCGCGACCTCGCCGTCGCCCTTGGCCGGAGTCGATGCACCGCCATCGCATGCGAGCGCCGCGAGGGCGGGCAGGCCGACTGCGATCACGAGCCGTTGACGGAAGCGCAGGCTGTCACGCATTTCGAGCAACCTAACACCAAAGCCGGGCCGCGGTGCAAGCGAGCAGTTCCGCGTGCGCACGGTTCGTCCGCGCGCGCACGGCTTGCGTGCGGCGGGAACCATCCCTGCGCGCGCTTCGGGCCGGGCTGCAGCCCGTGCGTGGCGTCACCCGCGGCGCCACGCGGGGCGACGGCTCACGCCACGATCGGCAGGCGCCGGACCCCGGGAGGCGGCGGCGCCACCTCTTCGCGCACCGCCAGCTCGGGACGCTCGCTGCCGCACGACATCGGCACGAGCCCGAGCTCGTCGAGCATGCGCAGGTCGTCGTCGACGCTGCGATTCGCGGTGGTGAGAAAGTCGCCGATCATCATGCCCGAGGCCCCGGCCGCGAACATCATCGGCACGAGCTGCCCGAGGTGCATGCGCCCCGCGGCGATGAAGATGTTCTGCCGCGGCAGGAACAGCCGGTAGGCCGCGATGATGCGCAGCATCTCCATCGGCGAGAGCGGCTCGGCCTGCGCGAGCGGTGTGCCCTCGATGCCGACGAGGAAGTTGATCGGCACCTCGTCGACGTCGAGCTCGCGCAGGTTCGTCGCGAGATCGACGCGGTCGGCGATCGCCTCGCCCATGCCGAAGATCCCTCCGACGCACGTGCGCAGCCCGCGGCTCTTCGCGAGTCGGATCGTCGCGATGCGCTCGTCGTAGGTGTGGGTGGTGACGATCTTCCCGAAGTACTCGCGACCGGTCTCGAGGTTGTGGTTGAGCTCGGTGAGGCCCGCGTCGACCAGGCGATCGAGCGCCTGCTCGGAGAGGAAGCCGAGCGAGGCATGCGCCTCGGTGACGCCCGTCTCGCGCACTGCACGGATGCCCCGCACGATGTGGTCGAGGCCGAACCCGTCGTCCTCGAGCCCGCGCGTCGCGGTGACGAGCCCCAGCGCCGACGCGTGGCGCTCGGCGGCCACGCGGCTCGACCGCACGATCTCGTCGATCGGGGTGAACTTGGCCGGCTTCACGTGGGTGTCGTAGTGCTTCGACTGCGCACAGAAGCCGCAGTCCTCCGGGCACCCGCCCTCTTTCGCATTGATGATCGAGCACAGGTGCACGCGGTTGCCGAAGCGTGCGCTGCGAACGCGGCCGGCCGCGGCGATGAGCTCCCAGGCGTCGACGTCGCCCGCGAGGTACGCCTGGAGGCCTGCGGGCGCGAGCGCGTCGAGCTGGCCGCCGAGGATGCGCTCGGCGACGGAGGACGGCGCCCAGGCGCCGAGGCCCTGCGTGGCACGACTGGGCACGTGGCGATCGACTCCGGACATGGGCGGAACATACCAGGGTGCCATGCTCCGGCGGAGGTGTTAGCCTGCGCGTCCCGATGCGAGGTTCCGAGTGAGCCGCGACACAGCCGCGAAGGCCGAGACCAAGCTGCGCGCAGCGCCGGAGGCGACCGCAGGCCCCGACGAGCTCGCCGATCTCCAGCATCTCTACACGGAGATGCTGCGGATCCGCAGGTTCGAGGAGTCGGCGGCCCGCGCCTACACGCAAGGCAAGATCAGCGGCTTCCTGCACCTCTACATCGGCCAGGAGGCGATCGCCGTCGCCACCGCGGCCAACCTGAAGAAAGGCGATCGCGTCGTCACGACGTACCGCGATCACGGCTTCGCGATCGCGCTCGGCTGCGACGCGAACGCGTGCATGGCCGAGCTGTACGGCAAGGCCACCGGCCTCGTCGGCGGCGTCGGCGGATCGATGCACTTCTTCGCGAAGGACAAGGGCCTCTGGGGCGGCTACGCGATCGTCGGCAGCCACGTACCGGTCGCGGCCGGGCACGCGTTCGCCAGCAAGTACAGCGGCGACGGTGCGGTCACGCTGTGCTTCCTCGGCGAGGGCGCGATGCACATCGGCGCGACGGCCGAGGGCATGAACCTCGCGGGCCTGTGGCGCCTGCCGATCGTGTTCGTGATCGAGAACAACATGTACGCGATGGGCACGCCGCTGCGGCGGCAGAGCCCGGTCGACGATCTCACGCTGCGCGCACCCGGGTGGGCGCTGGCGAGCGATCGCTTCGTCGTGCAGGACGTGCGCGAGACCCGGCAGCGGCTCGGCGAGGCGATCGCGGCAGCGCGTGATCAGCAGCGGCCGGCGCTGCTCGAGCTGCTCACGTACCGCTTCCGCGGCCACAGCATGTCGGACCCGGGCAAGTACCGCACGAAGGACGAGATCGAGAGCTGGCGCACCCGCGATCCGCTGCACAACTGCGAGCAGGATCTGCGCAAGCGCGGGCTCGGCGACACCGAGCTCGAGGCGATCGACACCCGCATCATCGCCGAGATGGATGCGGCGATGACGTTCGCCGACGAATCCCCGCAGCCCGACCCCGAGCACCGCTTCAAGAACCAGCTCGTCGGCGACGAATACTGAACATGGCTACGCTGCAGATCCGTGAAGCGCTCAAGCATGCGATCGACGAGGAGATGGCCCGCGACGATCGCGTGTTCGTGATCGGCGAAGAGGTCGGCTACTACGACGGCGCGTACAAGGTCACCGAGGGCCTGCTCGCGAAGTACGGCGAGAAGCGGGTCGTCGACACCCCGATCGCCGAGTCGGGCTTCGCCGGCATCGGCATCGGCGCGGCGATGGCCGGGCTGCGGCCGATCGTCGAGTTCATGACCTTCAACTTCTCCGCGGTCGCGTTCGACCAGATCCTCAACAACGCGGCGAAGCTGCGCCAGCTCTCGGCCGGGCAGTTCACGCTGCCGATCGTGTTCCGCGGGCCCAACGCGGCGGCGCACATGCTGAGCTCGACGCACAGCCAGGCGTTCGAGAGCTTCTACTGCGGCTTCCCCGGCGTGAAGGTGGTGTCGGTCGCGACGCCCTACGACGCCAAGGGCCTGCTCAAGTCGGCGATCCGCGACGACAACCCGATCATCTTCTTCGAGAGCGAGATCATGTACTCGGTCAAGGGCGAGGTGCCCGAGGACGAGTACCTGATCCCGATCGGCAAGGCCGACATCAAGCGGTCCGGCAGCGGGGTCACCGTGATCACGTGGGGCCAGGGCGTGTCGATCGCGCTCGCGGCCGCCGAGCTCGCGGCCGCCGAGGGGCTCGACTGCGAGGTCATCGATCTCCGCACGCTGCGGCCGCTCGACGACGAAGCGATCCTCACGAGCGTGCGCAAGACGAACCGCGTCGTGCTCATCTATCACGGCTGGCCCTACGGCGGCACGGGTGCGGAGATCAGCGATCGCATCCAGCGGCTCGCGTTCGACGATCTCGACGCGCCGGTCCTGCGGGTCTGCTACGAGGATCTCAACATGCCCTACGCGGAGAATCTCGAGCAGCTGGTGCTGCCGACCGCGCAGAAGGGGCTCGAGGCGATCCGCGAGGTCGCCTATCGCAAGGTCTGACCCGCGCGCGGGTCCTGCAGAGGAACGCCAGCATGGCCACGGTCGTCTCATTGCCTCGGCTCAGCGACACCATGGAAGAGGGTGTCATCGCGAAGTGGCACGTCGCGCCCGGCGACAAGGTGAAGCGCGGGCAGGTGATCGCCGAGATCGAGACCGACAAGGCGACGATGGAGTTCGAGTCGTTCGACGCCGGCGTCGTGCTCGAGCTCGTCGCGGCGGAAGGACAAGCGCTGCCGATCGGGGCGCCGATCGCCGTGTTCGGCCAGGCGGGCGAGGATCCGAAGGCCGCGCTCGCGGGTGCGGGCAAGGGCGGCAGCGCGGCGAAGCCCGAGGCGGCGGCGAAGCCCGAGGCGGCGGCGAAGCCCGAGGCTGCGGCGAAGCCGGAGGCGGCGGCGAAGCCCGAGGCGGCGGCGAAGCCCGAGGCTGCGGCGAAGCCCGAGGCGGCGGCGAAGCCCGAGGCGGGCAGCAACGGCGCAGCGCCTCGCGAGGCCGCGGCCGCGACGCCGAGGGACGACGGTCGCGTCGCTGCGTCGCCGCTCGCACGTCGGCTCGCCCGCGAGCACGGGCTGCCGCTCGGCGAGATCGAGGGCACGGGCCCGCACGGCCGCGTCGTGAAGGACGACGTCGAGCGCGCGGCCGCGAAGCCCCGCGCGACCACGACCACCACCACCGCGGCGCCGAAGGGCGACACGGTGATGAAGCTGTCGCAGATGCGCAAGGCGATCGCGCGCCGCATGGCGCAGGCGAACGCCGAGATCCCGCACTTCTACCTCACCATCGCCATCGACATGGCGAAGGCGGTGGCGCTGCGCGAGGAGCTCGGCGCCGCGGAGATCAAGATCTCCTACAACGACCTCGTGCTGTTCGCGTGCGCGCGTGCGCTGGTCGCCCATCCCGAGATCAACGCGTACTGGAACGGCGAGACGATCGTCCGTCGCGGCGAGATCCATCTCGGCATCGCCGTGGCGCTCGACGAAGGGCTGATCGTGCCCGTCGTGCGCAACGCCGAGCACAAGTCGTTGCGCGACATCGCGGCGGCCGCCCGCGAGCTCGGCACGCGCGCGCGCGACAAGAAGCTGGACCCTGCCGAGATGACGGGCAGCACGTTCACGGTGAGCAACCTCGGCATGTTCGGCATCGAGGCGTTCGCCGCGGTGGTGAACCCCGGCGAGGGCGCCATCTTGGCGGTGGGGGGCATCGCCGACGAGCCGGTCGTGAAGGACGGCCAGCTCGTGCCCGGCAAGCGCATGCGCGTCACGTTGTCCTGCGATCACCGCGTGATGGACGGGGCGATGGGCGCGCGCTTCCTCGCGACGCTGCGCGGCCTGCTCGAGCGCCCGCTCACCATGCTCGCGTGAGCTCCGCGTCCGAACGACCCCGGGTGGTCGCTCGGCGCGCCCGGGGCTGCTAGATTGCTGGAATGCGATGGGTCGTGGCGCCGGTGGTGCTGATGGCGGGCTGTTCGACGGCGACGCTCGACGAGCAGAACTTCACGGCGGGCACCTTCGGGAGCGTCACCGCGCAGACCAGCGAGAGCTCGGGCACGCCCAGTCCGACGACGGACGAGGGCAGCACGACGAAGGATCCCAGCGATCCCAGCGATCCGACGCTGCAGCCCGAGACGACCGCGGGTCCAGACACGGATCCGACGGATGCATCGACGAGCGGTGGGTCGACGGGCGAGGCGTCGACGAGCGGTGAGTCGACCGCAGCGGCCGAGGAGAGCTCGAGCGGGTCTCCACCGATGGAGAGCTCCGAGAGCGGCCCGCCGGTGCTCCCGTGCAGCGACGGCGACCTCGGCGAAGCGACCGGCAACGCCGTCGCATCGGGCACGACGGTGGGCGCGAGCAACGACCTCGTGATCAGCTGCGGGAGCGGTGGTGGCGTCGACGACGTGTACCTGTGGAGGGCCCCCTCGGCGGGCACCTACACGTTCGATCTGTCCGGCAGCAGCTACGACACGGCGATGGCGATCTTCGATCCGGACTGCGACGGCAGCGAGCTCGCGTGCAACGACGACGTGATCGCGGGGGTGCTGACCTCGTCGATCACGATGGACCTCGCGGCCGACGAGCAGGTGCTGATCGCGATCGAGGGCTACATGGGCGCGACCGGCAACTACGTGCTCGACGTCAACGAGGGCGCAGCGGTCGACTTCTCGTGTGCCGAGGGTGGAGATCTGGGGAGCGCGACCGGCAACGTCGCATCCGGGACCACGGCGGGCGCGAGCGACAGCTGGTCGGCGAGCTGCCAGGCCACCGACGGACCCGACATCGCCTACGGGTGGACGGCCCCGGCGGCGGGCAGCTACACGTTCTCGCTGGTCGGCTCGAGCTACGACACGGTGCTGACGCTGCAGTCGCCCGACTGCACCGGCGCGCAGCTGGCCTGCGACGACGACGCCGTGGGCCTGCAATCCGAGCTGAGCGTGAACCTGTCGGCCGGCGAGACCGTGCTGGTGGTGATCGACGGCTACAACAACCAGACCGGCAACTACACGCTGGCGATCAACTGAGCCGACGCTCGTCGGGCATGGTGCGGCGACGCGCACAGGATGCGCGCTACGCCGACGGCGCGGCGGGATCGCTGCGCGAGCGTGGCGACGCGTGCGGGGCCATGCTCGGAACAGACCCCCACGGAGTGACCGCCATGAACATGTTCCCGCGGAACGAGCACGCGTTCGATCGCATCGCCCGAGTCGTGCTCGGGCTCGGCCTGCTGACCATCGTGTTCTTCGGCCCACGCACCGCGTGGGGCTGGCTCGGGCTGATCCCGTTGCTGACCGGGCTGATCGGCAGCTGCCCGATCTACACGCTCTTCGGCGTGTCGAGCTGCGCACGCAAGCAAGGGCCGGCGGCGCAGCACTGAAGCACGCGTCCGCCGCTAGAAGCGGTTCCACAGGTGCTGGTTCGTCACCTCGTGGTGGAACTGCACCTCGGCGCGCTTGATGAGGCTGCCCAGTGCCTTCGGGCAGCGCTCGGCCGAGGCCAGCTTCACGTCCGCGTAGCGCGACTGCACGCCTTCACCGAGCAGCTCCGTGATCGTGCGGCTGCCCTTGAAGAGGCGCAGCGCGTCGTGGATGTTGTCGGGCAGGAAGCGCGTACGCGCGCGCTTGTTCGGATCCGGATCCGAGCTCGGGCCCTCGAGTCCGGTCTTGAGCAGCGCGTACACTGCGAGGTACGGATTCGCGTCCGGGGCGATCGAGCGCACCTCGATGCGCGCCGAGTTCTCGTTGCCGAGCGGGATGCGGACCATCGAGCCGCGATCGGTGGCCGACGCCTTGATCTGGTTCGGGGCCTCGTAGTGCGGGTCGAGCCGGCGATACGAGTTCACGCTGGAGTTCAAGAGCAGGCACAGATCGCCGGCGCTGTTGAGGATGCGGTCGATGAACTCCCAGCCCCACGCGGACAGCCCGCTCTCGCCCTCCTTGTCGTGGAACATGTTCTTGCCGCCCTGCGCGAGCGAGATGTTCGTGTGCATGCCGCTGCCGTTCACGCCCGTGACCGGCTTGGGCAGGAAGCTCGCCGTCATGCCGTGGTTCTGCGCGACCTGCCGGCACAGCAGCTTGTAGAGCAGCACCTGATCGCAGGCGATGACCGCCTCGGCGTAGCTGTAGTTCATCTCGAACTGCGACGGCGCGACCTCGGGGTGGTCCTTCTCGTTCGAGAAGCCCATCGCCCGCTGCGCCTCGGCGGCGGCGTCGATGAAGCGGCGGAGATCGTCGCCCGGCAGCGAGTGGTAGTAGCCGCCCGTCGAGATGAACTCGAACGTGCTGGTCTCGGTGAACTTCTGCTCGGCATCGGTGCCGCGGAACAGGAACCCTTCGATCTCCATCGCGACCTGCGCGACGGTCTTGTTCTTGGCGAAGAGCTCGCGCGTGTACTGCTTGAGGCGCGAGCGCAGATCCGCGGGGTAGGGCGAGCCGTCCTGCGCGTTCGCGTCGGCGAACACGAGCACCTTGCCCGGGCCGAACACGTCGGAGGGCAGCCACCAGAACGCGGGCCAGTCGATCGCGAGCCGCAGATCCGACTCCGACTGCTGCGAGAACCCACGCACGGACGAGCCGTCGAAGGTGAGGTTGTCCATCGTGCGCAGCAGGAACTTCTTGTCGTAGTCGAGCATGTGCAGCCGACCCTCGAGGTCGGCGAAGCACACGGTGACCGCCTTGATGCGCTTCTCGTCGGTCAGGTAGCGGACGCGCTGCTCGCGGACCTGGTCGGCCGGGACGCGCTCGACCCGCTGCCGCTTCGCCTCGAGGTTCATCTCCTCGAGCTGGTCGTAATGCAGCTCCAGGAAGTCGCGAAGGCGGGGGCGCTCGTGGGACTCGACTTGCTCGCGCGTCATGAAGAGCTTGTGGCCTAGAAATTAGGCTACGCGCAACAAAAATTAGCCTAAATCACTCGATGGATATCCGCCGCTAGCTCACGCCTCGCGCCGCCGACCGCGCCCGGGTCAGGGCGCGTCGTCGGTCGCCGTGCACGCCGGGATGCCCAGCGCGGCCTGCAGCGCGCAGTTGCCCGCGACCAGCTCCTGCGAACGCGCGTTTGCGGTGGCGATGTCGTCGTCGGTGACCGCGGTCTTGTACGCGTCCCACGTCGAGAGGATCGCCCCGGGATCCGTGCCCGGCACGAGCTTCACCCACAGCGGCAGCACGGCGTGCGTGTAGATGATGCCCTCGTAGCAGCCCTTCAGCCCGTCGGCCGTGCCGGTCACGCCGAGCGCCACCGCCTCGTCGGCGTACTTGCGGGCGCGCTTCACGAACGCGATCGCGATCTCGCGCTGCACGACATCGGGATCGATGAGCGCCGGATCGCCGGTGAGCATCTCGTCGAGCGACGCGATGGCCGGCGTGTTGCGACCGAGCAGACGATCCTCGAGGATGCGCACGGCTCCGCGCGCAGCGGCGGCCTGTCGCGCGTCGCCGCCGTCGCGGGCCGCCCTCGCGAACGACACCGCGAGCCGCTCGGCGAGCGCGAACGTGCTCTTCTCGGCGATCTGCTTCTCCGGCTTCACCACCCACGGATCGACCGCATAGCTGGCCTCTTCGCTCTCGATGCCGGCATGGCCGTCGACGAAGGCCGCGGCCATGTCGTCCTCCCAGCTCCCGTCGTAGGCCGGGGCATCCGGCAGCGCGTCGGCCTGGGCCGCGAGTGGTCGCAGCGCGCCGTCCCAGAGGCAGTAGCCCTCGTCCCACAGCGCGTAGAGCAGCGCAGGATCACGGTCGACCTCGGGCTGCGCTTCCGCGACGGCGAACAGACGCGCGCGCACCTGCAGCGAGACCACGGTGCGGATTCGCCACAGCGCATCGGTGAGCGCGACCGGATCCCCGGCCTCGATGTCCGCGAGGATCGCCGCGTCGTCGATCAGCACGCCGTCCTCGACGCGCCCGAGCTCCGCGTCGGCCGCGCGCACGAATCGTTGCAACGGCGTCGCGTTGCCCTGCGGGGTCTCCTCGTCGCCGGCGATGCCGGTGCCGACGTACTGCGTGCGCACGAACTCCGCGCTCGGCGTGGGCAGCACGAGCTCGGACTCGAGCTGCTGCAGCGCGAACACGAAGCCCTCGCACTCCGGCAGCGGCGTGTCGCCGAGCTCCGGCTTCGCGTCGTCGCCTCCCGTGCCGGCGTCGCCGTCGTCGTCGGCCGGGGCGCACGCGATCACGGTGAGCACGAAGGTGGCGAGGCGGCGGCTCATGGCGGATCTCCAGCGGGTGCGGGCAGCACCCAGTCGTAGGGCGCGAGCCCGTCGGCTCGCGCGGCGAGATCGACCGTGGGGTCGATCATGCGCGTGCTCGGCCGGCCGTCGTACGCGACGAACGCGTCGGCGAAGACCTGCACGTCGAGGCCGACCTCGCGCCACCTTCGCGCGATGCGGTGCGCGTGGCGGAGGATCAGATCGGGCTGCACCGCGAGCATCGCTCGCTGGCGCTCGGTGAGCTCGTCGCCCGGGTCGACGTGCCACGTGCGCCCGGTCGTGGGCTCGACCACACGGTACTCGAGCAAGCCGTGCTTCTCGACCACCATCACGCGCCACGCCCAGCGATGGCCTTGCTCGTGCCAGCCCACGTCGCCGCCGTACGCGAAGCCGCGCAGCGGGAGCGCGACCTGGAGGCCGAACCAGAGCCCGAGCCCGCACGCGCCGAGCACTGCATCGCGGCCGCCGGGGCGACGCAGCGGCGCCGGCCGGGTCGCGGCGAGGGCCGGCCACTTGCGCGCGAGCAGGCGGCGGGGCCAGTCGGGTGCGAAGAACGCGGTGGTGGCCACCATCATCACCACCGGGAACACGCCGATGGGAAACAGTGCACCGGTCGCGAGGTGGAACCCGACGACGCCGGCGTAGGCGAACGGCCGCGTGCGTCGCCAGCACAGCGCGGGGAACACCGCGAGGTCGAACACTGCGCCAGCGATCGAGAGCACGTGCGCGAAGGCAGGCAGCGCGAGCAGGGGACCGACGAGCGGCGCGTCGGCCTGGGCCGACAGCCACAGCCGCAGCGGCTGCGCGTGCACGAGCCAGTCGAGGCTCAGCTTGGCGATGCCGGCGAAGACGTACACGAGCCCGAGCTGAAGGCGCACGGCGCCGACCATCCACGCCGGCACGTGCTCGCGGCGGAGGCTGGGGTGCAGCAGCACGTCGACCGACCACGCGCGACCGAGCGGCGCGAGCACGGCCCCGACGAGCAGCAGGCTGACGAGGTAGTAGTGGTTGAGGTAGTTGGTGGCGTCGAGCAGCTCGACGTAGGTGAAGGCGAAGAGCAGCGCGACCGCGGCGATGCGGTAGCACAGGCCGATGGCGACCAGCAGAGCGCAGAACGCCATGCCGGCGAACAGGACGTGCATCGCGGGGCCGGGCAGGGGGGCGAGCCACTCGAAGCCCCAGTACGGCAGCCAGGTGCTCGGCGCGACGTAGAGCTCGTCGATCCAGCCGCGGGCCCAGAACCGCACGACCGAGCCGAACAGCACCAGCCCGAGCGCGATGCGGAGGAAGGCCAGCGATGCGATGTCCACCGGCGCACACGCACGCATCACCCAGCGCACGAGCGCAGGGCCGGGCACGTGCGCAGTGGGCTCAGTCGCCATCGTTGTCCGAGAGCGTGACCGTGATGCCGAGCTGCTGCGCGAGGTCCGTGGTGAACGCGCGCCGCAGAACCTTGATCGCGTCGATGCCCGCCTGCACGCCGGGACGCGCACCGCTGATCGCCGTGCGCAAGGGCGGCGGGATCGCGGCGATCTTCGCGTCCGCGTCGTCGAGCCCGTCGACGATCGTGGCATCGAGCATCGGCGCACGCGCGAGCACCAGATCGTCGAGCCCGAGCCCGTCGCCCTCGCCGACGTAGAGCGCGCGCACGGTCGCGAGGTTCGCCGCGATCTGATCGAGCGACGCATCGGCATGCGGCGCCTCGACGAGCTCCGGCTGCGGCGTGCCGCCGGCCTTGGCCCCGAATGGCTTCGAGAGCTTCGCGTCGTCGATCACCTGCAGCATCGCGAACACGCCGTTGGCGAGCTCGCCGAGCGCGGCGCTCTCGTCGGGGTAGAGCTCGTTGTCGCCGCCGGGCGTCGACAACGTGCCGGCGAAGCTCTCCTGCCACGCAGTCGCGAGCGTGTCGGCCTGCTCCGCGGCATCGACCGCGAGCTCGTGCACCAGCGTGCAGCGGCGCGCACCCGCGGGATCGGCCGGGTCGAAGCGCGCCGCGACGTCGCCGCCCGTGGCGTCGAAGAGCTGGGCCTCGATCGCCGGCAGCCCCTTGCTCGCGGCCCCGAGCCCGTCGACGAGCGCGGCGTCGAGCACCACGTCGGAGGCGACGAGCTCGTCGATCGCGTCGGTGCGCGTCGGCCAGAACCACAGATCCGCGTCGATATGCTGCTCCATCGCGGGCCCGTAGCCGAACGGCTCGAGCGCGGCCCAGTCGCGCGCGCTCCGGCGCCAGGCGGACTGCGCGGCCGCGATCGCGTCGGCCGTGGGCGCCGCGCAGACGTCGAGCGCGGTGGCGAGCGCGGTGGTCGACTCGACGAGCGCGAGGTGCCGGGGCACCGCGACGTCCTGCACGAGATCGGCGACGACGGCGGTGCGCGAGGGACCGGAGGGGCCGGGGTCGCTGCACGCAGTCGCGAGCAGCAGCGCGGAGCAGACACGGAGGTGCAGGTTCATAGTGAC
Source organism: uncultured Nannocystaceae bacterium (assembly GCA_964519175.1). Classification (GTDB taxonomy): domain Bacteria; phylum Myxococcota_A; class Polyangia; order Nannocystales; family Nannocystaceae; genus Xiheibacterium. The sequence goes on from CAZFKC010000103.1 coordinate 29,555, forward strand.
TCGAGGAACGCGAGCAGCCGATCGCGCTCGTCTTCGGGCAGGTTGCGGAACCCTTCGCGCGCGTCCTCGGCCTCGCCGCCGTGCCAGAGGATGGCCTCCGCGAAGCCGCGCGCGCGTCCGTCGTGCAGGAGCGTGTCGTGACCGCTGACGGTCGGCACGAGCCCGAGCCCCCACAGCGGCGGCGTGCGCCACTCGCTGGCCGAGGCCTCGTAGTCGGGCCGTCCGTCGGCGAGCTCTTCGCCGAGGTCGTGCAACAGCAGATCGGTGTAGGGCCAGATCGTCTGGTGCGCGAGCGCGGGATCGATGGCGTCCGCGCCGGTCGTCCAGCTCGGCACGTGGCACGCGGCGCAGCCCAGCTCGCCGAACAGCTCGCGACCCGCGAGCACCTCGCCGTCGCCCGCATCGGGACGACCGGGCGGCGCGAGCACGGAGCTGTAGAACACGATCGCGGCCACGATGTTCTCCGCCGCCTCGGGCATGCCGCCCGAGCTCGCCTCGGCACACGCGGTCTGCGAGGGTGGACAGTCGTCGGTGGGGTGCAGCGCGGAGGTGATGCCCATGTCGCCGAGCAGCGCGCCGGTGACCTGCTGCACGAGCCCAGGCTGGTTCGCCTTCCACCCGAAGCGCCCGAGCGCCGGTGCGCCCGCGACGGGATCGAAGGGATGGTTGGGCCGACCGCTGATGCCGTCGCCGTCCGCGTCGTCCGGATCCGCGTGGGCGAGGATGTCGTCGGCGTCGATCGCCTCGAGCAGCCCGAGCCCGATCATGTGCGGAGCGACCCGCGGCGAGACCAGCACGTCGTCGGCGAGCGGACCGTAGGCGGGTGCGGCGATCGTGTAGGTGGGCTTGCGCAGGCTGTACGCGGTGCCGTCGGCATAGCGACCGGGCACCTCGACGTAGTCGACGCTCGGCGTGGCCTCGGCGGGCACGTCGTCGATGCCGAACGGCTGCAGCTGACCGCCGTAGACCGGCTCGCCCAGCGGGCCACCGTCGTCGGCGACGCCGGGCACCGAGAGCCGCAGCAGCATCGACATCATCGGCGCGCCGGGGGCCGGCGGCTCGCCGCGACCGTCGAACTCGTGGCAGGTCGAGCACGAGCGCGCGTTGAAGGTGGGCCCGAGCCCGTCGCGCGCCTCGGTGGACGCGGGGGCCTGCACCCAGTTCTGCTTGAAGAACGAGTTGCCGACGAAGAAGTCGCCGGCGACGGCGTCGTCGAGGTTGCGCGCGCGGTTCGAGAATGCGAAGCGCGAGTCGTCGACGACGGTCGCATCGCCGCCGGGCAGCTCTTCGCCGGGCAGCGGAACCAGGCCATGCCCCTCGCTGCAGCCGAACAGCGGCAGCAGGGCGAGCACGGCCAGGGCGAAGGGGCGCATCTAGATCTCGACGTTCAGCTGGATGTCGAAGAGCACCGCGACCTCGACGATGTCGTCGGACAACGCGCGCAGCTCCTCGACGATGTGGGCGATCGCGACGCGACCGGGCGCGGCGTCGTCGCCCTGGATCGCCTGATCGAACGGCGTGGGCATGCCGCGGATCGCCGACTCGAGCTCGTCGAGCCGCGTCTGGATGCGCTCGGCCAGCTCCGCGTCGCGCGACGCGACGAGGTCGTCGATGCCCGGGCCATCGGTGCCGCCGACTTCACCGAGGTAGACCTGCCGGATCGACAGGAAGTTGTCGAGGATGTCGTTGTGAGTGTTGTCGCTGAAGCAGGAGTGCTCGTCCTCCTGCGACTTGGTCTCGTAGGCGACGTCGAGCCGCTCGCCGGAGAGCTCGCCGCCCGCGAGCGCCCCGATGCCACGGAGGATGCGCTCGAGCGCCTCGGTCGCGGGCAGGCCGGTCAGCGTCGCGGCGTACGCGGTGCCTGGCTCCCACTGCACCTGCACCGACTCGAGGTCGGCGACGAGCAGTTCGGTGACCACGGTGAGGTACTGCGTGCGGCGATCGGCGTTGGGGTTCGTCGTGTAGTCCTCGAACGGTCGCGCGCCCGGGCCCGTGGTGGACAGATCCTGACCCCACAGCAGGAACTCGATCGCGTGCCAGCCGGTCGCGATGTTGGTCTCGCCGCCCTGCTCGTTGGCGGCCACGAGCGCCTCGGCGCTGATCGTCACGGAGGTGTCGTTGACGATGCCCGCATCGGGATCGCCCTCTGTGTAGTCGACGTAGTTCTCGTCCATCGGCCAGGCGTTGATCCGGCCCTCGGGACCGGTCTCGGCGTCGTCGATCGGGCCGTCGTAGAAGCGGAAGCCCTCGGTGCGGCCGTACGACGCGCGCGAGCTGACCCAGGTGCTGCGCGCCGTGTCGAGCGTCGCGGCCGAGGGGGCGGCGACGAAGGCATCGATCGAGCTCTGCAGCTGCTTCGCACCGTCGACGCTCTTCTCGTACGCGGTGTGCACGCTCGACGCGTAGTGCTCGATGACCGGCTTCGCGTCTTCGTCGAGCGAGGCCGAGTCGTCCCCGGAGCACCCGAGCCCGAGCGCGGCGAGCAGGAGGAGACGGCGGGGCGGGGTCTGCGAGGTCACTGGGGTGTCCATCCGGGTTGTGCTCTTATTGAAAACAATATTCAATGTCAACCCAGGGTAACCCCTGTACGGGGAGCTACGGCGCCCTGGAACGCGGCCGCGGAAGAAAACCGCTCTCAGTTGGGCGGGAGCGCGCGACGGCCGGCGGCCGGGTGGCGTATGCCTGGCCGGCATGCGTGCGCTGTGGGTCCACGCGACGTCCACCGAGGTCGCGGCCGTGTCGTGGGGCAGCGCGCTGCATCGCGAGCTCGGCGTCGGCAAGACCGCAGCGACGTTCGAGCTCGCCGAGGCGCTCGCGTCGGATCGCTTCGACCTCGTGGTCGCGATCGGCGTGTGCGGGCTGCACCGTCCCGCGGCGCCGAAGCTCGCGATCGGCTCGCTCGCGATCGTGCTCTCCGAGCGCTTCGCCGACGAGGGCGTGCAGACCTCGGGCGGCTTCCTCGAGCTCGACGCGCTGGGCCTGCCGAGCATCCCGCCGATGCCCGCCGATGCGACCTGGCTGGAGGAGATCGCCGGCTACGTCGCGGCACCGCTGCTCGCGTCCGCGACCGTCTCGACGTGCTCGGGCACCGATCTGCTCGCGACCGAACGCTGGCGTCGGACGCGTGCGCCGCTCGAGACGATGGAGGGCGCCGCGATCGCGTACGTGTGCGCGCGCATGGGCGTGCCGTGGGTCGGGCTGCGCGCGATCAGCAACTACACCGGGGAGCGCGGCGCCGCGCAGTGGGATCTGCCGCTCGCGACGCTGCGGCTCGGTGAAGCCGTGCTCCCGTTGCTCGAGCGCTGGAGCGCGTCGTGACGCCTGGCGACGCGCGCTGGCGGCTCGGGTTCTCGAGCTGTCCGAACGACACGTTCGTGTTCCATGCGCTCGTGCACGGCGCCGTGCCGCTGCCCGGCATCGCGCTCACGCCCGTCGTCGCGGACATCGAGGCCCTGAACCTGCGCGCGCTCGGCAAGGACCCGCTCGAGATCACGAAGCTGAGCGTCGGAGCCCTGCGCGCGCTTCGTGATCGCTACGAGGTGATCGATGCCGGCGCGGCGCTCGGGCACGGCGTGGGCCCGCTCGTGGTGCGGCGGCCCGGCGGCCCGCAGACGCTGGGCGAGCTGGCCGAGCTGCGCGTCGCGATCCCCGGCGTCCACACCACCGCCGCCGCGCTGCTCGCCATGTTCGCGCCGCCTTGCACCGCGGTGCCGATGCGCTTCGAGGCGATCATGCCCGCCGTCGCGCGCGGCGAGGTCGAGGCCGGCGTGGTGATCCACGAGTCGCGCTTCACGTACGCGGCGGCCGGGCTCGAGCGCATCGCGGATCTCGGCGAGCTGTGGGAGGCCGACACCGGCATGCCGTTGCCGCTCGGGGTGATCGCGGCGCGCCGCGACCTCGAGCCGGCGCGCGTGCGTGCGTTCGAGGCCGCGCTCGCGGCCTCCGTCGATGCTGCGTGGGCCGATCCCAGCGCGTCGCGGCCGTGGGTGCGCGAGCTGGCGCAGGAGCTGGACGATGCGGTGACCGCCCAGCACATCGAGCTCTACGTGAATCGCTGGACCCGCTCGCTCGGCGACGAAGGTCGGCGCGCGCTCGAGCGCTTCGGCTCAGCCAGCCGGCGGCCGCGGTAGCACGCGCCCGTCGGCGTCGAGCGTGCGCCAGAAGTCGGGCCAGCGCGGGATCTCGACCAGCGTCGGCAGGACCTCGTCGTAGTTGTGCGGGAAGGCGCGCTTGATGAAGCGGAGCACTGCGTCGGGGCTCGGGGCCTCGACGAAGTGGGGCTCGAGCGGCGGGAACTCGTAGCGGTACTTCTTCATGATGCTCCCGGGGTCCACAGCACCTCGGGCTCGCCGAGCACGTGCGCGAGCGCGCGAGCCAGCACGAACAGGTAGTCGCTGAGGCGGTTGAGGTAGCGCAGCGCTTCACCGCGCACCGGCTCGCTGCGCGACAGCGCAACGAGCTCGCGCTCGGCCCGGCGACACACCGTGCGCGCGAGGTGACACGTCGCGCCGAGCGGACCGCCGCCCGGCAGCACGAAGCTGCGCAAGGGCGCGAGCGCGTCGTTGTGCGCGTCGAGCTCGTGCTCCAGCCGATCGATGTGGTGCTGGTGGACGGCGAGCTTCGGCGCGCTGCCGTCGGGCATGGGCGTCGAGAGCTCGGCGCCGAGATCGAACAGCTCCTGCTGGATGCGCGCGAGCTCGCCGTCCGCGCGCGCGAGCGCCTCGGCGTGGCTCGTGCGCCTCGGCTCGCGCGCGAGCTCGACACGCACGAGCCCGAGCACGCAGTTGAGCTCGTCGACATCGCCGTAGCTGCGGATCCGCTGATGATCCTTGCCGACGCGATCGCCGGTCGCGAGCATCGTGCCGCCGTCGTCGCCCGAGCGCGTGTAGATCTTCGAGAGGTAGACCATCGCGGGGGCGACGGTAGGCGAAAGCCCGGCCTCGCAGCGGACCGTGCCCGGCGTGCGGCCGGGGACGGCTCGCGTGCGCATTCTCATGGTTCACGTCGATCCGATTTCGAAACGATTTCAACAGCGTGGGCGCCCGGCTCCGGCGGTCGTTCGAGCAGGAGTCCGCGGTCACGCCGAGCGACGCACGAGCACCGGGGGCGCGAGCGCGTCGTCGTCGGCGACCGGGAGGTCGGCGATCCTGCGCGCGTGCAGCTCGGCGATGCGCGCGGGCGTGCCGAGATCGGTCCAGCCGCACGGCGGCACCGGGAACACGCGCAGCATCGCTTCGCTGCCCGCGAGCAGGTCGGCGGAGAAATCGTGGGGGCGCAGCTCGGCCCAGGCATCGGCGATCGCCGTCTCGCCCAGCACGTGGGCCGCGGTCACGTGTGCGAGCAGCTCCGGAAGGCGCGCGCGGAAGAGCCCGAGCAACGCGGGCACGCTCGTCGCCATCACGAAGCTGTTCCACAGCGCGCCGCGGTGGCGCAGCGCGATCGCCCGCGCCTGACCCGGTTTCTCGACGAACGTGCGCACGCAGAGGCGGCCGTCGGCGTCGATCTCGTCGGGCACGATCCAGCCGTACTCGATGTCGTCGCCGTCGGGGCTGATGCCGAGCAGCACGGTCGTGGCGTCGTCGTCCTCGATGTCGTCGAGCGCGAGCGCGGCGGCTTCGACGAACGGTCCCGGATCCTCGACGTGGTGATCCGCCGGCATGACGAGCAGCCGCGCCAGTGGGTCGCGCTCGGCGATCGCGAGCAACGGGAGCAGGATGCCGGCAGCAGTGCCACGCAGCGACGGCTGCTCCACGACGTTCGTCTGCGGCAGTCCGGCGAGGTCGCGCATCCACAGCCGTCGATGCGCCGCGGTCACGATCGCGAGCGTGCGCTCCGGGGCGATGCACTGGCGCATGCGCGCGAGCGTGTCCTGCACGAGCGTGGGTCCGCCGAACAGGGAGCAGAACTGCTTGGGGACCGCGGATCCGTGCCTGTCGGTGGTCAACGCCCGCAGCCTGCGACCTTCGCCGCCGGCCAGCACGAGGCCCCAGCTCTGCCGTTTCGCGAGGGTCATCGGCGCCTCCCGACCGCTCACGCGGCCATGCTCCCGATGACGGAGCGCAACGTCTCGTAGGCGCGATGGGCCCGTACCCGCACCGCGCCGTCGCGGACGCCGAGTCGCCGCGAGACCTCGGCCATCGGCAGGCCCTGCAGCTTGTGCATGTGCACGACCACGCGCTGCTTGGGTGGCAGCGACGCGAGCGCTGCGTGCAGCTGCGCGATGCGGGCGGCCGCGAGCTCGCGGGCGAGCCCGAGCTGCTCGACGTCGTCCCCGTCGCAGGCCTCCGCCACCGCGGTCTCGGCATCGTCACCGAGCTGGAGGCGATCGCGACACACGCCACGCAGGTGGTTCGCGGCGACGTTGCGAGCGATGGCGCAGTACCACGACACGAGCGCCTCGTCGGCATCCACGTCCGGACGCCGATAGCGTGCACGAGCCGCGTGCGCGCGCAGCATGGTGTGCTGCAGCAGATCATCGGTGTGGAGATCGTTGCCGATGCGCGCCTTGATCTGCCTGCGCACGCGCGGAGCGATCGCGCGGAACAGCACGTCGAATGCACGGGTATCCCCCGCGACGTAGCGCTCCATCCAATCGGCGAGGGTGGGTCGAGTGCTGGGACGATGCGCGAGCTCGGCTGCGCGCACACCAAGGGTGCGGGGAATCGACATGTTGCTCCGTGCGCCTGGCCCTCGGGGCGGTCCTGTCGCGTCCACCGACGAAGCGGGTGGGCGCTCTTCCCAGGGCCGGCGTGCGGGCCGAAAGCGGCTTCGCGCAGTTGGATGCCGGCGCGGCCGATCGGTTACAGCCGACCGCGTGCACCGTACCGCTTCAGAAGCGCCAGACCGGTCCCAGGCCCACCAGGAACCCCGAGACCGGGCGTCTGCGGACCGCGACGACGTCGTACGAGACGTCGACGTCGAAGCCCAATCGGGGCGACACCCACACGTACGCGCCGGCGACCACGGAGATCCCGAGCGCGACGCCGCGCTCGGGTCGGAGCCCGAGCTCGAGCGTCGGGCCGACGCCGAGGTAGGGGCTCCACCAGCGCGACGGGTGGAACGGCTTCTTCAGGTGGAGGTCCAGCGGGAGCGCGAGCGAGCCGTCGTGGCCCACGACCAGCGGAAGGTCGAGCTCGAGCTCGAGCCAGCGGTGCACGAGCACGCGCTCGAAGAACGGGCCGATCACGGTCGCGACTTCGGTCGGCACCGCACCGCGCAGCAGCACGCGTTGGCCATACTTCACCCCGACGAGCGACGGGTATTCTCGGTGGTGCCCGCCGGCCTCGGGTTCGGTCACGAGCAAGAGCACCGCGAGCACGTTTGCGAGCATGCGCGGTCAACCGTCGGCGCGTCGGTCTGGTTATCCGCAACTGCGGATTCGGCTATGCTCGCGTACGGCTCGTGACCGACGACGATCCGGCAGCGATCCCGCGCTTCCTGCCCGAGCTGTTGACGCAGGATTCGGCGCTCTACGCCCTCTTGCGCGGGGTCGGCAGCGCGCCGGGACCCGACTGCTTCCGGCTGATGGCCGAGAGCCTCGCGCGAGTGCTGCAGGTGCGCTACGCGATCGTGGCCGAGTTCATCCCGGAGCGCGGTGCGGTGCGCTCGCTCGCATTCTGGGGCGGTGACGCGTTCCTCGAGAACGTCGAGTGGTCGCTCGGCGGCACGCCGTGCGAGCGCGTGGTGAACGGCGGCGAGTTCAGCCACCACCCGGATCACCTGCAGCAGCTGTTCCCCGACGATCGCCCGCTCGTCGCGCTCGGGGCGGTCAGCTACATGGGCGTGCCGCTGCGCACGCCCGAAGGGCGCGTGCTCGGACACCTGTTCGTGATGGACACCGCGCCGATGCCCCAGGCACCGCGCAATCTCGCCATCTTCCACCTCTTCGCGACGCGTGCGGCTGCCGAGCTGCAGCGCACGCAGCTCGAGCACGAGCTCGCCGAGAGCCAGGCCCGCTTCCGCGATCTCTTCGACGAGGCGCCGATCGCCTACGTGCACGAGGGGCTCGACTCGCGCTTCATCCGGGCGAATCGCACCGCGATGCGCATCCTGGGGATCACGCCGGCGCAGGTCGAAGGCACCTACGGCAAGGACTTCGCGCCGGACACTCCGGATGCACAGAGGCGGCTCACCGAGGCGTTCGAGTCGATCGGTCGTGGCACCGACACGAGCGGCGTGGTGCTCGAGCTCCGCCGTCGCGACGATGGTGCGCCGGTGTTCATCCAGTGGTGGTCGCGACCCGATCCGAGCGGCACGTACACCCGCACGATGTTCGTGGACATCACCGAGCGCGTGATGATGGAGCGGGAGCACGCGCGGCTGCAGGCGCAGAACTCCGAGCTGCGCGAGCAGCTGCGCACCGCGCAGGGGACCGGCGACATCGTCGGCGTCAGCCCGGCGCTGGCCCGCGTGCTCGAGCGCCTCGCTCGCGTCGCGCCCACCGATTCCACGGTGCTCGTCGAGGGCGAGACCGGCACGGGCAAGGAGTTGCTCGCGCGTGCGCTGCACGAGCGCAGTCGCCGTGCCGATGGTCCGTTCGTGAAGGTCAACTGTGCGGCGCTGCCGGCCGGGCTCGTCGAGAGCGAGTTCTTCGGGCACGAGAAGGGCGCGTTCACGGGGGCCGTGAGCGCGAGGCGTGGACGCTTCGAGCTCGCGGATCACGGCACGATCTTCCTCGACGAGGTCGGCGAGGTGTCGCCCGACGTGCAGGTGAAGCTGCTGCGGGTGCTGCAGGAGAACGAGTTCGAGCGCGTCGGCGGCAGCCAGACGCTCCGGGTCGACGTGCGCGTCATCGCGGCGACCAACCGCGACCTCCAGGCCGAGGTGGCCGCCGGCCGCTTCCGTGCCGATCTGTTCTATCGGCTCAGCGTGTTCCCGCTCGCGGTCCCGCCGCTGCGCGAGCGGGTGGGGGACGTCGCCGTGCTCGCGCGCCACTTCGTGCACGAGATCGCCGCGAACCTGGGCAAGCGCATCGACGGCATCGAGCCCGCGACGCTCGAGCGGCTCGCCCGCTATCCCTGGCCCGGCAACATCCGCGAGCTGCGTAACGTGCTCGAGCGCGCGGTGATTCTCTGCGATGCGCCGGTGCTGCGCATCGAGCCCGGCGAGCTGAGGGTCCAGGGCGAGCCCGAAGCCGCGCCGATCGGCACGGGCGCCGCGCTGTCGCTCGCGGAGGCCGAGCGCGCGCACATCGTGGCCGTGCTCGCGCAGACGCAGGGGGCCATCGCCGGCGCGAGCGGGGCCGCGAAGATCCTCGGGGTGCCGCCGAGCACGCTGCGCAGCCGCATGGCGAAGCTCGGCATCAAGGGCTGACGCGGCCGGTCGCGTCGGCCGGTCGCGTCGGACGCGGCCCGTCGCGTCGTGCCGAGCCCCGACGGGGGCGGCCGATCGGGCACAAGTGCCGGCGATCGTTGCGGCCGCCCCGGGTACGAGGGCCGCGCCGCCGGCCGGCGCACGCCTTGCGATGGGACGCGCGCATGAGTCTTCCACCGACCCCGCCGACCTGCGGCCGAGGCGAGGATCTCTTCCACCGACTGGTCGTCGAGCACACACCGGCGATGCTGGCGGTCGCCCGACGGATCCTCGTGCGCGAGGCGGATGCACACGATGCCGTGCAGGACGCGTTCTTGTCGGCCTTCCGTGGGCTCGACCGCTTCGACGGTCGCGCGGATGCGTCGACGTGGCTGCACCGCATCGTGCTCAACGCGTGCCTGATGAAGCTCCGCGCCGCGCGGCGCCGACCGGAGCGCTCGATCGAGGAGCTCTTGCCGCAATTCCAGGACGACGGCCACCAGCGGGTGGACTCGCGGCCGTGGCGGCCGCTGCCCCACGGTGAGCTCGAGCGTCGCGAGCTGTGCTCGCTGGTGCGGGCGAAGATCGACGAGCTACCGCAGGCCTACCGCGAAGTGTTGATCCTGCGCGACCTCGAGGAGCTCGACACCGAACAGACGGCGAGCCTCTTGTCGACGAGCCGCGGCGCGCTGAAGACCCGTCTCCACCGCGCTCGGCAAGCGCTGCGAACCCTGCTCGAACCGCACCTGGTGGAGGTGTCGCAATGAACGAGCCGCCCTACATCACGTGCAGAGAGCTGATCGAATTCATCGTCGACTACCGGGACGGCACGCTGCCGAAGGACCGCACCCACGAGGTCGAACGTCACCTCGCGGTCTGCCCATCGTGCGTCGAGTACCTCGCCGGCTACGAGCGCACGGTGGCGCTGACGAAGCTGGCGAGGGACGCCGCACCGGTTCCCGCGGAGGTCCCCGCGGCGTTGATCGCTGCGATCCTCGCCGCGCGGCGCCGCTAG
>CAZFKC010000104.1:0-24071 GCA_964519175.1 uncultured Nannocystaceae bacterium
GCTAGCCCTCGGGCGTCGGGTTGCAGACGCTGCCGCCTTCGATCTGCGCGTTCGTGCGAAAGGTGTTGAGCTGCTTCCAGTGCGGCGGCTCGAAGGCGGGGATCGTGCCGTCCTCGCGCACGTTGGTCACGTGGTACGTGTGCTGGTTCCAGATGCGGCGCGCCTGGATCCAGCGATCCTCGACGTCGCGGATCACCTGCACCGGCGGGGGGAGCACGCCGCCCGAGCCGTCGATCGGCTCGTTGCTGACGAGCACGATCTCCGCGGAGCCGTCGTTGTCGATGTCGGCGACGACCGGGTACTCGGTGCCGGTACGGCTCGCACGGCCGCTCTCGAGCAACACCTCGCCGGAGCCCCCGAACACGAACAGGTCCCACTCGTCGGCGTACATCGCCTCGGCGATCCCGTCGCCGAGGAAGTCGAACGCGGTGCCGGCCGCGATGCCGCTCGAGTCGACCACCGCGGTGCTCCACAGGATCGACGCGTCGCCCTCGTACACGGAGTAGTGGTTGCCCGAGCTCATCGCGAACTCGGCCTTACCGTCGCCGTCGAAGTCGTGGATCGTGGCCGGGCGCATCCAGGTGTACGAGCCCACCTCGTCGCCGGTGGGGCGCAGGCCGTCGTACTGCACGTAGCCGTTGTGATCGATGAGCGCGAGGCCGCTGTCGTTGGTCAGCAGCACCTCGGGCTCGGGATCGCCGTCGAGGTTCGCGATCTGCGGGAATCCGAAGGGCAGCCCGGTCGCCCACACCACGGTGCCGTCGTGGTGGTAGGCCGACGCGCCCAGCACGAGCTCCTGATCGCCGTCGTCGTCGAGGTCGGCCGCGACCGTCGTCGGCCACAGCATGAAGCTCGGCACCGCGATCTCGAGGTTGCCCTCGTGGTCGTAGATGCTCGCGCCCGCGATGATCTCGACGGTGCCGTCGTTGTCCATGTCGGCCATCGAGATCGCGCCGATCATGTGACCGCCCCACGCCTGCGTGCTCGCCCACTTCGGCGTGCCGTCGTGCTCGAACGCGACGATCGTGCCGTTCGTCTGCGCGCTGACGATCTCGACCAGGCCGTCGTCGTCGATGTCGCCGAGCGCCGGCGCGGTCGAGTTGTCGACCGGCGTCTCGATGCGGAAGTGCAGCGCACCGGTCTCGCCGTCGAGCACGTAGATGTGCCCGGGCCCGAGCACGCTGCCCCACGCGACCACCACGATGTCGGGCACGTCGCAGAGGTTGATCTCGCCGTCGCCGTTGTCGTCGGTGAGGTTCGCGACGAGCGGCGTGACGTACGACTTGGTGTCGGTGCCCTCGCCGGCCCAGCTCCACTGCACCTCGGGCTCGAACGAGTCAGGCGGCGCCGTGATCTCGCACTCGCCCACCGCGTTCATGTCGTCGACGACGTAGCAGGTCGGCGGACCGCCCCCGGTCTGCCCATTCGGGTCGACGTCGAACTTGTTGCCGACGTCGAAGCTCGCGCCGCCGCTGCCGTCGGCATCGTCGTCGCTCTCGTCGGCCGATGCCTCCGAGCCGTCGCTGCCGGGCGCGTCGTCGCCTTCGTTCGCGCCCTCGGAGCCGGCCGCCGTCGCCGTCCCGCTCACGCCGATGCCGTCGCCCTTGTGCGGCTCGGAGCAGCCGAGCTGCGCTGCGAGCACGCCGAGCGACACGCACGTGACTGCCGAATTCGCCCTGACTCTCGCCACCATGACCCCCGCCGCGCGCGCGCGACAGGCGGGGAGTTACCGGGCCGAGGGTGCCGGTTCCTCCCCGGCCGCGTGACCCTGGTCGGCGTTGGGACGCGATAGGTGATGGACCTCACAGTAGCTATCGCGCTTTTCGAGATAGGTTTCGGAGGTTCCGAGCGCTCGGCGGCCAATCGTCGATGCCGCCCCTCGGCCCACTTCCCCTCGGACAAGGACGAATCCCGTGCAAACGAAACTTTCCTACCTCGGGTGTGTGTCCCTGCTCTTCGCCTTCGGCTGCGGAGCCAAGGACGACGCGAGCGACACCACCCTGTCGACCACGGCCGGACAGAACGAGAGCAGCGAAGGCGGCCAGGAGAGCAGCGGAGGCAATCCGGCCGAGTCGAGCGACGACGGCAACTCGTCGATGACGTCGCCGGCCGAGAGCAGCGAGTCGGGTGATCCGACCACGATGACGGGCGTCGGCTTCATCATGGATCCCGACGGCGGTGGCGTGAGCATCGAGTGCGACATCTGGGCGCAAGACTGCCCGGTCGAAGAGAAGTGCATGCCGTGGGCGAACGACGGCGGCAGTGCCTGGAACGCGACGCGCTGCTCTCCGCTCGATCCGAACCCCGCGCAGGTCGGCGACGAGTGCCTCGTCGAGGGCTCGGGCGTGTCCGGCATCGACAACTGCGAGGTCTCGTCGATGTGCTGGAACGTCGACCCCGAGACGAACATGGGCCAGTGCGTCTCGTTCTGCGGCGGCAGCGAGGCGAACCCGGTGTGCGAGGATCCGGGCTCGAGCTGCTCCATCCTCAACGAAGGCACGCTGATCCTCTGCCTGCCGAACTGCGACCCGCTTCTGCAGGACTGCCCCGAGGGCTCGGGCTGCTACACGACGAACGACATCTTCTCGTGCGTGCCCGATGCCGGCGGCGAGCAGGGTGCGTTCGGCGAGGGCTGCGAGTTCCTCAACGTCTGCGACCCGGGCCTGTTCTGCGCCAACCCCGAGGGCGTGCCGGACTGCCAGGGCTCGATCGGTTGCTGCTCGTCGTTCTGCGACACCACCGATCCGATGGCGACCGCGAACTGCCCCGGCGCCGCCGGTGGTCAGGAGTGCGTCCCGTGGTTCGAGGACGGCCAGGCCCCTCCCGGCTACGAGAACCTCGGCGCCTGCCTCATCCCGTCGTAGTCGGGCGGCCACCGCCGCCGAACGAGAACCTGCGCACGCGTGCGACGTGGACCGCCACGTCGCCGCAGCGGGTTCGTCCCCAGCCCGTCGCCGCGATCGCGGTGGCCAGCACCTCGGTGATCGGCTCGTCCTTGCCGAGCTTCGCGGAGCTGCGCCACGCCGCGATCGCGTCGCGCACCGGCTGATCTTCGTCGGCGAGCGCGATCGCATCGACGAGCGTGCCGCCCCTCTCCGGGTCGCCCACCATCATCGCGACCATCAGGGTGACGACGCCGAACGCGGCCTTGCCCGGGCCGCACAGCAGATCGTCGCCATCGTCCCCGACGATCGTCCGCACCACGCGGTAGGTGTTGACGAAGCGCTTCACCGCGCGCGGTGAGCGATGCACGACCGAGACGAGCGCCTGGAGTGCGGCGCGCTCGTGCTCGCCGATGACGATCGGCTGCACGCGCAGGAGCTCCTCGTCCTGCGCCGAGGTGTCCGGCGCAGGTGGGGTCGCGGGCGATGCGGCGGCCGGCTGCGGCCGGTCGATCGCTGCGATCGCCGTGCTGCTCGACGGCGGCGGCTGGGCGAGCGCGGTGCTCGAGTCCGGGCTGGGCGACGCAGCGATCGGCGTCGGCGGGACGACGGCGGGCGCGGGCGGCTTCGCCGGTGCGGCCGCGAGCGCGGGCAACGTCGCGAGCTCGTCGCTCGACACCGACAAGGTGGCGATCAGCTCCTGTGCGGCGCGCGTCGACATGCGCGGCACCCAGTACGGGATCTGGAAGATCTTCTCGAGGTAGTCGCGCGCGCGGCCCAGATCGAGCGGCTGCGGCTCGCGTGGGGCCTTGGCCTCGCCCTCGCTGCGGATCTGCTTCGCGTGCTGGTGGGCGAGCGAGCCCAGCAGCCAGCGCTCGTCGACGGCGACGACGACGACGAACAGCGGGAACGCGAGCAGCAGGTGCACCGCACCCAGCACGTCGACGACGCGGCTCGGCGGGCAGCGATCGAGATCGTCGATGTAGAGCACGATCCGCTCGATGCTGGGATGGCCGGGCCAGCTGGTCTCGACCGACACGCTGTCGCCGGAGATCGTGAGCTCGGTGCAGCGCGCGTTCTCGTGATCGCGCAGCATCCAGCCCGCCGTCGTCTGGGTGATCCGCGGGCCGCGGACCGGCGCGTCCGTGCGCAAGAGCTCCTCGAGGCGCGCCGGCACGCACGCCGGGCGCAGCTGCTTCAGCAGCCAGCGCGAGACCACGATCTCCGGGTTGCCGTCCTTGTCGCGCGGGCCGATCGGCTCGCGCTCCGACGTGCGCAGATCGATGCGGAGCTTCGCGTCGACCTCCTCGAAGCTCGCGACGCGGCCGTCGACGGCGACGACGCGTGGACCGTGCTCGCCGAGCTCGACGCGCGCGAGCTCGAAGCGGATCGACTCGATGGGGGACCGCTCGGGGTCGTACTTGGGATCCTCCTCGAGGCAGGCCTTCTCGCACAGCCGCCGGCAGCGACCGTGCGCGCCCTCGGCCCGCTCGCGCGCACGCTCGCGGGCGGCCTCCCTGGCCGTGCGCACCGCCTTGTCCTTGGTGGGCTCGGTGCACGCCGTCTCGGCCGCGTTCGCCTCGCGCTGCAGCCGATCCGCGATCGTGATCGCGTCGAACAAATCCAGCAGCAGCGGCGGTGCGTAGGCCGGCGCGATGCCGGCGAGGTCCGCCGCGGTGAGCCGATGCGTGGACGGGCGCACGAGCCGACCGAGGCGATCGAAGTCGCGCCGCACGAGCGCCGGCAGGCCGAGGTGCTTGCGGTAGTCCTCGCTGCCCGCCCGGTCGGCGAGGAACTGCCCGAGCTGCTCGCCGGGATACAGCCGCGCGACCTCGCGGCGCAGCTCTTCGACGCGCGCGAGCTCGGCCTTGTACTCCGCGCGCGCCTGCTCGACCGCGGCGGCACACTCGCGCAGCTCCTCGACGCTCGCGGCGTCGCTGGCCTTCTGCCGCTCCTCGAGCTCCTGCAGGCCCTGCTGCAGCTTCTCGATGACATCCATGACGCGATCGCTCTTCTCGATCGCGGTCTTCATCCACTTCGCGAGCAAGAGGCCCGCCGCCGAGACCGTCGCGATCTCGGGCGCGACCCCGTCCTTCTCGAGGTTCCACACGAGGAGCGCGCCGGCAGCGACGAGCACCAGTGCCCCGATCAGCCACCAGCGCGCCGGGCCGCTGAAGAGCGCTCGTGCAGCCCGCAGCGACGGCGACGCGGCGGCGACGATCTCCGACGCACGCTTGCGGCGCAGCACGATGCTGTCCCAGACCTCGCGCGCGACGTCGAACCCGAGCGCGCCTTCGACGTCGCGGATGAGCGCACCGATCGTCGAGTGGCCACGCAGGAGCTCGAGCTGCCGCTGCAACGTGCGCTCGCGTGCCTCTTGCTCGCGGCGGCGTTCGTCGAGTCGCGCCTGCGCCAGCTCGAGTGCGCGCTGGGCATCGTGTCGGCGCGTCTCGGCGTCGTCGAGCCGGTGCAGCAGGTTCTCCCAGCGCTTCTGCTCGGCCTTGTCGGCCCCGGTGACGTGCGCCTGCAACCGGTCGAAGATGTGCGCGACCAGGCTCGCCCACAGATCGACCTCGACGTAGTTCCACGCGTTGAACTCGACCTGGACGATCTCCGCGCAGTACGGCGGCGGCACCACGTCGGGGCGATCGCGCTGGCGTCGGGCCGCGTCGGCGAAGCCGGCGATGCGCTCGCGGAGCCGCCGCATGAAGTAGCTCTTGCCCGAGCCCCACTCGCCGAACAGCCCGATCGACAGCGGCGGATCGATGCTGTCCGAGGCCGCCAGCCGCGCGAGCGCATCGACCTCGGGCGTGAAGTTGAGGACATCGGGCCCGTCGAGCCCGTCGCCACCGAACCCGGGCGCGTAGGCGGTGCGCTTGGCCTGCTTCTGTGCGCCCGGCCGCACGTCGACGATGCCGGCGAGCAAGGGTGGCACTTCCGGGAACAGCTGCACGACCCTGCAGTCGGCGACGTCGAAGATCCCCGCGAGCAGATCGCGGGTGCGGATGAGCGTGTCCTTCGTGGCGAACGCGCGCGCGCCCGCACGTCCGACCGCCTGCGCGGCGTGGGCCGAGAGCGCAGGGAGCCGATCGGCACTGCCGTGCTCGCCGACGTCCGGCGCGGCGAAATCCGCCTCGCGCAGCCGTCGCAACAGCTGCTCGCGCGAGATGTTCGCGCGCGTGAAGGCACTGCGCGTCGGGCCGTCCTTCACGTCGAAGAGCGCGACGAGCAGGTGCTCCGCGTGCACGCGGTCCTTGCCCGCCGCGCACGCGATGGCATCGGCGAGCCCGAGCGCCTCGTACGACGACGGTGAGAACGACGCGTCGGCGACGAGCCGCGGGACCGCGTAGGCGAGCGAGCCCTCTCGCGCGAGCCGATACAGCGCGCGTGCCGACACGACGCGGTGCCCGACCGTGCCGTCGTCGACGAACAAGACCTCGCCCGGTGCGAGCGCGGCCGCGAGCGCATCGGCGCCGCCGCCTTCGAGCCGACGACCGCATGCGCCGAGCAGGGTGCGATCGAGCTCGAGCTGCCACGGCGCCAGCGGCCGCCCGTTCTCGCTGCGGAGCTGCGCCTCGCGCGACGTGGCGAGGCGGCCGGCCAGCTCGCTCGATGCGCCGCCCAGCGCTCGCCCGACCCGCGGCTCCTCGGTGGTCGCGATCGCGAGCGCGAGCGAGTACACGTCGAGCACGCGATCGCCGTCGCTGCGCGCGAAGGACCGCAGCGCGTGCGCGACCTGGGGTGCGATCGCGACGTCGTCCACCGGCGCCGGCGCGGGCAGCTCGGCGCCCACGGGCGAGAGGCCGAGCTCGGCCAGACAGCGACCGAGCCACGGCTCGCGGAGCTCGGGCAGCTGCCACAGCGCCGCGGTCAGCAGCTGCAGCGGCTCGATCGGCGGGGGCGGACCGTCGGGGCTCGTCGTGTTGCGGAGCGTCTGCACGGAGCCGCTGCGGTTCGCCACCTCGCCGAGCCAGTGCGCACGCGCGATCACTGCGGCGAGCGACGGGTCGACGAAGAGCTGCAGCTCGTCCGCGATCGCGCGCAAGGTCGTGGTCGGCGCCTGCATCCTGCCCGTGCCCCGCGCGCCGCGGATCCCGGGCACGCGAGTCGAGCGTCGCCGCTCCGCGGGCCGGGGTCAAACTCCGCGCGGGTGCTCGGGCGTCGACGACTCCGGCCGAACGGACGGCAGCACCCCCGCCAGCGTCATCCGTGCGAGCGGGCGCGCGACCGCGACGAGCACGATGTCGTCGTCGAGCTCGCGGAGCGGGACGAGACCGGGGCAACGGCGGAGCGGGAACAGCACGCGTCGGGACATGCTCTGGTGGAGTCGGCGCGTGCGGGCAGCGATTGCGCGGCGGGGGCCCGCCTGTGCTCCGCCGCACGGCTCATAGCCCGGCGCCGTCGGGGCTCGCGTCGAGCGACTCGTAGTCCGCGTGCAGCTCGACCTCGTGCCGCGCGCGCAGCGTGGCCGGCAGCCCTTCGAGCGCGTCGGCGAGCTTGCGCGAGCGCAGATCCGCCGCGAGCTCCTCCTGCACGAGCTCGAGCGCGAGCGTGCCGGCGGGCTGGCGATCGATGACGCGGATCACCGTCCATGCACGTCCGTCGTCGATCGGCTTCGACCATGTCCCCGGCGCGAGCTTGCGTGCCGCCTTCGCGGTCGCCTTCGGCAGCTCGTCGGCGGCCAGCATGCGGCGCAGCTCGGCGCGTCCACCGAGCTCGGCCGCGACCGCCACCGGATCCTCGCCACCCGCGATGCGCGAGCGCGCCGACTCGATCACCGCGGCGAGCTCCTGCCTGCGGGCGTTGCGGGCCTGCTTCTCCGCTGCGTCCGCGGAGCTCTGCCAGTCGCAGCCCATCGATCCGGTCTGCTGCATCGCCTCCGTCGCGGCGGCCTCGCACTCGGTACCGGCCGCGAGCTTGCGCTCGGCGTCCTCGCCTTGCTCGCGCCACGCGTTCGCCTGTCGCCGCAGATCCGCGAGCACCGTCGGTCGCGTCGCAGCGGGGAACTTCTCCGTGCACCGGCGATACTTCGCCACGAAGTCGTCGCACGCAGCGATGCCGGTCGCGTCGGAGAACTCGATCGACCACGCGTCGAGCCGCACCCACGGCTGCGCCGAGCTCCAGCGGTCCTTCTGCCGCTCGTACTCGGCGCCGACCTCCTGCGGGCTGATCTCGCCCTTCGCGAGCTCGGCCGCGACGACCACCGCACCGGGCAGATCCTCGGGCACGAGCGGCGGGCGGGCCCACCAGCTCGGCATGCTCGCATCGCCGCGCGGCGTGGGGATCTGCGCGAGCGCGGCGACGAGCGGCAACGCAGCGCGCTCGAGCTCCGCAGCGTCGGTCTTGCCGAGCTTGCCGAGCTCGAGCCGCACCAGCTCGCGGGTCACGAGCGCGATCGCGATGTGCTGCCGCAGCCCGCGGTCGTCACGGCTGGCCGGACCACCCGCCGACAGCTGCGCCACCGCATCGTCGAAGCTCGCGCGTGGGATCGCGGTGCCGTCGACCAGCGCGAACGCGTCGTCGGGCACCCCGGCCTGGGCATCGTCGCCACCGCCGCCCTTCGTCGGCGTAGCGGTGGGCTCGGGCTTGCAGGCGAACAGGCCCGCGAGCAAAAGGGGCAGCGCGCGACGGTGGGGATCCATCGTGGCCGAGGGTAGCGCGGGGCGATGCGCCCCGGGCGGCCCGAGATCGCCCCGGGCCGCATGCGATCGGCGGGCCGATCAGCCCTGCGGCACGCCACCACCGCCCGCGCTGGAGAGCGCGAAGCCGGTCATGTCGCTGTAGGTGTAGGCGCCGACGAGCTGGTTGAAGGTGTCGACCTGCAACGTGTCGGGATCGGCGCGGTAGGCATTGCTGCCGGCGAAGCTGACCCCCCACACCTTGCCCTGGAAGTCGACGCTGACCCCGTGCACGTACTCGGGCAGCGGGATGCTGTTGACCACCGCGAGCGTCTCGAGATCGAAGCCGAGCAGCGTGCCGCTACCGCTGTCGTGCCAGATCGTCTCGACGCCGTCGGTCATGCAGCCGCCGATGCCACCGCCGCCGCCGCTGCTCGTCCACGTCGACGTGTCGAGGTTGAAGCGCGACACCGTGCCGCCGCCGGACACCCACGGACGGCCCTCGTGATCGACCGTGATGCCGTAGCCGCCGGCCGCGGGCAGCGGGAACGCGACGGTGGAGTAGTCCTCGTGATCGACGCGGAAGATCTGCCCCGTGCCGGTATTGAGCCCCCAGAAGTTGCCATCGGCATCCGCGGCGCCGCCGTACACGAACGCACTGCCGCCGCCCGGCACCGGGATCGTCTGCTCGACCACACCGCTGTCGCCGTCGAGCAAGTGCACACTCGAGTCGCACACGGTCCACAGCTTCATGTTCTCGTACGAGCAGGTCGCGGGGTTCCATTCGCCACGCGTCCATGCGACCGGGCGGTTCGAGCCACACACGAAGTTCGTGTACCAGGCGCGGCACTCCTCGACGTCCCACGGCAGCACGTCGCCGCCACCGCTCGAGGTCTGGATGCCGGCCATGCCGTTGCTCTCGACGCAGTCGGCGGGGTCCGCCCAGAACTTCGCGACGCCACCGTTGCGGTTCGCGACCGCGACGTCGCCCGCGAGGTTGACCGACGTGCGCGACGGATCGCCGTTGGCGGCCTTCGCCTGGTAGCGGCCCTCCTCGACCATCGTCACGGTGTCGATCTTCGAGATCGCGTTCTGTGCGGTGTCGGAGATCCAGATGTACGAGAGCTCGACGCCACCGCCGAACGCGCCGCCACCCTCTTCACCGCCGCACTCGACCTCCGGCGTGTCGGGGATGATCCCGAGGTCGAAGATCGGGCCGCTCGCGTTGCCGTCGCCGCTCGAGCTGCTGGTGCCCGGGTTCGTGTCCGACTCGGTGCCGCTCATCGAGTTGCTGGCGCCGGTCGACTCGGCCGACGTCGTCGGGCTCGTGGTCGGCGACCCGGAGGGATCGGTGCCGGGGTTCGAGGTCTCCTCGGCGGAGGCACTGCCGTCGGCCGGATTGGTGCCACCGTCGCCGCAGCCGGCGAGGGTCGACCCGAGCAGCGATGCACCCACTGTGATGGCTAGATACGTCTTCATCTCGTAGATCCCCGCAGCCTGCATGGCGGCGTCCCAGGGGAACCTTCGCACTCCCCGCGTGCGGAATGGCGAAAATCCACCTCTGCGGTACCAGGTAGTTCCACCTACGGACGGTGGCCGAGCCGCGCCGCGAGCGTCGCCCGTGCCGGCCGCTGTCGAAATCGCGCGTCGGGGACGGAACCCGACCGCCGCACGGCTCAGGGCACCCGACCGGAGATCCGCAGCGGCTCGACGACCGGCACCCCGAAGAACGTGCCCGCGCCGCAATAGCCGGTGAGCCCGCCCGCGATCACGTCGGCGTCGTGGTCGTGGTGCAGCGACAGCGCGAGCGAGACCGGCGCGTCGCCGCACGGCCCGTCGGCGATCGCGACACCGTCGAACGTCGCGGTGTAGACCGTCGCGTCGGCCTCCGGGTACGCGTCGATGCGACCGGTGCCGAGCGGCTTGCCGGTGACCAGGCCGAAGCCGCGCGAGGGATCGATCACCACGTCGGTCGTGTTGCCGGTCGCGGTCACGATCACGCGGATGCTGTCCTTCAGCTCGAGGTCGAGCGTGGCGTCGAGCACGACCATCGGCTCGGGCACGACCGTGGTGCTCTCGTCGGCCGAGCTGCTCGGCATCGCCGTGGACGAGCCGCCGGTGCTGGTGGTCGTGCCGGTGCCGCTGCCGTCGTGGGTGGGCGCCGCGTCGTCGTTGCAGGCGACGAGCGCGGCGAGCACGAGCACGAGCGCGCGGCCGTTCATCGCACCAGCTCCCGCAGCGAGTTGATGCGTTGCGCGAGCGCGACCGCCTCGTCGGCGCTGCCCTCGAACACGTGGAACACCCAGGTGCTGGCCTCGTCGAGCTGCTGCGTCTGATCCGAGAAGGTCACGTCGCCGTTCTCGGTCGCGACCGTCGCGACGAGGTGCACGAAGCCGGTGTCCTTGATGACGTAGCGATTCGGCCCGATGCTGACGAGCCCGAGCGGCAGCGCCATGCCCCACGTGCCGAACGCGAAGTCGCTGCGCGAGAACGTGTAGGGCTCGTCGTCGGCGAGCGCGAGCGTGGTGACGAGCTCGTCGGTCGTCTCGCCGGTGAACGTCACCGCGACGTCGTACGCGTTGGAGTCGGGATCGCCGGGCCCGATGCGCACGCGCACGCGGTGGTGGCCCTCGGCGATCCGCTCCCACTCGACCTCGCCGTCGCGGGTCGGATCGGCGGTGAACACGATCAGCTCGGCGGCGGCCTCGGCCGGCTCGCCCACGAAGGGATCGCCGTCGCTCGCGACCATCGTGCCGGCCCGGGGATCGACGTCGGCCTCCTCGAGCCCGAGCTCGAGCTTCGCGCGCTCGATCACACCACGCGCGATCCGCAGCACCTCGGTGCAGTGCGCGATGCCGTACTCGACCTCGCCGCGGTAGGGGTTGATGCCGCTCGCGTCGGTGACCTGACCGAGCGCGAGCAGGCGCCACGCCGCATCGAGCTCGGCGCGCGCGTCGACGCCCGCGACCTGGGCGGCGGTCTCGGCCGCGACCAGCTCGCGGTGCGCGAGGTAGCCGAGCGAGCGGACGTGGTTGTCGCGATCGGCCGGTCCGCCACCGATGAACCAGAGCGAGCGATCGCCGAGCCACTTCGCCACGCCGTTGGTGGAGCCGGGCTGCCACGTCCCGTCGAACAGCGGCGGCGGCTCGGCCGGCACGATGCGATCGCGCACCGCATCCGCGTAGTCGCGCACGGTCGTGATCACCCACCCGTCCTGCTCGAGCGCGAGCAGCCCCGCCTCGTACTCGGCCACGACCGCGGGATCGTGGATGAACAGATCGGGGAAGTACGGGTTCCAGTCGCCGGTGGCGAGCAGCTCACCGTCGTCGAAGAACGTCCACGTGGTCTCGATGCGCAGCCCGCCGTCGTCGTAGGTGCCGGCCTGCGCACCGACGACGAGCTCGACGTCGCCGAAGCTGTAGAGCGCCTCGGCCGCGAAGTCGCCGTGCTGTGTGTTCCACAGGTTCTTCGGCCACACCATGGTGCGGTAGCCGTGCTCGGCCATTTGCTCGGCCATCGCCATGCCGGCCTGCCCTTCCTGGCAGAACACGCTCGTGCCGAGCGGCACGTCGTGCGCGGCGAACGTCGCCTCGGTGAGCGCGCGCGAGCGTTCCCAGTCCTCCTGCGGGTAGCCGATGAAGAGCTGATCGGAGTAGTGGAAGCTGACCACCTCGATCTGCCCCGCGAGCGCGAGGTCGCGCAGCAGCTCGAGCGTCTCGGGGTGCCGCGCCGCGAGCACGTCGAGCAGGTAGCCCTGCATCTCGATGTTCGCGCCCCAGGTGGGGTGCGCGGCATAGAGCTCGAGCACCGGCGCGAGGCTCTGCACGATGATGCTGTCCTCGACCTCCTCGGGGCGCAGCTCGCCGGAGTAGCCGGGATAGCCGACGAGCCCACCGGCGACGTACTGCACGTTGAAGTGGAACATCGACAGCGCGTAGCGCTCGGTCGTGCCGCCGGCGTTGGCCGAGCTCGCGGTCAAAGACACCGCCGCGAGCGCGCACGTGCATGCGAGAGTCCGCATCGACGAGCGGCGAGGATAGCGAGTTTCGCCCTGGGCGTCACCGCAGCGGGTGCTCGGCGAGCCAGCGCTCGACCGCCGCGAGCTGACGCGACGAGCTCGGGCTCGCGGCATAGACCTCCCGGCAACCGAGCGCGAGCGCACGTGCTCGCGCTCGCTCGGCCTCTGCACGCCACAGCGCACGCGCGAGCGTGAAGTCGAGATCGGCGCGCTCTTCGGTGCTGATCGTGTCCGGACCGGCGGCCGCACGCGCGCGCTCGGCCGCAGCGACGGCCTCGTCGTCGCGGCCGGCGGTGAGCAGCACGTCGGCGAGCGCCGCGTTGCCGTACACCCGATCGGGGTGTCCGACCGGGAGCTTGCGCTCGGCGATGTCGACCGCACGGCGTGCCCGCTCGAGCGCCAGCTCGACGTGCCCCCGCTGGGCGTCGACCGGTGCGAGCGCGAGCAGGCTCTCGCCGACCAGCGGATGATCCGCACCGAGTGCGCGCTCGCGCAGCTCGAGCGCGCGCTCGAGCGCCTGTCCGGCACCTTCCACGTCGCCGAGCTCGCTGCGCACGGCCCCGAGGTTCGCGAGCGGCACCGCCAGATCGGGGTGATCGCGACCGAGCGTGCGCTCGGCCAGCTCGATGCTGCGCTCGTAGCCGAGCTGGGCCTCGCGGACACGTCCGCGCGCGAGCTCGGCATTCGCGAGGTTGGTGGTCGCCATCGCGAGCACGGTCTCGTCGCGTCCGCCCGCAACGATCGCGATCGCACGGGCGTGCAGCGCGGCCGCGTCGTCGAAGCGCTCCTCGAGGTAGTAGAGGTTGCCGAGCGTGGTGAGGCTGCGCGCGACGTCGGGATGATCGGGGCCGAGCGCATGCTCGCGGAGCTCGAGCGCGCGCTCGTAGCCGAGCAGCGCCGCCCGCCGATCGCCCAGCATCAGCTCGGTGTGGGCGATCGAGCTGGTCACGTAGGCGAGCAGCGGATGCTCGGGCCCGTAGACCTGCTCCTGGATCGCGCGTGCGCGGGCGTAGTGCGCGAGCGCAGCCTCGTAGTCGCCGCGCTCCATCTCGGTGTTGCCGAGGTTGAGCACGGGGATCGCCACCTGGGCGCTGTCGGGGCCGGCCACCGCCTCCCACAGCTCGATCGCGCGGCGATGGTGGATCGCGGCCTCGTCGTAGCGCCCGCGCGTGGTCTCGAGCGTGCCGCGCGTGTCGGCGAGCCGCGCCGCGAGCTCCGAGCCCTGCAGCTCGGTGCGCGCGAGCATCATCTCGGCGTCCGCGATCCAGCGCATGCCCTCGTCGTCGCGATGCACGCGGTGGCCGAGCAGGTAGGCGAGCGACGTCGCGGCATCCACCGCGACCGTGTCGTGGCGGTGCGCGCCCGCGGTACGGTAGGCGAGCACGAGCATCGCTTCGGCGCGCTCGAAGTCCCCGCCCTGGTCGAGCAGGCCGCCGAGCTCGGCCGCGGCCTCGGCGACGAGTGGCGGGTGCTCGAGCACGCGTGCGGCGGCCAGCACTTCGTCGGCGATCGCGGCCCCACGCGCGTAGCGACCTGCGCGTTCTTCCGCGCGCGCATCGGCGAGGCGACCGCGCAGGGCCACCACGTCGGCGGCCTGCGCTTCGCTCGGCGGCGCCGCCCCGGCGAGCGCGCTGCGGACGTCGGTGCAGGCCGACACCTCGGGTAGACCGCCCGCGACGGCCACCGCGTGCGGCAGCACGCTCTCGTCGCCGGCGAGCAATACGGTGACCGCCGCCGCGAGCTCGCGCGCGTGCGCATCGAGGCAGCTCGCGACGATCTTCGCGGGCTCGCCCACGCGCGTCCCGTCGTGCTCCGCGAGGCAGCTCGCTTCGCGGGCGTCCTTCCACGTCGCGCTCCACGCGTCGAGCTGCGCAGCGGTGCGCTCGGCAGTGTCGGATGCGTACGAAGGACTGGCGCTGCCGAGCACGCGCACGAGCTCGGTGCGCTGCACGACGCCCCACGTGTCGTCGAGCTGCGCAGCCTCGTCGCGGCAGCCCTGCTCGATCTGCGCGGCTCGCCAGCGCCCACCGAGCGGGACGGCGGCGAGCGCCGCGACGAGCCCGACTCCGAGCGCGAGGCGACGCCGTCGCGGCCGTGGATCGTCGGCGAGCGCGGCGAGCAGCCCGTCGAGATCGGCGAAGCGTTGCTCGGGTTCGGACGACAGCGCGCGCAGGACCGGCGCGACCAGCCACTGCGGCACATCGGAGGCGGGCGGCAGCGCAGGCCCACGACGCTTCGCGGCGCCGAGCTCCGCGAGGTTGCGACCTTCGAACGGACGCCGACGCCACAGTCCTTCGTAGAGCGCGACCGCGAACGCGAATTGATCGGAGCGCGCATCACCGGAGCTGCCCTCGTGCTGCTCCGGAGCCATGTACGCCGGCGTGCCGGCGATCGTGCGCGACGCGTCGGTCTGCGCGTCGCCGTGCGCGAGCCCGAAGTCGGTGATCCGCACGCGCCCGTCCTCGCCGCGCAGGATGTTCTCGGGCTTCACGTCGCGGTGCACGAGCCCGGCGCGGTGCGCTGCGGCGAGCCCGGCACCTGCGGCCGCGAACGCGTCCAGCACCGCACGCCAGGGCGGCGAGGTGTCGAGCCACGCGCGCAGGCTCGCGCCGGGCACGTACTCCATCACGATGAACAGCCGCTCGCCGTCGCTCTCGACGTCGTGCACCGCCACGACGTTGGGATGGGCCAGCCGCGCCATCGCCCGCGCCTCGCGCTCGGCCTGCTCGGTGCCGTCGTCGCTGCGCGTGACGAGCAGCTTGAGCGCGACCTCGCGATGCAGTCGCGGATCGTAGGCGCGCAGCACGACCCCCATCCCGCCCCGCCCCACCTGCTCGATCACGACGTAGCGTCCGATCGAGCTGCCCGCCGCGGCGAGCTCGCGCGGCTCGGCCGTGTCCGCGATCGTCGCGCTCGCCCCCGCGCCGTCGGGCTTCGCGACGATCTTGGTGGCCGCGGTCACGCCCACGGCAGCGCCGCGGGCTCCTCCGCTCGGCCCCTCGCTCACGCACGCGATCGTAGCGCGGACCCGGACGAAGTCTTCTTCACCCACTCCGCGGGCCCGCGGTGTCCGGGCCAGGCATGCGCACCCACGAGCTCCCGCGCACGACGGGTCTGATCCTGCTGCTCGCCGGCTGCGAAGCCGCGCCCTCCGACGACGGCCCGGGCAGCTCGGAATCGGGCTCGACCAGCCCCGCACCCACCAGCTCGATCGACCCGGCCACGAGCAGCGCCGCCGAGACGACGCAGGGCGAGAGCGGATCCACCACGACGGGCACATCGGCGGACGCATCGTCGGACGAGGGCCCGGAGAGCTCGGGCTCGAGCGGCGCGCCGGTCGAGACGATGCCGGTGTTCGTGGCGCTCGCCGACGGCGGCTGGACGGCGAGCTCGTGCGATCGCGGGCTCACCTGGACGACGAACGCGTTCTCCGACGAAGAGGGCGATCACACGCAGTGGACCGGCTTCGGCGGGCTCGCGTACGGCGGCGGTGCCTTCGTCGCGGGGCTGGGCTGGGGCGGCGAGGGCGGGCACATCCTGCGCTCCGTCGACGGCCGCAGCTGGACGGATCTCCCCGCCGACAGCTTCGTCGAGGACGGCACCGCGATCGGCTACGCGATCTACACCTCGGGCGTGGCCGCGATCGAGTCCGAGCTGATGATCTTCAGCCAGCGCGTGTGGAGCTCGACGAGCGGCGACGCGTGGACGAGCGTCGATGTGTCGTTGCCGCCCGGCGCCGAGCAGCTGCGACAGCTCCGCGGCTTCCCCGAGGCGAACCTGCTCGTCGCGTCGGTCGAGAGCCAGAGCGGCAACGAGCATCCGCAGGGCCACTTCGTCGTGACGAGCGACGACGGTGGCGCGACGTGGCACGAGGGCACCGGATACACGCCGGGTTGCTCCGATCCCGTGCAGCACTGGGGCGACATCGAGCTCGTCGGCGACACGCTGCTGGTCGGCACGGGCGACGTGTGCCGCTCGCTCGATCGCGGCGCGACGTGGGAGCTGGTGGCGATGCCGACCGGCGAGGCGATCCAGGATCTCTTCCACGACGACCAGGGCTTCCTGGCCGTGTCTGGCTCGCGGATCTTCCGCTCGACCGACGGCGCCGCGTGGAGCGAGCTCGGCGACGCCGGGGTGCCGCTGCGCGCAGCGGCGTGGGCGGACGGCGCGTATGCAGCGGTATCGACGATGGGCACGACGCTCGTGCACAGCGACGACGCGATCACCTGGAGCGCCGGCACCACCGACGACCCAGCGCCGCTCGAGCGCTGGGTCCGGGACTTCGTCGGCGTCGCGATCGAAGGCGAGTGCGCGTCGTAGCCGGAGGTCGAGCGAGGCGCCACCTCCAGCCGGTCGGGCGCGAGCCTGCTAGCATGCGCCGCCCATGGTCGAGGTCAGGCTGCGCGGGCTCGGCAAGCGATTCGGCGACACCGTCGTGCTCGACGGCGTCGACGCGCGCTTCGCCGACGGCAGCTTCATCGTGCTCGTCGGTCGCAGCGGCTGCGGCAAGTCCACGCTCTTGCGCTGCATCGCCGGGCTCGAGGAACCGACCTCCGGCACGATCGAGTTCGGCGGCAAGGACGTCACCCGGTTGCCGCCGCGCGACCGCGACGTCGCGATGGTGTTCCAGTCGTACGCGCTCTATCCCCACATGACCGTGCGCAGGAACCTCGCGTTCGGGCTCGAGCTGCGCAAGACGCCGCACGAGGTCATCGAGCGTCGCGTCGCCGAGGTCGCCGAGCTGCTGGAGATCGACCACCTGCTCGATCGGCACCCGCGCGCGCTGTCGGGTGGCCAGCGCCAGCGCGTCGCGATGGGCCGCGCCATCGTGCGACGCCCCTCCCTGTTCATGTTCGACGAGCCGCTGTCGAACCTCGACGCGTCGCTCCGCAACAGCGTGCGCATCGACATCCGCCGGCTGCACGACGAGCTCGGGGCCACCTCGATCTACGTCACGCACGACCAGGTCGAGGCGATGACGCTGGCCGACGTGCTGGTGGTGCTCGACCGCGGACGCGTGCAGCAGATCGGTGCGCCGCTCGAGATCTATCGCCGGCCCACCAATCGCTTCGTCGCCGGCTTCCTCGGCAGCCCCGCGATGAACCTGCTGCCCGGGCGCATCGGCGACGGCCGAGTCGTCCTGCTCGGCGACGACGTGCGCGTGCCGCTGCCCGACGAGCTGCCCGGAGAGCCCGGCCGCGAGGTCGTGCTCGGCATGCGCCCGCACGATCTCCGCATCGACGCCGCCGGCCCGCTGCGCCTGCACGCCGACGTCGTCGAGACGCTCGGCTCCCACGTGCTCGTGCACGGCCGCATCGCCGGGGCCCCGTTCGTCGTGGCGATCGAAGGGCTCGAAGGCCCGAAGAAGGGCGACACGCTCACGCTCGCGCCGACGGTGCTGCACCTCTTCGACGCGGGCACCGGCGAGGCGCTGCGATGAGTCGCGCTCGGTTCGTGCTCGCGCTCGTGCTGGCGTGGCTCGTGCCCACGGCCGCGCGCGCCGAGGAACCGCTGCGGCTGTGGCACGCGTGGCGTGGTGCCGAGGAGGCCGCGCTCGTCGAGACGCTGCGCGACTGGGACGGGCGCCCGGTCGAGGTGCTCGCGATCCCCTACGACGCGTTCTCGGCGAAGCTCGGCAGCGCGATCCCCTTCGGCGAGGGGCCCGACGTGTACGTCGAGTCGCACGAGCGGCTCGGCGAGTACGTGCGTCGTGGCCTCGTGGCGCCGGTCGGCGAGGCCTGGCCGGGCGACGTGTTCGAGGCCGTGGCCGTGCGCGCGGTGGCGCCGGAGGGCGAGCCGCTCGCGCTGCCGCTCTCGCTGAAGTCGCACGCGCTCTACGTCAACGACGCGCTCGTGGCCGCCGATCCGCAGACGCTCGAGCAGATCATCGCGCTGCAGGCCGAGCTGCCGGACGACGTGGTCGCGCTCGCCTACGAGGCGCAGAGCCCCTACGCGCACGCGCCGATCCTACATGCGTTCGGCGGCACGCTGCTGCACGAGGACGGCAGCTTCGGCTTCGTCGGCCGCGAGGCTGCGCAGTCACTGGACTTCGTGCTCGCGATGCTCGACGCAGGCGCGGTGCCCCGCGAGGCCGACGGTGCGCTCGTGACGAACCTGTTCCGCGGCGGCAAGGCGGCGTTCGCGATGAGCGGACCGTGGCTCGCGTCGGATCTGGCCGAGGTCGGCGACGCGCTGCGCTGGCACGTGGTGCCGCTGCCGCGGCTCGAGGCCACCGGACGGGTCCTGCAGCCGCTGCTCACCGTCGAGGCCGTGATGCTGTCGCCCGCGGGCGCGGCGGATCCCGAAGCACGCGCGCTCGCGGCGTTCGTGGCCGGCCCGGGCGCGGCGCGGCTGCGCACCGAGCGGGCGCGCATGGTCTCGGCGCGCACCGACGTGCCCACCGACGATCCGCTCGTGCAGGCCTTCGCCGCGCAGGCGAAGGCCGCGGTGCCGATGTCGACGAGCACGGCGATGCGCGCGGCGTGGGAGCCCGCGCGACAGGCGATGCGCAAGGTCCTGCGAGGCGAGGTCGATCCACCCACCGCGCTCGCGGAGGCCGAGCGTCGCTTCGCGCAGGTGCTGCGCCCACCACCGCCCGCGGCGTCGCCCACACCCGCGATCGTCGTGCTGGGACTCGGTGCGTTGGTCGGCGCGCTGGTGCTCGTGCAGCGCTCGCGCACCGCGACGTTCCGCGAGCGTGTGCGTCGCTCGCTCTCCGCGTGGGCCTGGATCGCGCACGCGGTGCTCGCGGTCGGCGTGCTCGTCGTGCTCCCGCTCACCGTCGGTGCCGCGGCGTCGCTGTTCGGCGGCCCGGCCGGCGAGACGCACTACGTCGGGCTCGCGAACTTCGTCGACATCCTCGCCGCGCGCGGCGGCCCGTTGCTCGCCAGCGGCTCGTTCTGGCTCGTGCTGCTCGTGACGATCCTCTGGACGGTGGTCAACGTCGCGCTGCACCTCGGGCTCGGCCTGGGCCTGGGCCTGTTGCTCGCACGCCCCGCGCTGCGGCTGCGCGCGATGTACCGCGTGCTGCTCATCATCCCGTGGGCCGTGCCGAACTACGTCACCGCGCTGGCGTGGAAGGGCATGTTCCACCGCCAGTTCGGGGCGGTCACCGGCGCGACGCTGTGGCTGAACGACGCGTTCGGGCTCTCGCTCGAGCCGATCGCGTGGTTCTCGCGCTTCGCGACCGCGTTCACGGCGAACGTCGCGACCAACGCGTGGCTCGGCTTCCCGTTCATGATGGTGGTCACCGTCGCCGCGCTCGGGGGTGTCTCGAAGGAGGTGCTCGAGGCCGCCGAGGTCGATGGCGCCACGCGCTGGCAGAAGCTGCGGCTCGTCACGCTGCCGATGATCCGCCCCTCGCTCGTGCCGGCGGTCACGCTCGGCGCGATCTGGACCTTCAACATGTTCAACGTGGTGTTCCTGGTGTCGGGCGGCGATCCCGACGGCACCACCGACATCCTCGTGTCCGAGGCGTATCGCTGGGCGTTCACCCGCGACGCACAGTACGGGTACGCGGCCGCGTACGCCGTGCTCATCTTCGGCCTGCTCGCGCTCGGCACCCGCTTGTTGTCCCGCGTCGACGCGCGGGCGCGGAGGCACGCGTGAGCGGCCGCAGCCCGGTGCTCGGAAGCGTGCTCGTGCACGCGGTGCTGCTGGTCGGCGTCGCGTTCGCGCTCTACCCGGTGCTGTGGGTCGCCGCGCTCGCGTTCTCGGGCACCGCCACGCCCGAGCCCACCGTGGTGCCGTGGCCGCAGGAGCCGACGCTGCGCCACTTCGAGGAGGTCGTCGGTGCGACCGCCGAGCAAGGCGGCGAGACGCTGTGGATGTTCGGCCGCCAGCTCGCGAACTCGCTCGTCGTCGCCTCGGCGACCGCGATCGTCGGCGTGCTGATCGCGATCCCCACCGCCTACGCGCTCGCGCGCTTCGAGTTCGTCGGCAAGCGCTCGGGCATGGGCATCCTGCTCGCGACGCAGATGTTCCCCGCGGTGGCCAGCGCCATCCCGCTCTATCTCATCCTCGAGGCGCTCGGCCTGCTCAACTCGCGGACCGGGCTCGTGCTCTGCTACGCGAGCACGGCGGTGCCGTTCGCGATCTTCCAGCTGCGCGCCGCTTTCGAGGCGATCCCGATCGATCTCGAGGAGGCCGCGATGGTCGACGGCGCCACGCGGCTCGGCGCATTCGTGCGCGTGGTACTGCCGGTCGCCCGCCCCGCGATCGCGGTCACCACGTTGTTCGCGTTCATGAGCGCGTACAACGAGTTCATCCTCGCGGCGACGCTCATCGACGACGCGCGCATGTTCACGCTGCCGGTGATGCTGCAGCGCTTCATCGGCGAGTACGACGCGAAGTGGGAGGCGTTCGCCGCCGGCGCGCTGGTGGTGTCGCTGCCGGTGATGGCGCTCTTCTACGTCGTGCAGCGCCACCTCGTCGCCGGGCTCGCGGCCGGCGGCGTGAAGGGCTGAGCCTCCTCCTCGAGCACGCCCACGCGACTCGGGAACGCCGCGCGACTCGGGCGCGCCGTGCTACTCGGGCACGCAGCTGCTGGTGAGCCCGCCCTCGGGCGACGCCTCGCACATCTCGCACGTGGTCTCGACGAGGCACTCGCACTCCGGTGCAGGGCCATCGACGCACTCCATCGGCAGCTCGACGCAGTGGTACGAGACCGGCAGCATCATCGGGTTCAGCACGACCTCGCAGTACTCGGTGTCGCCGTCGCACTCGAGCATCGAGCCGCAGGCGAAGTCGCCGATCGCCTGGGCTTCTGCCCCCGAGGCCTGGGTGTCCTCGCCGCCGTCGTCACCGCAGCCGAGGAGCAGGAGCGTGCAAACGCGCGCGAGCCGCTTCATCGGCCGCGAGCTTACCAGGCCTCGTGCGCCATCGGCCGCGTCGCCGTGTCCTGGCGATCGGAGGCCCTGCCGATGCACCGCGCGCTCGTCCCGATCCTGCTCGTGTGTGGGTGCTTCAGCGAGGTCGACCCCTTCGGCATCGGCGACCCCGGCGAGGACTCGAGCACGGGCGGCGAAGCGACCCAGGGCGGGACGGCGTCGACGGCCTCGAGCACGAGCGCCGGCGCGACCTCGGTCGGCTCGATGTCCGGTTCGGCGAGCGACTCGACGCAAGGCACGACCGACGCGACCGACGACACGAGCCCGGTCGACACCGGCTCCGAGTCGGGCGCGCCGGTGTGCGGACAATTCGCCGAGGACTGCTGCGACGGCGAATGCGACGAAGGCGCCTGCCACCGCGGCCGCTGCGTCGCGTTCGCCGGCGCGTACGCGGAGCCCGAGACGTGCGGCGGTTGCACGACGATGGCGAACGGACCGTCGGGCGAGATCCCGCCCTCGTTCCTGCCGTACCTCGGCGACTGCGGCTGTCCGTCGGGCTTCGCGTCCACGTCGGGGTTGCTCACCACGAGCGACTACTGTCCCGAAGCCGGCCTCTTGCACACGCCCACCGCCTTACGCGTGTGTCAGCTCGAGGATCCGCCGCAGGACAGCGACTGGAACGGCGCGTACGTCACGTCGGCGACGGAGGCGTGCGGCGGCGACGTGGCCGACCCCTGCGTCACGCCGAACTCGTACACCGATGCGTGCACCTGCCCCACCGACGAGAAGGAGCTCGTCGTCGACACGTGGGGCCCGTGCGAGAGCGGGATCGGCGAGCAGCCGCTGCAGATCCACATCTGCATGACCGACGCGGAGCCGATCAGCTTCGGCGGCGCGTTCCAGACCCGCTGGATCGCCGACGAGCCCGCGGCGTGCGAGGTCGGCAACCCGCGCATGGCGAACACCTGCGCATGCCCCGAGGGCTTCGACGCGGAGGCACTGCGCATCACGAGCCCCGTCGTGGACAACGGGGGCGACCTGTTCTTCTGCGTACGATATTGAGCCGAACCGCGTGCGGCGGGCGCGATCCATTGCTATCACTGGGGTGATGGAACGGCTCGTCGTGGGGCTCGCCGGGATGGCTGCTTGGGCGATTGCGACCGTGGCCGCCGCCGCGCCCGCGACGGGCGCCGGTCTGCGCGGCGAGCTCGACCCGCAGCCGATCATCGGCGGCGACGAGACGAAGCCGGGCGACTTCGACGGCGTGGTCGCGTTGACGATCGGCTCCGAGCTCTGCACCGGCACCGTCGTCGCGCCGCGGTTGATCCTCACCGCCGCGCACTGCCTCGTCGACGCCGACCAGGTGGGCCGCCTCGTCGTGCGCTACGGCGACGACGTCTACGGCGGCGCGGTCGAGGCCGACGGCTGGGGCATGCACCCCGACTTCTCGCCGAAGTCCAAGACCGACATCTTCGACTACGGCTACGTCACGCTGCCCGTCGACTTCACGGTGCCCGGCGGCTACACGACGCCGATCGTCGACCAGGACGAGTGGGACGAGGCGATGCGCAAGGGCGAGACGGTGACGCTCGTCGGCTACGGGGGCGACAGCGCCGATCGCAACGCGGTGTACGGCGCGGGGCTCAAGCGCGAGGTCGACACCACGATCAGCCGCTTCACGCCCAAGGGCTTCGAGTTCTTCGCCGGCGGCAGCCAGCGCGACACGTGCAGCGGCGACTCGGGCGGGCCCGCGTTCGTGCGACTCGGCAACGGCGCGCTGCGGCTGGCCGGCATCACGTCGCGCGGCACCGACCCGTGCGGCAACGGGGGCTACTACGGCGCGCCCTACCCTGCGCTCTGCTGGGTGCGCGACGAGACCGGCGTCGATCTGGTGGGCGAAGCCTGCAGCGCGTGCGACTGCCTCGACACCGCACCGCCCGACGAAGGCGGCCGCTGCAGCGTGGGCGACGAGCACGATCCGCTCGAGCTCGCCTGGTGCCTGCTCGCGCTGGTGGGCCTGCGAGCGGCCCGCCGCCGGCGCGCTCGCTGATGCGCGTCACTGCATCGCGCCCACGATTTCGAAGCGCGTGCTCGCGAACAGGGCGTCGGAGTCGGGGTCGGCGACTTCGACCTCGTAGATGCCGGTCGTCTCCAGCTCCCACGACTTGTAGAACACCTCGTCCGCAGGGCCGAGCGTGCTCGTCTTGCGGGCCTCGAGCACGCGGCGCTCGCCCTCGATGCGAAAGAGCGAGACCTCGATGCGCGACGTGGCGAAGCGCTGGCCCGGCTGCGGTGCGAAGCGCAGCCCGACGTAGCCGGTGGGGAGCTGGGTCGCGCTCTTGCTCGGCTTCGGATCGGTCGGCGACGTCGCGGGCCCGACGTTCAGCTCGAACGGCGGATCGGTCGGCACTCGGCTGCGCTGCCGCGCGGCATCCGACGCGACCTCGAAGCGCCGCGCCGCGAGCACCGTGCCGCTCGTCGGATCGACGACCGTCACCTGGAAACGGCCCGGCTGCGTCAGCTTCCACGACTTGAAGAGCACGTCGTCGTCGGGGGCGAGCGGCGAGCGCTTGCGGGTGAGCTCGGCGGACGTGCCGTCCAGCTCGAGCATCGCGAGCGTGACCTCGACCTCCGGCAGCGTGAACGTGCCGGGACCCGCCAGCCGGAACGCGATGCCGGCGAAGCCGATCGGCACGCGATCGAGGTCGTCGACGAGCCGGGGATC
>CAZFKC010000104.1:24171-39407 GCA_964519175.1 uncultured Nannocystaceae bacterium
GCCGCCATGTGCATCGCGGGATCGGAGCCGTGGGCGAGCTCGCGACCGAGCGCGCGGCCCATCTCCGACTCGATCTCGATCACGCGGTTGGCCCCGGCCGCGAGCAGGATGCGGCCGTGTCGCGGCGTGATCGCGCGCGCGACGATCTGCTGCACGCCGAGCTCGCGCAGCGCCGCGACCGAGAGCACCGCGCCCTCGAAATTCTCGCCCACCGCGACGATCGCGACGGCGGCGGTATGCGGGTCGACGGAGCGCAGCGCGTGCGGATCGGTCGCGTCGAGCTCGAGCGCGTACGTGACCTTGTGCTTGATCGCGTCGACATGGCTCATGTCGTTGTCGATCGCGACCACCTCGCAGCCCTCGCGTGAGAGCGACTCCGCGAGCGCGGAGCCGAACCGTCCGAGACCGATCACCAGGATGCGTTTGGCCATTTCACGAGCTCCTCAGCCGATTGGCATGCTCTCGCGCGCGAGCCGGTACGGCTGCCGCGCGCCCTCGGTGCTGCCCACCGCGAGCGCGATGGTGAGCGGGCCGCAGCGGCCCACGAACATGGTCGCGATGATCACCAGCTTGCCGCCGACCGACAGCGTCGCCGTGATGCCGGTGCTGAGGCCGACGGTGCCGAACGCCGAGCACACCTCGAACAGCAGCCGCATGAAGTCCTGCTTCTCGAAAAGTGTCATCAGCGTCAGCGAGGCCAGCACGATGCCCGCGGAGATCGCCGCGACCGCGCTCGCCCGTCGGAACACCTCGGGCGCGATGGCGCGGTTCCCGAGCTGCGGCTCCCGCCCACGCATCTCGCCGCGCAGCGTCGCGTACAGCGTCGCGATCGTGGTCGTCTTGATGCCGCCGGCCGTCGAGCCGGGCGAGCCGCCGATGAACATCAGCACGCAGGTCCACAGCATCGTGGGGGCGGCGATCATCCCGAGCTCGACGGTGTTGAAGCCCGAGGTGCGCGTGTTGACCGAGTGGAACAGTGCAGCCAGCACCCGCTGGGGGCCACTCAGCGGCTCGAACGCCGGGCCGCCCCACTCGAACACCAGCGTGAGCACGGTGCCGCCCAGCAGCAGGATCGCGGTCGTGACCAGCACGACGCGCGCGGCGAGCGAGAGCCGGTCTGGGCGCGGCGAGTCGCGGCGCAGCGCATGCACCCCGCGGCCCCGCAGGTGCAGCACCACCTCGCGGATCACCGGGAAGCCGAGCCCGCCGAGCACGATCAGCATCATGATCACGAGCTGCACGCCGAAGTCGTCGGCGAACTGCACGAGGTTGCCGTTGAAGAGCGCGAACCCGGCGTTGCAGAACGCCGAGACGGCATGGAACACGGCGAACCATGCGGCCGAGTGGCCTTCGACGCGCGGATCGCCGCTGAACTGCAGCCACAGGAGCAGCGCGCCGATCGCTTCGATGGACAGCGCGCCGACGACGATGCTCTGCACCGTCGCGCGCAGATCGGTGAGCGTGCGCGCGTCGAGCATCGCGGCGTAGCGCAGCTGGGTGGCCAGCGCGCTGTCGCGGGCGAACGCCAGCGCGAGCGCGGCGAGCGTCATGATGCCGATGCCGCCGAGCTGGATCGACAGCAGGATCACGAGCTCGCCGAAGAACGTATAGGTGCTGCCGGGGTCGTTCACCGTCAGCCCCGTCACGCACACGGCGGAGGTGATCGTGAACAGCGAGTTGACGAACGAGAGGTCGCCGACGTTCTCGACCGAGATCGGCAGCGCCAGCATCACGGTACCGACGAGGATCATCGCCGCGAAGCTGCCCGCGAGCATGAGCGCCGGGCGCTGGGCCAGCTTGAGCGCGATCCGGGCGAGCCGCTCGGGCATCGCGGCGGAAAGCCCGTGCAGCGCCGCGACGACCAGGAACACGAGGTCGTACATCCGCGCGGCGCGATCGAGCTCGATGGAGCCGCCTGCCCAGCGCTCGGACAGGATGTACGAGCGCGCGACGAAGACGGCGAGCAGCGCGAAGAGGATGATCGCGTCGGCGCCGATCAGCGCCGCCACCACCTTGCGGATCCGGCGGCTGCGGGCGCGGAGCAGACCGGCGACCAGCGCCCCGATGAGGCCCAGCATCGCCAGCACGGCGAAGATGCCGGTGGCGGGCACCGTCGCGGCCAGATCCACGAGCAGGCACAGCACCGCGAAGGCGATCGCCAGGCCGCGCCGGATCACCGCTTGCGGATCGTTGCCGAGCGGACCTACGACGACGCGCGGATAGCTCGGCGCGGCCGGTGTCTTGCTCGGCTCTGCCGGCGGCATCGGGGCGATTGAACCACAGTCGCGCTCGATCGACGCGTTACTCGCTCGGCTTGGCGTCGTCGCCCGCAGCTGGCCCGCTCGGCTCGCTGGGGCGATCCGCAGGCTTGCTGGGCTCGGCCGCGGGCTCGCTCGCCGGCGGTGGCTCTGCGGGCTTTGCGGGCGGCGCCTCGTCCTCGTCGAGATCCTTCAGGCTGGGCAGCGCGCTCGGCACGGTCGTGGAAGGCGTCGAGGTGCCGGGGATCTCGGCGCTCGGCAGCGGTCGCACGCTCGGTCGCGCGTGTCCGGGTTGCTCGGCGAGCGCCGGATCGTCGACGAGCACCGGCTCGTCATCGCTGGGCTCCGGCAGTGCGAGCGGCACCGCAGCCGCCGGCTCCGCGGTCGGCGAGCTCGGCGGTGCGACGCTCGCGGCCGCGGGCGTCGGCACGGCCGGCGGCGACATCGGCTCGGTCGGCGCCGGCGGTGCAGGTAGCTCGTCGTCGGGACCGGCCAGCCACACGCCGACGCCGATCGCGAGCGCACCACCGCCGACCATCATGCCGAGTGCGAAGCGACGCCACCCACCCGCGTTGTTCTTGGCGGCCGGCGAGCGCGTGTCGGCGAGCGCCTGCACGAGCGCTTGCATGTCGGGGAAGCGCGCGCTCGGATCGCGCGCGAGCCCGCGTGCGATCACCTGACGCACCGCGAGCGGCAGCCCCGGGATCTCCGCGGGGAGTCGCGGCAGGCCCTGCACCGTCGCCGCCATCAGCTGCGCGAGGTCCTTGCCGGTGAACGGGCGATGACCGTAGAGCGCCTCGTACAGCGCGACGCACAGACTGAACTGATCGGAGCGCCCGTCGGTGGGCTGCATCAGGAACTGCTCGGGCGCCATGTAGGCCGGCGTGCCCATGAACGCGCCGGTGGTCGTGAGCGTCGCCGCGAGCACGTCGAGGTCGGGCAGCTTGGTGGGATCGCGCTGCTCTTCGTCGCGCTCGCCGGCCCGCGCCGCGAGCCCGAAGTCGAGCACCTGCACGGTGCCGTCCTGCCGCACGATCACGTTGCCGGGCTTGAAGTCGCGGTGCACGAGCCCGGCTGCATGGACGGCCCCGAGCCCGCGCGCGGCCTCGGCGAACACGTCGACGATCTCGGCCCACGTGCGTCGCTCGCGGGCCAACCACACCTCGAGCGTGTCACCGGCGACGTACTCCATCGCGATCCACACGCGGCCCTGGCGGCTACCGACGTCGAACACCATCACGAGGTTGCGATGCGAGACGCGCGCGAGCGCCTGGGCCTCGCGCAGCATGCGACGCTGTTGCAGCTCGGCCTCGTCGCCCTGCACGGGACGTAACAGCTTGATCGCCACCACGCGCCCGAGCTCGGGATCCTCGGCGGCATAGACGACGCCCATGCCGCCCTCGCCGATGCGCTCGCGCACGCGGTAGCGACCGATGAACTCGCCGGGCTCGAGGGGCTTGGCCGCCGCCTCCTCGACCGCCGCCGTGCTCGCAGCAGCACCGCCCCGCACGGACCCCTGCGAGGCCAGCGTGTCGGTGAACTGGGGGTCGTCCGAGTGCATCGCGGGGGCGATCACGATGGTAGCAAGGGCCCACGCCGCATCGAGCCCGCACGGCGGAATCGGGGGCCGCGGCAGCGTGGGCAGTCCCGCCCGGGGTCGGCCCTACGCCTACCAGGTGCCACGGGATCGCGCGCAGCTCGGCCCCGTGGCGGGCCGCGGCAGCCGCGAACGTTCGGCGTGCTACATGGTCGTCATGACTTCGCTGCGCGAAGCCGCGGTGACGCTGCGACACGACGACGCGCCGCTGCGCGTCGCGGTGGTCGCCGACACGCACAGCCGCCCGCATCCGCGCGCAGCCGAGCTCATCGCTGCGTTCGGGCCGCATGCGATCGTCCACGCCGGTGACATCGGCGACACGGGCGTGCTCCGCGAGCTGGCGCGCCTCGCCCCCGTGCACGCGATCCGCGGCAACATCGACGTGCGTGCACCCGAGCTCCCCGACGTGCTCGTGATCGACGCCCACGGACCCGACGATGCGGCGGTGCGGATACTGCTCGTACACATCGGCGTGAACGGTCCGCGGATCCGCGCCGACGTCGCCCGCCTCGCACGTGCACGGGGCGCAACGCTCGTCGTCTGCGGTCACTCGCACGTACCGTTTCTCGGACTCGATCGCGGGCTCGGCGTCTTCAACCCCGGCTCGGTCGGACCGCGCCGCTTCAGCCTGCCGATCGTGTTCGGCACCCTCGTGCTCGATCGCACGGGCATGCACTTCGCCCACGTGGATTGCGAGACGGGCGCGCCCTGGGCCCCGGCCTAGACCGCATTTTGCCTGCAGAACCTCGCTTGACGACCCCAGGGTCGGGTCGTATTGGTTGATTGGCGGTTCAACCAACCGGCCAACCGCAGCGCCATGCCCCGCTCCGAGGAAGACAACCAGCAGATCCGCGCCTCCCGGAGGAGCGAGATCGTCGCCGCCGCGACCCGCGTGTTCGTCGAGAAGGGGCTCTCCCGCGCCAAGGTGAGCGACATCGCCGACGCTGCAAACCTCAGCAACGGCCTGCTCTACCACTACTTCCCCAGCAAGGAGGCGGTGTTCGAGGCCATCGCGATGGAGATGATGGCGAAGGCCGAGGCGGAGCTGAACGCGCCCGCCGAGCGCGCCGTCGATCGCCTGATCAACGCGCTCATCCGCAAGCGTAACCAGCTCGAGTCGCAGACCGTCGACGGCTCGCGCGTGATCATGCAGGCCGTCCTGCACGGCGAGGTGATGTCCGAGAGCCTCCGCCACCTGCTCGCCGAGCACCTGCAACGCCTCGTGCGTGGCGTCACCGCGACCATCGCGAAGGCCCAGCGCGACGGCGACATCGACGCGAAGATCCCGGCGGGCGAGCTGACCCACCTGCTCATCTTCACGCTCCGCGGCATGTCGATCCGCCTGGCCGACTTCGCCGTCCCCCTGCCGCGCATCGAGACCCTCTTCGCCGCGCTGCGGCTCACTCCTGCCGGTGCGCGCCGAGCTGCGCGCGCGATCCAAAACGAAGCACATCGAGAGGCCGCGCCATGAGAGCCATCACCAACATCGCGCTCATCGCAGCGCTCGGGCTCGCGGGCTGCACGCGCGCGCCCGCGCAGCCGCACGAGTCGAGCCGCGCCGATACGACGGTCGCAGTGCACGTCGCCGAGGCGGTCGCCGAGCAGCGCCCCATCGCGCTGACGCTCGACGGCACGCTGCTGGCCGACGAGGAGTCGAACGTCACGAGCATCGTGTCGGGCCGCGTGGTCGCAGTCGCGGTCGAGCGCGGTACGAAGGTCGCCGCGGGTGACGAGCTCATCCGTCTGCGCGACGTCGATTTCAAGCTGCAGGCGAAGCTCGCGCGGGCGCAGCTCTCGGAGGCCCGCGCACGGCTCGGCGTGTCGAAGAACGGCAAGTCGCCCGCGATCGACGACATGCCCGAGGTGCAGCTGGCGAAGTCCGAGCTCACGCTCGCGCAGAGCGAGCTGGCCCGCGCCGAGCGGCTGTTCGCGAGCGGCGCGCTCGCGCAGGCCGAGCTCGATCAGGTGCGCACCAAGGCGCAGTCGGCCGCCGATCGCTACGCCAGCGCGAAGAACGGCGCCCGCGCCTCGGTCACCGCGCTGCAGGGCGCGCAGGCCTCGCTCGAGCAGGCGATGACCTCCGCGGGCGAGACGACGATCCGTGCGCCGTTCGCCGGTGAGATCGCCGTGCGCAGCGTGTCCGTCGGCGAGTACGTCACGCCCCAGGTCGCGCTCGTCACGCTCGTGCGCACGGATCCGCTGCGCATCGAGCTCGCGGTGCCGCAGCAACACCTCGAGGCCGTGCAGCCCGGCCAGAAGGTCACGCTCGTCGTCGACGCGCTGCCCGATCGCGAGTTCGCGGCCACGGTGCGCTACGTGAGCGCCTCGGTGCAACGCGAGACGCGTGCGCTCACCGTCGAGGCGCTCGTGCCGAACCCCGACGGGCTGTTGCGGCCCGGGCTGTTCGCCACGGCGCGCCTGCAGACCGGCGGCGCGGAGACGGTGACCAACGTCCCGGCCGAGGCGGTCCGCACCGCGGCTGGTGTCTCGCGCGTGTTCGTGGTCGTCGACGATCACATCGAGGAGCGCGTGGTCTCGATCGCCGACCGGAACACCAAGCAGGTCACGATCGCCCACGGGTTGCAGCCCGGCGATCGCGTGGCCACCGATTCGCTCGACGAGCTCGCCGACGGCGTGAGCGTCACCGTGTTGCAAGACGCCGGCTGAACCAGGGGAGCTCTCGAACATGCAGTGGCTCGCCCGAGTTTGTGTTCGCTATCCGGTCTTCACGTGGGTGCTCGTGCTCTCGCTCG
Source organism: uncultured Nannocystaceae bacterium (assembly GCA_964519175.1). Lineage (GTDB taxonomy): Bacteria > Myxococcota_A > Polyangia > Nannocystales > Nannocystaceae > Xiheibacterium. The sequence goes on from CAZFKC010000104.1 coordinate 30,780, forward strand.
GCGTGTTCGGCATCGCCAGCATGCAGGGCCTGGGTGTCGACCGCTTTCCCAAGATCGACTTCCCCGCGATCGTGGTCACCACGGTCCTGCCCGGCGCATCGCCCGAGCAGATCGAGACCGAGGTCACCGAGATCATCGAGGAGCAGCTCAACTCCATCGCGGGTCTCGACGAGCTCACCTCGAACTCGTACGAGGGCTCGAGCGTCGTCATGGCGCGCTTCGACCTCGAGAAGGACGTCGGCGAGGCCTCCGAGGAGGTGCGCGACCGCGTCGGCCGCGTGCTCTCGCAGCTGCCCGACGGCATCGACCAGCCCCGCATCGAGCGCATCGATCCCGATGCCGCGCCGATCATGCTGGTCGCGGTCCACTCGACGCGCACGCTGCTCGAGACCACCGACTTCGCCGACCGCACGATCCGTCGCCGCATCGAGTCGCTCGCCGGTGTCGGTGGCATCGCGATCAACGGCGGTCGAGAGCGTGACATCCAGATCATCGTCGATCCCGACAAGCTCGGCGCGCTGGGGCTCACCGCGCGCGACGTGCAGCGCGCGCTCGCTGCGGAGAACGTGGAGATCCCCGGCGGCGACGTCATCGAGGGCGAGCGCACGCTGCAGCTGCGCGTGTCCGGCCGCATCGCCGACCCCGCCGAGTTCGGGCTCATCCCCATCGTCACGCGCCCCGGCAAGGTCATCCGCGTCGCCGACATCGCCGAGGTGAAGGACGCCGGCCGCGATCCGGAGTCGATCGCCACCGTCGACGGCGAAGAGGTCGTCATCCTCTCGATCCGCAAGCAGTCGGGCGCCAACACGGTGGCCGTCGTGCAGGCGCTGCGCGAGCGCATCTCCGAGATCGAGGAGAGCATCCCGCCCAGCTATCGGCTGGAGATCGTCCGCGACGAGAGCGAGTTCATCTCGAACTCGATCCACGCGGTGCAGGAGCACCTGGTGGTCGGCGGCATCCTGGCCGCGCTCGTGGTGCTCGTGTTCCTGCGCAATGGTCGCTCGACGGTCATCGCCGCGCTGGCGATCCCGACCTCGATCATCTCGACATTCACGCTGATCGCCGCACTCGGCCTCACGCTGAACATGATCACGCTGCTCGGCCTGACGCTGTCGGTCGGCATCGTGATCGACGACGCGATCGTCGTGCTCGAGAACATCGTCAGGTACATCGAGGAGAAGGGCTACTCGGCCAGACGGGCGGCGGTCGTCGCCACGCAGGAGATCGGGCTCGCGGTGCTCGCGACCTCGCTCTCGCTGGTCGCCGTGTTCCTGCCGATCGCGTTCATGAGCGGCATCATCGGCCGCTTCATGGGCAGCTTCGGCTTCACGATGTCGTTCGCGATCATCGTGTCGCTGTTCGTGTCGTTCACGCTGACGCCCATGCTGTCGGCGCGCTGGCTGTCGGGCCCCGTGGCCCCGAAGCCGGTCGATGCCACCGTCCCGGCCCCGAGCAAGGCGATCGCGACCCCGCCCGCGCCGAGCCCCGGTGATCCGTTCCGCGGCGTGGTGGCGGAGGACGATCTCGACGACGAGAACGCCGATCCCGCCCCCGGCGATCGCAAGGCCGAGCGCCAGCAGTTCCGCGAGTGGGCCACCGGCGCGCGCACGCTGGCCGACGTGCCCGGTGCGCTGTCGGGCCATGCGTCGGCCGACGGTCGGATCTATCGCCTGTTCGAGCGCTTCTACATGAAGCTGCTCGCGATCTCGATGCGGCACCGCTGGGTGGTGGGCCTCATCCTCGTCGGCACGTTGGCGTCGATCGGGCCGCTCGTGGCGGTCGTGCCCAAGAACTTCCTGCCGAACGAGGACGAGTCGCGCTTCGAGATCACGGTGCGCGCCCCCGAGGGCACGTCGCTGGCGCAGACGCAGCTCTACGGCGAGCGCATCGCACGTGCGGTCGCGAAGCTGCCCGAGGTCGACACCACGGTGCTGACGGTCGGCGCCCCGGCGGGCGACCTCTCCGGGCGCGGGCCGAACCAGGCCTCGCTCTACGCCCGCATGGTCCCGGTCGACGCGCGCGACATCTCGCAGGACGACCTGATCGTCGCGATCCGCGACGAGGTGCTCCCGGCGGTGACCCCCGAGGGCGTCACCGTGCTCATCAGTCCCATCGCGGCGTTCGGTGGCTCCGGGCAGCAGGCCGCGCCGGTGCAGTACATCATCGCCGGCCAGGACATCTCGAAGCTCGACCAGTACACGATCGACATGCTCGCGAAGGTGCGCGAGGTCGAGGGTGTCAGCGAGGCGAGCACGTCGCTCATCACGGGTCGCCCGGCGTACTCCGTGCAGATCGACCGGCGCCGTGCTGCCGATCTCGGCGTGACCGTCACCGACATCGCGAACGCGATGCGGTTGCTCGTCGGCGGGCTCGAGGTCACCGACTACAGCGAGGCGGGCGAGCGCTACGAAGTGCGCGTGCGCGCCGACCTGGCCTCGCGCAGCCGGCCCGAGCAGATCGCACGCATCACGGTGCCGAGCTCGACCGGCAAGGTCGTGCGACTGTCCGACGTCGCGACGATCACCGAGACCACGGGTCCGGCGGTGATCACCCACTACGGCCGTCAGCGGCAGAGCACGATCTTCATCAACACGCTGCCGGGCTCGTCGGAGCAGAGCATCATCGACGCACTCGAGCGCATCAAGGGCGAGCTCGACCTCGACCCGGGCTACACCGGCCAGCTCTACGGGCGGTCGCGCGAGCTCGGCCGCGCGATGGAGAGCTTCAAGATGGCGGTGATGCTCTCGTTCACCTTCATGTTCCTGGTGCTCGCGGCGCAGTTCGGCAGCTGGCTGCATCCCGTCACGATCATCGCCTCGCTACCGCTCACGCTGCCGTTCGCGCTCTTCTCGGTGTGGGTGTTCGGCGGCTCGCTCAACCTCTACTCGATGCTGGGCGTCATGGTGCTGTTCGGCGTCGTGAAGAAGAACTCGATCCTGCAGATCGACCACATGCGTGGGCTCCGGCGCCACGGCATGTCGCGCGCCGACGCGGTGATGGTCGGCAACCGCGATCGGTTGCGGCCGATCCTCATGACCACGATCGCGTTCGTCGCCGGCATGGTCCCGCTGCTGGTGTCCTCCGGCGCGGGCTCGGGCACGAACCGCGCGATGGGCTCGGTCATCGCGGGCGGGCAGACGCTGTCGCTGCTGCTGACGCTCATCGCGACGCCGGTCATCTACAGCTGGCTCGACGATCTCGCCCATGCCCGCACCACGAAGCGCGTGTGGGGCTGGCTGATCTGGCCGCTGCGCCAGCTCGACCGGCTGGTCAGCCGCAGAGCGGATCACTGACGGATCGGAAACGCCGCCTCGAGCTCTGCGCGGCACTCGCTGCCGAGCTCGGGGTCGGCGCCGTCGGTCTTCGCGATGCCGCCCTCGGCGTCCTGCATCGGGCAGCGCGCCTCCTCGCAGTGCTGCAGCCCGAAGGTGTGCCCGACCTCGTGGACCGCGGTGTTCGACACCCGGAAGCGCACGTGCGCGCGGTCCTTCGCCTTCTTCTTCAGGCGATACGCCGACACCACGGCGGCCTGACCCGGCGCGTAGCCGAGCCCGAACACGCCCCAGTCGACGAACGGCGCCTTGGTCGTCGAGATGTCCGACTCGGTCAGCCCGAGGATGCGCGTCGTCTTCGGTGCGTCGGGGATCTGCTCGAGCAAGAAGTCGAGCAGCACGTCCGCCCGCCAACGCTTGCGCGGCGCATACCAGGCCGAGCGCGGTAGCTTCAGCGTGTCGAGGCGGCGCACCTCGACCTGCAGGTGATCGCGCAGCGAGGCCTCGACGTCGTCGAGCAGGTCCGGGCTCACCTTGCCGAGCGCGACGAGCACGACCTCGCCGCGGGTACCCGCCGCGACCGCCGTGTCGTCGCCGGCCAGCACGAGCGCACGCACGAGCACCAGCGAGGTGAGCAGCTGCATCGGATGCTCAACGCGCGGGTGGTCCGCTCGGCTTGCTCGGCGTGGCCGGCGGTCGCGACGACACCTTCGTGTTGCCCTGGCAGGACGACTGCAGCCCGAGCTCGCATGCGCGGGCACGGTAGTGATCCGCCCACAGCGGATCCTTCGCGACGCCGTCACCCGTACGGAACGCGCCCGCCAGCGCCGAGCAGCCATCGGCATCGCCGCCGTCGCACGCGACCTGGTAGAGCCGCGCCGCGACCTGTTCGTCGCGCCGCGTGCCGACGCCGCGCGCGTGCACGCCCGCGAGCCGGAAGCAGGCATCGGCGTGATCGGCTGCGCAGCCGCGCTGGTAGGCGTCGATCGCCGCGTTCGGCTTCGCGCCGTCGACCATCTTGCGCTCGTGCACCTCGCCGAGCACCACGCACGCGCCCTCGTCGAGCTCGCATGCGCGCACCAGCCACGCGAGCGGCTCGCGACCGCCGTCGTGGCGACCCATCCACGCCAGGTGCACGCAGGAGTCCGCGTGCTCCTCGACACATGCGCGGTCGTAGAGCACCGCCGCCAGCTGCGGATCCGACGGACCGCCGACGCCGTCGAGCAGCATGCCCGCGAGGTAGTCGCACGCATCGGTCGCACCCGCATCGCAGGCGAGCTGGTAGAGCTCGCGCAGCTCGGTCTCGTCGATGCCGCCTGCGCCGACGAGCGCCGCCGCGCGCCCGCACGCTTCCCACAGCCCGCCGCGGCAGGCTCGGCCGTACATCTGTGCGGCGCTGGCCGGATCGGCCGGCTCGCCGAGTGCGAGCATGTCCCCGAGCAGCGCGCAGCCGCGCGGATCCTCGGCGTCGCACGCGTTGCCGAGCAGCATGAGCGCGAGCTCGCCGTTGGCCTGCTCGCGCGCGCGCAGCCCGAGCTCGGTGCACGAAGGGCCGTCGCCGTTCTCGCAGGCCTGGTGCTGGTAGCCGGCGGACAGCGTCGCGTCCTTGGTGGCGAACAACCCCTCTTGGTGCAGCACCGCGAGCTGACGACACGAGAGCGCGTGGCCTTCGTTGCACGCGCCGTCGAGCAACTCGAGCGCGGCCGCGGTGTCGCGCGAGAGGCCGCGGCCTTCGAGCATCGCGAGCCCGAGCGCGTGACAGCCCGCCGCGTCCCCGCGATCGCAGCCCTTGCGGTACCAGCGGGCCGCGCGGCGCGGTGACGGCGTGTCCCAGCGACCGTCCTCGTCGATCTGGCCCATGTGCGTGCACGCGCTCGCGCGTCCGGCGTTGCACGCCGCCTGGTAGAGCTCGGTCGCACGCGCCCCGTCGATCGGCACGAGACCACCTTGCTCGTAGAGCGTCGCGACCTGCTCGCAGGCGCTGCCGATGCCCTGGCTGCACGCGTAGGTCCACAACGACACCGCGTGGAAGCGGTGCTGCATCACGCCGTTGCCGACCCAGTACGCGCCGCCCAGTCGCTCGCACGCGCTCGCATCGTCGCGCTCGCATGCGCGTGCGAGCACGTGCGCGGCTCGCTGCGCGGGCGCGAGATAGGCCAGCTCCTCGGGGGTGAGCGGCTGGACCGCGGCCATCGGGGCGCTCGGCGGTCCGACGCAGGCACCGAGCGCGGTGGCGACGGCGAGCGTCGCGACGAGGCCTGCCGGGCGGCGGAGCATCGGATCCAGGATACGCACCGCCGGCATGCGCGCCCTGTGACGCGCAGCACGGTGGCGCGGATTCCCCTGCCGCCCGTCCGCGGGGGAAAGGCCGCGGATCTGTGCATGGAGCGCCCGCCCCGGCGGCGCATGGGCGACGAGGGCCCCTCGCGCTCACTGCCCCGGCGAGAGCGCCCGCCGCAGCCCCGCGCCCAACAGGCCCCGCGCGAGATCTTCCGCCTTCGGGGGCGCGAGCTCGGGCTTGCGGGTCGTGCCGCGGATGCGCACCGGGATCGACGTCGTGTAGCGCGCGGCGCTTGCGTACGCACCTCCGCCGAACGCCTGCACGAGCGGCATCAGCTCGACCTTCAGATCGAGCTCGCCGAGCAGCGAAACGCGGCCGGTGATCGGCAGCTCGACGCTTTTCGCATCGCTCGTCACCCGCTCGAGCGTCACCCAGCCGTCTTCGAGCGCGAGCTCCACGTCGACGCGCGCGAGCGAGAGCCCCTGCCCTTCGCCACCCGCGAGCGCCGCGATTGCGGGCAAGAGCGAGTCGCGCGGCACCACGACGTCGACCAGCGTGATGCGGCCCTGGCCGGCGAGCGTCGGACGGATCTGCTCCCAGTGCAGCCCGGTGCCGGAGAGCGCGAAGGTGCCACCGACGCTGCCGGTCGCCGCCGAGCCCGCGATGCTGCTCGCGAGCGGCGGATAGAGCGTCGTCACCACGGGCGCCACGTCGCCGGCGAGATCGATCGCCTCGGCGACGAGCTCGAAGCGCCAGCCCTGCGTCTCGCCGAGGAAGAGGCTGCCCGAGCCGCGCAGCGTGCCGTGCTCACCGATCGCGCCGACGAGCTCGTCGAGCGCGATGCGCTCGCGATCGCCGTGGACGCGCATGCCGACCTCGCGCAGCACGACGCCGTGCAGGCTCACCGATGCGATCGTCACCTGCGCCTCCGCGCGGCGCTCGTCGCCGGCGTTGCTCGCGAGCAGGCGCAGGTCGACCCCCTCGAGCACGAGCTGCTCGCCGCGGTCCTCGTCGTCGACCACCACGCGCGCGCCCTCGATCACCAGATCGAGGTGCACGTGGGTCGGCTTGCCACCGCCGCCGCCTCCGCGCTCCGGCAACATGCCGTGCAGGTTGGTGGTGGCGTCACGCTTGACCACGTGCAGCTCGACCCCGCTGGCCTGCACGACGCCGACGAGCTCGCGGTCGAGCAACGTGTCGAGCGCGACGTCGATGTCGAGCCGGGCCGCGCGCAGGATCGGCGCGCCCTCGAAGCCCGGCGGATTCGCGATGACGACGTCGACGAGCGACACGTGCCCGCGCGGATCGAGCTCGAGCGCACCGATCGTGACGTCGCGCGCGAGCGCGTCGGAGAGCACGCGCTCGAGCTCCGCCTTCGCGTTGCCCGAGCGCAGGAACCACCACGCCGCGCCCAGCAGCAGCGTCGCCAGCACGACGGCGGCGAGGACGAAGTAGCGCTTGCGCATGCGGGCTCGGGGAATCCGCGGGCGTCCGCGGGACGTAGGAAGACTGGGATCCCCGGCGGATCATGCCCTTCGTGTAGGGCAAGTGCGTGCCCCAGTTGGGCAGCGCGCCCGCGGGAGCGCCGCGGCACGCCCGGTGCGGGCTCCAGATTCGGGGTCGGCACGGGTGTTGCTCTGTGTGCGGGCATGGACCGGACCGTCGCCCTCGCCGTGGAGCACGAGACCCCGCCTCACCCCATGCACCTGCGCATCGCCGAGCCGATCGCCGACGCAACCATGGATGGCGAAGGTCCGACGCGCGTCTTCGAGAGCGGCCTCCACATGATCTCCTCCCAGGGCCCGCTCTGCCACGGTGGCGGGACCGAGTCGAACATCACCACCACCGCAATCGACTCGGAACCGGCACCCGCCATTGTGGCAGAGCGAGCCCACTCCATGGATCAGCTGATCGACATCGACGAAGACGACGTGCGCGAGGTGCTCGAGGGTCGCCTCGAGCTCGAGGCCTCTCGCCCGGACGCCCGAGTCGGGCGTCGCGACACGGTCGTGACCCATCATGTGCCGCGCGAGCCGATCGCCGAGGGCACGCAGATCGCCGCGACGTTGCTGCGCGAGCCGGAGCCGGTCGACCGCACGTGCATGATCCCGACCGTGCTCCGCGCCCCCGCTCCCGCCGAAGGCACGTGCGTCACCGCCACCGTGCTGCGCGATCCCACGCCCGCCGACGGCACGCGCGTCGCACCGACGCTCCTGCGCGATCCCTCGGCGGCGCCGCCGTTACCGACCACCGCGCCCGTGGCGGTCACGCCGGCCGGGACGGCCGCGGCCCCGGTCCGTGCCGCCGTGTCGATGCCCGCGCCGCCGCTGCCGGACGCCGGCGTGCCCGTCGCGGTGCCGGTCGCGACCATGAGCCCGACGCCCGCCGACATCACGTCGGTGCGCATGCGCGTCGCCGGCCGCTACCTCGGGGACGCGATCGACGGCGGCGACGTGCGCCACAAGGTCGGAGCTTCGCTCGTGCTCGCGCGCGTCGAGGGCTCGCCGTTCGAGAACGATCCGTACGTCGACGCGCAGCACGCCGCGCTCACCTTCCGTCCCGACGGCGTGATGATCGACGACTTCGACTCGACCAACGGTGTGTTCGTGCGCGTGCACGGCAAGCTCGCGCTGCGCTCCGGCGATCTGTTCCGCATCGGCGAGGAGCTGCTGCGCTACACCGCCATCAAGCTGCAGCGCGCGGTCGGTCGCGCGCCCGCGTTCGGCAGCCCCGACCCGGGCTACTGGGGCCGCATCGACGTACTGCTCACACCCGACGAGCAGGCCGCGAGCTACCCCATCGACGACGCCGAGGCGACGTTCGGTCAGACCGACGGGCACCTGCAGTTCCCCGACGATCCGTTCCTCGATGCGCTGCACGCCCGCGTGGTCAAGCACGAGCGCGGCGCGATGCTGGAGGATCTCGGCACCGCCACCGGCACGTGGCTGCGGCTGCGCTCCGGTGACGTCGTGCCCTACGGCAGCGAGCTGCTCGTCGGGGGCACGCGCGTGGTGCTCGACCGCGGCTAGCAGGGTGCGGAAGAACGCGAAGCGTTCTTCCGGACACCCTGCTCCG
>CAZFKC010000105.1:0-39361 GCA_964519175.1 uncultured Nannocystaceae bacterium
GCGCCGGGCGGTGGCACGGCGGCCACGGCCGTGGCGCTCGTCAGCCACGCGACCGCGAGCGCGAGTGCGGCCCACCCGCGGCTGCACCCCACGCCGGCGTCGACGCGTGCGGTCGCCGAGCCGACGGCCGATCGTGCGGCTGCTGGATCGGGGATGCGCACGGGGACGCAGAGCATATCGCCGCCGCGCTCGCGCTGCGGTGCCGGTCGGGACGGCGACGCGATACACTCGAGACGATGGCGCGCACGCGGATCCTCTACGTCGAGGACAATGCGGCCAACCTCGCGCTCGTGCGCAAGGTGCTGGAGCACGGTGGGCGCTACGAGGTCATCGGCGCGCCCACCGGCGAAGACGGGCTGGAAGCGGCCTGCGCCGGGGCGCCGGCGCTGATCCTGCTCGACCTCGACCTGCCGGGGATGGACGGCTTCGAGCTCGCGCGGCGGCTCCGCGCCGACTCGCGCACCGCCCACGTACCACTGGTCGCGATCAGTGCCAGCGTGATGAAGCACGAGCGCGACCAGGCGCTCGCGGCCGGGTGCATCCGCTTCATCGAGAAGCCGTTCGACATCGCCGAGCTGCGCGTCGTCGTCGAGCACGCGCTGCTCGCGGGCTCGCACGACGGCGGCTGATCACTGGTGCTCGGCCTCGCGCTCGAGCCGAGCGAGCTCGGCGAGCGTGTTGACGCCGGCGGCCTCGATCGCGGCGATCGGCAGCGCGGCCACGTCGGCGGCGCTCGCCCTGCGCGCCACGACGTCGGTCAGGTAGATCTCGCCCTGCGCGTTGGTGCGGCCGAGCTGCGGCAGCTCGTCGCGCAGGGCCTGCGCATCGATGCAGTACAGGCCCGCGTTGCACTCGCGGATCGCGAGCTCGGCCTCCGAGGCGTCGCGGTGCTCGCGGATCCCGACGACGCGGTCGCGATCGTCGCGCAGGATGCGGCCGTAGCCGGTCGTGTCGTCGGGCAGAAACGTCGCGAGCGCGAGCCCGGCACTCGTCGCGACGCACGCGGCGACCAGCGCCTCGAGGGTCGCCTGGCGCACGAGCGGCACGTCACCCGACAGGATCAGCACCGGTCCGTGCACGTCCTCGAGCTGCGCCATCGCGCAGAGCACGGCGTGCCCGGTGCCGAGCTGCTGCGTCTGCAGGGCGAAGCGCAGCCGCGGCGCCAGGATGCCGAACGCGTCGCGCACGGCGGCCTCGACCCGATCTGCGCCGTAGCCGACCACGAGCACGATCGGATCGGCGCCGAGCCGGCTGGCCGCGCGGACCGGATGGGCCACGAGCGGCTCACCGCGGAAGCGCTGCAGCACCTTGGGCAGCTCCGACCCCATCCGCGTGCCCTTGCCCGCGGCCAGCACGATTGCAGCGCAGCTCGACACGCGTCCGGCTCCCGACGGCCAGCGTACCCCAACCCGAGCGACCCGGTGACCGCGCTGCCTTTTTTGGCGAGGCCAGGCTACGATGACTCGGCTGGGGATCGTGACTGTCGCGCCCCACGGTCGACCCGCGTCCATGGCCACGGCCCAGGCATCCCAGGAACTCCAGCTCGGCTTTCCCGCGAAGGGGTCGCTCAAGCGCTTCCCGTTCCCGCGGCTGATCCGCGAGATCGCGCGCGCGAACCTGACGGGCAGCCTCTACCTGCTCTCGGGCCAGACGAAGAAGGTCGTGTTCTTCGAGGCCGGACAGCCGGTGTTCGTGCGCAGCAACGTGCTCTCGGAGTGCCTCGGTCAGGTGCTCGCGCAAGAGGGGCTCATCACGCAGGAGCAGTGCGAGCAGACGCTCGAGGCGATCCGACGCACGGGCAAGAAGCAGGGCGAGCTGCTGGTCGAGATGGGGATCCTGAGCCAGGGCAACCTGCGCTACGGGCTGCAGGCCCAGCTGCGCGCGAAGCTGTTCGACATCTTCTCGTGGGACGACGGGCGCTACCAGTTCAAGATCGAGCCGAACACGCAGTCGTTCGGGGTCCGGCTCGACACGCCGGCCGAGGGCGTCATCCTCGCGGCGATCCAGGATCGCTATCCCGAGGATCGTGCGCGCGCGGCCCTCGGCGACACGAGCGCGCAGTTTCCCACCGTGCGCGGCGAGCTCGCGCAGATGGGGCTCGAGCTCTCGCCCGAGGAGAAGTGGTTCGTCGGCTGCCTCGACGGCAGTCGCACGCTCGCGAGCGTGCTCGAGCACGGCGGCGATCCGCCGGTGCCCTACCCTGCTGCGCTGCTCTTCGGGCTGCTGCAGGCCGGTGCGATCGCGCTGGTGGACGAGCCGCAGCCGGCCCGTCCGCACGGCCAGCGACCGACGTTCGTGCCGACCGCCGGCAGCGACGACGCGTTCGCGCCCGCTTTCGAGGCGCAGGACGTCGTCACGGAGTACGAGGACACGCCGCTGCCCGGTGAGCTGCCGAAGGTGCGGGGCCTGCTCGGCGACCACGAGGCCGACTTCGCGGGCGTCGAGGACGAGGATGCGAGCGGTGGCGGGCCCACCTTGCACTCCGTGTCCTCGGTGCGGCCGAAGCCCGAGCTGCCGCAGGCGCTCGTCGCTGCGGAGCCCGCGGGGGTCGAGGAGACGTTCGAGGGCGCGCTCGAGTTCAGCGAGGACAGCGGCGCGGTCGCGATGGACGAGTTCGACTTCGGCGAGGAGTTCGAGTCGCCCGCACCGCCGGCGGGGCTCGCTGCGGTGCCGGCCCCCGAGCCCGCGCCGGCGCCCGAGCCGGTGCCCGAGCCGGTGCCGACGCCGATGCCGGCCACGCTGACGCCGGTCCCGGTCGCACCCGAGAGCTTCGAGCCCGGCCCTGCGCTCGAGGGCCCGCCCCTCGTCGCGCCCGAGAGCGTCGAGCCGATCGAGCCCGCGGCGATCTACGAGATGAACCCCGCCGACATCGAGACGCTCGCGGAACCGAGCGGTGTCGGTCCGCGACCCGATCGACGCGACGGTGCGCGCTCCGATCCGGACGCGACGGTGCTCGACAGCGGGCTGTCGGCGCGGGACATGATGCCGATCTCCACCGATCGAGTCGGCGACGATCTGCTCGCCGAGGACGAGCTCGACTCGATCCACATCGGCGGCGACGACCTCGTGGGGCTCGAGCTCGACGAACCGGTCGACGAGCTCGCGCTGCCGTATCGCGACGGCGCCGGCTCGCACGAGCTCGCGCCCGAGGATCTCGGCATCACGCCGGAGGCGATCGACGCGGACCTCGAGATCGAGGAAGAGGGCGAGCCGCTCGATCATCCCGCCGACGAGCTGATCGGCTTCGACGAGCTCGACGCGATCGATCTCGGCGGTGCGGCGCCGGCCGGCAACGCGCCGCAGTACCAGGGGTCCGAGGCGACGATGGAGGAGGACGAGAACCCCGAGATGCTCGGGGCCGTCCGCTTCAACGAGGCCGAGGCTGCGCTCGGTCAGGGCGACTTCGCGGGCGCGGTGTCGCTGCTCGAGGAGGCCTACGAGAGCGGCTTCGACGTCGCCGAGCTGCACGCGATGCTGGCGTATGCGCGGTTCATGGCCGCGGGCCAGGATGCCGACACGGCCCAGCACGCGCTCGAGCTGCTGGACTACGCGCAGACGATGGATCCGAGCCTGGATCTCGTGCACGCGTATCGCGGGGCGATCTATCGCGGGCTACGACAGCCGGCGCGGGCACGCGAGGCGCTCGATCGGGCGCTCGAGCTGAACCCGTACTGCGAGCTGGCGATGCAGATCATGGATACTCTTTAGGCAGGGGCTGCGCCCCTACGCTCCGACACGAGTCGAGCCATGGGCTCGACTCGTGTCCTCGCTACCCCCGGCCGCGAGAGCGGCCGCCGCCGCCGTGCGGCGGGTCCTCGAAAGAGTCGGACGCCTCTGGCGTCCGACTCTTTCGGGACTGGTTCTTCCGCGCTTGGATGCTCGCCTTTCGCGGCCGCTCTCGCGTCGCGTTGGGTCGGCGCTTTCGCGTCGGCCTTCTTCCGCTGCGCTTCCGCGGAGAGCTACTACGCGGCGCGGACCAGTCTCGGCTTCGGGGGGTTCTTCAGCTTGGCGCGTTGGGCCCGTTCCACTTCGAGGATTTCTTCGCCGCGGTAGGTGAGCGCGCGGGCCACGTTGCGGACGTCGCGGCACAGGCGGCGCAGGCCGTCCGGTTCCAGCGATGCCGCGTGGTCGGTGCCCTTGCTCGTGCGATCGAGCGTGAAGTGGCGCTCGAGCCAGGCCGCGCCCAGCGTGATCGCGGCGATGTCGGCCGCGATGCCGAGGTGATGGCCCGAGAAGCCGATCGCCTGCACGTGCGGGCCGTAGCTGTCGACGAGCCGCGTGATCTCGCGGAGGCACAGGTCGTCCACCGCGACCGGATAGCCGGACGTGCACGCGTAGATCACGGTGTCGGGCAGGCGCCCGTGGGCGTCGAGCAGCTCGAGCAGCAGGCGCTCCTCCGCGTGCGTCGTCATGCCGAGGCTGACGTGCAGATCGCCGGCGAAGTGCTCGCACAGGAACGTCATCATCTCCGCGTCGGTGTTGCACGCGCTCGGGATCTTGATCCACTCCGGCTCGAGCTCGGTGAGCTCGCGCGCCGAGGTCAGGTCCCACGCGCTGCACGAGTAGGTGATGCCGAGGCTCTCGCACAGCGCCTTCAGCTCCGCGTGGCGCTCGATCGGCAGCTCGAGGAACTCGCGGTGCTCTCCGTACGTGCGGCCGAAGCTGTTGCGCGGCTCCGGGTGCGGCGCTGCGTACTGCTCCGGCGTCAGCAGCTCCTTGGGGTTGCGCTTCTGGAACTTCACTGCGTCTGCGCGGCAGAACTCCGCGCTGGTACGCACGAGCTCGCACGCGAGCTCGAAGTCACCCATGTGGTTGCAGCCGATCTCGGCCACGACCTGCGGTACGCGCTGCGGTCCGATCTCCATGGAACGGCCCGTACGGTGCCGCAGCGTCCGCGCAAGGGTCGCGGCCCACCACGGACCGCTCGCGGCCGCGGCACGGCCGTAGCGGGCCTGCCGATCGCACCCGATCGGCCGCGGCGCACCCCCACTATCGGGGTGCGGGTGCGGTGGTGGCTGCCGCTGCCGCCGGGCTCGTGGCCGGCGGCGCGGACACGGTCGGCTGGCCCGACGGCGCCGGCTGCTTCGGCGCGTTCGGGTCGGCGGGCGCCTGCGCCTCGCCGGTGCCGACCGCCGCGAGCTTCGGCTCGACGCCCATCTCGCGCAGCAGGTGATCGCCCTCGTCGACCGCGTCGAGCACCCAGAGCACGAAGCGGATGTCGACGTGGATCGAGCGCGTGATGCCCGGGATGAACATCCAGTTGGAGGCGATCGACTCGTAGTTGCCGTCGAACGCGAGCCCGACGAGGTGGCCCTTCGCGTCGAGCGTCGCCGAGCCCGAGTTGCCGCCGGTGATGTCGAGATCGGCGAGGAAGTCGAGCGGCACGTCGCCGAGCTCGGGCACCGCGTACGGACCCTTGTCGGCCTTCGCCGCCGCGAGCAGGCGCGCCGGCGCGTTGAACGGCTCGGTGCCGGTGTGCTTCGCGACCATCTGCGACAGCGTGGTGAACGGCTCGTACGCGGGCGCGTCGGGCGTGGGCTTGTAGCCCTTCACCGTGCCGTAGGTGATCCGCAGCGTGCCGTTCGCGTCGGGCGCGAGCGGGCCCTTGCTGAACTCGCGCAGCGCCGCCACGAACTTCGGTCGCAACACCGCCATCTGGCCGAGCCGCACCTGCTCGCGCGTGCGCTGCTGCGCGTACGCGTCGACGAGGGCGACCGCGGCCTTCACGAACGGGTCCTTGCTCTTCGCCAGCGCCTCGGGCGTCTTCGTCGCGAGCAGCTTCTCGCGCGCCTTCGCGTCGCCGAGCTTGGTCTTCGCGTAGAGCTTCGCGACCGCGGCATCGATCGCCGCGTCGTCGAGCGGAGCCTTGCCGGGCTCGACGAACGCCGCGATCACGTCGTCGGGACGTACGTCCGCGGGCAGCTTCTGCGCGCGGCGCAGCGCGAGCGCGAGCAGGGCCTTGTCGAGCTCGGGATCGTAGCTGCGCGCCGTGGCGGCCGCGAGCTCGTGCAGCTCGGCCGCATGCCCCGACGCCTCGGCTCCGACCGTGCTCGCGACGGACAGCGCGAGCGCGAAGAGCTGGCTGTTGTCGCTGATCTCGCGCAGCACCGCGTCGCGATCGCGGGTCTTCTTGGACTCGGCGTCGATCTTCGCCAGCTCGTCGAACACCGCGGCGTACTTCGCCTTGCGGGCCGGATCGCCGTCGATCCACGCGCGGAGCTCGGCCTCCTGCTTCGTCTTCTGCTCGGCGAGCCCGCCCTTTTGCAGCCCCTCGAGCATGCCCTGGAAGTTCGTGTAGTAGTTCGCCAGCCGACGCATGCGGCTCGCGCTGCGGATCGCCAGCTCGGGGCGCTGCTTGCCCAGCTGCTCGAGCAACGCGAGCGTCTCGCCGTAGCGCGCGATGTCCCGCGGGTACCGCCAGGTCATCGCGTCCGCCACCTCGGATGCGGTCGAGAGCCGGTTCGTGCGACCGGGGTAGCCCGCGACCATCACGAAGTCGCCGGGCTTCAGCGGCGTGGTCGCGACCTGCAGGTGGTGCGGCGGCTTGTAGGGCACGTTGTCCGGCGACGGATCGGCCGGCTTGCCGTCCTTGCCGACGTAGGCGCGGAAGAACGAGAAGTCGCCGGTGTGCCGGGGCCACCGCCAGTTGTCGATCTCGCCCCCGAACACGCCGATGCCAGCGTCCGGGGCATAGACGAGCCGCACGTCGCGGATCTCGAGCGCGTCGACGAGGTGGTACTCGGCGCCCTCGAAGAACGGCCGCACGTCGCACGCGTGCCCGGGATGCGCCGACTCGCAGCTCTGCTCGAGCGCCGCGGTGCGCTTCGCGATCTCGGCGTAGCGCGCTGCCGGATCGGCGATCGCCTCGAGGTCCTTGGTGACGTCCTTGGTGACGTCGGTGATCGCCTGCGTGACGAAGATGCGCTGGGTCGCGCCCGCGGGCTTCTCGTCCGCACGCGTCGCCGCGAGGTGCCCGAGCGCGAGCCGGTTGTGCTCGGCCGTGGAGTTGTTCTGCAGCGCACCGATGACGCAGTGATGGTTCGTGACGACGAGCCCCTCGGGCGACACGAACGAGGCCGAGCAGCCGCCGAGGCTGACCACCGCACCGAGCGGGAACGAGGTCGGATCGGCCAGCGTCGCCGGGTCGTAGCCGAGCCCGAGCTTCGCGAGCGTCTCGGCCTGCTCGCTCATCTGGCGCGGCATCCACATCCCGCCGGGGTTGTCGAACGAGGCGGCCGCGGTCGTGGTGGTCGGCGGCTGGGTGGTCGGCTTGTTCGCGCGGTTGCACGAGGGCGCCGCCATCACCAAGGCGAGCATCACGACCACGGACGCACCCACGGATCTGGCACGCAGGACTGACATCGGCGGCATGCGTAGCAGATCCCGACGGCCATGGCCCAGGTTTCAGGGGCGTCCTTGTGCCAGCGCACGAGCGGCTGCGCACGCGAGGCCGATGGGCCCTCCGCGCCCGTCGGTGGGGCCGGCGCCGGGCTCGCGCGCGCCATCGGGCATCGCTTACGATGACCGTCCCTTGGCGCCCCGCGACCGTCGCACCCTGCTGGTGGCCAACCCGACGGCGAAGAGCGGCAAGGCCAAGCGCTACATCGACGATGCGATGGCGGTGCTCGACGACGCCGGGCTCGCGCCGGAGTTCTTCGCGACGCTGCCGAAGGGCGGCACCGTGCCGGAGCTCGCGACGCGGCTCGAGCACGAAGACGTCGCGCGCGTGGTCTACATGGGTGGCGACGGCACGTTCGCCGAGGCGGCGAAGGGCATCATCCTCGCGCGCGAGCGCACCGGCATCGACGTCCCGCTCGGCATGCTGCCGATGGGCACCGCCAACGATCAGGGCCGCAGCTTCGGCATCGTGTCCGGCGTGCGAGCGCTGCGGCGCAACGTCGAGGTGATCGCCGCCGGGCTCGAGCAGTGGCTCGACGTCGGGCGCATCGAGGCGTTCGACGGCGAGGGCAAGGTCATCGCGCAGGATCTGTGGTTCGACAGCTGCGGGTTCGGACTCTCGGCGCGCGTGCTCGCCCAGCGCAACCGCGAGCGCGAGTGGGTCGAGCACGTGCCGCTGCTGCGCCGCGTCTATCGCGACAAGGTCATCTACACCAGCGCGACGCTGCGCACGCTCGTGTTCGGAGCGCTGCGTCCGCAGAGCTTCGACGCCGAGATCACGATCGATGGTGCGTGCGCGAGCTGGGAGAAGGTCACCGACATCCTCGTGCAGGGCACGCTCGTCTACGCGGGCGACTGGGTGTTCGATCCCACCGCGAAGCCCGACGACGGTCGCTTCGAGGTGGTCGTGCTGCGCGGCCACGCCGACTGGGCCGCAGCGGCGATCGGCGGGCACAAGCGCAACCCGGTCACCGGCGACGACCTCGCGGTGCTGGGGCTGCCGCGGCGCGAGGTGCCGCGCGGCGGCACCATCGAGATCGAGCTGACCGAGCGTCGCGGCAAGATCGCCGCGCAGATCGACGGCGAAGAATTCGTCGCGTGTCGGCACTACCGCATCGACAACCTGTTCCACCACCTGCGCATCCTCGTCCCCGAGGACTCGCACTGGGTCTGACCCGCGCCGCGCGCCAGCGTTGCCGCGCCGAGCCGCGTGTGGCACCTTCACGAGCAGCCGTGCGCACGCGCTTGCTCATGCTCGCCTCCTGCGCCGCGATCGCGGTCGGCGGATGCGATCGGCTCACCGCCGCGGTCTCGAACAAGGTCCAGGAAGAGGTCGAGTCCCGGGTACACGCCCGCGGCACCGAGATGCCCGGCACGCTCGCGACCCCGGCGCTGACCGACGAGGAGCGCCTCGCCGACAAGCTCGTGCTCTACCACGAGTGCATGCGCCGGGCGCGGGGCCGCATCGGCGAGAGCTGGCGACGGTGGGCCGAGAGCGTCGATCCGAAGACGGGCACGCCGAAGAGCAAGGCCGCCAAGCCGCTCGTGCCGGTCGTCGACACCGAGCTCCTGCCGTGCAAGCGCGCCGCCGACGAGGGCCCCACCGTCGCGCCGCCGCTGCCGGACATCGAGCGGGCGTTCGCCGAGTGGTACGGAGCCGCCGTCGCATTCGCGAAGCACACGCGTGCGCTCGACGAGTACTACGCCGACGAGGCCTACAAGCAGGACGCGTGGGCGAAGGGCAAGGAGATCGCACCGGCGTTCGAGGCGGCCCACGTCGCCTGGGAGTCGGCCGACATCGCGCTGGGCGACGCGCTCGAGCGCGCGCAGGACCGCATCGACGAGCGCTTGCTCGCGCAGATCGAGACGCGGGACGGCAAGAAGGCGCGCTGGCTCGCGCAGAAGATCGCGATCGCGGCGAAGGACTTCGCCCGCTGCGCACGGGAGGGCGCCGCGGGCGACTGCGACGACGAACGCGCAGTACTCGAGGCCGCACGCGGCGAGCTCGACCGGTACCGCGAGGCGCACGAGGCCGAGGTCGACCACGTGTTCTGGATGTCGAGCTTCCGCACCGCCACCGGGCGCCTGGTCGACGACGCGACGGCGCTCGCGACCGCGCTCTCGGCCAAGAAGCCCAAGGGCGACGACGAGCGGATCCGCGTGGCCGCGAGCTACGACGAGCTCGTCACGGCGCACGACAACCTCCGGTTCGACCTGCCGTGATCGCGAGGCCGCGCGCATGATCGAGCTCTTGGCGATCTCCGGGAGCCTGCGCGCGGCCTCGTCGAACACTTCCGCATTGCGCGCCCTCGCCGAGCTCGCGCCGGCGGGGGTACGCGTCGAGGTCTACGCCGGGCTCGGCGAGCTGCCGCACTTCAACCCGGATCTCGATCGCGAGGGCGACACCCCACCCTCGCCCGTCGCGGCACTGCGCGAGTGCGTCGGCCGAGCGGACGCACTGGTCGTCTGCAGCCCCGAGTACGCACACGGCGTGCCGGGCTCGCTCAAGAACGCGCTCGACTGGCTCGTGAGCGACACCGGGTTCCCCGGCAAGCCGGTCGCGCTGCTCGACATCTCGCCGATCTCGGTGCACGTGCGCGCGGCGCTGGTCGAGACGCTCGGCACGATGTCGGCGGCGCTGATCGACGATGCGCGGCTCACGGTGCCGCTGCCGCGCAACCGCCTCGATGCGGCGGGCATGCGCGCCGATCCTGCGATCGCAGGAGCGCTCTGCGCAGCGCTCGAGGCCGTGCTCGCGGCGCTGACCGAGCGAGCGCACGAGCGCGCGCGGGCCCCCGAGTGATCAAGCGGCCGACCCCACGGTCCATAGCTCCACAGGACACGCGATGACCGACGACGGCAACGAGGGATGGTCGACCTGGAAGTTCTTGGGCATCGCGCTCGCCGTCGAGTTCGTCACGTTCTTCGTGTTGAACGGCGTGCTCAACGAGGTGCTGCACCTCGGAGTGTCGAGCGGGGCCATCGGTGTCGCGCCCAGCTTGATCCTCGTCGCACTCCTGCCGCGCTGGCGATGGTTCCGCCAGCGGATGCCGCAGAAGCGCTGAGCCGGGCTCAGGCCGCCTCGGCGTAGACGACACCCTCGGGCGCGAGGTCGGCGAGGCTGCGGCGCAGCTTCGTCTTCACGCGCTGCTCGAGCTGGCGCACGCGCTCGCGGGAGAGGCCGAGCGTCTTGCCGATCTCGGACAGGGTCTGGCGCTCGCCGCCGATGAGGCGGTGGTGCACGATGACCTGCTCGCGCTCGTCGAGCCGGGTGAGCGCATCGGCGACGCGCTCGTGCACGAGCTCCTGCACCTCGCCCGCCATGAGCGCGGTCTCCTGGCAGGTCGTCTCGTCGGTCAGCGTGTCCATGACCGTGGTGGTGCCGTCGCGGAAAGCCTTCGCGTCGAGCGAGGAGTCGCGCGCGTCGATGCGCTGCTCCATCGTACGGATGCGCTCCTCGGTGGTCCCGAACGTCTCGGCGAGCTTCGCCGTGAGGTCCTCACCGGTGCCGAGACGCGCGGCGAGCTTGGCCTTCTCGCGGTGGAGGCGGAAGAAAAGCTTGCTCTGCATCGGGCCGGTGCCGACACCCACCAAGCTCCAGTGCTTGAGGATGTACGAGAGCACGTGGGCGCGGACCCAGTACGAGGCGTAGGTCATGAACCGCAGGCCACGGTCGGGCTCGAAGCGGCGCACGGCCTGCAGCAGGCCCATGTTGCCCTCGGCGACGAGCTCGTTGATGCGAAACCCGTAGCCGCGGTACCCGTGGGCGATCTTGACCACGTACCGGAGGTTGCAGCACACCAGCAGGTCGCCGGCGGCCTTGTCGCCCCGCAAGTACGAGCTCGACATTGCGAGCTCACGCTCTCGGTCGAGCACTGGATAGCGCTCGATCGCGGAGAGGTAGCGGGAGAAGCCTTGATCGGTCGAAAGCGCGTCGAACATGGTGCGGGATCTCCATCGTCGGCAGAACGGCGAGCCTGAAGGCTCGGAACTGCGCCCGATGGGAACCCTGCGACGGAAACTCGAGGAACGAGACAGTTCGCTTCAGCCCCCCGGCCGGCACGAACCGTCAGGGACTCTTATGACGGGGGACTCGGGCCGCGGCAAGGCCTTCTGCAGGGGCCCATGAAAATCGGTGGTAGCTTGGGCGCACATGTGCGCGCTGCCCCGTGCGTGGGCTCGCGCCTGGGGGAACGGACATGCGAGCCATCACACTGCACCGCCACGGCGACGCGTCGGTCCTGCAGACGGAGACCCTGCCCGACCCGAGCCCGGGGCCCGGCCAGGTGCTCGTGCGCGTGCACGCGTGTGCACTCAATCGTCTCGATCTGTTCGTGCGCGGCGGCTCCCCCCACCTGAAGCTCGCCTATCCGCACATCCTCGGCAGCGACATCGCCGGCGAGGTCGTCCTTGTGGGCGCCGGCGTCGACCCCGGTCTGCGCGGACGCCCGACGCTCGTGAACCCCGGGCTCTCGTGTGGCGCGTGCGAGGCCTGCCTCTCGGGCTGGGACAACCTCTGTCCGCGCTACCGCATCCTCGGCGAGAACACCTCGGGTGGGTACTGCGAGCTCGTGGCGGTGCCGGCCGCGAACCTGGTCGCGAAGCCGGCCTCGCTCGACATGGCGAGCGCCGCCGCGATCCCACTCACGTTCCTCACCGCGTGGCAGATGCTGGTCGTGCGAGCGAAGGTCGCGCCCGGCGACGTCGTACTGGTGCACGCGGTCGGCAGCGGCGTCGGCGTGGCCGCGCTGCAGATCGCGAAGCTGCACGGCGCGAAGGTCGTCGCGCTCGCCCGCACCGAGGACAAGCTCGAGCGCGCGCGCGAGCTGGGCGCCGACGCGACGTTCATGACCACCGAGGAGTCGTGGCCACAGCAGGTCCGTGCGCTGCCGTGGGTCGGCAAGCGCGGCGTCGACATCGTCGTCGAGCACGTCGGCAAGAGCACGTGGAAGGCCAGCCTCGAGCTCGCGCGCCGCGGCGGCACCGTCGTCACCTGTGGCGCGTCGTCGGGCTGGGACGCCGCGACGGATCTGCGGCAGGTGTTCTTCCGCCAGCTGCAGGTCCTGGGCAGCACCATGGGCAGCAAGTCGCTCTTGCACCGCATCGTCCCGCTGTTCGATGCCGGCCAGCTGCGCCCGGTCGTCGATCGCACCTTCCCGCTCGAGCAAGCCGCCGACGCCCACCGCCACCTCGAGTCGCGCAGCCAGTTCGGCAAGGTCGTGCTGGTGGTGCATCCTTCGCCGTGATGGTCGAGCAGCCGACCGAGCGGCGCGCGCTCGTCGAGGCCGGCACGCTCGTGCCGGTCGCGCTCGTCGCCCTGCTGCTCGGCACGCTGGCGAGCTGGGGCGCCCGCGACTTCGCGCTCGACGACGCGTGGATCCACCTCTCGTACGCGAAGAGCCTGCGGCTGGGCGACGGATGGAGCTACAACCCCGGCGATCACGAGGCCGGCTGCAGCTCGCCCTTGTGGGTCGTGCTGCTCTCGGCCTGGCCCACCGCCGGTGATCCGGTCCCGCGCGTGCTCGCGCTCGGCACGCTGCTGCACGCGCTCACGGCCTGGTGCGCCGCCGCGCTCGCGCTGTCGATCGGACGCGCGCAGGCCAGCGAGCACGCCCCGCTGCCGCTGCGCTCGATCGCCGCGCTCGCCGGCACGCTGGCCGCCGCGTCGCCGCTGCACCTGCAGGGCATCGGCAGCGGCATGGAGGTGCCGCTCGCCTCGGCGCTCGCGCTCGCGATCGCGTGGGCGCTGGTCGAGGCGAAGGCGACCGTCGCCGCCGTGCTCGGTGCGCTCGGCGTGCTCGCACGACCCGAGCTCGCCGCGTGGTGCTTCGCGCTCCTCGGCTGCGTCTGGCTCGCGCGCGAGCGTGGCCGCGCGATGCGGCATGCTGCGATCGCCGCCGCGGCCGGCTCCGTCGTCGCCGCGCTCGGTTGGTGCGCGTGGCTCTTCGCGACCGTGGGCTCGCCGCTGCCGAACGCGTGGCACGTCAAGGGCAGAGGTGGCGGGCTCGCGGGCCTGGCCTACGTCGCGGAGCAGGTGCTGCCGTGGTTGCCCTGGCTCGTGGGCCTGGGCGGGGTCGTGCTCGTGGCCGGTGCGGTGCGTCGCGAGCTGCGGCTCGGGCACATCCACGCGACGGTGATCGTCGGCGCGACGATCGCTGCCGTGGTGCTCACCGCGCTCACGCGGCCGCTGCACGAAGGCGTGCAGTTCTTCGAGGCGCGGTACTTCGCGCCGCTCGTGACCGCGATGCCGGTCGCCGTCGCGCTCGGGCTCGCCGCCCTACCCCGGCTCTTCGCCGTGATCGCGCTCGTGCCGGTCGCTGCGCTCGCGGGCGTGCAGGCCAAGGACGCGCTCGCGCGCATCGAGAGCGGCGCCGAGGACACGCACGTGCTCCACACCCAGCCCGCGCAATTCGTCGCGGCCGAGCTGCCCGAGGACGCGGTGGTCGCGGTCGAGGGCGCGGGCGCGCTGCGCTACGTCACGCCGCGCACGATGACGATCGTCGATCTCGTGGGGCTGAACGATCACGTCGCCGCTGCGCTGCACTTCGATCGGCGCGCGAAGACCTGCCACTGGATCTCGCGGCGCCCCACGCACGCGGTGATCCCCATGGACTGGGTGCCGATCCTCGGCGACGTGTTCGCGATGCGCCCGCTCGCCGCGTTCGACGACCCCAGCTACACGCAGGTCGAGCCGGTGCGTCCGCTGCGGGTCGTGGTGGTCGATCTCGGCCCGGTGCTGCCCGCGTGGCAGGGCTGCGCGGCTCACTGATACGGGCCGATGCTCCACGCCTCGGCGTCGCGCGGCAACCCGTCGAAATCGAGCTCGACGAACGACTGCGCCGTGCCGGCACCGCGCGCGGGGCTGCCCTCGCCCAGGTGGAAGTCGAGCGCCTCGGGATCGACGAGCATCGGATCGCCCGCGATCGCATCCTGCTCGGCCGCGGGCGGATCGCCGGCGCCGAACCAGAGGTTGTGCGATCCGCTGAACGGCGCCGAGTCGGCGTCGACGTACTCGATGCCGGGCTCGGTCACGACGAAGATGTTGTCGTGCAGCTCCAGCGTGACCTGGTCGCCGCCGCCGAAGTACAAGAGGTCGCGCGCGTAGTCGGGCCCTTCGGGAAAGCTGGTGCCGTAGACGAGGTTGTTCGCGACGAACAGCGTCGTCGGCGTGGGCGCGTAGCTGCTGCCGGGCTGGAGCTGGAACGGGAAGAACCCGCCGCCGTCGGGGAACCCGGGGCCGAGCCCGGTGTTCACGAACACGTTGTTGTAGACCCAGTTGTCGCCGGTGACGTCCTGCCCGAGCAGGAGCCCGATGCCGCGCTGGTTCTCGACCCAGTTGTCGTGCACGCGGTGCCGTTCGATGCGCACGCGCGGCGCACCTTCACCGTCGTAGCTCTCGTTGTAGATGTTGATCGCGCGGTTGTTCGCGCAGTCGTGGATCCAGTTCCAGCCGATCTCGCGGTCGGTCTCGACCCCGTCCTCGGTGCGGTTGCCGGAGATGTAGAAGCCGTGGCACTGCTTGCTGCCGGTGGCCGCGTTCGCGGTCTGGGCGTCGGCGAGCTCGTTGCCGAGCACGAAGATGTCGTCGCCGCACGACGCGAAGCCGCCGCAACCGACGCTGCCGTCCTGACAGCCGTCCGACGTGCGGGGGTTCGCGAGGTAGTTGCCGACCAGTCGGAAGCCGTCGCCGAGCGCCACCAGCGTGTTCTGCTCGCACTCGGGCGGGCTCGCGATCCGCAGCTTCGCGATCACCCAGTCGTGGCTGGGGCCGTCGTCCTCGGGCGAGTAGCTCGACACGAGCGCGTGCCCGGTGGGCTCGCACGCGTCGCCGCCGACCGTGACCGTCGCGCCCGGATACGCGACGATCGCCTGGGGTGCTTCGCGCGTGCCGCTCGTCGCGAGCCCGAAGAAACCGGTCGAGTCCTGGCCGCTGGTGTCGACGAAGCCGTCGAGGAAGTACACGACGTCGCCCGGGCCGATCGTGTCGATGACGCGATCGAACGTCGCCCATGGCGCGCTCCACGAGCCGTCGCCGCCGTCGTCGCCGTCCGGCGCGACGAAGTAGATTCCGCCGTCGTCGCGCGTCGTGATCGGCAGCGCGTTCGAGGGCGTGCCGCCCACCGTGACCTCGATCGTGGTGGCGCCGGTCGGCGCATCGCCGGGGATCTGCAGCGCGATCGCCTGCAGGCCCATGCGCGTGTGCAGATCGGCGCCCTGGGTCGACGGGCCCCACGTGTAGACCGTGGCCGGCACGCCGCCGACCGTGACGATGGAGTCGCCGACCTCGTCGCCGAGGTTCTTGCCCCACACCGTGACGATCGCCCCACCCTCGCCCGCGCGCTGGCCGAGCGAGGTGTCGGTGTTGCCGTGCTTCGGCGCGACGACCAGGTCGGAGAAGAAGAGCGCGGGCCCGCCCGGCGTCACGCTCGGGCCGGTGTCGTCACCGCCCGACGATCCGTCGTCGCTGCCCGAGTCGTCGACGCTGGTGCCGGTCGGCGTGCTCGTCCCCACCGTGCCGCCTTCGCTGCCGGAGGAGCTCGCGCTGCCCTGCGCGGTGGTACCCGGGTCGCCCGAGATCGTCGAGGGGTCGTCGCTGCCGGGATCGCCACCGCAGGCGATCGCCAGGAGCGACGCGGCCAGGGTCGTCGTGCGCCGTGGGTCTGCCATCGTCGTGCCTGTCTCGCCGGGTCCAGTCGGACGAGCCGCGCGACCGGTTCACGGAATCTTCTCGAGCTCCGCCCCGAGCATGCGCGTGAGCGCGCCTACGCGATCGTCTGCGCCGGCGAGCTCGGGCATGCTGCGCTCGAGCAGCGCGCGCAGGCGCTCGCGCGCACGCATGAGCCGCGTCTTCACCGTGCCCCGCGGGATGTCGAGCACGTCGGCGATCGCAGCGGTGTCGAGCCCCTCCCAGTAGTGCAGCTCGAGCACGAGCTGCAGCGCGACCGGGATCCGCTGCATCGCGGCCAGCACCCGCCCATGGCGCTCGTGCTCCGCCACGATCGCGCTCGGCGACGCGGCGACGACGTCGGCGGCCGTGGAGGTCAGCGGATCGAAGCGCCCCGCCGGGCCCTGCATGCGCGCGAGGTGGTCGTAGAGCTTGTGGCGCGCGATCTTCAGCAAGAAGGTGCGGAAGCTGGCGCCGTCCTTCACGCGGTCCTTCGACTCGAGGCACGCGAGGAACGTGCGCTGGATGAGATCCTCGCGCTCGGGACCGAGCTTGCTGCGGAAGAACCGCTGCACCGCGGGGGCATGGCGCACGAACAGCTCGCGACCGGCCGCCGCATCGCCGCCGCGCCAGGCCTCGAGCAGCGTGCCGTCGTCGGCATGCACGAGCTTCGATGGTAGCATCGCGAACGGTGGAGGCGACCGACGAGGCGCTCGATCCGTTGCTGCGCGCCGCCGCCGGTGCGACGCCGGACGAAGACGACGAGCTCGCTCGCGTCGCGGCGTCGCTGTTCGGTGTCGAGCCGGTGGCGGGCTTCGGTCGCTACCGCACGGTGCGAGCGGTCGGCTCGGGTGGGCTCGGCATCGTGTACCTCGCCCACGATCCCGAGCTCGATCGGCCCGTCGCGATCAAGTCGATCGCGCGGCGGCTCGGGGCATCGACGCGCGTGCAGGCGCGGATGCGCCGTGAAGCACAGGCGCTCGCACGCCTGCGCCACCCCCACGTCGTCGCGGTGCACGACGTCGGCACGGCGGGCGACGGCGTCTTCCTCGCGATGGAGTACGTCGACGGCCGCACGCTGTCCGAG
The DNA here is from genome assembly GCA_964519175.1 of uncultured Nannocystaceae bacterium. Classification (GTDB taxonomy): domain Bacteria; phylum Myxococcota_A; class Polyangia; order Nannocystales; family Nannocystaceae; genus Xiheibacterium. The sequence continues at coordinate 17,151 of CAZFKC010000105.1, forward strand.
TGGCTCGCCGAAGCGCCGCGCACCTGGCAGGAGATCGCCCGCGTCGTCGCCGAGGCCGGGGCCGGGCTCGCGGCCGCCCACGACGCCGGCGTCGTGCATCGCGACGTGAAGCCCTCGAACATCCTCGTCGATCGCGACGGGCGTGCGCGCGTCGTCGATTTCGGGCTCGCGTTCGCGGAGCGCGAACCGGACGCGCGCGGTGCCGCGATGCACGGCGACGGGCTCACCGAGACGGGTGCTTTGCTCGGCACGCCCGCATACATGGCGCCCGAGCAGCTCGCCGGCGCCGACGTCGACGCGCGCGTCGATCAGTGGGGGCTCGCCGTCACGCTGCACGAGGCGCTCGTCGGCACGCGACCGTTCGTCGGCCCCGACCTGGACGCGTTGCGCGATGCGGTGCGCGCCCGGCCCTACGTGCCGCCCCCGGTCGCGGCGTGGCTGCGCGCCGTGCTCGTGCGTGCGCTGCAGCGCGATCCGTCCGCGCGGTTCGAAGACATGCACGCCCTCGTCGCTGCGCTGCGCCCTGCGCCGAAGCGCAGGCCCGGCCGCCTCGCGCTCGCGATGGCCGGGGCGAGCGCAGCGCTGGGGCTCGGTGCGCTGGCGTGGTGGCCTGCGCACGAAGCCGCGGCGAGCGACGCCGCGGTGCAGGTCGCCGAGCTCGAAGCGGAGTGGGCCACCCCGAACGCGGTGCGCTGGCGCTGGCATGCCGAGGGCCGCGCCGATGCGCTGCGCGACTACCAGCTCGTCACCGGCCCGAGCGAGGCCGACGTGCTCGCCGCGAGCGAGCGCTGCCGCGTGTTCACGCGCGCCGACAACCCGGAGCTCGGCCACTTCCTGCTGCCGCGCACCGGCGGCGAGGATCCGGTGCTGGCCACGATCACCGACGAGCACGCCCCCGATACGCTCGTGTTCGCCCAGCTGGTCGCGATCGACACGGCCGGGCGTCGCGCGACCAGCAACGTGGCGTCGGTGCACACGGCCGCGAAGCCGGTCGCCGAGATCGTCGTGTTCGACGACGAGCGCCCGCACGGCTTCCCGATGCCGGCGCTCGCGCTGAGCACCGCACGTCCGTTCGCGGGCACGCACCACCTGCAGTTCGTCTCCGAGTGCACGCCACCCGAGTGCTTCGCGAACCTGCGCTGGCAGGACCTCCGCGTGCCGCTCGTCGGCCTCACCGCGGGCGACTACGCGACGACCGCATACCTCGAGCTGGCCGTCGCGGTCGACGGCGCCGCGACGAGCTGGTGGAGTCAGCTGCGCGTCTGGTACGACGGTCGCTCGCTCGAGCGGGTGGGCCACTTCAACAGCTTCGCGCTGCGCACGGACGGCGAGTACCGCGTGCTGCAGGTGCCGTTGCGGGCGTTCCGCTTCGCCCCGGGCACCGACGGGGCCACGGAGCTGGGCCACGGGCTGTTCGAGCTGGGCCTCGGCGGATGGTGGCCGCCGGGCGCCCTCGTGCGCATCGACGAGGTACGCATCCGCTGGTGATCCGACGGCGGCCGTCGGGACACACCGCCTTTCGTGAGGGCCACGATCATGACCGAGCCCGGCCAGCCCACCGACGAGCCGTTCGCGAGCACCGCGGACGCGCTCACGAAAGGTGGCGCCGGGCCGGCAGCAGCACCGGACGGGCTCGTCGACACCGCACACCTGCGCAACGTCGTGCAGTCGCGCGTGTTCGGCGTCGGCGTCGAGCCGGTTCGCATCGGTCGCTTCCCGATCCTGCGCACGGTGGGCCGGGGCGCGATGGGGGCCGTGTACGCGGCCTACGACAACCAGCTCGACCGCAAGATCGCGATCAAGCTGCTGCACGGTGGCGGCGGTGACGACGACGACGTCCGGCGCGCGCGGATCCTCCGCGAGGCGAAGGCGCTCGCTCGGCTCTCGCACCCCGGCGTCGTGCAGGTGTACGAGGTCGGCGAGCACGAGGGCCGCATCTACCTCGCGATGGAGTTCGTGCAGGGCGCGGACGCGCGGCGCTGGGCGAGCGGTGGCGCGCGCTCGGTCGCCGAGGTGCTCGAGGTGTTCGCGCAGGCCGGGCGCGGGCTCGCGGCAGCGCACGCGGCCGGGCTCGTGCACCGCGACGTGAAGCCCGACAACATCGTCGTCGGCGAGGACGGCCGTGCGCGCATGGTGGACTTCGGGCTCGCGGTCGAGCACGCCGATCGCCCGAGCACGACCCCCGAGCCCGACGATCCCCACCACGCGCCGCTCGATCGCTGGACGCGGACGCGGAACGCTGCCGGCACGCCGGCCTACATGGCTGCCGAGCAGCTCGCGGGCCAGCCCGCGGACGCGCGCAGCGATCAGTTCGGCTTCGCAGTCGCGCTGTTCGAGGCGCTGTTCGGGCGGCGACCGTTCGCCGGGGAGACGTTGCTGGACCTCGCCTCTGCGGTGACGCAGGGTGCGATCGACGTGCCGCCCCGGCATCGCGTACCGGCGCACGTGCTCGTGGCGCTGCGCCGCGCGCTCGCGCCGAAGCCCGAGGCGCGCTTCCCCGACATGAACGCGTTGCTGGCCGCGCTCGCGCACGCGCCCCAGAGGCGGCTGCGCTGGAAGGTCGTGCTCGGCGTCCCCGCGCTCGTCATCGGTACGATCTTGCTCGCCACCTACTCGTTCGGCATCGACCAGATGGTCACGGCCAGCCTCGCGGCGAGCGAGCGCGCGCACGATGCGGGCATTCGCGCGGACGAGGCGATGGTCGCCGAGCTGCAGGCCACGGTGCACGTCGATCCGACCGCCACGATCCGGCGGCTCACGGAGCTGCGCACGAGCAGCCCGGCATGGTCGAGCACCGTGTGGTCGCTCGCGCAGACGATCGCGGACATCGGCGTCGCCGCCGAGATCGTCGAGCTGCCGGCGGGCTTCACCGCGACGCGCTTCGCGGGCGCGCACACCGTGATCGGCAACCAGGGCACCGAGCGCGCGCGGCTGGACGCTGCGCAGGGCAGCATCCAGCCCGCCCCGGCGCTGGGCAGCCTCGCGCCCGACGGCCGCTGGGCGCTGACGGACGCCGACACCGCGCCGACGCTCCGCTCGCTCGACGACGGCACGACGCGGCGGCTGCACGACGCTCCGTGCACCGAGGTGCGCTGGTCACCGGATGCGGCGTGGGTCGCGGCGCGCTGCGAGGGGCGCACGTTCGCCTGGTCGACGAGCGGGACGCTCGAGCGCGTCGCGACGACCGACGGCGAGCTCGTGCGGCTCGATCGCGACGGAGGCCATGTGCTGACGCGCACCGCGAGCGGCGAGTGGCAGCGCTGGAGCTTCGCGCGCGGCGTGGCCGTCGCTCGCGTGCGCGTGGACGGCGAGCTCGTCGGCTACGACGACGCGGGCGCGCGTGCGTTCGTCGCCCGCGCGGGCACGCTGGCCGTCGTCGATCTCGGGCGCGGCGAGCTGCGCGAGCACGCGATCGCGGCCGACGTCGAGATCGCCGCGCTCGCGCCCGACGGACGCACGCTCGCGCTCGGCACCAGCGCCGGCGAGCTGTGGTGGCTCGAGGCCGGCGCCGCGGAGGCGAGCCCGGTGCGCGGACGCGACGGCCTCGGCGAGCACATCGAGGCGCTCGCATGGTCGGACGACGGCACCGGGCTCGTCGCGCGCACCGTCGGCGGTCGCGTGCGCGTCTTCGACGGCGCGGGCCGTGCGGCCCGGATGACGGTGCAGGATCCCGCGCCGATCCGCGACGTCCGCTGGCTCGCCGACGGCCGCATCGAGACGCTGACCGCGTCGTCGATCCGACGCTGGGCGATCGCGGGCCCGCAGGTGCTCGGCCGCGACGTCGCCGGCGTGGGCGTGTGCCCCGATGGCGCGCAGGTCCTCGGGCTCGCCTCCGGCGCGATCACCCGCGACGGACGCGACATCCGCACGGTCGAGGGGCTGCTCGGGCTGCGCGTCGCGCCGGACTGCAGCTGGCTCGCCGCGCTCACGAAGGATCGCGTGCACGTGCTGCCGCTCGATCGCCCCGGCCGCGAGCGTGTGCTCGCCGCGAACGCGTTCGTCGAGGACCTCGCGTTCTCGGCCGACGGCACGCACATGGCGTGGCGCGACGGCTGCACCTTGCACGTGCTCGCGCTCGGCGACGGGCGCACCCACGAGGTCGCAGCGGCGCCGGGTCGTTGTCTGGATGCGGTCGAGATCGTCGACGACGTGGTGCTCGTCGCCGACGGCCCGGCTCGAGCGCGCGGCGAGCTCATCCGACGCTTCGCGCTCTCCGACGGGAGCGAGCGCGAGCCGCTCTCGCCCGGCCATGCGATCGGGCGCTTCGTCGCCGTCCCTGCGACCGCAGAGGGCGCGCCCACGCTGCTCGCGATCGCGAGCGACGATGCCGTCGCGCTGTTCGATCCGACGACCGGCAGCTCGCGCACGCTCGCGAAGCCCGGTGAGCTCGTCGTCGCGCTCGCCGCGTCGAGCGATGGTGCGTGGCTCGCCGCCCAGCCGTGGCGCGGCGCGCTGCGGATCTGGCACCTGCCCACCGGCATGCAGCACGACACGCCGATCGTCGGCAGCACGGTCGAGCCCGAGGCGCTGCGGGCGTGGATGCTCGGGCCGCTCGTCGCGACCGGCCCCGCCACCTTCACCGTCGTCGATCTCGATCGCACGGCGTTCAGCACCACGCTCGGGGTGCCGACCGCGACCGGCATGCTCCGGGACTGGGTCGGCAGCCACGTGCCCCCGGTGACGACGCCGCCGGGCTGAGCTGGCAGGCGCGGCGCGCCCGGCATTCTCGGTGAGCGACCGGGCGCCCCCTCCGCCTCGCGGCCGCACGCCTGTGCTAGCGTCGCCGCCTCCCGGAAACCGACGTGCTCGAATTCACCCTCGACCATCCGATGCACTGCTCGAGCGAGCGCTTCTGGACCGTGTTCTTCGACCCCGAGACGACGCGCGAGCTCATCGTCGACGGGCTGGGCTTCGCCTCGTGCGAGGTGATGCCGGTGCTCGAGACCGGCGGCGTGAAGAGCCGCAGTATGCGGGTGATCCCCAAGCTCGACATCCCGGCCGCCGTGGCGAAGATCCTGGGCCCGAAGCTCGGCTACACCGAGAACGGCCGCCTCGACACCAAGACGATGGTCTGGTCGTACGAGATCGTGCTGACCGTCCTGTCCGACCGCATCCGACTCGGCGGCAAGGTGCGGCTCGTGCCCGACGGCGAGCGCTGTCGGCGGATCTCCGAGCTCTGGTGCGACGTCCGGATCTTCGGCGTCGGCGGCATGGTCGAGAAGGCCGCCGAGAAGAACATGCGCGACGGCTGGAACCGCTCCGCGGTGTGGCTGAACGACTGGCTGGACGCGCACCCCGCCCCGTAGGCCGACTCGCGCGGCGCGGGTGGCCCGAATCGGCGGTGCGCAAGCCCTTGCACGGCGCCGGCTTCGGTCTATGGTTTCCACGAGAGCCCCCGGATGGAGCCGCTACCGAACGACCGCATCTCGAAGAGCCCCTGGTCGCTGGTGCGCCAGACGATGGGCGACCCCCGGGCGTTCGCGGTCAAGCTCCGCCACCTCGTCGTCGCGTTGAACGGCTACGGCGGCAGCGACCGGGTCGACGCGCGGCTGCGTCGGCTCGTCGAGCTCGGACACATCGACGCGATCCCGACGCGACTGCAGCGGATGGTCGGCGCGATCGACATGTTGCGGTTCTTCATCGTGCCGTGCGCGGCCGACTACTACGCGTCCAAGGGTCTCGACTTCCGCTTCCACACGTTCCTGCGCTTCCTCGACGATCCCGCGTCGATCATCGACCCTACCGGCTTCAACAGCACGCGCGATGCGATCATCGGGCACGTGATGCAGGTGGTGCACGCGAACCCGCAGTACGATTTCCAGCTGCTCGAGAGCTTCCCCGACGGGCTGCACCAGATGGAGCAGCAGGTGATCGACGTGCTCTCGGGCACGCATCCACGCACCGCGTCGATCCTCGCCATCGTCGAAGACCCGCACTACCACGCGCGGCTGCTCGAGCACATCCGGGCGTTCCGCAGCGATCCCACGGTGCCGCCGCTGCTCCGCGAGAACGTCGCGACCAACCCGCGCTTCGCCGCGATCGAGCGCACGTTCGGCACGGTGCCGAACGCGATGCGCTACTTCGCGAAGATGCCGGCCACGCCGCTCGCCGCGGCGCGCCACATCCTCAAGACGCGCGCGTTCCCCGAGCAGCTCGCCGCCGCCTGAGCAGCGGCACGCCGAGCACGAACAGCACGAGCGCGCCGAGCTCGAGCCCGGGCTCGTGGCCGCTGACGGTGCAGCCCTTCTTGCTCGCACCCGGCTCGCCTTCGACCGGCGGCGGACCACCGGCACCCTGGGGCATCTGCGCCTCGCCGCCCGCGGTGTCGTTCGCGCCACCGCCCTCGGCCGCTCCGCCCTCGCCGGTCGCGGGCTCGCTGCCGCCTTCGCCGGTCGCGGGCTCGGCATCGGGCCCGGTGCCGGCGCGACGCTCCTCGCGTTGCTTCGCCCACTCGGGCGGCAGCGCCGGCAGGATGAAGCCGGGCGGACGCGCGCGCGCACCCGACAGCTTCTTCCACGACGACGGCACCTGCCCGCCGGGCGGCGGGTTGTCGACGCCGATGAGGTAGAGCGCGCGACGGTTGCGGACCTCGTCGACGTTGTCGCCGGTCTCGACCCGCAGCCCGCGCTCGCCCATGCCCTGGTAGTAGATCTCGGCCCAGAAGCCCTTGTCGAAGAAGTACTTCGCGATCGCCTTCGCGCGGTTGCGCGAGAGCTCCTCGTTCATCGGTCCGGGCCCGACGGTGTCGGTGAAGCCGACGATGTAGAGCTTCGGCGTGATGTTGGCCTGCACGGCCTCGTTCACCTTCTCGAGCCCGTCGAGCTCGTGGAAGGCGACCGCGACCGCTTCGTCGAGCTTCGCGGTCTCGTCGGTCTTGACGTCGAACTTCGCGCTGTCGAAGTTGATCTCGGTGTGCGGGATCTCGACCGCCCACGGCACCAGCTTGTACTCGGTGAAGCGGCCGTGCTCGTCCTCGCCGCGCACCCAGACCATGAAGACTTCGGCGCGGCTGTCCCACTTGATGCTGAACTCGCCGCCGGCCTCGACGGGCGCGTCGGTGACCAGCTTCTGCGCGATGACGTCGCCGTCGCTGTCGTAGACCTTGTACTCGTAGTTCGTGAGCTTGAAGCTGGTCTCGTAGGTCGCGGTGCGGCGCTTGACGACGTCCTCGCGGCTGCTCTTCACCTTGAGCTTGCCGACCTTGCCCTGCGCCGCGGGCTTCACCATCTCGAACGCGAAGTCGGCGTTGATCTCACCGCCTTCGATCACGAGCTGGTACTTCGCGCTGCCGCCCTTCTGCTTCCACTTGACCGTGTGCTTGCCGCCGCTCTTGAGCGCCGGGACCTTCTTCGTGATGGTCTGGCCGTCGCCGGTGATCTTCAGCTCGAACGCGGGCAGATCGTCGTTCGCGACCACCGTCAGCGACGTCGCGCCCGAGGCCTCGGTCTGGCCGGGATACTCGAACGAGAACGGGTCGGCGAAGGACAGCGACAGAAGCGCGGGGATGAGCGGTGCGAGCATCGTGACGGACTCCTCGGGCCCTCGATACGACAACGCCCGCGGGGCGTTGTTCGCCGCCATGTGTACCACGCGCGCGGCCGCTCGCAGCGGTCACGCGTCTCGCGGCGGCGACGGTCGGGCTTCGGCCACGTCGGCCTGCGAGAGCCGCGCCTGCAGCTCGTCGAGCGCGACCGGCCCGGTCGCGGCCGAGAGCAGGCGCACCGGATGTTCGCGCAGCGCCAGCATGTCGGCGACCCACCCGGGACGACGCATCCCCACGAGCACGCATCCGACGGGGGCCGACAGCGCGACCAGGATCGCCTTGCGCGACAGCGGTAGATCGCGCCACGGCGCGGGCAGGAACGGATCGAGCGCGCGGGCGATCGTGGCCTGGGCCGACGGCGGCCGCTCGAGCCAGGCCTCGATCGCCGTGAACGCGTCGTGCATCGCGGTGCCGTAGCGCTGCCACCACTGGGCGAACGCCTGGCGCTCGTCGCCGCGCAGGTTCGCGAGCAGGGCCGCGCTCGCGTGGCCGAGCTGCGGCGCGATCATCTCGTGACGCAGCGATCGCCAGCGCTCGCGATCGTCGATGCGTCGCCACGCCCGCGCCAGCTCCTGCCCCCAGCGGAACAGATCGATCGCGTTGTCGCTGCCGTCCTCGGTGACGATGCGGCGGCCGAGCTCGTCGGCCCACGTGCCCTCGAGCTTGCGCACGAGCGCGAGCGCGAGATCGACGGCGGCCCCGTCGTCGGGCGCGTCGGCGAGTCGCAAGGGCTCGCCACCACGCAGCGCGGTCAGGGGACGATTGACGAGCACGCCGAGGTCGGCCGCGGACGCCACCTGCAGCGCGGTGCGTCCACCTTCGCCGCCGTGGCGCTCGGTCGCGGGGCCGAGCTCGCAGACGTTCATCGGCAGCTGCACCACGCCGAAGCGGTTGTCGGTACCGGCGACCTCGCGGGCGATCAGCACGAGCCGCTGCATCGACGTGTATGCGGGTGCGTGCTCGGGCAGCGGGAAGCCGTTGCTCGACACGCCCCACCAGCCGATCGTGCCCGCACGCGCGAGCTCCTCGAGGCACTCGAACGCGCGCCGCATGCGATCGTCGTAGGCGGCCCGCCGCGCCGCGCCGGCGGTGTGCTGGCGATCGTGCACGAGGAAGTACTCGGGGTTGTGCAGCAGCAGCACGTCGAGGTGCTCGAGCCCGAGCCGCTCGAGGCTGCGCTCGAGCTGCTCGCGCAGCAGCGCGGGATGGAGGCCGTGCCAGCACGCGTCGTCCGCATCGACCAGCTCGGGGTACGGCGTGCTGCGTGCGCGCGCGTGGGCGAGCTCGCGGCCCTGCAGGTAGCCGACCTTGCCGACGACGACGATCTGCTCGCGACGCACGCGACCCTGCTGCACCGCCTGCGCGAGCGCGAGCCCGACGAGCCGCTCGCTGCCGCCGTCGCCGTAGTTGCTGGCCGTGTCGACGAGGTTGACGCCTCCGTCGAGCGCCAGATCGAGCGCGCGCCGGTGCTCGACCTCGGAGTCGAGGATGCGCGAGCCGCCGAAGCCGATCGGCGAGACGACGAGCCCGGTGCGTCCGAGCGTGCGCGCGCCCTCGCCGAAGCTCTCGGCGCCGCGGCGCGTGCCTTCGACGGTGGCGCGGCCGACCAGCCGCTCGCCCTTGCTCACGGAGTCGGCTCCGGATCGGGCGCGCCCGCGTCGTGCCGCACCCGGATCACCGTGTGGATGCCGCCGCGCACGAGGAAGTCCCCCTCGACCTCGAGCACGCGCGGTTGCAGCACGCCGACGAGATCGTCGAGGATCTGATTCGTCGCCGCCTCGTGGAACGCACCGCGATCACGCCACGACCAGAGGTAGAGCTTGAGGCTCTTCAGCTCGACGCACAGGCGGTCCGGAACATAGAAGATCCGGATCGTCGCGAAGTCGGGCTGCCCGGTCTTCGGGCACAGGCAGGTGAACTCGGGGCACTCGAAGCGGATCTCGTAGTCGCGCTCGGGCCTGGGGTTCGCGAACGTCTCGAGCTGCGTGGGCACGGTCGGCCGACGCTAGCACGGGCGCGCTCAGGCGTTCGAGTCGCCCGTCGAGCTGCCGTCGGTGTCGCCGGTGCTCGAGTCGGTGCCGGTCGAGTCGGTGCCGGTCGAGTCACTGGACGAGTCGGTGCCGGTCGAGTCGGTGCCGGTCGAGTCGCTCCCGCTCGACGTGTCCATGTCGGCGCCGCTCGACGAGCTCGCGCCGTCGCCGGAGGTGTCGTCGGGCGGCCCCGAGCTCTCGTCGATCCCGGTCGTGGGCTCGCCCTCGGTCGTGCTCACCGTCGTCGTGCTCGCGCTCGTCATCGAGCCGGTCTCGCCGCCGCCGGTGCTGCCCTCGTTGCCGGTCGCGCCGGTCTCCGCCTGCGCGCTGGTGCTGATGTCGGTCCCTTCGATCCCGACGCAGCCCGACCCGAGCGTCACCATCGTCCATCCAGCAAGCCAACGCATAGGGACACCTTAGCGCCTCGGCGGACGCACCGCCACGCCGAGCCCGCTCCGTGCGGCGCGCACCGGCCACGCGCGGCGCGTGGGGTCGCTGCGCGATCCGGATCCGAGCGGGGCGCCGCGCGCGGCGAGAATCCAGCCCGAGGGCGGCGCGCGCGGTAGCATCGGCTCGGGTGTCCGCATCGCAGACGTCCTCGCCGGAGAAGACCCCGCCGGGCGGCGGCTCGGCTGCGCCCGCGCCCTCGGGCCGCGGGCCGAGCTTCCTGCTGCGCGGCGACGTGCTCGGTCGCTACGTCGTGCTCGACAAGCTCGGCAGCGGCGGCATGGGCATCGTCTACGCGGCCTACGATCCGGAGCTCGATCGCAAGGTCGCGGTGAAGCTCATCCGCCCCGGCGTGCGCGGACGTGCCGAGGTCGCGCGCGCACGTCTGCTGCGCGAGGCGCAGGCGCTCGCGCGGCTGAGCCATCCCGGGGTCGTCGCGGTGCACGACGTCGGCACGTTCGAGGATCAGGTGTTCGTCGCGATGGAGTTCGTCGACGGGCTCGACATGGCACAGTGGCTGCGGCGCGCGCGTCGGTCGTGGCGCGAGGTGCTGGACATCCTGCGCCAGGCCGGTGAAGGGCTCGCGGCTGCGCATGCGGCCGGCGTGATCCACCGCGACTTCAAGCCCGAGAACGTGCTCATCGGACACGACGGCCGCGCGCGCGTGCTCGACTTCGGGCTCGCACGCACCGCGGGACCCGAGGCCACGATCGATCGCAGCAGCGACGGCGAAGCGATCGCGGAGGCCGGCGACCCACCGTCGCACGGCGGTGCGGAGGTGCGCTCGGTGCTCGCCCGCATCGACAAGCCGATCGAGCTCGCGGGCACCGGCGCGTCGGCGGCCGCGTCGGCCGCGGCGTCCGCGAGGCTCACGCAGGCCGGCGCGGTGATGGGCACGCCGGCCTACATGGCGCCGGAGCAGCACCAGGGCGGCAGCGGCGACGCGCGCACCGATCAGTTCTCGTTCTGCGTCGCGGCCTACGAGGCGCTCTACGGCGAGCGACCGTTCGCGGGCGAGCGCGCGCCGGAGATCGCCTTCAACGTGGTGCGCGGGCGCATCCGCGAGGCCCCGCGCGAGGGTCCGGCGGTGCCGGCGTGGGTGCGCAAGGTGCTGGTGCGCGGGCTCGCCACCGAGCCCGCGCAGCGACACCCCGACATGCGAGCGCTGCTCGCCGCGCTCGCAGCCGATCCCGCTGCACGCCAGCGACGGCTCGCGATCGCGGCGCTCGGCGTCGGTGCGCTCGCGGCGGGTGGGCTCGCGCTGTCGACGCTGCGCCCCGACGACTCCGTGTGCCGCGGCGCCGAGCGCAAGCTCGAGGGGATCTGGGATGCGGGCGTGCGGGCGGAGGTCGAGTCTGCGTTCGCGGCGAGCTCGCGGCCGTACGCGACCGATGCGTTCGAGTCGACGGCCGGGCTGCTCGACGCCCACACCGGGCGCTTCGTCGCGCTGCACACCGATGCGTGCGAGGCCACGGCGATCCGCAAGGAGCAGTCGCAGGAGCTGCTCGATCGCCAGGTCGCCTGCCTCGAGCGCCGGCTCAAGGACGTGCGCGCGTTGACGCGGCTGCTGGTGCGCGCGGACGACGACGTGGTGTTCCAGGCCGTCACCGCGACCTCGGCCCTGCCGTCGTTCGAGCCGTGTGGCGATCGCGAGGCGCTGATGGCCCCCGCGGCGGCGCCGACCGGCGAGCTCGCGGCGCAGCTCGCCGAGGTCGAGGACAAGCTCGCGGTCGGTCGCCAGCAGCTCAAGCTCGCGCGCTTCGTCGACGCGCTCGCGACCGCGCGCGACGCCCTCGTCGCCGCGCGGGCGAGCGGCCACCTCGCGACGATCGCCGAGTCGCTCGCGCTGCTCGGACGCGCCGAGCTGCAGATGGGCGAGCACGCGGCCGCGGAACGGCTGCTGCGCGAGGCGGTGTGGACCGCCGACGAGGCCGCCGACGATCGCATGCGCGCGGATGCCACGACCGATCTCGTCTGGGTGGTCGCGCTCGAGCCTCCACGGGCTTCCGAGGTCGCCGATCTGGGCGAGAGCGCCGCGCATGCGCTGCGCAGGCTCGGCGGCGATCCACTGATCGAGGCCGAGCTACACAACAACCTCGGCGTGCACGCGCGCCGTCGCGGCGACACCACGACCGCGATCGCCGAGCACGAGCGTGCGCTCGCGCTGCGTCGCGAGCACGCAGCCGGCGACGATCCACGCGTGGCCGACAGCCTCGTGAACCTCGGCAACGCGCTGGCCGACGCCGGCCGCTTCGACGATGCCGACCGCGCGCTGGCCGAGGCCGAGCCTTTGTTCCGCACGCTCTACGGCGATCGCCACCCCAAGCTCGCGAGCGCGCTGCATGCCCGCGGGCTCGTGCTCCATCGCCGCGGCGACGACGGCACGGCGGCGACGCTGCTCGAGCAGGCCACGACGATCCGCGACGCCGCGCTGCCGAGCGGGCACCCGCACGTCGCGGCGTCGCGTCACGATCTCGGCGAGGTGCTGCTCGCCGCCGGGCGGCCCGCGGAGGCGCTGACCAACTTCGCGCGCGCGGTCGAGCTGCGCAGCGCGGTCGTACCGGCGAACGATGCGGCGGTCGCGAACTCGCTGACCGGTCGCGGCGTCGCCGAGCTCGAGCTCGGCCGGGTCGAGGATGCGCGGCGCACCCTGGCGCACGCGCTCGAGCTGCGCGGCGCGGGCGAGCCGCTCGCGCGCGCCGAGACGGAGTTCGCCTACGCACGCGCGCTGTGGCAGCTCGATCCGCAGCGCGCGCTCGCGCTCGCCGAGAGCGCGCGCGCGGCCTGGGGCGCATCGGCCAAGCACGCCCGCGAGCGCGCCCGGGTCGACGCGTGGCTGGCCACGCTCCCACCGGCTCCGCGGCCGAATTAGCCGGCTGGCAGGCGCGGTTTCCGTGTGCTACAAGCTCGGCCTCGCGCGGCGGGCATAGCTCAGTCGGTTAGAGCGCTGGATTGTGGTTCCAGAGGTCGCGGGTTCGACTCCCGCTGCTCGCCCCGCGCCGGATCGGTCGGTCCGCGCCCACCGGACTGGGGCGCGCGCAGGGCTAGACCCCGCGTTGGGTGATGCGCTGCGTGTGGCGGTAGTGCTCGACGAGCGCGTCGGCGATGCCCTCGGCGACCTGCTTGCGCTGCCCGGGATCGACGAGCACGCGGCTCTCCGTGCCGTGGTCGAGGAACGCGGCCTCGAACAGCACGGCCGGCATGCGCGTGCCGATGAGCACGTCGAACTCCGCCTGCCGCACGCCGCGATCGATGCGGCCCGGGAAGCGCTTGGCCTGCGCGCGCTGGATCGCACTCGCGAGCACGATCGCGCTGTTGCGCTGTGCGGTCGCGACGAGCTCGGCCAGCATCGCGTCCGCGCGTGGGGCCGCGGCCATCGCCGTCTGCGCGAGCTCGCCCTCGTTCTCGCGCCGTGCCGTCCAGGCCGCGTCGAGGCTGCTCGCGCGGGCGTCGAGCACATAGGTCTCGTAGCCCTGCTGATCGTGACGCGGCGAGGCGTTGGCGTGCAGGCTGACGAACACGTCCGCGTGCTCGGCGTTCGCGAGCGCGACCCGATCGGCGAGCGCCAGCGTGCGATCGTCGGTGCGGGTCATCGCCACGCGGGCGTGGGGCAACCGCTCGTGCAGCGCCGCGCGTACGTCCTCGGCGAGCAGCAGGCTGATCGCCTTCTCGTCGACGACGCCGTCGGTGCTCCCGCAGCCCGAGTTGCTGCCGCCGTGCCCGGCATCGAGCACGATCGCGTAGTCGTGCTCGACGACCGGCCGTGGCCCGACCCCGCGGGCGGCCGCGGAGGGCTGGGCACCGGCCGAGAGCACCCCGAGCAGGAGCAGGGATCCGATCATTGCCCACATGTAGGCACATGTCGGCGAACACGCAAGAAAACCGCCCGTGCTACACCACAGGGCGGCAAAGCCCGTTGGATCTCCGCGCGACCGCAGCCACCCTGACCGCGTTCGCCCTGCTGGGTGGGCTGGTCCAGATCCTCGCCTCGGTCGCGCTCGGGCTCGCCCGACTCGACGCCCTCACGCTCGCGGCCAACGAGGGTCCGACGATGTACCTGGTCGCGGCCGCGGCGATCACGACCGGGCTCGTCGTGATGTGGACGCTGCGGCGACGGCCGATGATCGCCGCGCTCGCGTTCCTCGTCTGGCAGGTCGCGATTCTCTGGCCGCTGTCGCGGCGCATGAGCGTGCTCGGGCTCGCGCTGCACGGCGAGTTCATCCTGCACCACTTCGTCACGCTGCTCGCCGCGGGCGCGTGCACGTTGCTCGGCGTCCATCTCGTGCTCGCGAGGAGCCGGGGCGCGCTGCGCTGGCCGATCGCGACGCTCGTGCTCGTCGGCGTGCTCGCGGCGATGGCGGCCCACCTCCTCGGTGTCCGCGAGACCACGCGCGTCGCGGACCCGCTGCGTGCCGTCGCCGTCTCGGCGCTGCTCGCCGGCACCATCGGCTGGGCGATCGACGAGGTGCGCCGCGGCGCATCGGTGGCGCGCTGGGCCGTGATCCCGCTGCTCTTGCCGATCGTGCTGCGCGTCGTGCTCGTGGGCCCGCGCGCGCTCGACGAGGCCCCGGTGCCGCCGACGTGGCGCACGGTGTTCATGGTGACGCTCGTCGGGTGTGCCGTCGCGCTCGCCATTGTGCTCCGGCCCCGTCCACCTCGCGTGGTCGCGATCGCGATGACCGTGCTCTCCGCGCTCTCGGTCGCGACGCTCTACCTCGTCTATCGCCGCGGCTTCGCGGAGGTCGAGGACGGGCTCGGCGGGCTCGCGCAGTCGGTGCTCGGCTTCGTGCCGCCCTACCCCGAGTACGTCTCCAACCTCGTGATCGTCGTGGTGATGCTCGGCGCCTTCGTGGCGCTGCAGACCGCCGGCGGCGCGCTCACCTCGGAGGACGCGCGCGACCGCGGCATCGGGCTCGCGCTCGTGCTCGTCGCGGGCCTGGGCTGGTCGAATCCCCAGCTCGTATTGATGTCGACCGCGGGCGCGCTGCTGTTCATCGCCGATCTCGACGAGCCCGCCCTGCCGATCCGCGGCCCGACGACACCCATCGCCGACGTGCTCGCGCAGGTCGGCGAGCGACTCGGGCTCGAGCTCTCCACGATCGCCTCCGATCGTCGCGGCAAGCGCACGCTGCACGCGTTGCGCGGCCGCGTGCGTGGGATCGCCGTCGACGTCCGCGCGGAGCTCGACGGCGCACAGCCGCGGGTGGGCGCGCGCATCGGGACGCTCGGGCGCTCGCGCCCCGAGGTCGCGCTGCAGCCGTCGCCCGGCGACGCGGGCGAGCGCCCGGCCCACGCGATCGGCCGCACGCATCGCATCGTCGGCAATCCGCGCGCGCTCGAGCGCTGGGGCGACGGCGTCCTCGACGTGTGTCGTCCGTTCCCGACGCTGCGCATCGGCATGTGGCCGGGCGGCGTCGAGCTCGACCTGGGCGCCGACCTCGGCGAGCTCGATGCCGAGCACCTCGTCGCGCTCGTCGACGCGCTCGTCACTGCACTCGCCGACGACTAGCTCTGGTCGCGCCGTCCGGCGCTCTTCCTGGCGCGCTCGGTCGTGCTCGCTCTCCGCCGTGGCGAAGCCACGGCGGGCTCGAGTTGCGGGACCGTCTTCGAGAGAGCGACGCGAGGCGCGACGGCGCCGCGGCTACTCGCCGGAGAAGAAGCTGCGCAGCGCCTCGAAGAAGCCCGGCTTCGCCGCGAGCTCCTCGAGCTCGCCGTCGTCGAGCCAC
The DNA here is from genome assembly GCA_964519175.1 of uncultured Nannocystaceae bacterium. Lineage (GTDB taxonomy): Bacteria > Myxococcota_A > Polyangia > Nannocystales > Nannocystaceae > Xiheibacterium. The sequence continues at coordinate 32,897 of CAZFKC010000105.1, forward strand.
ACGCCGCCGCAGCCGAAGCACTTGTCGACGCGCACGCCCCTGAACATGATCTCGTCGAGATCCGAGCCGCACTTCGGGCAGTGCATGTGATGGAGCTTGCGCAGTGCCTCGCGCTCCTCGGGGCCGAGCTCCGCGCTGCGACGACGCTGCGCATCGCGGCGCTGCTGCACGTCGTCCCAGCTCGAGCCACTCATCGACGCGTCGTCGCCCTGCTCGCTCACGGTCGCCCTCGCTTCATCCCATGCTGGTGCCGCCCGCCGCCCCGGGATCCGGCGATGGGCTCGACTCGTGGGCGTCGACGTACGCGCGCGCCTGGCTGTGGCCGGGATCGTGCTCGAGCAGACGACGATAGTACTGCAGTGCCTTCTGCGTGCGGCCGAGCCGCGCCGAAGTCCGCGCTGCCCCCTGCAGCGCCGTCATCATGTCGGGCGAGCGCCCGAGCGCCCGCTCGTAGCTGCGCAGCGCCGCGTCGTAGCTACCCAGCTTGACGTTGGCGTCGCCGAGGCAGAGCAGCGCGTCGAGATCGTTGGGCCGCTTCTCGAGCGCCTTGCGCAGGAGCGGCACGGCCGCGGTCGCGTCGCCGCCCTCGATCTTGCGACAGCCACGATCGATGAGCTTCTCCGCCGACTCGCCGGTCGGCGTGGCGATGAGCACCGGATCGTCCTCGCCGCCGGTGGTCGGCTCGGCCGTCGCACCGGTGTCGGCGACGGGCGCCTTGGCGTCGTCGCCCTCGGGGGCCTTGCCGCCCGCGAGCGCAGCGGCGCGGCGGGACAGCGCACGCGCGGCGGGCTGCTCGGGCACCGCGGCGAGCAGCGCATCCGCGGTCGCACGCACACCAGCCGCATCGCCGTCGTGCAGCTGCGCGAGCCCCAGCACGAGGCGCGCGAGCACCGAGGGCTTGGGCAGGCCTGCGAGCGCGTCGCGGGTGGCGGCCGGCAGCTTCGCGTGGTCGTCGCGCAGGAGCGGCGTCGCGGCGACGAGCAGGGCGAGCTCGGCGTCCTCGGGCAACGCGATCGGATCGGTCCGGCCCTGCGCGACGTGCAGGAGCGCATGCGCCCGCGCGAGCCGAGCCCCATCGGGCACGCTCGCGGCGTCGAGCTCGGCGAGCGCAGCGGCTGCCCGCGCAGCGTCCTCCTGCGCCCAGAAACGTGCGTCGTTGCGCATCGCCGGATCGATCGCGCCCCACAGCTCGTGGGCCAGCGCGCGCGTGGCGAGCAGCTCGCCCCGGATCACGCGGAGCCCGAGCCCGGCCTCGGCGTCGCGTCCGTCGATCGTGACCTGCAGCGCGGCCTCGGCCCGCGCGAGCGCGCCCGGGTCGGCGCCCGACAGCGCGCGCTCGGCCTCCTGCACGAGCGCGCCGTCGTCGGGCGCGGACGCGATCGGCACCGCCGGCGGCTCGCCGAACACCCGCGCGCGCACACTCGGGATCCCGAACACCACGGCGGCACCGGCGAGCACGCCGAGCGCGGCCCACACGGGCCAACTCCTGCGCTTGCGCGTGCGCGGCTCGTCGTCGAGCTCGAGGCTGCGCGAACGCTCGAGTGGTCGCGCCACCGGAGGCGGCTCGATCGCGGGCGGCGGTGCGGCGATCGGCGGCCGCGCGGTCTCGACGATCGGCTGCTTGATCGGACGCACGTGGTGCGTGACCGCATCGAGCATCGACGCGGGACGACTCGAGCGATCGTCCGTGATCGTGGTGGGGATGCCCGAGCGGGGCGTCGCGCCCTGCAGCGGCGCCGGTGGAGGGCGAACGACCGGCGCCGCCGTCGGTGCACGCGCCACGGTGGGCTCCTGCTCCTGCGCACCCGCGTCGCCGCTCGGGCCCCACCGCTCGCCCTGCACCGCACGCGCGACGGTGCGTTGATCGTCGGCCGGCGTCGCGGCGTCCATCGAGCCGGTGTCGTCGAGGATCGAGGGCGTGCCGCTGCGCAGCTCGAGCGCCGACGAGCTCATCGACGCGCGCCCGACCACGGACGAGAGCGCGGCCGAGGGCACCTCGCCGGTCGACTCGGGCACGCCGGGCAACGCCCGCGCCTCGCCGCTCGGACCGTCGGTGCCGAATGCGGGCGGAGGCCCCAGCACGTCGAGCGCCGAGCGCTCGCTCGCGCCCTGCCCTTCGGCGACGAGCAGCTGCGGCAGCCCGGAGAAGCCCTCGAACGCCGCGCTGAACTCGGGCATGTCGCCGAGCCGCACGAAGTGCCTGCCCGTGCGCGAGACCTTGTCGTCGGGGTGCAGTCGGCCTTCGAGGATCCAGCTGCGCAGCGTCCCGAGATCGGGCGCGGTGAACAACAGATCCTCGAGCGTGCGCACCTGCCAGGGCGCTTCACCGGCCGGGACCGCCGCGTCCACGCGGAACACCGTGGCGCAGACGGAGCAGCGCACGGACGCGCCGTCGGGACCGATCTGACGGTCGTCGAGCGCGAACTCGGTCTTGCAACTCGCGCAGCGGACGATCACCGGGGAGACTCGGAACGAAGGTAACACAGCCGCCCGAGCGGCGCGCAAAAGCGCATGCGCGCGCGGACGCGCACCGGCGACGATCGTCCCGTCTCCCGCGTCGGCGCGCTCAGCCGGCGAAGCGACCGTAGAGCGCACCCACCAAGCTCGTCACGATCACCGCGCCGAGCAGGATCCCGAACAGCTTCATCGGCATCGGGACCGCGTGCTGGGGCTCGAGCCCGGCCTCGGCGTGACAGTGCGGGCACTCGTGCGGCTCACTGGCGGCATCGAAGGCGGTGTGGCACGCGCTGCACCGGTACTGCACGCCTCGGACCTAGCGCCTCTGCACGGTCGCCGTCAAGTGCCCCGACCGTGGGCTCCCCCGCGGCCGTGGCGGTAATTCACGAAGCGTTTGCGGACGAACGCAAACGCGGTGGCATAGTGCTCTCGTGCGGGTCCTGCTGATCGAAGACGACGTCCGGCTCGCCGAGCACACCGCGGAGTACCTGCGCGACCACGAGGCCGAGGTGGAGATCGTGCACGACGGCGAGCAGGGGCTCGCGCGCGCGCAGGCCGGTGGCCACGACATCGTGCTGCTCGACCTGATGCTGCCCAAGCTCGACGGGCTCTCGCTGTGCAAGCAGCTGCGCCAGGGCAGCAACGTGCCGGTCATCATGCTCACCGCGCGCGGCGACGAGGTCGATCGCGTGGTCGGGCTCGAGCTGGGCGCCGACGACTACCTCGGCAAGCCGTTCAGCCCGCGCGAGCTGCTCGCGCGCATCCGTGCCGTGCTGCGCCGCAACTCCGGTGCCGCAGAGCCCCCGTCGGCCGTGCTCGACATCGGCCAGCTCGCGATCGATCGCGATCGCCACGTGGCCAGCTTCGCCGGCGTCACGCTCGAGCTCACCGCGTTCCAGTTCGACCTGCTGTGGGTGCTCGCGCGCGCCGCGGGCCGCGTGCTCGCGCGCGAGCATATCTACAACGACGTCCGGCAGCTCCGCGGCGACCCGCCGGCGGATTTCGATCCGAGCGTCGATCGCTCGGTGGACGTGCACCTCAGCAAGATCCGCGCGGCGCTCGCGGCCGCGGCCCCCGAGGGCGCGCAGCTCATCCGCACGATCCGCGGCGTCGGCTACGTGCTCGGGGACGGCGGCGCATGAGCGCGCCGGTGCGACCGAAGCGGCGCTCGAGCCTGTTCCGTCGCATCTACCAGACCTTCGTCGTCACCGTGATGGTCGCGGCGGCCGCGGTGGGCACGGGCGCGTGGCTGCTCGCGCGTGCGATGGGCACGGAGTGGATCAGCGAGGCGATGGAGCGCATCGGCGAGGAGCACGACGCGCTCGTCGACGCGCTCGACCGCCCCGCGGAGCTCGAGCAGCGGCTGGGCGTGCTGGGCAAGGAGCTCGACACGCAGGTCGCGATCTACGACATCGACGGGCTGCGCATGGCCGGCGACGGGCCCGAGGAGATCCCCAAGCGCGCGCACCGTCGCGATCGCGAGCTCATGCACGGCCGGCCCGTCGTGCACCGTCCCCGCTCGATCGACCGCGCGCTCGTGCTGTTCCCGCTCGTCGATCCCGACGACGGCGAGCTGATCGCGGTCGTGCACGTCGTCCGCGCGCCGGTGCCCCGCCTGCGCTTCGCGATCCCGATGCTGCTCGCGCTGCTCGGCGCGCTGGGGCTGGGCGCGTGGCAGCTCTCGCGCTCGATCACCGCGCGGCTCGGCGCGCTCGAGCACAGCGTGGGCCGCATCGCGAAGGGCGAGCTCGATCACCGCGTGGCGGTCCCGCCTGCCGCCGTCGACGAGCTCGACGAGCTCGGTGACGCGGTCAACGAGATGGCGTGCCGGCTCGAGCGGCTCATCGCGGGCCAGCGCACGCTGCTCGCCAACGTCTCGCACGAGCTGCGCACGCCGATCTCGCGCATCAAGGTGCTGCTCGAGATCCTGCAGGAGCGCGTCGAGCTGGTCGCGCCGCCGTCGGATCCCACGCGGGTGGCGGCCCTGCAGCGGCTGCGCGGTGGGCTCGGCGAGATGGCCCAGGACGTCGTCGAGGTCGAGACGCTCATCGGCGATCTGCTCACGAGCGGTCGGCTCGAGCTCCGCGCCGGCGAGGGCATCGGGCTCGACGCCAAGGAGCTCGACCTCGTCACGCTGCTCGGTCGCGTCGTGCCCCGCTTCGCCGCCGAGCTCGACGCCGGCGAGGCTGCGAGCGTGCGGCTGCGCGGCGACGAGCTGCTGCTCGAGCGGCTGTTCAGCAACCTGCTCGCGAACGCGCGCCGTGCCTGCCCCGAGGGCCGCATCGTCGTGCGCGTGCGGGACGGCGGCAACGAGCGCGTGCGCATCGCGGTCGAGGACGAAGGCAGCGGGATCCCGCCCGAGCACCGCGAGGCCGTGTTCGAGCCGTTCCGCCGGCTCGACGACGCGCGCAGCCGCGACCGTGGCGGCGTGGGGCTCGGGCTCTACCTCTGCCGGCAGATCTGTCGCGCCCACGACGGCACCATCGTCGCCGCCGCGCGCGACGACGGGCGCGCCGGGGCGAGCCTGCAGGTCGAGCTGCCGCGACTGCCCGCGGCGCCGCCGCGCGCGGCGAGCCCCGAGCCGCCCGGCCGCGCCGCGCCCGCGTGACTCGCCGCGCCCGCGTGACTCGCCGCGCCCGCGTGATTCGCCGGCCGCGGGGCTGGGTTATGCTGGGCGCATGTTGCATGCGCATCAGGCCGCGTTCCTCGAGCTGCTCGTGCGCTCCGAGGTGCTGCGTTTCGGTGATTTCACGCTGAAGTCCGGGCGCCGCTCGCCGTACTTCGTCAACGCCGGGCAGCTGCGCACCGGCTCCGCGATCGCGGGGCTCGGCGAGGCCTACGCCGCGCACCTGCAGCACTGCGGCCTGCGCTGCGACATGGTGTTCGGGCCCTCGTACAAGGGCGTGCCGCTCGCGGTCGCGACGGCGATCGGGCTGGCGAAGCACGGTCGCGACGTCGGCTACGGCTTCGATCGCAAGGAGGCCAAGGACCACGGTGAGGGTGGCGTGTTCGTCGGCACCACGCCGGCGCCGGGCATGCACGTGGTCGTCGTCGACGACGTGATCACCTCGGGGCAGTCGATCCGCGAGGCGGTCGCGCTCGTGCGCGGCGCAGCGGCCGACGTCACCGTGTCCGGCGTGATCGTGGCCGTCGATCGCCAGGAGCGCGGACGCGGGGCCGCGACCACGAAGGACGAGCTGCAATCCGAGCTCGGCGTACCCGTGCACCCGCTCTTGTCGATCCACGAGGTCGTCGCGCACCTGCGCAACCGCGAGATCGACGGCCGCATGCCGATCGACGACGCGCGCGCGGAGGCGATCCTCGCCCATGTCGCCGAGCACGGTGCCGGCACGAAGGGCTGAGATGCGGCGCGTCGCGTTGCTCTCGGCGCTGGCGACGGCCGCGTGCGCCGACGATCCCGGCACCTACGACACCGAGACGGTGCTCGCCCTCGTGCGCGAGCGCGGCGACGCCAGGGGCGTCCGCCACACCGGGGACTGGCTCGCCGACGTCGAGCTGCGCGAGTGCGACTGCCCGCTCATCATGCTGCCCGTGCTGGGGGCCGGGGTCGATCCCTGCGTCGTGCTCACGCCCACGGGCAGCGTCGCGTCGCTCGTCGAGGCCGATGGCGTCCTGCGTCTCAGCTACTCGCTCATGCAGCTCGGGATCCCCGGGCTACCGACGGGCTTCGAGCTGCTCGGCCCACTCGACGAAGACGGCGCATTCCGGCTCGGGCAGGTGACCTCGGCATCCGCGACGTTGTTCGAGACGCGCATCGTCGTCCGCGCGGACGGAACGCTCACCGACCACGAGCCGCCCATCCTGCCCCCCGAGCCGCGCTCCGAGCTCGAGGCCGAGCTCGTCGCGCGCCTGCATGCGAAGGCCCTCGACGTCACGATCGACTGCGCGCTGGAGCTGGAGCTCAGCGCGCAGACGAGCTCGCTCGAGGGGCCCGACTAGCAGGGTGCGGAAGAACGCGAAGCGTTCTTCCGGACACCCTGCTCCGTG
>CAZFKC010000106.1:0-20639 GCA_964519175.1 uncultured Nannocystaceae bacterium
CACGGAGCAGGGTGTCCGGAAGAACGCTTCGCGTTCTTCCGCACCCTGCTAGTGTGCGTGCGTCGCGAGCCACTTCGCTGCATCGGGATGGTCGACCGCGGCGCGTGCGAGCTCGAACGCGCGCGCGCGTGCGCCCGTCTCCCACAGCGCCTGCGCGAGCCAGAACCGCACTTCGTCGGCGCCATCCGCATCGCCGAGCTCCGCGAGCGCGGCCTCGAGCGGCGCGATCGCTCCGCGATGATCGCCCGCCCGCACGCGCGCGCGCCCGAGCGACAGCCGGGCCTCCTGCACGAGCGCGTGCTTCGCAGGCAACGCACGTACGAGCGCGTCGTGGGCCGCCGTGAACATCGGCAGCGCCTCGGCCCCGTCGCCGTGGGCGGCGAGCACCATCGCGAGGTTCATGCGCACCTTCGCGGTCTCGGGATGCTCGCTCCCCGCGCTGCGCTCGTGGATCGCCAGCGCCCGCCGGTAGCGCACGATCGAGTCCTCGACGCGTCCGAGCTCGAAGTAGGCGTCGCCCAGGTTCTCGTTGCAGCGGGCCTGCTGCGTCGTCTCACTCGCGTTGCGCTCGACGAGCCGACACTCGCGCTCGAAGTAGCCGAGCGCCTCTGCCGTGCGCCCCCGCATCAGCAGCACGACGCCGAGGTTGTCGAGCTCGAACGCGAGGCGAGGGTGGTCCGGGCCGAGCACGCGCTCGCTCATCTCCAGCGCGCGCCGGAAGTGCTGCTCGCCACCCTCGAGGTCGCCCATCGACGCGAGCGCGCTCGCGATACCGGCGATCGACGATGCGGTCTCCAGGTTGTCGCCGGGGAACGCGGCCTCGCGGATCGCCAGCGCTTCACGGTGGCGCTCCGCCGCCTCGGACCACTTGCCTTCGCGCGCGGCGAGGTTGGCCAGGTTGTGCAGCGCCGCCGCGACGAGCGGGTGGCCGGGACCCAGGCTGTCCGACAAGAGCGTGCGCGCGCGCGACAGCACCTCGCGTCCGCGCTCGAGCTCGCCGGCCATCGAATGGGCCGAGCCGAGCGAGATGAGATCGACGCCGATCGCCGGGTTCGTGGCGCCGAGGTAGGCCTCGGAGAGCTCGAGCGCCGCGGCGAGCTCCTCGATCGCCTTGCCATGCGCCCCGCGCTCGAGCAGCACGCCGCCCTTCGCGTGGTGGAGGCCGACCTGCAGCTGCGGATCGGTCTGTCGCGCCGCCATCATCTCGGCGTGCTCGATCCACGCGGCGCCGTCGTCGTTGCGCTGGGCGTGCACGCCGACCGTGGTGATGAGCCCGATCGCCGCGGCGGCGGCGACGTGCTCGAGCCCGTGGCTCCCGGCGAGGAAGTAGGCCTCGCGCAGGCGCGCTTCGGCGAGCGGGAGATCACCGGTGCGGTCGGCCAGGTTGCCGAGTCGCAGCAGCAGATCCGCGTGCAGGGCGGGATGGTCGACGCCTTCGAGCTCGGGCAGGAGCGCGAGCCCGGCCGCGTTCGCATCGGCATAGCGACCGGCGGTCGTGAGCGCGCCGATCCGCGCGAGCGCCCTGCGCAGCCCCGCGACGACGTCGCGCTGCGCGGGGGGAGGTGGCGGCGGTGCCTGGGCGAGGCGACGCAGGTCGGTGCACGTCGCGACGGGCTCGAGCGCAGTGACGCCTTGCACGGCCGTCGCGGCGACCTGCGCATCGGCCTCGCGCAACACCTCGACGAGCGCGGCCTGCTCGATCAGTCGCTCGTCCAGACACGCGTCGGTCCGCGCGATCATCTCGTCGCCCGGATCGTCTCGGCGTGCGAGACAGCTCGCCTCGCGCGCGGCCGCCCACGCGTCGGTACGCGCCGCGAGCTCGGTGTCGATGCGCGCGATGGCCTGCTCGGCGTAGGGCACGGCCGTGTTGCGCAGCGCCTCCGCGAGCTGTTCGCGTGCTTCGTCGCTCCAGCTCGAGCTCGCCGCGCTCGCTTCTCCGCGACAGGCCGCCCTGGCGCGCCGCTCCGCGAGGAGCACCGCCACCCCGATGCCCGCGAGCAGCACGACGCCGATGACCACGGCGCGGCGCCTCGGCGCTCGGCGTGCGTGCGCGAGCTCGTCGAGCAACGCCTGCATGTTGGGAAAACGCGCGTCGACCTCGCGCGCCAGCCCCCGGCGGAGCGCGCGTACGATCGCGGCGGGCACACGCGCCGAGCTCGACGGTACATCGATCTCGCCGGCCAACACCTTGGTCGCGACGTCGGCGACCGAGCGCCCGTCGAACGGTGGTGCGCCGTGGAGCGCCTCCCACAGACTCACGCAGAACGCGAACTGGTCCGCGCGGTGATCGATGCGCCCGCCGAGGAACTGCTCGGGCGCCATGTAGCGCGGCGTGCCGGCCATCGTGCTGTCGTGCGTGGTCGAGCCCGCCTGCGGCGCCGTCGCGACCGGATCGCCGGGCTGGGGCCGCGCGAGCCCGAAGTCGGCCAGCCGCACGCGACCGTCCTTGCCGACGAGGATGTTCTCGGGCTTGAGATCGCGATGGACGATGCCGGCCGCGTGCGCAGCGACGAGCCCACGCCCGGCCTGCTCGAACATGTCGAGGATCTCGTCCTGTGCGCGCGTGCGCTCGCGTAGCCACGCGCGCAGCGTGGTGCCCTCGACCATCTCCATCACGAGGAACAGCCGTCCGTCGTCGTCGCCCACCTCGAACACCGACACCACGTTCGGATGGGCGAGCTTCGCGATCGCTTGCGCCTCGCGACGCAGTCGCTGCTGCACCTGCTCGGCATCGGGGCGTGTGCGCAGCAGCTTGATCGCGACCTTGCGATCGAGCTCACCGTCGTACGCGGCATACACCTCGCCCATCGCACCCGCGCCGAGCCGACGCAGCACGACGAAGCGGCCGATCTTCACGGGCTCGGCCGCGCCCGCGCCGAACAGGCCCGACATCACTTGCGCCAGGACGCGCTTGCCCTCGACCGAGCCCTCGGTGTCGCGGAGCGTCGCGTTCTCGCTGCGGTCGCGCTGCGCCCGGCTCGACGGCTCGATCTCGGAGGACACGCCGAGACAATCATATGCATACTCGGGCCATGGTCCGCCGCATCGCCCTCGCGCTCTCGCTCTGCCTCGCTGCGTGTGCACTGGCCTCGACCGAGCCGACCGGCCCCGCCGCGGCGCCCCGCGAGATCCGCTTCTACACCGCCGACAATCCGACCGAGCTCTCGCAGATCGTGAACGGCTCGGCCGCGCAGGGCTGTCGGTTCATCCAGGTGGTGCCCCACGGCGCAGCGTTCATCGCCGTCGTCGACTGCCCGCGCGGCTCGCATGCGCCTCCGCCGTGCGGCAAGGGCGACAAGTGCCCGAGCGGCACGTAGCGCGCAGGCGCGCGATCACGCCTCCGCGCGGCGACCTGCACCGCGTCGAATCGACGTACCGCAAGCCAAGACGGCGTTCGGGGCCGGGAGAAGAGTCACGGTGCATCCGGCTCGAAATCCCCGCATGCACGTGCAACGGTCCCCTCCGCGCCGCGTCTTCGCGCGCGAGGACCCCACAATGACGACCCGCAAGCTCTCCGTGCTCGCCCTCGGACTCACCCTTTCGTTCGCATTCGGCTGCGACGACAAGAAGACCGACGACAAGAAGGCCGACGCCAAGAAGACCGAGGCGAAGGACGCCAAGAAGACCGACGACAAGAAGGCCGAAGGCGGCGGTGGTGGCGACAAGATCGCGGCCGGCGACACCAAGGCTGCGGGCGACAAGGCGGAGCCCGCCGGCGACAAGCCGGCCGACGCTGCCGGCGACAAGCCGGCCGAGCCGGCCGCGGCCGGTGGCAAGCTCCCGCTCGACAAGGTCGGCCTCACCGCGACCGCGCCCGCCGAGGCGACCGTCGCCGACGGCATCGGTGGCAGCGGCGTGATGGTCACCGCGCCGGGCCTCGTCGTGTCCGTCGAGCAGGCCTCGGACACGCGCCCGAAGGATCTCGACGCGGCCAAGAAGGACGCCGAGATGTACTCGCCGAAGAACCCGAAGGAAGAGAAGCTCGCCGACGGCTGGGCCTACACCTTCGAGAACACCGGCGGCATGGGCACGAACTACTTCGTCAACGTGCGCCGCGACATCGGCGGCAAGTCGTACTGGTGCGAGACCACCGCGTCGGCGCCGGAGCAGCAGACCGCCGCGCTCGACTTCTGCAAGAGCCTCGCGGCGAAGTGAGCCGACCCCGGGCGGAGCTCACTCTCGCAATGCGAGCGTGAGCTTCGCGCCGCCGGCGTTGGCCGAGAGTCCCTCGGCCACGCCCACGAAGAACAACCTGCGCTCGCCGTGCGAGAGCTCGATCGCGCCGGTGCTCTCGTCGATGGCCGTCGCCGAGGCGACGTCGCCCTTGAACGTGCCCTCGATGCCTTCGACCGACGGGAGCCCGAGCGCGAGCACGACGCCCCAGCTGGCCGAGCCGCCGATCTGCGCGCCCACGCTCGTCAGCTCGAGGTCGAAGCGACGCTCGCCCGGAGCTCCGGCGAAGCGCACGGTGCCGTCACCGCGTGCGATCTTGACCACGAGGCCGCCCTCGCCCCAGCGATAGACGCCGACCGCCTGCACACCGCGCGTCTCGAGCTCCTTCGTGAAGCCCTCGTCGTGCAGCAGCGCATCGAGCTTCTCGCGCAGCTCGACCTGCGCCGGTCCGTCGATGTCGAGCTTGCTGGAGAGCTGCTCGACCTGCGTGCGGATCGCCGCGGCGTCGAAGCGTTCGGCCAGCGGTGCGAGATCGCCGGGCGGGACCGTCGTGCGCGGCGTGACCTCGTCGTTGCACGCGGGGACGACGGTGAGCAGAGCGAGAGCAACCGAGAAGACGCGCCTCATGACGCGAGCAGCCTAGCAACCACTCCGCGGCGCGCATTCGGGGCGGGCGCGCAGCTTCTGCGCCGCGAGGACGGAGCGCACGCGCGGACGAGCCGCGCTCGGCGCTCCGCGTGCTCAGCGAGCGACGGCGCGCAGGCGCGGTCGCGGTGTCGCCGCGGCCGGTAGCTCGTCCGCGAGTCGTGCACGCGTGAGCTCGAGATAGGGCAGCTCGCGCTCGATCCCGACGTAGCGCATGCCCGCCCGCAGCGCGGCGACACCCGTCGTGCCGCTGCCGTTGAACGGATCGAGCACGATGCCGCCCGGCGGACACGAGGCCCGCACGATGCGGGAGAGCAGCTCGATCGGTTTCTGCGTCGGATGGCGACCGTGCACCTTCTCGCCGTTGCCGGGCGCCTGCATGCGCCACACCGACTTCATCTGCTTGCCGCCGTTCGCCTCGCGCATCGCCGGGTAGTCGAAGTGGTGCCGACTCTTGCGGTCGCGCGCGGCCCACAACACCGTCTCGCTCGCGTGCGTGAAGTAGCGACACGACAGATTCGGGGGCGGATTGGGTTTCTCCCACACGATCTCGTTGAGCAGCTTGAAGCCGAGCTGTTGCAGCGCGAACCCGACCGAGTGGATCACGTGGCTGGTGCCCGAGACCCACACCGTGCCGTTCGGCGCGAGCACGCGCTGGCAGGCGGACAGCCACGCGCGGTTGAACGTGTGGTTGTCGTCGACGCCGAGGCTGCGATCCCACGCGCCCTTGTCGACGCTGACGCGGCGGCCGGACTTGCAGGTGGTGCCACCGTTCGACAGGAAGTAGGGCGGGTCGGCGAAGATCACGTCGATCGAGCCCGCCGGGAGCTCCGCGAGCCGCTCGAGGCAGTCGCCGTGCAACAGCGTCGCGCTGCCGTCGGCGGCGCGCCACCACGGGGTCGAAGACGGGCTCGGGAGTGGAGTGGTCGGGGAGGCGCCCAAGGTCCGCCCAGCTTCGAGCGCACGCGTGCCCTGGCCCAAATTTTCGGCGAAGCGTCTCGCCCGTCGGTTTGTTGGCGACGGCGCGCCGCTTTGTTATTCCAGCAGTGATCGATGCACGTCGCCGCTGCTCCGTCCTCCGTACGTGCCGGCACCTGGCTGCTGGTCGCGTCGCTCGTGGCGGCGAGCGGCTGCACTCGCGAGCGCATCATCGCCAGCTCGCTCCCGACCGAGGAACCGCAGCGTCGCGCGGCCGAGTCGTTCGTGCACTGCGTCGAGGCGGGCACGAGTGGCTGCGTCGCGGCGGGTGACAACCACGGCGGCTGGGACGCCCTGCACCTGCTGCTGTGGATGTCGAGCGGCTCGCCGCTGGCCATCCTCGAGTCGCTGCCGAACCAGCTCGCGCGCCATCAGGAGCCGCTGCTCGTGCAGGACGCATTCGTCGACGAGGTCGAGCGCTATGCCGACGTCTTGCGCGGAGCCGAGTGCGAGTCGACGGCGTCGCAGCCCATGCACCCGCTCATCGAGAAGGCCGGCGCCCGCGCGGGCGAGCGCCTGCGCGCGCTCGGGGTCTGGCGCGGCGGGCTCGGCAAGGTCATCGAAGGCCTGCAGAAGGAAGCCCACGAGCAGCTCGACAGCGGCCACCTCGTGCGGCTCGACTGCGCCCGCGATCCCTACCGCGTCTACCTCGCGACCCACGATCGCGACGGCCGCATCGCCGTGGTCGGCATGACGACCACGCTCGACACGGCCTTCGGCGGCGACGTGCCGTCACGCAAGGACGTCGACGTGCGCCTGAGCAGCGTGCCGCTCGGGCTCGGCGCGGTCCAGGCCCCGATCCTCGAGGGCGCCGTCGATCCCTGGCTGCCGTTTCCGCTGGAGGAGCTGTGATGTCCGCGCCTGCGCTCGCAGTCTTGGCGATGTTGCTCGCGCCCGGTCGTCCGATCGATCCGCCGCCCGACGACGGCAGCTTCGATCGGCTCCCGGGCTTCTCCTCCGTCGTGCTCACCCACGTGAGCGCGACGATGGGCACGGACGTGCTGCCCTCGGGCGAAGGCGCTGCGCTGCAGCCCGGGTTGTTCGTCACGATCGGGCTCGACCGCGTCGACGTGTTCGACCGCAAGATCGCGGCGCTGGGCAACGGCAGGAGCAGCGATCGCACCGCGGCGGCCGAGTGTGCCCGCCAGTGTCCCGCCTCTTTGTTCGACGCCTTCCAGGCCGAATGGCTGTCGATGGCGATCGAGTCCACCCAGCGTGCGGTCGAGCTGCCGACCCGCGTCGTGATCGCGGCGCACAACCGGTTGCCCGCGAGCACGCTGCTCGAGGTGGTCTACGCGGTCGCGAGCTCGCGCCCCGTGCTGCCGCCGTCGCTCTCGCTCGTGCTCGACGGCTCCGGCCGTGGCCTGCGCGGCCAGTCGTTCTTCGTGTTGCCGCCGCAAGGCCTCGAGCTCGGGCAGGGCTCCGCCGCGCTCGGGCTCCAGGTGCAGTTCGGTCGCACCGGCTATCGCATCCGCGCCGAAGACCCGCAGTTCACCCGCGAGGTGAAGGCCGACAATCCCGCGCGTCTGGCCGCGGCGCTGCGCGACGTCAAGAAGCGATACCCCGGCAAGTCGGCGATCGTGCTGGTCCCCGACGAGACCGTGACGGTGAGCGATCTCGTCGCGACCATGGTCGCGGTACGCGCCGAGTTCCCGCTGATCGTGCTCAGCGCGGGACAAGACCTGATTCTCCCCTGAGCGTGTAGAATCGGGGTCGCCCTCGCGGAGGGCGCCCTGATGGGGAATCCGAGCGACGTCGAGCTGCTCCGTGCCTGGCGCGGTGGCGACAACGAGGCCGGCAACGAGCTGGTCCGTCGCAACTTCATGAGCGTCTATCGCTTCTTCGTCAACAAGGCGAGCGACGACGTCGACGATCTCATCCAGCGCACGTTCCTCGCCTGCGTCGAGGGCCGCGATCGCCTGCGCGACGACACCAGCCTGAAGGCCTACATCCTCGGCATCGCGCGCAACCAGCTGCTCATGCACATGCGTCGTCGCGAGCGGCGCGAGACCCCGTTCGGTCCCGAAGAGATGTCGGTCGCGTCCGTGTACGGCTCGCCGAGCCGCGTGATGGCCGAACGCGAGGAAGAGAAGCTGCTCCTGCAGGCGCTGCGGCAGATCCCGCTCGATCTGCAGACGATCGTCGAGCTCTACTACTGGGAGCAGCTCGCGGTCGGCGAGATCGCGGCGATCCTCGAGGTGCCGGCCGGCACGGTGAAGAGTCGGCTGTTCCGCGCGCGCGATGCCGTGCGCGAGCAGCTCGCCGCGATGGACATCCCGGCGCAGCTGCAGCGCACCACGATCGACGGGCTCGAGCACTGGGCCCGAGCACTGCGCGCGAACCTCGACGAGCGCCAGTAGTCAACGCCGTCGCCACGCGGAGATCCGCAGGGCCAGCCGCGTGCCTTCGCGCAGCCGGCGTGCGCGCGCCTCGGCGAGATCGGCGAGCTCCTGCGCGCGCGAGCGATCGGCGAGCGCCATCGCCACCATGAACGTCGCCTCGGAGTGTGCGAGCCGGCGGTTGTCGTCGAGCTGTGCGATCGTCTCGGCCTCGGCGCGTCGGCGGCTGGACTCCGCGAGATCGTGCGCGCGCTGCAGCTCGGCGACCACCAGCAGCGCGCCGAGCCGCCGCGGGTCATCGGTCGCGGTGCCGCGCTCGAGCACGTCGAGCCCGGTGCGGGCATGCGCGAGGGCTGCGTCGACGCGGCCGGCGGCCGTCAACGCGATCGCGAGCTCGACGCGCGCGGTGGCGGCGACCGGATGATCGCTGCCCCATGCGCGTTCGGCCCGCGCCGCCGCCAGCTCGGCGAGCTCGAGCGCGTCCGCCCGGCGCCCTGCCGCGAGCGCGATCGTGGCGCAGCGGCGTGCGACCGCTACCGCAGAGGGGGTGCCGTCGAGGCCGTCGCCGACGATCCGCTCGGCCTCGCGACAGCGCGCGTGGGCCTGCGCATCGCCGGTGGGATCGAGCTCCGCGAGCTCGGCGGCCGCAACGCTCGCGCGTGCGGCGAGCTGCGTGTCCACGATCGCGCCGCGATCGAGCGTGGCGAGCCAGCGCTCGGCTTCGCTGCGATCACCGCGGACGACCGCGAGCTCGAGTGCCGTGACGGCGGCGCGCTCGGCCAGCGGCCCGAGCTCGAGCGCCTCGGCTTCCTGGTGCGCGGCCGCGACGGCACCGAGCGCTGCCGCAGCGTCGGTCGGCGCAAGCGCGACCGCGAGCAGCAGGCGCACCCGCGGCACGAGCACGACGATGTCGGCGGCCTGGGCCCGCGCGAGCAGCTGGGCCGCGAGGTCCGCGGCTTCGGGGCGACGCAGCGCGACCGCGGCGTGTACCCGCGCCACTTCGTCGCGCAACGGCGCGAGCTCCTCGTCGTCGAGGGCGCTCCGCGGGATCCAGAGCGGCGGCGGATCGTCGAGGCACGCGTGCGGGTCGGGCAGGTCCTCGCTCGCCGCGCTCGCGAGCTCGAGCATGCTGGTGGTGGGCTCGGCGAGCGCGCTCGTGGTCGCGGCGAGCAGGCGGGCATGCTCGTCGAGGCACGCGAGCCGGGCCGGCAGCGCCTCGCCGGTCGCATCGGCACTGCACGCCTCCGTGCGCGTGCTCGACCACCGCGTCGCGAAGCGGTCGAGATCCTCGCGCGCGCGCGCGAACGTGTTCTCGGCGTAGCCCACCGCGAGGTTGCTCGCGGCGGCATGCAGCCGTTCCGCAGTCTCCGCGCTCCATCCGGCGGGCGCGCTCGGCACGTGCTCGCACGGATCGCGCATGAGCTGGCGGACCGAGAGCCACGCACCCACGCCGACGATCACCGCGGCGGCACCCACGGCTGCCACCACGCGCACGGGCGTCGGTCCGCCGCCGTCGGACGAGAGCGCGTCGAGCAGCACGTCCATCGAGGGATGTCGCGCGCTCGGATCGGGTGCGAGTCCCCGGACGATCGCTCGGTGGAGGCGCGACGGGATCTTCGTGTCGCGCGGCGGCGCCGCGATGATGCCGCGGAGCTTGGCCTCGAGCACCTTGCCCGGCGTGCTGCCGATGAACGGGCTGTGGCGGTAGAGCGACTCGTAGAGCGCGAGACAGAAGCTGAACTGATCGCTGCGCGCATCGGCGCGCGAGCTCAGGTGTTGCTCCGGGGCCATGTAGGCCGGCGTGCCGATCACGGCGCCCGGCTTCGTGAGCGACACGTGCAGGCCCGGCAGCGAGCTCTCCCCGGTGAGCCGCACGCTGACGCCGGGCAGCGGCGCCGTGAGCTCGCGGGTGACGCGTGCGAGCCCGAAGTCGGCGACGCGCGTGCGCCCGTCGTCGCCGACGAGCACGTTGCTGGGCTTGAAGTCGCGGTGCGCGAAGCCGCGGGCGTGCGCGTGCGCGAGCCCCCGGCCGGCCGCGACGAACACGTCGCGAACGATCTTCCACGGGCGCTCGGTCTCGGCCCACGTCGCGAGGTTCTCACCCTCGACGAATTCCATGGCGAGGAAGACCCCGTTGTCGCCGTCGGTGTGGGCGCGGGGATCGATGATGCCCGGGTCGAACGTGCCGACGTCGTAGAACTCGACGATGTTCGGGTGCTTCAGCTTCGCGAGCGACTGCGCCTCGCGCAGCAGTCGCGCGCGCGCAGAGCTGCCGCGGGCGTCCGAGATCAGCAGCTTGATCGCGACGGTGCGTCCGCTCTCCGTGTCGAGCGCGCGATACACCGTGCCGCCACCGCCGGCGCCGAGGCGCGGGCCGAGCGTGTAGCGCCCGACCATCGTCGTCTGCGCGGTGCGGCCGAACAGCTTCGACTGCAGCATCTGCAGCGACTGGTGCGCGGCGAACCCCGCGTCGGGCCGCGCGCGCTCGAGCAATCCGCCGAGGGGATTGCCGTCACCCGGCGGCTGGCCGCTGCCGTCGTCCGTCACCGGACTTCGAGCATAACCGAGGAGCGCTCAGAACCGCCCGGTGAGCTGCAGCCCGTAGCCCATCGGCGCGACCGAGACCTGGCGCTTGCGGGGACGCGCGCCCGCGTAGGTCAGCGAGCCGATACCCGCGGCCATCATCATCGAGCTGAGCTGCAGGCCGCCGTAGTAGCCGATCGCCTGCCCGGGCCGTGCGAAGTCGAAGATCTCGGGCCCCTCGGGCGAGACCCAGTCGCTGAACCATGCGACGCGCAGCAAGATGTTCGCGAGCGCGCCGGTCCCGAGCAGCACCGCCCCGGCAGCCGTGAGCCCGCGCGAACGTTGCCGATGTCGCTGCGGATCGAGCGTCGCATCGTGCTTGCCACGCAAGCTCGCGCCGACGCCGGCGAGCACGAGCGAGGCGTTGTTCGGTGCCCATGCGAAGATCGTCGCGATCGTCCACGGGCCGGAGCAGAAGCGCTGCGTATCCGTCTGGCAGGGCACCGTGACGGTGTAGATGCGGATCGCGTTCGCGACCAGTCCGATCCCCGCGGCGACGCCGGCCCCGATCAGCAGGCCGCGGCCCTCGCGGTTCTCCGCGACGACCTCGCGCTCCGGCTCGGGCGTCGCGACCGGTGGCGGCGGAGCGGCGGGCGCTTCCGCGGTGGGCGCGGTCGTCGGTATGGGCTCGTCCCAGCCGGGTTGGTAGTCGGGCGCGGGCTCGGTGCTCGGGGCGGGCTCGGGCTCGGCGGCGACGGGTTGCGCTGGCGGAGGCCCGCTCGCACGCGCCGTTGCGGGCAGACCCGCGAGCACGAGCGCGAGCACGCCCGTCGCTGCGCCGACTCGCTTCATCGCGTGCCTCCGCGCGCGCTCGCGTGTCGACGTCGCGGTCGCCCGAGCAGCATCAACACGACGAACAGCGCGATGCGATCGCGATGGCGGCCGGCGTTGCACATGAAGTTGTCGCTGTTGTTCTCTTCGCTGTCGCAGCAGCCGGGATCGTCGTCGTCGAGATCCTCGTCGCAGCCCCCGGTGGGATCGCCGAAGCCGTCGGTGTCGAAGGTCGGATCGTAGGTGGGGTCGTAGGTGGGATCGGTGCCCGACGCACCGGTCGACTCGGACGCGCCCGAGCTGCTCGAGCTGCTCGAGCCGTCGCCGCTGCTCGAGCCCCCGGTGCCGGTGCCGGTTGCGGTGCCGGTTCCGGTCGCGGTGCCGGTACCCGTCCCGGTGCCGGTACCCGTCCCGGTGCCGGTGCCCGTGCCGGTCGCGTCGTCGCTTCCGCTTCCGCTCCCGCTCCCGCTTCCGCTGCCCGTGCTGTCGGTGCCGGTGCCGGGCCCCGGCAGCGCGCCGCCGACGAGCTCGTCCGCCCGCGCGTCGCCGACCGCGAGCACGCCACCGACGATCACCGCCCACCCGATCCGCACGCAGAGATCGTACCCGATCCCGTGCGCGCCGTGCTACCGCGACGCCGAGACCGCCGGCACGCTGGTCGCCACGAAGGCCTCGGCCAGCGCGGCGAACCGTTCCGGCTTCGTGATCGGCGAGCTGCAGGCGGCTTCCGTGCACAGGTAGACCGCAGGCTTGCCGATCGCCGGGTAGCGCACGCCCGGCGCGCTGACCTCGAGCACGCCACGCGGCTCGGGGAACGCGAGCGCGGCGTCGAAGAGCGCGCGCGTCGTGCCACCGTCGTCCAGATCGCCGACGACGGTGATGTCCACGGTCGGCATGAGCGCTTCTTCGACCGCGAGCAGATACGTGCCGACGAAGCGGCCCTCGGCGTCGATCGTCTTCGCATCGCCGAGCGACGCGAGCGCGCGCAGCGAGGCCGCGCGATAGGCCGTCGGCGTGCTGCCGTCGCCGTCGAGGTAGCGATCGAGCAGCAGCAGGAACCGCGCGGCGAGCCCGTTCTCCTCGAGCGGCTTGCGGCGCTCGGCGAACACACCGACCGCGTCGGGGTCGGCCGTGTGCGCGAAGAATCCGCCGCGCTCGCCGTCCTGCATGCGCGTGACGATGATCTCGCCGAGCGCCTGCGCGTGCTCGAGCCAGCGCCGATCCGCGGTGACGCGGTAGAGCGCGAGCAGAGCCCGACCCATCGCGGCCTGATCGCGCAGGTACAACAGCCCCTCGGTCTCGCCGCGCGGACCGTGGCTGAACGCACCGTCCTCGAAGCGGTGCGTCGCCACGAGCGCGAGCGCGGCATCGACGGCCGCATCGAGGGCCTCGGGCTCGCGTGTCGCCGCGTACAGCTCGCAGAGCGCCTCGATCATGAGTCCGTTCAGATCCGCGTACACGTTGGTGTCGATGCGCGGGATGCCGAGCGCACGCCGAGCAGCGTCGCCCTTGCCGTAGAACGTCGCACCCAGCACCGGCGCGCTGCCGGGCTTGCGCAGGTCGGCGTCCTGGCTCGTGGAGAACCCGGCCGGGCCCTGGCCAGGCTGCCCGCGCATCATCGTGGTCATGTAGCGCGCGATCTTCCACGCATGCGCGAGCCACTTCGCGTCGCCCGTGACGCGGTGCGCGAGCGCGTAGTTCTGGATCGCGCCGGCCTGGATGGCAGTGATCTTCTCGTAGTGCGGGTGCTGCCAGTCGCCGTCCGTCGAGTACTGGAACATCCCGCCCCACACCGGATCGACGAGCGCCGTCTCGCTCTGCAAGGTGGTGAGCGCGCGCTCGCGCCACTGCGTCTCGCCGTAGACGCGAGCGCGCATGAACGCGTGCTCGACCGGCTGCGGCAGCGGATAGCGCTGGCGCGTGCCCCAGCCGCCGAGCTCCGGCTCGTAGAAGTGATCGAGCCGCTCCACGATGCGGGCGCGGATCTCCGCGAGCGCGACGTCACCGGCGCTCGGCTGCGGGGCCGGGGCCGAGCGCCGCGAGAGCCGACCACGATCCCGATCGGCGACGAGCTCGCGCAGGAGCTTCGTGAACGCGCGCGGGTCCTGGTAGCCGCGCAGCTCCAGCACCGGCTGCGCATCGGGGCTGAGGAAGCCGGTCGCGGGCCAGCCCCACTCGCGATAGCGCTCCGCCACGTCGGGGCGGGCATCGGAGTCGACGCGGATCGTCACGAAGTGCCGCTCGAGCAACGCGACCACCTCGGGATCTCGGTACGTCGTCTCCTCCATCACGTGGCACCAGTGGCACCACGTCGCGACGACGTTGACGAGGATGATGCGGTGCTCGTCGGCCGCGCGCGTGAAGGTCTGCTTCGCCCACGGCGCCCAGGTCGGCTCGGCCGCGGTCGTCCCGGGCTCGGGCGGCGTCGTCGAGCGCCCGCGCGGCGCACATCCAGCCAGCAGCAACGTCAGCACGCACACGATCGCTCGCCGGAAACGCGGCCCCATCGTCGCTCGATCGTACGTCCCCTGGCGCGCGCCGGATCGATCGCCGTCCGCGGGACGTGCGCCGCCCGGATTTCCGGCGCCGCGCTATGCTGCGCGCCGGCGTGCTGCTCTTCGCAACCGTGCTCTACCTCGGTAACTGCGGCCTCGGTGTGCTCGCCCAGGTGACGCACCGCAGCTTCGGCTGGTTGCATCACGCGCTCTATGCGGCAGTCTTCGCGGGCGCGATCGCGGCCACGCTGCTGCGATTCCATCCCGCACTCTTGCTCACCCTCTTGGCCCTGACCGTGTTCCCACGCGCGCGCCCACGAACCCTCGCCCATCCGCTGCTCGCGGTGATCGGCGCGCTGGGCTACGTCGGCGCGTGGATAGGATGAAGCGATGGAGCTGCGCGAAGCGATCCTCCGCCGTTCGACCACCAACGGGCACTTCCTGCCCGAGCCGGTCACCCTCGAGCACCAGCACCGGTTGATGGAGGCGGCCTCGCGGGCGCCGAGCCACTTCAACTCGCAGCCGTGGCGCTTCGCGCTCATCACCGACCCCGACGTGCGCCTCGCCGTGTCGCGCATCGCGGGCCGCACGATGGAGTCGCTGATGGCGGGCGGCAAGTTCTTCACCCGCTACCGCCGCTACTTCCGCTTCTCGGAGCGCGAGCTCGACGAGCGTCGCGACGGCATCTACATCGATCACCTCCCGGGCCCGCTCAAGCCGTTCGTCAAGCACGTGTTCAGTGAGACCGGGCAGAAGGTCGTCAACACGCTCGGCGTGCCGAAGTCGCTCGGGCGCGACAACGAGAAGCTCGTGTCCGGCAGCCCGTTGTTGCTCGCCGCGATGCTGACGCGCGACGAGTACGTCGACGGCGAGCTCAGCGGGCTCTACAGCCTGCTCGGGCTCGGGATGGCGATCGAGAACATCTGGCTCACCACCGTCGATCTCGGCATGGGCATCCAGTTCATCTCGACGCCGATGGAATTCCCGGAGGCGTGGCGCGAGCTCGAGGGCCTGCTGCGCGTGCCCGACGATCTGCGGCTCGTCGCGATGTACCGGCTCGGCTACCTGCCGCCGGAGAAGAAACGCCCGAGCATCGACTGGAGCAGCGCGCACCGCAAGCGGCTCTCGCAGTACGTGTTCCGCGATCGCTGCGACACCCCCGAGCGCGACCCGGAGGAGCGGTGATCGAGCCGCGGCTCGTCGCGCTGGGCACCAGCGTACCGCCGCACGCGTTCGATCAGCGCGAGGCGCGGGCGTTCGCGCTGCGCATGTTCGCGACGCTGCCCGGCATCGAGCGACTGCTCGGCGCGTTCGAGCACACCGGCATCGCGCAGCGTCGCATCGTGCAGCCGCTCGACTGGTACGAGTCGCCGCGCAGCTTCGTCGAGAAGAACGACGTGTACCTGAAGAGCGCGCTCGCGCTCGCGCAACAAGCGGCCGCGCGCGCGCTCGCGGTCGCACCGTGTCGTCGCGACGAGCTCGGGGCGATCGTGTTCGTGTCGAGCACCGGCATCGCCACGCCGAGCCTCGACAGCCACCTCGTGCAGCTGCTCGAGCTGCCGCGCTCGATCGCCCGCGTGCCGCTGTGGGGGCTCGGCTGCGCCGGTGGGGCCGCAGGGCTCGCACGCGCCGCGACGCTCTGCCGCGGGCTCGGCAAGCCGGTGCTGCTCGTCGCCGCCGAGGTGTGCAGCGCGACGTTCGTCGCGACCGATCGCAGCAAGTCGAACCTCATCGCCACCGCGCTCTTCGCCGACGGTGCCGCGGCGGCCGTCGTCGCGCCCGAGGGCGAGGGCCCGGCGCTGCTCGTCGGCCACGCGCAGCTGCTCGACGGCACCGAGGACGTGATGGGCTGGACCGTCCACGAAGACGGGCTGCAGGTCCGCTTCGCGCGCAGCATCCCGCAGATCGTCCACCAGGTCGCGCCCGGCTTCGTCCGCGACGCGGCGCACGCGGCCGGGCTCGGCGCCCTCGCGCTCGAGCACTACGTGCTGCATCCCGGCGGCGCCAAGGTGCTCGAGGCCTACGCGAGCGCGCTCGAGGTCGCGCCCGCGCGGCTGGCTGCGAGCTGGTCGGTGCTGCGCGAGCACGGCAACATGTCGAGCCCCACCGCGCTGTTCGTGCTCGACGCTTTCTTGCGTGCGGGACCACCTCGACCGGGCAGCCACGGCATCGTCGTGGGGCTCGGCCCCGGGTTCTGCTGCGAGTCGGTGGTGTTCCGCGCATGAGCCCCACTGCGCTCGTCGCCGCGAGCTTCGTCGCGCTGGTGCTGCAGCGCATGCTCGAGCTCCGCCTCGCGCGCGCGAACGAAGCGGCCGCGCGGGCCCGCGGTGCGGTCGAGCACGGTGCAGCGCACTATCCCGCGTTCTTCGTGCTGCACGGCGCGTGGATGCTCGCGTGGCCCGCCGAGGCGATGCTGCGTGGCCCCACGCTCGCGCCCGGCTGGCCCCTGCTGTTCGCCGCGTTCGTGGGGGCGCAGGTCCTGCGCTACTGGGCGATCGCGAGCCTCGGCAATCGCTGGAACACCCGCGTGCTCGTCGTGCCCGGTGATCGTCCGCTCGTGCGGGGCCCGTACCGCTGGCTCCGACACCCGAACTACGTCGCGGTCGCGCTCGAGCTCGCGAGCGTGCCGCTCGTGTTCGGCGCGTGGATCACCGCGCTCGTCGTCGGCGTCGCCAATGCGCTCTTGCTCATGGCGGTGCGGATTCCCTGTGAGCAGCGCGCGCTGGCGTGGGCCAGCGCAGCACCGTCAGCATCGCGGGCAGCAGCCACAGATCGCACACCAACGCCGTCAGGATGACGGTCGCCCCGAGCCCGCCGAGCACGCGTAGCGGCGGGAACGACGAGAACAGGAACAGCCCCAGCCCCGACGCGAGCACGAGCGAGGTGATCGTGCAGGTGGAGCCGCTGCCCCGCACCGCGGCCGCGAGCGCGTCGGACTCGGGATGCTCGCGCGCGGCCTCTCGCGCGCGTGCGACGAGGTGGATCGTGTCGTCGACCGCGATGCCGAGCGCGACGGCGAGCACGATGCCGCCGAGCGGATCGAAGCGGCCGAGCAGGGTGGCGATGGCCGCGTAGCCGAGCGCCAGCGGCACACCGTTGGGCACCAGGCTCGCAATGCCGAGCCGCAAGTCGCGGAACGCGAGCGCGACGAACGAGGTCACGACGACGAACGCCCCCACGAGGCTCGTGCGCAGCTCGCCCGCGATGCGATTGACCCCGTGGTAGGCGAGGGCGGTGGTGCCCGTGACGGTGGCGCTGACGCCCTCGAGCTCGCGGGCGCGGGCCAGCACCCGGGCTTCGAGCGCTGCGAACGCGATGCCGCCGTGATCGGGGATCCGCACCGAGATGCGTGCGTGCTCGGCCGCGTCGTCGAGCACGTCGGCGCGCAGGCCCGCGTCGCCCAGCCGTCGCAGCCCGCGCTCGAGCGCCTCGGGATCGGCCGTCGAGGCCCCGCTCGCGCGCAGCAACGTCGCCGGGCCGATCACCGTGCGCACCTCGGGCTGCTGCGCGAGCCACCCTTCGAGCGCATCGAGGGCCGCGAGCCCCTCCGGGGTGGCGAAGCTGCCCGGTGCGCCGACCAGCTCGAGCTCCAGCGAGAGCACGCCGCCCAGCTCGGCGTCGATCGTCGTGCTCGCACGGGCGGCGTTCGTGCGCGCATCGACGAGATCGGAGAGCCGGTTGTCGACCGGTACGTCGCGCGCGCGCCAGAGCGCCGCCCCGGTCACGGCCAGCGCCACGAACAAGACCGCCCACGGACGTCGCCGGGAGATCGCGGTCGCGCGCACGAGCACGTCGTCGAGCCGCGAGACGGCGCGCGTGTCACCGCGGAGATCCTCGACGAGCGAGAGCAGGAGCGGCCCGACGACGAGCAGCACGACCCAGGCGAGCATCACCGCACCGGCGGCCCACAACCCGAACGCGCGCAACATCGGCATCGACGAGAACGACAGCGACGCGAAGCCGATCGCCGTGGTCGCGCTGGTGGCGAAGCAGGCGAGCCCGACCCGCTGGGAGGCATCGACGACGATGCGATCGCGGTCGCTGTGGTCGATGCGCGCGAGCTCGCCGGCGCGCATCACCAGATGGATCGCGTCGGCGATCGCGATGACCGGCACGAGCGTGAAGTAACCCTGGCTGAGCAGCCCGATCGGCGCGCCGGCGAGGCCCATCGCGCCGGCGAGCACGAACGTGGGCAGGAGCGCGAGCACGAGCGGGATCGCCACCTGCCAGACGCGCCGCAGCAGCACGCCGAGCAGGAGCGCGACGAGCAGGATGCACGCGGGCACGAGCCGCCGTTGATCACGGAGGACGTCCTTCGCGAAGGCGGCGCGGATCGCCGGCACCCCGCCCACCGACATGCGCAGGCCGAGCTCGCCGGCCCGAGCGGCGACGACGGCTTCGATCGCGGTCATCGCGAGGGTGGTGCGCTCGAGCTCGTCCGAGCCGAACGCGAGCCGCACGATCACCGCGGTGGTGCGCTCGTCGGGTGCGAGCAGCAACGGCACGATCGGTGCCGTGTGCAGCCACTGCCGCGCGGGCCGTGAGCCCTTCGCGACCGCGGCCGAGGCCGGGTGGTCGGTGATCGCGTCGACCCGCGCCACCTCCGGGCGCTGACGCAGCTCGTCGGCGAGCGCCCGCACCGCGTCGAGCCGCGCGTGCGAGAGCACGTCGCCCTCGATCGCCTCGACCACGACGACCGCCGTGCCGTCGTCGTGGCCCCATCGTTCCGTGAACGCGGCCAGGCGTGCGCTCGCCTGCTCACCGTCGCCGTAGAACGCCGACGACGAGAGGTCGATGCGCAGGCGCGAGGCCCCGAACGCGGCCAGCACGAGCGCTGCAGCCACCGCGACGAAGACCGCCGGACGGTGGCGCAGCACCAGCGCGGCGAGGCGGCCGAACACTCGGCCGCCAGCATACCGCGAACGCGATCAGAGCACGCAGATGCCACCGCCGCCGGGGCCGGCGTGCGGGCAGTGCGTCTCGGCGTCGGACATCGCGGCCATCGCGTGGTAGCTGTGGCAGCCGATCGTGTGACCCTCGGTGTCCTTGAACGTGCCGGCGTACCACGTCGAGCACTCGGCCATGCACTCGGCCTCGTCCGCGAACGCGTTGAGGTTGCCCTCGCAGCTCTCGAAGTAGCGCATGCAGTAGACGTCGCAGGTGGGCGAGTCGGCGTTCACGCAGGTCGCGTCGCCGCTCGGGCCGGCATGCGGGCAGTGCATCTCCGGATCGGTGCTGCCGGCGACGGTCGCGTGGTAGAGGCGACAGCCGAGGCTGTCGACCGCCGTGTCGGCCGCTTCGCCGACGGGCCACTGCGCACAGTTGTCCATGCAGTCCTGCTCGTTGGCGTACTCGGTGTGGTCGACACACGAGGCCGCGTAGACGCTGCAGTAGTCCTCGCAGCTCACCTCGGCAGATCCGGTCGACTCCGGCGCAGTGTCGTCGGTGCTGGGGTCGTCGGTCGTGCCGGTGCCGGTCTCGCCGTCGGTGGTGTTCGTCGTCGTCGACAGCGTCTCCGCGGTCGTCGGCGCCGTCGTCATCGTCATCGCCGTCGTCATCGCGTCGGTCGAGCTGCTGGTCGTCTCACCGACCGAGCCGCTGCTGTCGTCGGCATTGGTGTCGTCGTCACCATCGCCGCCGGCACACGCACCGAGAAGGAACAAGAACCCGATCCAAGTCGTCTTTGCCACGTGAAGTCTCCCTGGCGTCGGCCTGCGGTGCCTGGTGGTGGCTGACCGAGCGTCGACGTCCGAGCGGGGGTACGAAGCACGCGCCGCGCCGGATCGGAGCCATCCCCACCGATCCGCCGCAGCCTGCGCCACGTAGCCCCAGGCGCCCGGGCGAGCCGCCCGGACGGGGGGACGACATGGCGCGGACACTTCGAGGGATCGGGCTGGGCGCGGGCGGAATCGCGATCGCTGCGCTCCCGCTCTTCGCGACGCTCACGCACGCGGCGGACCACGCCGATGCTCCGGCCACGCTCGCGGACCACCCCGCGGACATCACGACGCTGCACGCCTGGCACGACGACGCGAAGATCACCGTCGCGCTCGGCTTCGCCGGGCTCGCAGAGGCGGGCGTACCGGCCGACTACGACGCCGGCGTCCTCTATACGATCCACGTCGACAACGACGGCGATCAGGTCGCGGACTACGAGGTGCTCGTGCGCTTCGGGCAGAACGCCGCCGGCGAGTGGGGCGTGCGGGTCGAGAACCTGCCGGGGATCGCCGACCCCATCGTCGGCTCCGTCGACACGGTGATCGAGGCCGGGCTCGGGCTGCGGGTCTTCGCCGGCCTGCGCGACGATCCGTTCTTCCTCGACCGCGACGGGTTCGGACAGCTGCTCGACGACGGCACGCTGGCCTTCGACTCCACGCGCGACAGCTTCGCGACGACGAACGTGACGGCGATCGTGCTGGAGATGAGCCGCGACGCGCTCATGGGACCCAAGGGCCAGCTCGACATCTGGGCGAGCACGGGGCGCAAGTGAGCACCATGAAGGCCACGCTCTCCACCATCTTGGTGCTCGTCGCGCTCGGCGAGCTCGCCTGCGCCGCCGACGGCTCGAGCCGCGCCGAGGAGGACAATGGCGACGGCACGGCGGAGTCCTCGACCACCGAGCCGAGCACGACGACGCTGCCCACCACCACGACGC
>CAZFKC010000106.1:20739-39168 GCA_964519175.1 uncultured Nannocystaceae bacterium
ACGACGCTGACCACGTCGACGACCGACGACCCGTCGACGAGCACCGATCCGAGCGGCACCGGCACCGACGACGACACGTCGCCCCCGGATCCGTTCGAGTTCGACGAGTCGCCCCCGGAGGAGTACGCCCAGATCGATCGCATGGGCATGCCGGCGGTCATGGCCACGCTCGTCACGAGCAAGGACGCGTACAACCAGGCCACGCCGATCGACGACGTGACCGCGCAGTTCGTGCCGGAGCTCTCCGAGAGCCTCGGCGCCCTGCATGCCGCGCTCGACGACGACATCGTGGAGCTCGGCTTCACGCCCTGCATGGTCGACGACTGCGGCGGTCAGGTCGTGCCGCTCGTGGTGCCCGACGTCCTGCGCCTCGATCTGACCGCCGAGCCCGGCTTCCCCAACGGTCGTCGCCTCGACGACCCGGCCGTCGACTTCATGCTCGCCGCGATGCTGCTCGACCTCGAGCAGCACGACCTGGACACGCTGGCCGAGCTCCCGCTGAACCCGCAGGCCAACGACGTCGAGCTGCTCCCGGACTTCCCGTACCTGCCCGAGCCGCACTAAGCTGGGCCGCACATGCGGCTCGTCGTCATCCCGCGCTGGGGCGGCACTGCTGCCGACGACTTCTATCCCTGGCTGATGGAGGTCGTGCGTCGCGATCACCTCGACACGTTCGACAGCGCCGACGTGTTCGAGATGCCGTCGCCGCAAACGCCCGAGCTGGGGCTCTGGGTCGCGGCGACGCGGATCGCGATCGGCGTGGCCGAGCAGGCCGAGGACACGATGATCGTCGGGCACAGCGTCGGCTTCCAGGCCGTGATGCGCGCGCTCGCGGAGCTCGAGGACGAGGTCGTCGTCGCGGCCGCCGTCGGCGTCGCGCCCTGGTGGACGATCGACGCCCCGTGGCCGTCGATCCGCCCGTGGATCGACACCGAGCTCGAGCACCGACGCGTGCGCAAGGCGGCGCGGCGGATCCACTGCCTGCTCTCCGACGACGATCCGTTCACGCGCGACTACGCCACCACCAAGCGCGACTTCGAGGAGCGGCTCGGCGCGCGCGTGCGGGTGGTGCCGGGCGGGCGGCACTTCAACGGGACGCGCGAGCCCGAGGTGCTGCGCGAGCTGCTCGCGGCCGCAGCGCCCTGACTACTCGGCGCACACGTTCGGATCGGGCGTGGCGTCGCAGTCCGGCGTCGCGTACTTGCACACGCCGCCGGGACAGAAGTTGCGCACCTCGCCGGTGCGCAGGAAGTGATCGAGCTGCTCGGCCGCCTCGGGCAGCACGCGAATCGCCCCGTGCGGGTCGGCGCACGCGCGCTGCGGGAGCGCGCACACGGGCTCGGGCGGCAGGCCGAAGTCGTACTCGATGTACGCGCTGCCGGGCGGCGGCTCGGCCACCTTCTCGAGCCCGTACACGTCGCGCACGCCGGAGTCGACGTGCGGCACACCGAGCGAGCGCGCCATCACGTGGGCGCCGACGGTCGGCACCGAGTGGTCGCCGACGGCGGCGCGCATGAGCACCTCGTGGGCGGGCGTGTCCGCGAGCGGCTGGTCGCGCAGGTGGGGCAGGAAGCCGTTGGGCTCGACGCGATCCCACAGGATCTGCACGAGCCCGAGCACCTTCTGGATGTCGCGCGGATCGGAGTAGGTCGACTTGGCGATGTCGAAGAACGCGTCGAACTGCGCGCTGCGGCCGAGCAGCAGCGAGAACGGCGTGCCCATCACCTCGAGGCCGCCACGCGTCGCGTCGGGCGTGACGCTCATGTAGAGCCCACCCATGATGCCGCCGAGGCTGATGCCGTAGTACGAGAGCTGCGACGGGTCGAGCGCGTCGGCGAACATCGGATCGGCGGCGATGCCGTTCGCGACCACACGGTCGAGCACGAGTGCGTTGACGACCGCCTGCTGCAGCCGCGCGAACATGCCGTCGAAGTCCTCGATCTCGCCGCTCTGTAGGATGACGCCGATGAAGGCCTGGTCGGCCTGGGCGAGCCCGATCCAGTCGGTCGAGAAGATCGCCCAGCCGTGGTTCTCGCAGAGCTCGAGGAACTCGTCGCGCTCGATCTCGACGCGCGTGCCGAGCAGCCCGTGCCCGTAGTGCAGCAGCTGCACCGGCTCGGACAGCGCGCGCATGGGGATGAGCAGCTCGTAGTCGAAGTCGTAGGTGCCGACCGCCTGCGGCAGGCCGTCCGCGCCGACGTTGAGCACCGCGTTGGGCCCGGGCTGGTCGACGAACAGCGGCACCTCGAACGTGCCGTTGACGCGAAACGCGACGCGCGGATCCCAGTCGGTCTCGACCGAATCGATCGTGAAGCTCGGGGTGGTCCCGACGGCGGCGAGCGCCGTGTCGCGCATGTGCAAGAGCGGAGTGACGATGTTCTCGTCGCTGGCGGTGGTGAAGTCCCACGCGAGCTGCAGGTCCTCGCGCGCGACGCCGGCGTCACCCAGCCGCGCGAAGATGTCCGCGTAGAGCGGTCGCCGGGCCTCGACCGAGGGCTCGGCGGAGAGCTCCGTGCCGTCGCGCAGCGCAGCGAAGGCGGGCGAGGCCGGGATGACGGTGCCGGCGGCATCGACGACGCCGGCGAACGCCACGATGTAGCGCGCGTTGTTCTTCAGCCGCAGCGCCGGTCGGATGAACAGGGTGCGCTGCGCCGGCTCGGCGGTGAGGTCGAGCTCGGCGAAGTGGGGCACGCGCTCGCCGGTCTCGGCATCGAGCAGCACGGTGGGCGAGTCCGGCAGGATCGACGCCGCGATGTCGACGGAGCTCGGCAGCCCCGCCGCGCTCGCGCCGGGCAGGTAGACCATGATCCCGGAGCCCGGCGAGAACCCGTCGCTCTTCGACCACGGAGCGGGGTCGGCCTGCACGCCGTAGTAGCTCACCGGCATGAGCTCGGTGGAGAGCGCGAGCCGACGACCCGTCGGTGTCGCCGGATCGGCCATCGTGAAGACGTTGGAAGGGAAGGGGTGCCCGCAGTACTCGGGCACGAGCGGGTCACACGCGAGTGTCGGCCAGTCGACGACCGGATCTGGATCGTCGATGGTGGTGCTCGAGCTCTCGTCGCTGCCGTCGTCGCCGCCACCGCCGCCCTTCCCGCAGGAGGCGAGCACGAGCGAGGCGATCACGAGCAGCGAAGTTGAAACGCGCATGCGCCCCAACGCTACACCAGCGTGGGGCGCATCGCCGGGCCTCGTCACTGCGCGAGCGTCGAGCGATAGCGCGCCGTGCCGCCGCGGTGGCCGGTGACGGGCGCGCCGATCTCCTGGGGCTTGTACTTCAGCACGAAGCGGATGCCGGCGAGACCGCGTGCGGCCCAGAACACGACGATGAAGCCGAGCACCAGGATGCCGGGGCCCGAGAGCAGGATCGCGGACCAGGGCGGATCGCCGTCGCCGGAGGTGAGCGCGTCGATGAGCTTGCCGACGCCCTCCTGGGCGATCGCGACGAAGAGCAGCGGCAGCAGCTGGGCCCAGACCAGCGCGAGCGTGCCCCACAGCCAGAAGCGCTTGTGCAGCCCGAGCGGGACCTTGTCGTGGAAGCGGCGCTTGAAGATCTTCTGCACCTTGCCCAGGAACAGCACGTTCGTGACGAGCACGACGGCGATGTTGAGCACGAGGAACAGCAGCGCGCCCATGACGCTCAGGTACACCACGAACTTCGAGAACTCCGGCGACGCCATCGTGTAGAGCAGCGACGTGAACACGTAGGCGAGGAAGGCCTCGATCGCGGGCTCGACGGCCATCGACAGGAAGATGCCCGAGAGGATGGTCGTGAAGATCAGCACCCCGATGAGGCACAGCGTGGCGAGCAGCTCGCGACCCACCGCGCGGAACACCTGCTTCACGACCTCCTTCGCGTTCGCCTGGCCGCTGGCCACGCGGCCGGGCAGGCTGACGATCTCCATGATCACCGGCTTGATGGACAGCACGAACAGCACCACCGCGACGACGGTCAGCACGATCGGCAGGTAGCCGAACAGCGCGAACACGCCCTCGAACTGGCGGGCGATGGTCTTGAAGATGGTGATGTCCTCGTTGATGCGCTGGATGTTCTGGATGATCGCGAGCGGGAGGCTGTCCTCCTCGCCGCTGGCGACCTGCGCGAGCGGGGCCTCGATCAGCACGGGCCCCACCTCGACGAGATCCTCGACGTTGTCGTCGAGCACCTGGAAGCTGGCGTCGATGACGGCGACCTGCGGGTTCGCGATCGAGCTCAGCGCGCCCTGGATGCCGCGGAGCAGCAGCAGCACGCGCGAGAACAGAAACACCACGACGACGCAGACGCCGGCGGCGAGCGCCGAGTACTTGAAGAGCAGCGCGTCCTGGCCGGGGTACTTCTTGCGCAGCGCGAGCGGCAAGAAGAGCAGCAGCAGCCCGCCCAGCGACACCCAGCCGAGCACCGTCGACATCGTCGCCATCTTCGCGTCCTGCTTCGCGGCGATCTTCTCCTCGAGGCGCTCGGCGACCTTCTCTCGTTGCGAGCGCAGGATGTCGCGCAGGAGCGCGAGGTAGTCCTGCGCGCTCATGCCCGGGTGCGCCTCTTCCATCGTCTCGCCCTGCGGCTCCGCGCCCGCGGCGATCATCGCGTCGGCTTCGGCGGCGGAGAGCTGACCGTCGGCGCCGGCATACTGCGCGACGTTGGGATCCTGCGCCGCGTCGGCGGCGGGCAACGGCTGGCCATCGGGTCCGAGCACGACCTCCCCGTTCTCGTCGACGGCCACGGCGCCTGCGGCCTCGGGGGCCACGCCTGCGGCGGCGTCGGCCGGCGCGGGCTCGCCGTCCTTCGCATCCGCATCGGCGGGGACGGGCTCGCCGTCCTTCGCTTCGGCGTCGGTCGGCACGGGCGCGCCTTCCTTCACCTCGGCGTCGGCGGGGACGGGCTCGCCTTCCTTCGCTTCGGCCTCGGTCGGCTCGGCCGCCTTCGCCTCGGGATCGGCGGCTGCGATCGCGGCGGCTTCGGCCTTCGCGATGCAGTCCGCTTCGGCTCCACCGGCGGCGACGCAGGCCTGCACGACGGCGGGATCGATCTCGATCTCGACGACTTCGTCGGGTGGCGCGAGGGTCGACAATGCGATCGGGGTGGAGCCGAGCGCGATCGTGGCGAGGATCGTGGCGAGGATCGACATGGGGTGCTCGTGGGGGGCCCCTCATGGTGAGGTGACCCAGCAGGTTGGTTCGGAGTGGGTGTGGCCGCGTCCGGCCGACGTCTTGTCGAGACGACGACGCCCGGCGATTTCCGTCGCATCTGCCCAGGCATCGGCGCGTCTGTCGAGCGCGTGGGTGCGGGGTCGCGCGACCGGGCAAGCGTGAGCTGTGGTACTCCCGATCGCGGTGCCGACCTCGTCACGCGCACCGAGCTGGATGGCGCGCTGGCTCGCGTGGGCCCAGCAGCCCCACGCGCGTCGCTGGATCATCGCGCTCGCGGTGTTGCTCGCGGCGCCGTGCTTGAACGTTGGTTTCGCTGCCGACGATCACATGCTGCGCGTGCGCGCCGGCGATGGACCGACGTTCGATGGGTTCGCGCCCACACGCTGGGATCTGTTCATGTTCATCGACGGCGGCGCGGATCAGCACGCGCGGCTCGCCGAGAGCGGCACGCTGGCGTGGTGGTCGGCCCCCGACTACCGCCTCGGGTTCATGCGCCCGCTCAGTTCGATCACTCACGTCGTCGACTTCGCGCTGTGGCCCGATCTCCCGCTGCTCATGTACGCGCACTCGCTCGTGTGGCTGGTGATGCTGCTCACGGCTGCGGACGCGGTGCTGCGCCGGTTCCTCCCCCGGCCGATCGCGGCGCTCGCCCTGCTGCTCTACGCGATCGACGACGCGCGCGGACCCGCGGTCGGCTACATCTCGAACCGCAACGCGCTGCTGATGGCGTGCTTCGGGTTCGTGGCCCTGTGGGCCTACGACCGCGCGCGGCGTGACGGCTGGAGCACAGGGCGTTGGCTCGGGCCGCTCGCGTTCGCGGCGGGGCTGCTCGCGGGCGAGGGCACGATTGCGACCCTCGCGTATCTCGGGGCGCACGCGCTGTTCGTGGATCGCGGCAGTTGGCGCGCGCGCATGCTCGCGTTGGCGCCGTATGCATGCGTCTTCGTCGGCTGGGCGATCCTCTACAAGACGCTCGGTTACGGCGTGCGTGGCTCGGGGATCTACGTCGACCCGGGCGGCGAGCCGGCGGCGTTCATGGCGGTCGCGCCGGTGCGGATGGTCGTGCTGCTCGCGGGGCAGTGGCTGGGGCCGTGGTCGGACCTGTGGCTCGGCTGGCCCGAGCCGCTCGTGCCGATCGTCGGCGCCGTGTGTGTCGCGGTGGTGATCTGGTTCGCGCTGCTCGTGCGCGCACGACTGGGCAGCGATCCGAGTGCACGCATGTGGGTCGTCGGAGCGGTGCTCGCGTGCGTGCCGATCGCGGGGACGTTCCCGGCCGATCGACTGCTCGGCTATGTCGGGCTCGGCAGCATGGCGCTCGTGGCGATGCTCGTCGCGGACCGCGAACGTGCACGCGCCGGTGAGCTCGCGCCGCAGCCGGCGTGGGTCCGCGGCTCGATCGCGGTGCTCGTGTTCGTGCACCTCTTCGCGGCGCCGCTGCTCTTGCCCTTGCGGGCCCGCTCGATGGAGACCGTGCGCGGTACGCTCGAGCTGTTCGAGCACGCGGTGCCGCGCGACCCGTCGATCCGCGGCAAGCACGTCGTCGTCGCGTTCGCGCCGAACGACGGCATGGTCTCGTACCTACCGGTCACGCGCGCGGCGGAAGCGTTGCCCGCACCGACGAGCGTGCGGCTGCTCGCCAGCTCGGTGGGAAAGCTGCGCTACACGAGGCCCGACGACACGACGCTGGTGGTCGAGGCGGAGCGCGGGCTGTTGTCGACCGTCGGCGAACGGATGGTGCGCTCGACGACGCGCCCGTTCGCGGTGGGCGATCGCATCGAGCTCGGTCACGACGAGCAGGTCGCGACCGCGACGGTCGAAGCGATCACCGCCGACGCTCGCCCGCAGCGCGTGCGCTTCGAGTTCACGCATCCGCTGGGGGATCCCCGGCACGTGTGGCTCGCGTGGCAGACGCTCGGCTTCGGGCCATGGCAGCCACCGGCGGTGGGCGAGACGATCGAGGTCGCGGGCTTCGACGTGGGCGCAGCGGTCACGGCCGCGCTGGAGCGGTGAAGCATCGAACCGCTCGTGCGGCGGCCATCTTCGCGAAGACCTTGTCGAACGACCAGACCAGCCCAGCGCGATCGACGGCGCACTGAGCCACGTGAGCATCGGGCGTCGAGACGGTCAGCCCGCCGCGAGCCAGCCGCGCACGGAGCTCACCGACCGCAAGCCAGTGCTCGAACGGAGTCGAGTGCAGCGGCAGGTCGCGAAGCATGTCGGCGAGTCGTGCGCGCTCTCTCGGAGACAGCGGTGCACTCAACAACTCCGAAACCACGACGGGAGCGATGACGACGAGACCTTCCTCGAGCGCCCGCTCGAGATCGGGCAACGGTGTCCCGCGGAAGAAAGCGACCCAGACCGAAGTGTCAACGACGAGCTCGCTCACGCGACGCCCCGATGTCGATGTCGAGCTGGAGCCGGCCACGCAACGCCAGCGCCTTTGCGTAAGCCCGGCGGCGCGCGATCAGTCGCAGGCCCTCCACGAGCGTCTCCGTGACTCCGCGGCCGGTCACGGCTTCCGCATCCGCGAGGAGGCCGGCCGGCAGATTCACCGTGACGCGCTTGACCTCGCGGTGCTCGTCCATACGGAGATATTGACCACCGTATGGTCTCGGGTCAAGTGCGAGTCCGCAGCGGCTACTCCGGCGCCGTCGTCGACGGGCCGATGCGGCCCGGGTCGACCGTCACGCTGAAGTCGTGGCCGTCGAACGCGATCACGATGCGCTGGTACTCGACGATGCGTCCGTGATCCGCACCCGCGTGGCGCACCTGCAGCGGCACGTCGCGATCGGAGAGCTGCAGACCGAAGAGCCCCGTGTCGCCGGCGACGACCGCATCGACCGCGAGCTCGTCGGTGCGCGCGAGCGTGAGCTGGGCGTCGAGGTCGCGCCACGTCAGCAGCGTCCACGTCGTGGGCGCGTCGAAGAGCTGCAGCCGGCGCAGCTCCTGCGCGATGCTCTCCTTCGGCGTGTCCTTCTCGATCAGCATCGCGGCGAGATACGCCGCGGCATGCAGCCGCGCGAAGCGACGCGGATCGTCGGCGCCCGGGCGGCCCTCGCCCGCCGCGATGCGACGGAGGATGCGGAGCGCCTCGTCCACACGACCGGCACCCGCGGCCGCACGCGCGAGCCGGATCGCCGCCATCGCGTCGTCGGGCTGCAGCTCGCCGAGATCCTGGTACTGCCGGTACGCGCCGTCGTACCAGCCGTGGCGCAGGAAGACGTCGCCGAGCAGGCGACGGCTCGCGACGCTGTCGGGATCGAACTCGACGATCTCCGAGAGCACGCGCTGCGCCTCCTCGACTTCGCCGGCCTCGACCAGCAGCTCGCCGAGCGCCTGTGCGAGCGCCGGCGTGAACAGGCCCTGCTCGCGGATCTTGCGGCCGCGCGCGATCGCCTCGTCGCGCTTGCCGTTCGCCGCGAGCAGCCGCATCAGCCTGCGTTCGCCCTCGGGATCGCCGGGCACGCGTGCGAGCGCGCTGCGCACGAGCGCGAGCTGATCGTCGGCCGAGGTCGAGAGCAACAGCTTGCGATCGATCGCCGCCCAGTCGACCGACTTGCCCGCGGTCGCACGCCCGACCGCGCCGACCATCGCGGGATCGACGAGCCGGCGCAGCAGCGCGCGTGCGAGCCAGTTGCGCGCGTCGGTCTCACCCGCGAAGTGGCCGAGCAAGAGCGCCACGTCGTGCTCGGAGGCCGCGCGCGCCTGCAGCAGCTGCAGCATCGTCCGTTGATCCTTCCAGCCCGGCAGCTCGCACGTCGCCGCGGTCGCCTCGTAGACCTCGAGCGCTGCGCTCATGTCGGTCGCGAGCGCCAGCCTGCGCTCCCACAGCATGCGTCGCTGCGCGAGCTCGCGCGCAGCACCGTCGCTGCACGGCAGGGCCGCACGCACCGGGGCCACGCGCGCGGCGACCTGGCCGTCCTGCAGCCACTCCTCGCGCGGCACGGCGGCGGGCTCGTCGCTCGTGGGCTCGCCGTCGGTGAGCCTGCGGTGCGGCTCGAGCTCGGTCGTCGTGGGCGTCTTCGCGGCGATCTTGGTGACCGACTCGTCGCGCTTGGCATCGTCCAAGGTGTCGGGCGCATCGTCCGGCACTCCGCCCGGCGCAGGACCGCGGGGCGCGGAGGGCTGGCCGTTGCCGCCGGCATCGCCCGCGCGTGGGATTTCCTCCTGCTCGGCGAGCTGCGCCGAAGGCTCCGGCACCGGCGGAGCATCGACGGCCGGCGTCGCGGCCCCCGACGCCGGCTGCGTGGGCGCGGGCGCGCTCGAGATCCGCGCGTCGCTCGCGACCGTACCATCGCGCTTGCTGCTGGTGGCGTCGCATCCGAACGGCGCCGCGAGTGCACCGAGCACCCCGTCGA
Organism: uncultured Nannocystaceae bacterium; assembly: GCA_964519175.1. Taxonomy (GTDB): domain Bacteria; phylum Myxococcota_A; class Polyangia; order Nannocystales; family Nannocystaceae; genus Xiheibacterium. Next base: position 30,243 of record CAZFKC010000106.1, read on the forward strand.
GCACGCCGCCACCACGACGCGGCAGATCTTCGCCACGCATCACGTCGGCGCTCGCGATCAGCCGCACGCCGCCGAAGCGTCGCGAGCGACGCTGCACACCCATCGCGGCGTAGGCCTGCTCGCTGTCCAGCGCGAGGAACGATGTGAACGGGCTCATCAGGCCGTACTCGAGCCCGAGCGAGAGGATCTGGCCGCGCACCGAGTCGAGCCCGCGCGCATCGGCACGCAGGTGCTCGATGTGCGCCGCGGCCCAGAGCTTCGGAACCGCCTGCACGATGGCGCCCTCGTCCGCCTTCACGTCGTACTTGCGCGTGAACTGCTCGCCGCCGAGCCGGCCGCTGACCTCGATCTCGTCGGGCAGATCGTGGTGCGTGCGCGCGAGCAACACCAGCTCTTCACCGCGCGAGAGCTTGCCGTTCGCGTTGGTGAACACGTCGTCGAGGCCTTCGCCGACGTCGAGCTGGAGATCGGTGAGCACCGGGGTCTTGAGCGCGCCCGCGAGCTCGAGCGCGCGCGCCACCGCGAGCTCGCCCGAGTCGACGCGGAGGCTGCGACCACCGCCGACCTGCGCGAGGCGACCGAGTGTGGACCCGTCGACCTCGCGACCGACGGCGACGGTGAACAGGCGCGCGCGCGAGCCGGCCATGCTGCGCCGCACGCGATCGACGAGCGCATCACCGCGGCGATCACCGCTCGTCGCGAGCCCGTCGCCGACGTAGACGATCGCCGGCTGCTCGAGCCCGTGCACGTGCTCGAGCGCAGCGTCGAAGATCGCCCCGAGGTCGGTGGCCCCGCCCGTGCTGTGTCGCGCGAGCTGCTCGAGCGCGGTCCCGATGGCCTCGTCGCTGGCCTCGGCGAGGCCCTGCGCCGGGTGCAGCACCTGCGCCGTCAGATCGGCGGACATCACCGCGAAGCGATCGCCGGCGCTGAGGCTGCGCAAGAGCGCCTCGGCCACGGCGACGCGGGCGAGGTACTCGGAGGGATCGCCCGCGGCGGAGGTGTCGACCACGACCACCACCTCGCCGGCCGGCACCGCGGCGGCGTCGAGCTCGAGATCGGGGGCCCAGCGCAGCATCACGAAGCGGCCCTGGTCGCCGCCGGGATCGAGCGCGGCCAGCCGCATCGCGTCGTGCTCGGCGCTCTTCTTGCGCGTCAGCTCGAGCTGGAAGTCCGCACGCGGCACGTAGCCGCTGCGTCGCATCGTGACGAGGCGGCCGTCGCCTTCGACCCGCGCCTCGCCGAGCGTGGCGATCTCGTAGCGATCGCGGAGCTCGCCGAGCTCGACCTGCAGCGCGAACTCCTCGATGGTCGCGGCGTTGCGACCGGGAGGCGCGGCGAGCGGGTAGCTGTAGCGCAGCTTGCCCTCGGTCTCGTGCAAGAGCTGCTGGTAGCGCACGACGATGCGTCGGGTCCCGAGCGCGGGCACGGGGAAGATGCGCGCGCGTACGGTGCGATCGTCGATCCACTCCAGCAGCGCGGGATCGTGGTCGCGCCGCACGGCGGCCTCGTACTTCGCGACCGCGTCGTGACGCTCGACGATCTCGCCTTCGACGAGCTGCCCGTTCGTCTCGAGCGCGAAGCCGACGAGCTGCGCACCGTCGGGGATCGTGAACCAGTACCAGCCCTCGACCGGACGCGCGCCGGGGTTGAAGAAGCGCTGATCGACGAGGGTCTCCGCGAGCGCGTCGACCATCGCGACCTTCACGGTCTGCCGCTGGATCGCGAGCGGGAGCGCGGGCGAGCCTGCGGGCGCGCTGCGATCGACGGCGAACAGCGCCCCGGTGCCGACCGAGCCGCTGCGGCCGAGCGCGCTGCGATCGCCCATGCCGCCGGTCCAGTCCTCCCAGAAGGTGACGGCGGAGATCTCGGGCGTCGCGTCGACCAAGGTCGCGCGCTCGCCGGCCGCGACCTCGCGACGTCCACCCGACGACTCGACGATCGCGAGCCCTTCGGCGACGTAGACGCTCGTCTCGCTCGCATCGTGGCGCAGGCTCGCGCCACCTTCGGCGAGCGTGACGCGGGCGTCGCCGAGCTGGTGCACGGCGGCTTCGCTGCCCTGCTCGAGCGCGGGCGCATCGAGCCACACGCGGCCTTGCTCGAGCACGAGCGCGCGACCGATCGTGACGCTCGTGTTCTCGTCGAGGAACGCGAGCGCACCGTCGCGCATGCGCACGAGCGCCCGCGCGCCTGCACCGGTACGCAGCTTCGCGCCATCGGGCAGCGGTGTCCCCGAGATCAGTCGTGCGCTGCCGTCCTCGCGCTCGAGCACGACCTCACCCGCGGCGAGCTCGACGAGCGCATCGATGCGCGCGGTCTCGACCGGCGGTGGCTGCTTCCACGGCTGCAACACCAAGAGCGCAGCGCCGCCGGACAAGAGCGTGGTCGCGCCGACTACCACGAGCGCGCGCTTCAGCCAACGCCGCACGCCGTTTTCTCGCGGCGACACCATCGTGGATCCCGGGGTCGACCCTGCCTTCGTAGCTGTTGTCATCGACATCGCGCTCCAGACGGCGCTTACACGCACCGGTTGCCGGGGAGGGTCTGCCGTGTCGGTACCGCGCCTCGCGTCGTGTCCGAATCGTGACGAAACTGCGCATCGCCGCGAGAGGCTCGTTGACGCCGACCCGCGCGCCCCCGCAAGATGGGTGCATGCCCCTCTCGCACCGCGTTCTGCTCGTTCATGGCTGGATTGCGATCGCCGCGTGCGCCTTCGACGACAACGGGCTGCAGACCGGGAGCAACTCGCTGGGCACGCTCGAATCGAGCGGCTCCGAGGCCACTGAGAGCGCCGAGGGCCCGACCACGAACCCGCCGACGAGCACGTCGGCCGGCACGTCGATGACGACGACGAGCCCGTCGACGACCGCGACGACGGACGACACCTCGACGCTCTCGACGACGACGGCCGAGCCGACCACGGGGACCGGTGACGAGACCACCACCGACGAGCCCGGCACCACGACGAGCGACTCGTCGGCGGAGAACGGCACGAGCTCGAGCGAGGGTGGCGTCGAGTCCAGCAGCAGCGAAAGCGGGGAGCCGTCCAACCCCTACGGCCCCTGCGACGCCAGCGAGGACTGCAACGGGGGCACCTGCATCGACCTCTACACGAACTTCGAGCTGAACCACCACGTCTGCTATCCGGAGCCGGACTGCATGTCGGACGACGACTGTCCGGCCGGTGACGGCGGCGTCGGCGATGCGGTGCCCTACTGCTCGCTAGCCGGATGCACGCTCGACTGCACCGGCGATCTCGCGTGCCCGACGGGCATGACGTGCGCCTATACGCAGGACGCGAACCGTCGCTGCGGCTGGCCCGATTAGCTTTGGTCGCGCCTCCGGCGCTCTTCCTGGTGCGAGCGGTCGTGGCTCGCTGTCCGCCGTGGCCGAGCCACGGCGGGCTCGTCAGCTCCAGCGCAGCTCGACGGTGAGCGCGTCGTCGGTCGGCTGTAGTGCGCGCAGCGATTGCACGCGGCGGCCGGTGAGCTCGACGAAGCCGCGGTGCGCGAACATCTGCAGGAGCGCGAACGTCGGGTGGCCGAACAGCTCGGCGCCGGCGCAGACGATCTTCGCGCTCTTCGACTCGGTCTGGGCATGTGCGTGCCCGACGTCGTAGAGGTGGGGATGGATCTGCTTCGCACGCGCGAGGATCGGACCCGGGCCGAGCGTCTTGATGAACAAGGCGGTGGCCATCGGCAGCGAGCGCCGGATGTCCTCGTGCAGCAGGGCCTCGAGCTGCAGCATGTCGCCGCCGAGGCACTCGTCGACCACCAGCTCGGTGATGCGCAGCTGCAACCCGACGGGAAACCACGCGTCGTCGGGCGGATCGCCCGGCAGATCGCTGGCCCACTCCGGTAAGCCCGCGCGGACGCGCTGCACCGCGGTCGCTCCGAAATGACGGCGGCAGTTGTCTTCCCAGCGCGCGAGCACGGTGCCGCGGCAGCGCCCGGGCAGTGCGAGCGTGCGCTCGGCGGTCCAGCGCGGGCGCGCCGCGATCTCGGCCGCGGTGCCGCCGTGATCGCTGCAGCGCACGTCGTCACCGCTGCCGAACGCGAGCGCGAACCCGCCGGTATCAATAGTGACGCTCGAGAACATACCAACCGAACGCTCGCAGCACGAGCTTGGGAAAGGAGTCCTCGACCAGCGGATCGAAGCGCGCCCACGCGCACTCGACCAGCTCCTCGGCCTGCTTCACGCAGGCATCGAGCGCGCCGCACGACTCGATCGCAGCGATGCAGGCCGCGACGCGCTCGGGCTCCTGCGGCTTGCTGCGCAGCTCCGACCACAACCAGCGGCGCTCTTCGAGCGGCAGCGCACCGATCGCCTTCGCGATCGGCAGCGTCACCTTGCCGTGCATGATGTCCTCGCCCGTCGACTTCAGCCCCTTGCCGAAGCCGCGCAGGTTGAGCACGTCGTCGATGATCTGGAACGCGAGCCCGAGGCCCTCGAAGAAGTCACCGACCGCCTCGATCTGCGGGTCGTTGCCGCCACCGGCGACCGCGCCCATGCGCGCGAGGCCGGCCGCCGGGGCGGCGGTCTTGAGCCGATGGATCGCGAGGATGCGGTGCTCGAGCGCGAGCCCGTCGCCCGCCTCGACCGCCGCGTCGACGACGTCGTCGAAGCCCTCGATGTCGAGCGCCTGCCCGGCGTGGCCGGCCCGCAGCGCCTCGAAGTAGAGATCGTACAGGCGCAGGCGATCGGCCTGCGAGACCTCGTCGGACGCGAGCAGCTTCTGGCCCATGAAGTAGGCCGCCGTGCCCGAGTTGATCGCGTGCGCGTCGCCATAGACGGTGTGCACGCACGGGCCACCGCGCCGGACCTCGGAGCGATCCTGGACGTCGTCGACGATCAGCGAGCCGACGTGCATGAACTCCGGCATCGCGAGCCACTTCACGAACTTGCGCGAGTCGCCGCCGACGATGTCGCAGCAGGCGAGCGCGGCGTACGAGCGCCACGACTTGCCGCCGCGGTCGGTGATGTCGCGCACCGGATGGATCATCGTGCGAGCGAAGCGCTCGACGTCGACGCCCTCCATCCAGCTCTCGCGCTCTGCACCGGCGATGAGATCACGGGCCTGCTCGTGGGTGGGCTTGCGCGGGTACAGCTCGGCGACCGAGCGTCGCACCTCCTTGCCGACCGCGCCGAAGAAGCCCTCGAGGTCGTCGATGCTGCAGAAGCCGCTGCGCTCGACGTAGCCGAGCCCGGCGACCGCACGCCCACGCCGATGGCCACGCACGTCGACGCGGCCCTCCCAGAACGCCGGCTTCGACACGACCGTGATGAACTCCTGGTCGTCGAAGGGCGCGACGAGCTCGAGGTCGAGCCCGGCCTCCGGCACGCGCAGTGACCAGTGCGTGGGGTACTCGTTGAAGGAACGCGTGCTGCGCCAGAGGTTCTTGGGCTCGAACGAGCCCGCGCGGAAGTCGTGCCGTACGCCGTCGGGATCGACGAGCAACACGCGCTCGCCGAGCAGCTCGCCGCTGCCGAGATCCACGATGCGATACGCCGAGATCTCGCAGCCGTCGTCGAGCTGCAGCCCGCACCAGTTCCACGCGATGTCGTCGCGCTTGCCCTTGTCCGCGCTCTGCTCGCCTTCGGGGTGCCGACCGAACTCGTGATCGAACCAGCCGCTGCCGCTCTTCACCGGCACGCTGACGCCGTCGAGCATCACCTCGCCCTGCACCTCGCAGCGCGGCACGAAGTAATAGAACATGTCCTCGCCCTGCGTGCCCTTCACGACGCCGTTGTCGCCGTGGCGCACCGCAGGCTTCTTCGCCAGGAACGACAGCTTGCAGCCGACCAGCTCGCGGCCGTGGCGCAGCTCGAGGTGATAGCGGCCGTCGCTGCCCTTGTGCAGGCGCGCGTCGTCGAACTCGAGCTCGAGCCGGCGCTGCGCGACGTGGGGCTCGCGCGCGAACATCTTGTCGGGGTGCGGCACCTTGCCGCGCGCGCAGACCTCTCGCATCGCGCGACGGATCCGCGTGTCACGGGTGCCTTCGCCGCGGTCGATCTTCTCCAGCCCGAAGCGCGGCGCGTCGCGGTCGACCAGCGACTCGGTCACGTAGCGCTTGCGCCCCGGATCGGAGATCGCCCAGGTCAGCGAGTGCGCGTACTGCAGCTCGCCCGTCGCCTCGTCGCGGCCCTTCAGCACGCGGAAGAACGCGGCGAACAGCGACAACGAGCGCCCGTCCGTCGTCTCGACGTGGGCCTTCAGGTACCACCACTCCGTCGTCGACGAGGCGTGTGGCAGGTCGTGGATGTTCAGATCGATCGCGCCCGGGCCCGGCCAGTCGGCGGGACGTCGCTGCGCGGGCTTCGGCCACGCGCGTGCTTCGGTCCAGCTGTCCCCGCCCGGCTCGAACGGTCCCCCTGTTTCCCGATCGAGTGCGTCCAACATCGAGTTTGCCCCTTAGCACCGCGATCGAACCCAGTCCCGCGCACCGGGGTCGATTGTGCAACGTGAACTCAGTTGGGCGAGTCGCCTCCCAGGTTCCTCGGAATCGCCGTGACCATCGCCCGTGGTGAGAACGGGGGCGAGCGCGGTGCCGTCGCGCAGCCGCGCTGGGCAACTCGCCAAGCCGGGAATCCCCGCGTGCGCGCGGTCGCGGCGGCGCGTCGACGGCAGCCGCATTCCACGCGCATCGCCGGACGCCGACGCGAACGCGAACCACCCCACGCGGGCGTCAGTCGGCGATCGCGTCGGCGATGCGCGCGGCGAGCTCGGTGCTCTCGGCCGGGTCGGCCTTGCTCGGATGCCAGCCGATCCCGAGCCCGCGATCGCCCAGCTTGGGGATCACGTGGAAGTGCACGTGGAAGATCGCCTGGTGCGCGGCAGCGCCGTTGTTCTGCAGCACGTTGTAGGCCGTCGCACCCGTCGCGTGCATGACGGCGCGAGCGATCCGCGGCAGCACGCGGCCGATCGCCGCCGCGCTCTCGTCGTCGAGCTCGTGCAGGTACGCGACCCGCTGCTTCGGGATGACCAACGTGTGCCCGAGGGCGAGCGGGAAGATGTCGAGCATCGCGAGCACGTGCGCGTCCTCGTAGACGCGATGGCACGGCAGCTCGCCGTCGAGGATCTTCGCGAAGATGGTCTTGTCGTCGCTCATCGTCGGCTCTTCGCCACTCGTACACGATCGCCCCGCGACGTGCTATGCCCGGTCCGTGCGTCACGCGTTGCGCATCGCCGGAGCGGCGGTTGCAGTCGGGCTCGTCGCGTATGCCGTGGTCTCGCTGTCGGGCGACTCGAGCCCCGCGGGCAAGAGCGCCGAGCGCAAGCGTGGGCGCGCCGAGGTCGCGCGCGACAGCGACGGCGACGATGGCAAGCGTAACGAGCGGACACGCTCGCGTGACACGGCCAAGCAGGTCGCCAAGCGCGAGCCGGTGCGTGGCCCCGCACCGTTGCCTCCACCGACCCCGCCCGACGAGGACGTGCCCGAGGGGTACGGCGAGGGCCGCGACGAGCTCGACAAGCTGCTCGAGAAAGTCGAGGGCATGGTCGAGCGCGGTGAGCACATGGAACAGGCGCAGTGGGTGGAAACCTACCGGCGAGGAGACATCCTCATCGTGGCCCTGATGCGCACCCCCGAGGTCGGGGCCTCGGCCACGGTGCGCAGCGATCTTTCGAAGATCAACCAGCGCTTCCGAATGGCGATCACCAAGGTCGCGCCGGTACCCGCACAGCAGTGAAAAGTTACGCGTGCCGGTCGGGAAAATTGCCGGCCGCGCGGTGACGCGGATCACGGATCGCCACCACTCCCGGGACCCGGCTGCTCTGCTAATTTCGGCCCATGGGAAAGCCCAGAGTCGTGATCGTCGGCGCAGGTCCAGCAGGCAGCAGCTGCGCCCTCGCGCTGTCCCAGCACGGCGGGTTCGACGTGCTCGTGCTCGACAAGTCGGTCTATCCGCGCGTCAAGGTCTGCGGCAGCGGGCTCTCGCCGATGTGCCTCAGCCACCTGCGTCGGCTCGGCATCGAGTCGCGCTTCTCCGATCGCGCGGTGCGGATGAGCAGCCTGCTCGCGCGCGGTCCGAGCGGGCAGGAGGTGTTCCTCTCCGGCGCCAAGGGGGCGTGGGTCGTGCCGCGCGTCGAGTTCGATCAGGGCCTGATCGAGGCCGCGATTGCGGCGGGCGCGACGTTCCAGCCCGAGACGAAGGTCGTCGACCTCCTGCGTGATTCGAGCGGTGACGTGCGCGGGGTGAAGACGGGGGACGACGAGATCGGGGCCGACCTCGTGATCTGTGCCAACGGCTCGCCGTCGCGGTTCTCGCAGGACGAGTCGGAGACCTACGGCATCCGCACGATCATGGGCTGGTGGAAGGGCTCGTCGCTGCCGGAAAACCAGGGGATCATGAGCTGGGATCGCCGGCTCGACGGCTACTACGCGTGGGCCTTCCCGGAGCCGGGCGGCATCGCGAACTTCGGGATCACGCTGCCCGAAGGGGCCGCGGCCGCGTCGCGGCTGAAGGAGCTGTTCAAGGAGATCCTCGACGACCAGTTCGGCACGCTCTTGCGCGGCGCCGATCAGGTCGGCAAGTGGATGGGCCATCCGGCCACCGTCACCACGCGCGTCAGCGACGAGGTGACCGAGGCGCGCGCGGTGTGGATCGGCGAGGCCGCGCGGCTCGTCTCGCCGGGGACGGTCGAGGGCATCTCGTTCGCGATGGAGAGCGGCATGCTCGCGGCGGAGATCGTGGGTCGCCACTTCGACGCGAAGAACGGGCTCTCGCGGGTCGGCCGTGGGCTGTACCGCACGCGAGCTCGCGCGCGCATGCTCCCGAAGTTCTGGGCGGGCGAGGCGTTCGTGCGGCTGATGCGTTCGCCGCGTGCGCGCTACTGGTCGTCGAAGCTCAACCCGCAGTGGCTGGCCGCGAAGGCCTCGACCTTGGTCGGCGAGCGTCCGCACTAGCTCTGGTCGCGCCTCCGGCGCTC
>CAZFKC010000107.1:0-18396 GCA_964519175.1 uncultured Nannocystaceae bacterium
TGCAGCGGGGCTGGAAGATCCACGGTCTGTTGGATCCGAGCGAGGTGCCGGGCCGACGCAGGCCGCCGTCGCGCACGACGGTCGGGGTGGCCGAGCTGAAGATGGCGAGTTGATCGGCGCAACGGCGCGAAGCACCGACCGCGACATCACGCAGTGACCGAGACGCGCCGGCTCCGTGCGCGCTTCTCTCGACGCGCGCACAAAAGAGCCGCAGCGTAGAGGGCGCTTGCGCTCTGTCCAGCCGGTCGCCTTGGTTGGGCGATCCTCCGCGCGGCGACGGGCGGCTTGGTTGGGCGATCCTCCGCGCGGCGATCGGGCGGCTCGATTGGGCGATCCTCCGCGCGGCGACCGGCCGGCCTTGGTTGGGCGATCCTCCGCGCGGCGATCGGGCGGCTTGCTTGGGCGATCCTCCGCGCGGCCGCCGGCCGGCCTTGGTTGGGCGATCCTCCGCGCGGCGACCGGGCGGCTTGGTTGGGCGATCCTCCGCGACGCGCCGGCCGGACGCGACTCCGCGCAGCCCACCGGGCGGCTGGGTCGGGCGCTCCGCGTTTCCGGCTCGCGGCGGTCAGTCGGAGTCCGGCATCGCGCCGGCTTCGATCCACGCGCGCACCGTCGCCACCAACGCGTCGTCCATCAGCACCGGGGCGTTGCGGGGCATGTGGGCCAGCACGTTGCCGGCGTCGTCGGTCGGTTCGCACTGGGAGATCATCCGATACAGCCAGCTCGCGTCCGGGTCGCCGGGGACGACGAGCGGGGAGCTCACCGCGGCGGTGACCTGGTGGCCCAGCAGCTCGGCGTGCAGATCCGGCGTCGTCAGATCGAGGCCCGCCGCGCCGCCCGCTCCGTGACACGCGCTGAAGCTGCACGCCGGCGCGAACAGGGTCGCGCGGATGTTCGCGAGCGTCACCTCGTCGAGCGGGGCCGCGGAGGGATCGCTGTCCTCGCACACCGGCACCGGCGGCAGATCGGCGTCGTCGTCGAGCTGCGGCGGCAGATAGAACGGCCCGTCGATCTCCGCCTGCGTGGGCGGACCCTGCTCGGCGTTCTTCGCATGCCCGATGGTCAGACACGAGCCCTCGTACATCGCCACGTCGTCGACCTGATCGACGAAGTGCGACGCCGACAGCACCGAGCCGTCCATCAAGAGCTGCGACTCGACGAGCAGCAGCATCACGCACATCTCCTGATCGCCGAAGCCCCAGCCGACGTCCTCCGAGCGGAAGTTGTCGTAGCCGCACGTGAACGCGAGCCCGTCGCCGACGCTGAGATCGAGCGGCGGATCGTAGGTCTTGCCGTTCGCCTCGGCGTTGAACCCCTCGAGCTGGTAGAGCATCTCGCCGTCGCTCGGGCCGCCGACCATGCGCAGATCGAAGTAGTCGCCGAGCGAGTGGTAGTGAGGCAGCGCGTAGTGCAGCTTGAGATCGTAGGGGTTGCCCGTGTAGCCCTCGTAGGTCGGCCGCAGGTTGCAGCTCGAGCTGTGCCGCGAGCGCTTCTGCGCCGGGATCGTGAGATCGAGGTACGACAGCCGCATCGGTGTCAGCACGACCTCGACGTCGCGGGGATGCACCAGCTCGAGCGACATCCAGAGGTTCGTGACGACCTCGCGGGGCGCGAGGTTCAGCAGGTGCACGTCGGAGACGAGGCGGCTGTGCGCCGGGACCTTGATGACGGCACCTTCGGCGGTGCGCTGCGTCTCCACCCACGACTGGGTCGACTGCGCGAAGATCACGGTGCCGGCCTGCGCCGCCGCGAGCTCGTCGAAGTCGCGCTCGCCACACTCCCAGTAGCCATCGGGGCCCTCGTACACGCTGTCGGGCACCACGAACCAGTTGCTGTGGTGGAAGCTCGACAGGTTCGAGAGCGTGACGGCCTGCACGTAGACCGGCTGCTCGTTGTTCAGCGTCCACGACACGCACGGCGTGTGCTCGGCGAACGGCGGCAGCGTGCCGGGGCCGAACTCGTGCGTGATCGTCACGCGCTCGGGCTCGCCACCGCTCTCGCTGCTTCCGCTCGAGCCGGGCATCGGATCGTTGCCGTCGTCGCTCTCTTCCGTGAGCAGCGGCGGCGCCGGCAGATCGAGCGAGCAGGCGATCGCGAGCGCAGCCGCGAGCGCACACATACCTTTGATCGTCGTCGTCCTGACCACCCGTCTCGCACCGTAGCACTTGTCTGCACCGGTCACGAGCGCGATGGTGCGGTCACGGTTTGCGTTCGGGCTCCGCCGTCTCGTCCGCGCGCGGTGCCGCCGGCGCCGACGCGTCGGGTCGGTATGGCCCACCGACGACGCCCCAACCCCACATCGGCATCTCGGCCGCCGGTTGCACTTCCGCGCCGGGCTGCGAGTTGATGACCGCGAGCCGGGAGCCCCACTCGAGGTAGGCGACGAACGCGGAGCGGAACTCCGGATCGTCGGGCAATCCGGCCTCGTCGGCGCACTCGAGCAGGAGCTCGATCCAGCGCCGGCGTTGCGCGTGGCCGAGCGCGCGGCCGAGGTGGCGACGCACCATCTCGGGGTGGCCACCCTTGTCGCTCGAGTACGTCGTCGGTCCGCCGAACACCTCGATCACGAATGCCGCCACGTGGGCCGCGTGCTCCGCTCGCATGTGCTCGAACACCGGCGCGAGCAGGGCGTCGTCGGGCACGCGCGCGTAGAACCGCGTGAACATGCGCTCGAACGCCGGCGCACCGCCGGCCCACTCGAACAGCGTCGGGATCTCGGCCATGGCGGCATCCTTCGCCACGGCCCCAGCGCGCGTCAACCCGCCCCTTCGGGCGGCATGCCTTCGACCTGGACCTGGAACCACGTCCACGTGACACCCTGGCGATCGTCGCGCAGCACGTACACGAGCGTCGCGATGCCGCCGTCGGGCACGTCGGTCTCGTCCTGCGGGCCCTTGCGCAGCCCCCACGTGTTGAACGACACCGGGTCGTCGCTCTCGGGCGCGAGCAGGTTGCCCCACGTGCGGAACCAGCTGCCCGCGTAGCTCTCGGTGCGATCGCCGAACGTGCCGTCCTCGCCGGGCACGACGTAGGTCTGCAGGTCGCCTTCGGGGGCCTCGATCTCGAGCTCGAGCCGCGCGCCCCACGGCAGCGTGAGCACGTCGCCCTCGGCCGGCATGAACACGCCGAGCATCGGCGCATCCATGGCCGGGCCCTCGAACGCGCGCACCGTCACGCTGGTGATGTGCGGGTGCCGATCGGGATCGGGAATCGGATCGGGCGCGGCGGGCAGCGCCTCGCTCGGCACGCCGAGCATCTCGGCGAGCTCGATGAGCGCGCCATCGGGACCGACCGCGATGCGCTGCGTGACGTAGACGCACTCCGGGGCCGGATCGCCGCCGCCCAGCAGCGTGTCCAGACACTCGGCCGTGGTGCCGCGCTCGGGCGTGTGGCCGACCATCGTGAGCTCGATGTCGCCACCCAGCAGATAGCTCGCGTCGATCGGGATCGTGTAGCTGGGCGAGCCCGGCGCGTCGGTCGCGATGCGGCACGGGCTGGGCGTGGTGGGCGGCATGCTCGGATCGATGTCGCCGAGCATCGGCGGCGGGCACTCGACCAGGTCGCCCGTGTCGAGCGGCACGGCCTCGCTGATGCAGCCGAACAGGCCCTGCGCCGGCGTCAGGTTGCACGCGATCCACACCGGCTCGATGCCGGTCGCGACGTCCTCGATCGTCATCGGTCCGTCGGGATCGACGAAGAACGGCACGATGCGCACGGGCGACAGCGGCAGGCCCTCGGCCGCCACCGGATCGCCCTCCATCGCCGCGGGGTCCTCGACCTCGACGCGCATCGCGAGCGGGCGCACCGACGCGATCCGCTCGACGAGCGGAAGGCCCTCGCCGCAGCCGAGCCCGGCGACGGCGAGCAGCAGGAGCACACGGCGCATGGCGGTCGGCATCATCTCAGAACTCGATCTTCGTGCCCAGCGAGGGGATGATCGGCAGGCCCGCGATCGGCTGGCTGCGCGAGAAGTCGTAGGCCCAGTTCTGGAACTCGCTGTTCTGGTGGTTGTAGACGTTCTGCACGTCGAGGTAGAGCGACAGCTTCGCGCGCCGCCACACGAACGACTTGTCGATGCGGATGTCGAGCTGGTGGAACGCCGGCAGTCGCCGCGAGTTGATCGGGCCCGAGATCGGCACGTAGCCACCCGTCGACGCATCGAGCACGCCACCCGTGTACGGCGTGTACGGGTTGCCGGACACCAGTCGGAAGCGCCCGCCGATCTGCCAGTTCTTCGGCAGCTTCCACACGCCCACGACGGTGAGGATGTGGGTCTGATCGAAGTCGGACAGTCGCCACGGCTCGCTGCCGTTGGGCTGACGCTCGCTCTTGTTGAGCGTGTAGGCGACCCACGCGAACACGCTGCCGGTCAGCTGCTTGCGCGCGAGGATCTCGAGGCCGTACGCGCGCCCGCGCTGCGTGTTCGCGAACGTCTCGGGGCCCACGGCGCCGTCCGGGCGTCGCACTGCGAGCGGGGACGCGACGACCTGATCCCAGAGCTGCGTGTAGAAGACGGTGCCGTCGACGGTGATCGCGTACGGCAGCGTCTGCGAGACGCCGACGCTGGTCTGCAGCCCGCGCTCGAGCCCGACGCGCGGATTGCCGAAGACGTCGCTCGCCTGCACCGGCTGGGGCGCCTGCGCGACCATGCCGACGCCCATCTTGAGGATCGTGCGATCGGCGAGATCGAACGCCGCGCGTAGACGCGGCTCGACCGACAGCCTCGAGATCTGCCCGGTGTAGTACGACACGCGCACGCCGGGATAGAAGTGGGCACGCTGGCCGGCGTCGATCGCGAGCGTGGAGTAGATCGCCGGGATCGCCGCCCATCCGCTCGCGCGCTGGGTGAGGAACGAGGCCGTCGAGCCGGTCGAGGAGGCTTGGGGACCACCACCCGCGCCGGCTCCGGGCGCCGCGACGTCGATCTCGAACTGGGTCGCGCGCATCTCCGTGCCGACGCGCAGCTCGGCGTTCGAGGTCAGCTTGCGCGTGACCTCGCCGCGGAAGGTGAGGTTGTTGAAGCGCAGATCGAGCTTCAGGAAGTCGCTGAGGTTGAGCTGGATCTTGTCGTAGCGATAAGACGGCGTGATGAGGAAGTCCCACGCGCCCTTGCGCTTGCGGTAGACCAGATCGACCCGGTGGAAGTACTGCGCGGTCTCGAAGCGATTGCGCTCGTCGGTGTCGATCTCGTTCGGGTCGGCGGCGACCAGCTTGAGCTTGTCGCTCGAGCCGAACACGCGCACCGAGAGGTCGCCGCCGGCGACGGGGTAGTCGAACAGGATCTGATCGTCCCAGTAGCGCGGCGCGAGCGTGAGGTCGATGCCCGCGTCGTCGGGCAGCACGGCGGGCAGCAACAGATCGATGTAGCTGCGGCGCGCCGCGATCGCGAAGCTGCCCTTGCCGAGTCGGCCCTCGACCAGCGCACCGGTGTCGAACAGATCGCTGTCGACGTAGCCGTGGTAGCCGTCGCGTCGGCCCTTGCGCGGCTGCACGTCGATGATGCCGCCGAGCGCGTCGCCGTAGCGCACGTCGTAGTTGCCGGGCACGAAGTCGATGCGCTCGAGGATGTCGGAGTTGAACACCGACGTGAGCCCGCCGAAGTGGAAGAGCAGGGGGATCTCGTGGTGGCCGAGGAACACCGCCGAGTCGTTCGGACCGGTGCCGCGGATCGCCAAGAGCCCGAGCCCGAACGGCGCGCGCGCGATGCCGGGGAAGTTCTGGATCGCCTTCAGCGCGTCGCCCTGCGTGCCGGGGAGGTTGCCGATCTCGGCGGGCGTGATCGTGCGTCGCGCGACCTCCTCGCGCTGCTCGCGGGCGGACACCACCACGGTGCGATAGGGATTGCTGGGTAGCCGACGCAGCCAGTAGGTGACCTCGATGCTCTCGGTCGCCGACAGCTCCTCGACGTACTCGATGCGCTCGAAGCCCGGCGCCACCACGACCACGCGGACCTTCGTGGGCTCGATCCCGCGCAGCGCGAACCCGCCGTCTTCGCCCGCGCGCCGCGTGCTCGTCCAGCGCGGCGTGTCGGGCTCGGCGTAGTCGCGCTTCTTCACGCGGCCGACCTCCGCATCGGCGGGTGCGGGCACGACGAGGATCGTCGCGCCCTCGATCGGCGTGCGCTGCCCGGCCTCGAGCACGCGCCCCGACAGCCGCAGCGGCCCGCGCTCGAGCGGGGCCGCGCCGATCGTCGCGTCCTTCGCGTCCGGCTCCGTCTGCGGCCCGGGCTCCGGCTCCGCCGCGGGCTCCGGCTCCACCGCGGGCTTCGGCGGCGCAGGGGGATGGAACGGGATCGTGACGCGCGTGACGATCTCGACCGCTTCGCCGTCGAGTGTCGCGGCGCGGTAGCGCTGACGTGTCACGGCGTCGACGGCGAGCGCGTCGAGCTGCGGGTCGAGGCTGCGCTCCACCGTGATCTCGCCGGTCGTGCCGTCGATGCCGACGACGAAGCGCACGACGACCTCGCCGTCCGGCGGCACCGGCCGCAGCACGAGCTCGGCGGGATACTCGACGGAGATCGGTGCGAGCGGCTGGGGCGGGATGATGCGCTGCAGCGGGTCGTCGCCGGGCGCGGTGGCGGACGCAGCGGGCTCGCCCTGTGCAGGAGCGGCCGCCGGTGCCGGCGCGAGCGCGAGAGCGAGTGCGATTCGTCCGAGCACCGAGGCGCGCGCGGGACTGTAGCAGAGCGACGGGATCGCGGCTGCACCAGCGCCACAGGCGCGCTTGCGCGTCCGTCGGCGGCCGACTACAAGCCGGCCCCATGGCCACTCGCTTCGCATCGTCGATCTGCGTGCAGACCATGGTCATCGCGATGCTCGCCGGCGCCTGCGGCTCGAGCGTGGCGTCCGACGACGACGGGCCGAACACCACGGCCGCGACGAACGGCGAGCAGGGCAGCGAGGGCAGCACGGGCGACGGCACCGACGGCATGACCGACGGTCCGAGCACGACCGCCACGACGACCGCGACCACGACGACGACCGATCCGACCGATCCGACCACGACGACCACGCCGACCGACGAGAGCAGCACCGACCCGACGACCGATCCGGGCAACACCGAGGACGACGATGCGGCGTGCATGGACGGCGTCGACAACGACGGCGACGACTTCATCGACTGCGACGACTTCGACTGCGACGAGACGATGCCGTGCGGTGGTGGGCCGCCGGAGGTCGACGACGCGACCTGCAGCGACGAGCTCGACAACGACGGCAACGGCTACGCCGACTGCCTCGACTTCAGCTGCGCGATGGGCGAGGACGTCACGGTGTGCAACGGCCCCGAGGAAGACGACGACGCCTGCGCCAACGGCTGGGACGACGACGACGACGGCTATGCCGACTGTGCCGACTTCGACTGCGCGATGAACCCCGACGTCACCGTGTGCGAGGCGGTCGAGGACACCGACGAGGAGTGCAGCGACGGCCTGGACAACGACGACAACGGCTTCGCCGACTGCATGGATTTCTCGTGCACGCAGAGCGACGACGTCACGGTGTGCGGCGAGGAGAACACCGACGAGCTGTGCAGCGACGAGGAAGACAACGACCAGGACGGCTTCGTCGACTGCATGGACTTCGACTGCTCGATGAACCCGGGCGTCACGGTCTGCCCGTAGCGAGCTCGACCGCAGGCAGGTCCGCGGCGGGCGCGAGCGTGTGCGCCGCGAGCCAGTCGCGGATCTCCTCGGCGTCCTCGTCGTCGCCGCTCGCCACGAGCCCGCGCAACGCCTGCACGGCGAGCTCGCGTGCCCGCGCCCGATCGCGACCGGTCGTCCACAGCGCCTGACCGAGCTCGAACCTCGCGACGTCGGCGTACGGCTCCGGATCGCGCTGCCGCAGCGAAGCCTCGAGCGGCTCGATGGCGGCCTCGGCGTGGCCGGAGTGCAGGTGGATCGCACCGATGAGCTGCAGCGCGCGCCCGACGTCGGGGTGGTCGCCGGCGTAGATCTTCACGAACGCGTCGTGACCCTGGCGTGCGTGGACCAGCGCGCGCGCGTGCTCGCCCATGGCCGTCTCGATCTCGGCGAGCGACAGCGACGCGGCGCCCTTCGCCTGCAGGTGGTGCTCGCCGTGCGCACCGTCGGCCTCGAGGATCGCGAGCGAGTGCTCGGCGGCGTCCCGGGCCTGCTCGCGCCAGCCCGCGATGCGCATGACATCGGCGAGCTGACCGTAGCGCGCCGCGACCGTGGGATGCAGCCTGCCGTAGCTGCGCTCGTCGATCGCGACGGCGCGCAACACCGATGCGATCGCGCGGTCGTGCTCGCCGAGCTGCGCGAGCGCGTCACCGAGCCCACCCGCCGTGATCGCGACCTCGCGACTCTCGGGTCCGTAGGCCAGCTCTCGGGCCCGCAGCGCCTCTTCGAGCTCGGGGATCGCCTGCTCCGGCCGACCGGCGTAGCTGTGCAGCACGCCGAGGCTGTGGCGCACGTCGGCGGTCTCGGGGTGATCCGGGCCGAGCGTGCGCAGGAAGTCCTCGAGGCAGGCCTCGAAGTCGCGCTGCGCATCGTCGTACTGCGCGAGCGTGAGCTCGACGTTCGCGATGTTGAACCGGATGTCGGTGACCCGCATCGGCTGCTCGAGCTGCTCGCGCAGCGCGAGCGCTTCGGCGTAGGCGGCCAGCGCCTCGTCGAAACGCGACTCGGTGAACAGCAACGAGCCCAGGTTCGTGAGCCGCCCGGCCTCGGCGTCGGGATCGCCGCCCAGCGCCGCGATCTCGGCCTTCGCCTGCACGGCGGCGACGTGGGCCTCCTCGAAGCGGTGCTCGATGCGACCGAGCTGGTAGACGAGCTCGACCCAGCCCTGCACGGCGACGTAGCGGTGCCGCGACGACGTGGCAGCAGCGACCGAGGCGTAGAACGCCGCGCGGGCGTCGTCGTGTCGGCTCGTGCGGTCGAACAACCGACCGCGCCGCAGCAGCACCTCGGCGCGCAGCGGCTCGTAGCCCAGCTCGTCGGCGTCCACCATCGCGGGCTCGACCACCGCCACGGCGTCCGCGAAGCGGCCGGCGGCGAGCAACGCATCGGCGCGCTCGAGCTCGAGCTGCAGCTCGCCGACGCGCGAGGCGATGCGGGGATCGGGTGGGTCCGCGTGCTCGCGCGTCGCCGCGGCGGCTTCGTTGCACGACCGCGGATCGCGGAGCGACTCGGGGATCCGCGCCGCATCCTGCACCAGCTTCGCGTCGGCCTCGGCGAGCACGCCGACGACCGCGGTCAGCTCGCCCGCGCGCGCCTCGAGGCACTCGAAGCGCTGGGCCGCGAGCTCGGCGTCGATGGGCTCCGGTGATCCGCACGCGTCGTCGCGCACCGCGAGCAGCCGGCTCGTGTGCTCGTCGAGCCCGGTGCGCACCGTGGTCCAGGTCGTGGTCGCGAACGACAGGCCCGAGTCCGCGAACCGCTCGCCGATCTCGGCGGCCTTGTCCTCGCTCCACACCTCGGCGAGCCAGTCGTCGGAGCACGCGGCCGGGGCCGAGGGGCTCGCGCGATGCGTGCCGAGCCCGACCCCGAGCGCGAGCGCCACGGCACCGACGCCGACGAACGCCGCCGCGCGGCGCACCGGACCGCCACCGACGAGCACGGTCACGAGCTCGTTCATGTCGCGGAAGCGCTGCGCGGGATCGCGACTGAGCCCGCGCAGCACCGCGGAGCGCACGCGCGGTGGCACGCGCAACGTGACGCCGAGCTCCGCTTCGCGCTCGAGCACGGCGGCGGCGAGCTCGGCCACGGTACGTCCCGTGAACGGACGCTGTCCGGTGATCGCCTCGTAGAGCGCGACGCAGAACGCGTACTGATCGGAGCGCGCGAACACCTGGCCGCCGGCGAGCTGCTCGGGGGCCATGTACGCCGGCGTGCCCATCAGCGCGCCCGTCACCGTGAGCTGGGCGCCCGAGCGCGCGGCCTCTTCGCGCTCGGTCACGAGCGCGGGCGCATCGAGGCTGGCGCCCACGCGCGCGAGCCCGAAGTCGGTGACGCACACGCGGGCATCGCGAGCACCCGACGGACCCGCACCGATGAGCACGTTGTCGGGCTTGAAGTCGCGGTGCACGAGCCCCGCCGCGTGCGCGGCCGCGAGCCCGCGCCCGGCGGCGGCGAAGACGTGGCGGATCTCCGGCCAGCTGCGGCGCCCGGCCTTGAGCCACTGCCGCAGGTTCTGGCCCTCGACGAACTCCATCGCCACGAACACCTGATCGTGCACGGTGCCGACGTCGTAGACCGCGATCACGTTGGGATGGGACAGCCGCGCGAGCGCCTGGGCCTCGCGCAGCAGTCGCATGCGCCGCTGCGGCGCGTCGCCGCCCGCCGAGGACTGCAGCACCTTGATCGCGACGCGACGATCGAGCTGCGGATCGTAGGCCGAGTACACGACCCCCATGCCGCCACGGCCGACGCACTCGAGCACGCGGTAGCGGCCGACCATGCAGCCCGCGGGCAGGACCAGCGAGCCTTCGATCGGGCGATCGCCGATCGTCGACAGCGCGTCGCTCGTGTCGGGCGGTGCCGAGTCGATCGCCGGCGTGCCGAAGATCCGCACGAAGTCGGCGAGCGCGTGCGCGCAGGTGCTGCAACGATCGAGGTGGTCTTCGAGCTCGCTGCGATCCGCCGGCGCGAGCTCGCCGCTCGCGTAGTCGACGAGCCGTTGCTCGTCGGGGCAGGCCTCCGGCGGCTGCACGCGCGTCTCGGCTGCGACCGACACCTCCTTCAAAGGTGACACGGTCGCCGCCGCGGTTTCCAACGGTCGCTCAACTCCGCGTGTTCGCACGCAGGCGGGCGAGCGCCGCCTTCGCGCGCTCGTGGGCCTCGCGGGCCGTCGCCAGCGCCTCTTCACCACGCTTCGCCCGGGTCTCGGCCGCAGACAGGCCGTTGCGCGTGCGCTCGGCCTCGCGCTCCGCTTCCTTCACCCGCTGCTGCGCCGCGCGGTGATCCTCGTCCGCACGTGCGCGGTCTTGCTCGGCCTCGTCGTGCTCGCGCGTGCGTCGGTCGACGAGCGCCGCCGCGTCGCGCAGCTCGGCGTCGGCGGCCGCGATGCGGCGCGCGAGCTCGTCGTCGTCGCTGCGGTTCGCGACCGGGCTCGGGGCCTCGGGCGCCTCCGCACGCGGCATCACGGGCATGCCGCCCAGCGCTTCGAAGCCCGGGGGATCGAGATCCTCCGCGAGGCAGCCGGGACCCGGTGCAGGCCAGCGTCCGAGCGCCGCGAGCGCCTCGAGCGTGGTGCCGAGCCGACGACGGATCGCGATCGAAGCGTTGTGCCCGGCCGCGACCAACCGATCGGCGCCGTGCGCCGTCGCGAGCGCGACCTGCTCGCGATGCTGCGCGCGCGCGCGCGCGGCTTCCTGCGGACCCGCGCCGCCGACCAGCGCCTCGCGCAGACGTGCCGCCGTCTCGAACAGCCCCTCGACGGTGGCGCGCTCGTGCCACCACAGCTGATCGACGGCCCACGCGGTCGCCGAGGGCTTCGGGAGCGCCTTGATCGACGCGGCCAGCGCGGCGTCCCCTGCGGCCTTCACCTGCGCAGCCAGGCGATTGCGCGACGCGACGAATTCGCCGAGCCCGCCGGCATGCAGCGCTCCGGCATGGGCTTCGAGCTCGTTCGCCGCGGACAAGCGGCCGGGATCCTACACGCTCGGCCCGCCCGGTGTAGGCTCTCGCCCAGCCCGCCGTTTCGTACCGCGGGCGCAGCCGATGCAATCGAGATCCCTACTGGTGTTCGGGCTCGCCGCCGCCTTTGCCGTCGGTGGCGTCGCGTGGCTGCTCCTGCCCGGCCCGAAGGCCGAGGACGACGACACCGACGAGCCGCTCGTCGTCGACGACAACGGCGAGCCCGTCGACGCGCGCACGCTCTACCGCACCCGCCGCGGCGAGCTGCAGGCGCAGGCGCGCAACCTCGGCTTCGGCGAGCGTGACCGCGCCGACTCCGACGCGAGCCCACTCGCAGCGCCGGGGGCCGACGGAGCGAGCGCGCAGCTCGGCAACGGCGTCATCGATCGGCAGGCCGCCGAGGAGGGCTTCGAGCACGTGATGCGCGTGCTCGAGGACACCGCCCGCGATCGCGAGCGGCTCTCCAAGACGGACTGGCGCGAGCTCTACCGTGCGGCCAACGATGCGTACTCGGCGATGTCGATGCACCTCGACGCGCACGAGCCCGAGGATCGCGAGAAGCTCGAGGCGGGGCACCGTCGCCTGCAAGAAGCGTTGCGACGGGTGCGCGTGCGGGGCCGCAAGTTCGGGCCCGAGTGAGGCCACGTCGTCGCCGACGTGGTATGAAGCCGACGTGCGTCGCGTCCTCGTGCTGTCACTCGCGGTGCTCTCGGCGTTCGGCTGCAAGCGGCAGGCGCGGGACGAAGAGGAGCTGGTCGAGATCGGCGTCGGCGATGCGAGCAACGAGCGCGCGCTCGGCGTGCATGCGCCGGTCGGGCGCGGTGATCTCGTCGCGATCGCGGAGACCGGTCGCTGGCTGCACCTCGCCCGCCGCGCGATCGAGCTCGGCGACGCCGCAGTGGTCGAGCGCATGGGCAACATCGAGGGCGACGTGCTCTTGCCGCTCGTCGACATCGATCCGGGCGGCGCGTCGGGCCAGGTCGTGTTCGTGCGCTGGCCGGGCGCCCGCGGCAAGTCGGAGCCGCTGCTCGTCGCCGATGCGCAGCGCTGGGTGCTGGTCGCGCTGAGCTTCGCGCCCGAGCGGGTGATCGACGTCGAGCTGCTCCACGGCGCGCCGGAGCCGGGCAGCGCCGAGGCGCGTCGCATCGAGGCGCTGGTCGTCGGCGCCGAGGCGCTGCAGCGCGAGGCGGCGGGGCAGGCGTTCTTCACGGTCGATCGCCTCGTCGAGGAGCCCGTCGTCGAGAAGAAGCGGCGCACGAAGATCGTCACCGTGATCTACGCGCTCGCGGCCAACGACGAAGGCCCCGACTACGAGCTCGCGATCGACGAGCCGAGCAAGCGCGGCAAGAAGGCGCCGGCGGTGCTCCGCGTCGAGCCGATCCACCCGCGGCGCGCATTGAAGGCCGACCCGGTGCTGGTGCAGTGGCCCGACCCGCACCCACTCACCGTCGCACGCGCGCTCGAGCGCGATCCGAAGGCCGAACCGCTCGCGGTCCGCGTGCACTCCGGCCTCTACCGCGTCGCGCCGGTCGACGGCACGCTCGAGCGCATCGGTCCGTAGCGTGAGCGCGGCCATGAAGCCGATGTCGCTGGTCAGCTTTGTGCTCTGACATTTCGGTCGTGCGGCGGCGAGGTCGCAGGTCGCTCGGCGGGCCGGGAACGCCGTGCTACGCTGTTTTTCCGTGCGCTCGACCGTTCGCGCTCTGCTCTTCGCCCTGCTCGCCGTGCCCGCGTTCGCGGGTTGCTCGAGCCTGGGTGGCGTCGAGCTCGGCGACGACGGTCCCGATCGATTCCCGGAGGAGGACGACGACGGGCCGAGCTACCCGACGACGGATCCGACGACGCATGGTCACGATGCGGACGACGACGCGAGCAGCTCGTCGTCGGACACGAGCCCGGCACCGCCGGGCACCATCGGTCACGGGGACACCGAAGGCGACTCCGGGAGCGATTGCGGCAGCGACAGCGCCAGTGACAGCGACGACGTCGGGACCAGCAGCGGCACCACCGCGACCACCGACGAGCCCGCGGGTCCGGACGACGCCGAGACCGGCGGCGCGGAGTCGGGATCGGAGACGAGCGCCGGCGAGGACGCGGGGACGGACGGCGCGTGCGAAGGTCTGCGACTGCCGCCGTGCCCGCCCGCGTGCGGCGTGTACGAGGCGCCGCCGTGCGGCCGGGCCTGCGACGTCGGGGTCGACGACGGCTACGTCTGCGGCGACGAGTACGGCGCAGGCATGGTCTGCGAGGGCGGGCTGTGGGTCTGCCTCGACCCGCCGAAGGGGCCCGGCGCGTGCCCGATGGTCTGCGACCCCAGCGCGGGCGCGTGATGGTCCTTTCCCGGGACGGTCCGCCCGTACCCATAGCCTGCTAGCGTGGGGCTGCCGAATGTCCGACGGCGAAGCACCGCGCGCGCAAGCCGGCGAGGCCCATGATCTCGCGCCCGGCATGGTGATCGCGTTCTCGAAGCGCTTCCAGATCACCACGCCGCTCGGCGAAGGCGGCATGGGCAAGGTCTTCAAGGCCTTCGACCCGCTGATGAACCGCTATGTCGCACTGAAGGTCATGAAGACCGACGTGCCCGAGAGCGAGCAGCGTCGCTTCCGACTCGAGGCGCGGCTGTGCGGCAGCTTCAACCACCTGAACCTCGTGCGCGTGCTCGACGTCGGCACCACGCGCGAGCACGGGTTGTTCTGGTTCGCGATGGAGTTCCTCGAGGGGCGCGACATCACCGGTGCGATGGAGAGCGGGCGCACCGTGCCGTTGCACGTGCTCTGCGAGATCTTCCGCGGCGTGCTCGACGCGCTGCACTACATCCACCTGCGCGGCATCGTGCACCGCGACGTGAAGCCGCCGAACATCTTCGTCACGCGCGATCCGTTCGACCCCGAGCTGCGCACCGTGAAGCTGCTCGACTTCGGGGTCGCGCTCGATCTCTCCGATGGGCGGCCCGAGGATCCGACGCTCGTGCTCGGCGATCCGCGCTACATGGCGCCGGAGCAGACGCGCCCGAATGCGAAGGTCGACGGCCGTGCGGATCTGTATGCGCTCGGCATGACGTTCTTCGAGGCGATCACGGGCCGGCACCCGTTCGAGGATCTGTTCGAGGAGCATCCGCGCGAGCTGCTGCGTGCCCACCGCGAGCGCGATCTGCCCCCGCCCTCGACGTATCTGCCGACCGAGACCCCGACCGAGGAGGCCGAGGCGATCGACGGCTTCTTCCTCGCGGCGTGCGGGCGCTCGCCCGACGAGCGCTTCGCCGATGCGCGGGTGATGCGACGCGCGCTCGGCGAGCTGATGCGCTTCACCCATCGCCGCCGCGGCGAATAGACCCGTGGGCGCCGGCGCTCCTCCGCGGCTCGTCGCGCTCGACTGGATGCGCGGGCTCGTGATGGTGCTGATGGCGATCGATCACGCGTCGGTCACCTTCAACGCCGGGCGCATCGCCCAGGACTCCGCCGCGCTGTGGAGCGGCGGGCCGCTACCGGCCGCGCAGTTCTTCACGCGCTTCGTGACCCACCTGTGCGCGCCGACGTTCGTGGTGCTCGCGGGGGCCGCGGCTGCGCTCGGCGTGGAGCGCCGACGCGCGCGGGCAGGCGAGCGCGGGGTCGATCGCGACCTCGCGGTCCGCGGCGTGCTGCTGGTGCTGCTCGACGTCGTGTACATGACCGCGATCTCGGGCTCGACACTGCTCCTGCAGGTGCTGTTCGCGCTCGGGGCCGGCATGTTGCTGATGATCCCGCTGCGGCGCCTGCCGACCGCGGTGATCGTCGGGCTCGGCGTCGCGTGGTTCGGGCTCGGCGAGCTCGTCACCGCGTGGTTCTGGCAGCCACCCGCGCCACCGGGGCCGCGCTGGATGGCGCCCGTGCTCGCGGTCTTCGTCGACGACGGCTTCGCGATCGTCTACCCGGCGATCCCGTGGACCGCGATGATGGCGATCGGCTGGGGGCTCGGTCGCTGGCTGCGCGCCGAGCAGCTCGCGGGCCGCGGCCTGCCGATGCGCGCGCTCGCGGCGATCGGCGTCGCGCTGCTCGCCGTCTTCGCGCTCGTGCGCGGCCTCGACGGCTACGGCAACCTCTTCCTCCCCCGCGGCGGCGACTCGCTGCCGCACTGGCTGCACGTGTCGAAGTACCCTCCGTCGCTCGCCTTCGCGACGCTCGAGCTCGGCATCCTCGCGCTCGCGCTCGCAGTGCTGGGATGGATCGAGCCGCGCGTGCGCGTGCGCGACGACGGCCCGCTGCTCGTGTTCGGTCAGACCGCGCTGTTCTTCTACCTGCTGCACTGGCTGGTGCTCGGCGCGGCCGCGTTCGCGCTCGGCGTGTTCCAGCAGCGCGGGCTGCCGGAGACCTATCTCGCGGCGCTCGGCGTGCTCGTGGTCATGTATCCGCTGTGTCGCTGGTACCGCAGGCAGAAGCGGCGCCGCCCCGAGAGCTGGCTGCGCTACCTCTGAAACGCCGACCGACGCACGGGCCTCGGGGGGGCTCCGCCGCTATTCCGCGAGCGTCCAGCAGCCCAGGTTCGCGTTCGTGTTCAGCGGCACCGCGCCGCTCGACGCCTGCACGCGGTAGAACACGAGGTAGTCGCCTGGCGTGACCGGCTGCATGAAGCCGCCCGAGGCCGTGGCGCCGAGCACCAGCTCGTCCCCGGTCCGTGCATCCCGCAGCATCACGAGCCCCGAGTCGAGGCTGGTCGCCGGCGGCTCCGCGCCGTCGATCGTGAGGGCGCCGGCGAGCGCGACGACGTCGACGAACACGTCGAACTCGGGCTCGACCGCGATGTCGACCGTGGCCAGCACCGCCGCGGCGTTGATCGGCACCTCGGGCCCGGGCGTGTCGACGACGTAGACGACGTCGTAGACGCCGGGCACCACGGCGGCCGCGAACGCGCCCGCGCGCGTGTTGGCGAGCAGCGCGGAATCGCCGGTCTCGATGTCGCGCAGGAAGATGTGCCCGTCGTCGTAGTCGCTCGTGGGCGGGGTCGCGCCGCCGACGAGGATGCTGCCGCTCACGTTGACGAGCCCGATGTCGATGTCGCTCGCATCGTCGTCCTTGCTCGCGTCGAGCTGCAACGGCAGACGGGCATTCGTGTTCGTGGGCACGCCGCCGGCGCTCTGATCCTGGCCGTAGTAGACGTCGTAGTAGCCCGGCACCACGAGGCGCGCGTAGCCGCCGTCGTGCGTGTTGCCGAGCACCACCGCATCGCCGGCCGCGGTGCGCAGCGACACGAGCCCGTCGTCGCCGGGATCGACCGGCGGCGCAGCGCCGTTGATCGTGAACGCGCCCGCGAGCGACACCACCGGCACGTCGATCGGCATCGTGCCACCCGCGTCCAGGAAGAGCGGCATGAGCACCGCGCGTTGGTTCGCCGGCACCATGGTCGAGCCCGCGAGCCGCTCGTAGACCAGCTCGTAGCTGCCCGGCACCACGCGTGCCGAGAACTCGCCGTCCTTCGTCTCCCCGACGACGACCTCGTCGTTGCCGGCCCCGACCAGCCGCAGCCGGCCGTTCTCGTACGCGCTCGTGGGTGGCGTCTGCCCGGCGATCGTGATCGGGCCGTCGAGCGCGACGGTGGGGATGTCGACGTCGAGCACCATCGGCGCGTCGGGATCGCCCGCGGCGATCTGCACCTCCCAGAGCCGCGCATCGTGGTTCGCCGGCACTGCGTCGCCGCCGGCCTGCAGGCTGTAGTGCAGCGCGTAGTCGCCGGGCACGACGCGCGCGTCGATGACGCCCGCGTGCGTGTCCGCCAGCAGCACCGAGTCGCCGGTCTGCAGGTCGCGCAGCCACAGTCGTCCGCTGTCGTAGCTGGTGTCGGGCGGCGCTGCGCCGTCGATCGTGATCGCGCCCTGCACGTGGACGACGGGCACGTCGATCGCGAGCGTCTCGCCCGAGTCGAGCTCCTTCGGGGTCAGGTGGGCGACGACCGCCTTGCGATTGCTCGGCAGCACGGTGCCGCCGCTCTCGTGCTCGTAGGTCAGATCGTACTCGCCGCGCACCACGGCGAACGGGTAGGGGCCGTCGTCGTGCGTGTTACCCAGCAAGACGGCGTCGCCGCTGTTGCGATTGCGCAGCCACAGCGTCGCGTCCTCGTAGTCGGTCTTCGGGGGCACGAGCCCGCCGACGGTCAGCTCGATCGCGCCCCGCATCACCTGGATGTCGAGGTCCTGATCGGCCGCGTGCGCTTCGCACGGCACGCAGGCGAGCCCGACCGCAGCGAAGCCCGGATCGCACATGCACTGCGCCGTCACCCCATCGGGGCTCTCGCAGCTGCCGTCGCCACAGTCGACGCCATTGCAGGCCTCGGGTGCGTCACCCGAGTCCTCGGCGGTCTCCGCATTGCCACCCTCCGAGCCCTCGGCACCGGTGGTGTCGGCCCCGCTCGCGTCCGTGTCCGACGGCGCGGTCGCGGTGCTCTCGGGATCGCCGGTGTCGCTGTCGTCCGCGGTCTCGCCCGCGCTCTCGAACACCGCGGAGTCGCCGGCCGAGCTGCAGCCGAGCCCGAGCACGCACGCGCACCACCATCGTCGAGCGAGCCAACCAAGCATAGGCCTTCAGCCTACCACGCCGGTGTCTGTAGCGCTCGCCGCGATCGCGGCCGTGCGCCATGACAATCGTGTCGTGGACGCGCGTGTAGGTGCAGGCTCCGAGCCCGGCAGCCCGTCGAGCCCGACGTGGCTTCGCCACGGCGGAGAGCGAGCACGACTGCGCGCACCAGGAAGAGCGCCGGACGGCGCGACCAGAAAGAAAATCAGGGATCGCTGAGCAGCACTGCGACGCCGCCACCGGTCGCCGCGCTGCCGG
>CAZFKC010000107.1:18496-37645 GCA_964519175.1 uncultured Nannocystaceae bacterium
AATCAGGGATCGCTGAGCAGCACTGCGACGCCGCCACCGGTCGCCGCGCTGCCGGTGACCACGTCGCCGATGCCGTCGCCGTTCAGGTCACCGGCGGCGATCGAGTCCGGGCGCGCGTGCGTCTCGACCAGCATCGCCGCCCGCATCGCGAAGCCCTCGGCGCCGCCGTCGCGCAACAGCACCGCGATCGCGTTCTGGGTGCCGAGCGCGACCGCGACGTCGACGAGCCCGTCGTTGTCGAAGTCGTGGGCCGCGAGCGCGCGCGGCTGCGTGCCGACCCCGAGCACCAGCCCGGCCGCGAACGCAGTCCCGTCGCGCAGGAGCAGGGTCGCGCTGCCACCCTCGGCGTCCGCGGTGGCGAGGTCCATCGCGCCGTCGCCGTCGAGATCGACGGCCGCGATGTCGCGTGGACCCGCACCGGTCGGCAGCGATGCGCCGGGCACGAAGCTCTGCCCCGCTTCGTGCTCGAACAGGGCCACCGCCGCGCCGCCGAAGTTCGGGATCGCCAGGTCCGGACCCGGGCCCTCGCCGAACGAGCCGGTCGCGAGCCCGACCGGCGTGCCGCCGATCGCGAGCGCGACGACCTCGAACGCGCCGTCCGCCTGGAAGCAGAGCCGCAGGTAGCCGTCGAGCTCGCTGACCACCGCGATGTCGGTGTCGCCGTCGCCGTCGAGATCGGCGAGCGCGAGCCCGCGCGGGCCGGCGTTGCCGAGCGTGCCGTCGTCGTCGACCTCGAGCGCCAGCGCCGGGCCGAAGTCGCCGTCGCCGCTGCCGAGCCGCACCGAGATCCGATCGTCTTGCGGGTGCGTGGCGACGAGGTCGAGCCACGCGTCGTCGTCGACGTGGCCGAGCGCGATCGCGCCGACGGCCTCCGACGCGCCGGAGATCGGCTCGCCGAGCCCACCGTCGCCGCTGCCGAGCCACGCCGACCAGCCGTCGAGGTGGCCCGCGACCAGATCGAGCGCGTCGTCGCCGTCGAGGTCGGCGAGCGCGACGGCGGCGGTCGGACGGTCCTCCACGAGCAGCACCGGGGGCGCGAAGCAGGTCGTGCCGGCCGCGTCACGGCCGTCGCCGCACTGCGCTTCCTCGCCGGTCGTGCCCTCGCTGCTGGTCTCGGGCCCGCCGCTCGGACCGGCCGTCGTCGCGCTCGTCGAGGTGCTCGTGTCGAGCACCCCGCTCGAGCCCGACGAATCGCCGACGCTGGTGCCCGCGCTCGTGTCGCCCGCGCTGGAGCTCCCCTCGTCGTGCTCACCTCCACCGTCGCTGCACCGACAACCGGGAGCGAGCGCGAGCGCGAGCAGCCACCTTCCACGCACCGCAGCACGATCGCGCGAGTAGTCCATGGCCGGGCAGGCTAGCACGGTGCTCGCGCGCGTGCCGGTCGTCGCCGCGTCGCCTGGCCGAGTTGGCGTCGCGGTACTCGCCTTGTAGACTCGCGATCGTGCGGCTCGGCTTCGCTCGGCTTCGAGGGCTGGCATCGTGCGCGTTGGCCGTGTCCGTGTCCGGTTGCTTCACCGGCGCGGATGCACTGGGCCTGCCGTGCAACGCGGATCGCGATTGCGGGCTCGATCAGCGCTGCGTCGAGGGCTTCTGCGGTGGCCCTCCGTCGACGACGACCGAGAGCACCGCGACGACGACGAGCGACGACACGAGCCACGGCCCGGATTCGAGCAGCGAGAGCGGCATCCCGGGCTGCGCAGTGCAGCCCGGCGATCCGAGCTTCTGCATGCCCGCCGATCCCGGCACCGACGATGCGCTGTGCAACTTCGACTGCACGGCGGTGCTCTGCGGTGACGGCCACGCCAACGCGGCGGCCGGCGAGGAGTGCGAGCCGCCGACGGCGGGTCAGGCCACGTGCGAGTGCAACGTGGTGTGCACGCTGCCCGTGTGCGGCGACGGCCACGTCAACGAGGTCGCGGGCGAGGACTGCGACGAAGGCGACGACGACGTCGAGTACGACGACTGCACCACGCTCTGCCGCGCGAACGCGTTCGCGGATCTGCTCGACGGCCCGGGTGCGTGGGACGTCGAGACCGAGGGCCTTCCCGACGGCTGGGAGCACGACGCGATCGCGGGCCAGTGGTGGTCGGGCGACTACGACATCCTCGATCAGATCGCGGACCCCGGCCGCGCCGTGCCCGGCATCACGCGGCTCTTCTCGCCCGAGCTCGCGATCCCGGCGCGCGGCGCCGATCCGCTGCTCCTGCAGTTCGCGCACACCTACGACTTCGATCCGTACTGTCCGTCACGCGAGCTGCCGGAGGCCGACGGCGGTCGCGTCGAGCTGTGGATCGACGGCGCCGCGGTGGCGTGGCCGGCCGCCGACGAGATCTACGGCGACACGATCGTGGACCACTGCGGCGGCATCACCGATCCGAACCCGCTCGTCGATCTGCCGGCGTTCGCCGGCAGCGATCCGACGCTCGCGGAGGTCGCGATCGAGCTCCCGCCCGAGGCGTACGGCGAGACCGTGCGCATCGTGTTCGCGGCGGGCTTCGACTGTGGGCTCTGCGACGCCAACGACGAGCCGGGCGGCTGGCGCATCGACGCGGTGCGCATCGGCCCGGCGAGCGCGGGCACCTGCAGCTAGCGAGCTAGAAACGCCCCGCGACCGCGAGCCCGGCGGTGCGCGGCCCCAGGAGCGGCGCCCAGGCCGTGCGCGCGTCGGCCTTGCGCCCGGCGAGCCCGACCCCGAGCAGCACCGCGCCGGTCACCAGCAGCACGCCTCCCGCGACGCCGCCACCGATCGCCATGCCGTTGCCCACGCGACCGCGATCGAAGCGATCGCGACGGCCCGCGATGTCCTCGGGCGCGAGCCCGGAGATGTCGTTCGCGCGCCGGCCCATCACCAGCCCGCCGGTCATCACCGCGAGCCCCGCCACGCCGAGCCCGAGCAGGCCCGCGCCGGTGCCGACCAGCACCTTGCTGCGCCTCGGGTCGGCGCCGCGATCGGTGGTGGGTGCTGCGCTGCCGCCACGCGCCTTCCGCTCGCGCGCGCGCTCGCGCTCGTGGCTCTCGATCGCCGCGACGATCCCGTTCAGCCGCTCGGTGAGCCGCGCGCGCTCCTCCGCGGCCGCGGTCTCGTCGGGCACGAGCGTGGCCAGATCCGCCGCGTAGCTCTCCATCAGCACCTTCGCCTGGCGCAGGTGCGAGATGTCGCCGGTGATCTCGAAGGCCTTCTCGTGCGCGGTGGCGAGGTTGTAGATGAGCAGCGCCTTCACGCGCGCGGCGTCGGTCGTGTCGGGCACGCTCTCGAACGCCTCGGTCCACAGCTCGATCGCCTTCAGGTAGTCGGCGGTCGCGAAGCGATCCTCGCCCTCGCGATAGAGGTCGCGCGCGCGATCGATCGCCGGATCCGAGCTCGGAGCCTCGGCGGCGGGCGGCGTCGCAGCGGGGGCCGCGAGCACACGCCCGGGGATCACGACCGATCCGAGGGCGATCGTCACGACGATGCGACGCATCGCCACCAGGATAGCCGTGGGCTCCACGCGACGCCACATCGCGCGCGCTCGCCTGCTCGCGAACTTGCTATGCTCGCGCGCCATGGCATCCGTCCGCCCTCCGCGAGCTCTTCGCTCCTGCTCGTCGCTGCTCGCGATCGCGTGTGTGCTCGGGTGTCCGAAGGACGAGCCCGAGGACGGCTCGTCGAGCACGGGGGAGGGCGAGCCCCGGGCCACGGTACTCGTCCCGGTCGGCGGCAATTTCTGCGACGACCCGCTCGTGGTCGGGGTGCAGGTGCGCGCGCTGAGGATCGGCTGCGAGCACCCGCCACCGTCGCCCTGCACGTTGCCGGCCGAGCCCGAGCACGTGCTCGGCGACGAGGCCAGCTGCCCGATCACCGAGACGATGGAGCTCGGCGTGGTGGTCCACGAGGCCGGCGAGTACCAGATCGACGTGGTCGCCGATCGAACGCCCGACGCGCCGACCACCGAGTGCTTCGCGGAGAGCAACCAGCAGACCTCGATGCTCGTGACCAGCGTCGACATCGACATCCGTGCCGTGCGAACGGGGCTCGTGGGCCTGGGCCAGCCCTGTCCCGACCCGTGATTCGATGCTAGCGTCCGCCGGTCATGGTCTACGACCACAGAGCGATCGAGCGGCGCTGGCAGGACTACTGGAAGCAGCACGAGACCTTCCGCGCAGAGATCGATCGCGAGCGTCCCAAGTACTACGTGCTCGACATGTTCCCGTACCCCTCGGGTGACGGGCTGCACGTGGGGCACGTCGAGGGCTACACGGCCACCGACATCGTCGCGCGCTACAAGCGGATGCGCGGCTTCAACGTGCTGCACCCGATGGGTTGGGACGCGTTCGGCCTGCCCGCGGAGCGCCACGCGATGAAGACCGGCGTGCATCCCTCGCAGGTCATCGCGACCGCGAGCGCGAACTTCCGGCGGCAGCTCGAGGGGCTGGGGTTCTCGTACGACTGGCGTCGCGAGATCAACACCACCGACCCGGGCTACTACAAGTGGACGCAGTGGATCTTCTTGCAGCTGTTCGGCAGCTGGTACGACCGCGACGAGCAGCGCGCGCGACCGATCGCCGAGCTGCCGATCCCGGGCGACGTGCAGCAGGCCGGCGAGCCGGCGATCCGCGCCTACCGTGACGCGCGCAGGCTGGCCTACGTCGACGACGCCCCGGTCAACTGGTGTCCCGCGCTGCGCATCGTGCTCGCGAACGAAGAGGTCGCCGAGAAGGTCGACGAGGGCTACGAGGTCGTGCGCCGGCCGATGCGGCAGTGGGTGCTGCGCATCACCGAGTACGCCGAGCGCCTGCTGCTCGATCTCGAGGGGCTCGACTGGCCGCCGCACGTGCTCGAGATCCAGCGCAACTGGGTCGGCCGCTCCGAGGGCGCCGAGATCGCGTTCGCGATCGACGGGCACCCCGACGAGTCGCTCCGCGTGTTCACGACGCGGCCCGACACGCTCTACGGCGCGACCTACATGGTGCTCGCGCCCGAGCATCCGCTCGTCGCCACGATCACCACGACTGCCGCGCGCGCCGACGTCGACGCCTACGTCGAGCGCACGCGCCGTCGCAGCGAGCGCGAGCGCCAGGCCGAGTCGATCGAGGGGCTCAAGACCGGCGCGGCCACGGGCGCGTTCGCGGTGCATCCGCTCACGGGCGCGAAGATCCCGATCTGGATCGCCGACTACGTGCTCATGGGCTACGGCACCGGTGCGATCATGGCGGTGCCGGCCCACGACGCGCGCGACCACGCGTTCGCGAAGGCGATGGGGCTGGGCATCGTGCAGGTGGTCGGGCCCGCCGACGGCAGCCCCGTCGACGTGCAGAAGGAAGCGTGGACGGGCGAGGGCGTCGCGGTGCACTCGCCGGTCATCGACGGCCTCGCGACCGCGCAGGCGAAGCGCACGATGATCGATCACCTCGTGGCCAACGGCACGGGGCAGTCGCGCGTGACCTACAAGCTGCGCGACTGGCTGTTCTCGCGGCAGCGCTACTGGGGCGAGCCGTTCCCGCTCGTGTTCAAGGACGGGCTCGTGATGGCCGTCGCCGAGCTCCCGGTCGAGCTGCCGCAGGTCGCCGACTACGATCCGTCCGAGGACGGCGAGCCACCGCTCGCGCGCGCCGAGGCCTGGCGCACGCTGCCCGACGGCAGCCAGCGCGAGACCAACACGATGCCGCAGTGGGCCGGCAGCTGCTGGTACTACCTGCGCTTCTGCGATCCGAAAAACGGCGCGCTGCCGTGGTCGAAGGAGGCCGAGCGCTACTGGATGCCCGTCGATCTCTACGTCGGCGGAGTCGAGCACGCGGCGACGCACCTGCTGTACTCGCGCTTCTGGCAGAAGGTGCTCTTCGATCTCGGGCACGTGTCGTCGCCCGAGCCGTTCACGCGGCTCGTCAACCAAGGCATGATCCTCGGCGCGACGTTCCTGCCGCTCGATCGCCGGCGCGGTCCCGACGGCAAGAAGCTGGTGTTCCTGCCCAGCGACGTCGACGAGATCGACGATCCCGCGGCCGACGGCGGCAAGCGCTTCGTGCTGCGCACGACCGGCGAGGCGCTCGAGATCCAGTGGGACAAGATGAGCAAGAGCCGCGGCAACGTGATCAACCCCGACGAGGTCGTCGCGACCTACGGGGCCGATTCCGTGCGGCTCTACGAGATGTTCATGGGTCCGCTCGAGCACAGCGCGCCCTGGCAGACCGAAGGTCTCGCCGGCGTGCACCGCTTCCTGCTCCGCGTGTGGCGGCTCTTCCATCCCGCGGTGCCCGAGGGCGAAGCCGAGGTGCCGCGCGCCACGGTGGCGGGCGAGGGCAACCCGCGCCAGCGCAAGCTCCTGCACCGCACGATCCACGAGGTCACCGAGCGACTCGAGCGGCTGTCGTTCAACACCGCGATCAGCTCGCTCATGGTGTTCGTGCGCGATCTGTTGGGGCCCGAAGGCCCCGCCCAGGATCCATTGCCGCACGACGCCGCGTCGCAGCTCTGCCTGCTGCTCGCGCCGTTCGCGCCCCATCTCGCGGAGGAGCTGTGGCGCACGCTCGGCAACAAGGCGTCGCTCGCCCACGAGCCATGGCCCGCCCCCGACGAGGCGCTGCTCGTCGACGACACGTTCCAGCTCGTCGTGCAGGTCAACGGCAAGTGGCGCGCGGAGATCGCTGCGCCGAAGGCCGCGAGCAAGGACGAGCTGGCCGCGCTCGCGCGGGAGCTCGACGACGTGCGGCGTCACCTCGGCGACGCCGCGCCCAAGCGCGTGATCGTCGTGCCCGGCCGGCTCGTGAACTTCGTGGTGTGAGGACTGCCGATCCTGCCGCTCGCACCCGTGCCCGGCCGGCGGCCGGCCGATGGCCAGCGGGTGCGACGCTGCGAGCGGGCCGAATCGGCTCACGGATCTGCGCGCTGGAATTCCGGCGTTCTCGCGCGTCTGTTCCGTGAGCCGCGGGCACCGCCTGGCGGCGTCGTTCGCGAACAAGCTCGAGACGATCCTGCACAGACTCTGATACCGTCTCGGGTGGAACCGGTCGTGGATGGTGCGGGGAGCCATCCTTTCTCGGGGGGGACATGGACATGCAACGCAACACTTTCGCGATGATCTCTTCGGGAGCGCTGGGTCTCCTGCTCGTTTCGTGCGGTCAGGAGAGCAACTCCGACGACGACCCGTCGATGTCGATGACCGGCATCTCGCTCAGTGTCTCGGCGACGGATCCGTCGGCGACCGAGTCGATGACCGGACCCGACCCGGACACGGGCGAGCTGCTCGACATCGGTGGCGTCACCACGCAGACCGGCTGCGGCGGCAGCGACCTCGGCTGTACCGACCAGATCGATCTGCTCTTCGTGATCGACAACTCGGGCACGATGTCCGAGGAGCAGATCAACCTCGCGGCGAACTTCCCGCTGCTGATCGACAAGCTCGAGAACCTGCAGGACTCCGGGGGTAACCCCGTGAATCCCGACGTGCAGATCCTCGTGACCACGACCGACTTCGGCAACCCGCTGTGCACGCCGTTCCAGCCGGCCGGCTACGAGCCCGCCAAGGGCGCGCCGACCGTGACCGGCTGCAACTCGCGCATCGACGACTTCACCGGGCTCGGTGCGAGCCCGATCATGGTGCCCGAGGCGTGCACGAACCTGTGCCCCACGGACATCGTGTCCTCGGATCCGTTCATCGCGTTCAGCCCGGCGGGCAACAACATCGACGGCGTGATGCCGGCCGACATCAACGGTGACGGCACCGACGAGTCGCCCGCCGCGCAGGCGCTCGCGTGCATGGGTCCGCAGGGCTTCAACGGCTGCGGCTACGAGGCGCCGCTCGAGACGATGTTGCAGGCGCTGAACCCGAGCGCCGAGTGGAACGATCCTGGCAACCGGCCGTTCCTGCGCCCGGGCGCGCTGCTCGCGATCGCGATCGTGACCGACGAGGTCGAGTGCTCCGTGAAGGACTACACGATCATGGAGGACCCGGCGTACCAGGAGACGAACCCGGACAACGGCAACAAGCAGGCCTCGTCCGCGATCTGCTGGAACGCGGGCGTCTCGTGCAACGGGCCCGACGCCGGCGGCACGTACACCGACTGCACCTCGCTCGACGACGGCAAGCTGCAGCCGCTCAGCCGCTACACCGACTACCTGGTCGGCGAGCTGCGCGAGAGCAAGGGCAAGGAAGTCATCATGCTCGGCATCCTCGGGGTGCCGCTCGTGACCGACTACGCCGACGATCCGCCGTACGAGCCGATCGCCGGTGGCGAGGCGGATCTCGTCTACCGCGACTGGCAGGACGGCATGTACCCCGCGGGTGACATCCTGCCGGCCGAGTTCGCCGCCGGCGTCACCAACGAGGACAAGCAGTTCGACTTCGGCATCGGGCCCGGCTGCACCGGCCAGGACGCGATGGGCAACTTCACCGGCCAGGCGACGCCCAACACCCGCGTGATGGACGTCTGCCACTCGCTCGACTACGAGCAGGGCGGCGAAGAGCAGATCCGCTGCTGCATCACGTCGATCTGCGACGACGACTTCAGCGACGCGATCAACTGCCTCGCGGGCATCATCGAGGACACGATCCAGCCGCCCGGCTGATCGTGGCTGGCTGATCTCGCGCGCCGAGGTGGCGGACGGGCGCCGCGCCGCCGGCTCGCGCGCCCATCCGCGCATCCGCCCGTGCGTCGGCTCGCGCTGCGCCCACGAAGGACGGCAGCGCGCGCTGCCATCCACGCCACGGTGTGGCGTGCCAGGCGACTCGGGCGAGCGATTCAACTCACGAACTCTCGTGAGCCGTCGTGCATCGCTCGTGTCGTCACGATCGATCACGAGGGGCCACACGAGCGCTTCGCTTGTGATGCACGCACGGCTCTGAGAGACTGCCAATCGGCGGGCGGCTGCGGGGATCCGTAGCTCCGTCGCACGACGCGGAGACTTCCTTCAATGACACATCGCAGGTTCGCAACTATTGCGCTCGCGGCTGGCTCGTTCCTCTCGAGCTGCGGCGACGACGGAGATGCCCAGGTCACGGCCGAGTCCACGGGCATGTCGATGAGCTCGGTCAGCGCGAGCGAGAGCTCCGGCCAGGCCGACACCAGCAGCTCGAGCGCAGGCGAAGAGACCGGCGAGAAGCTCGACTTCCTCGTCGAGACCACGGGCGGGCAGACCGGCTGCGGCATCGACACGAACTGCACCGCGATCGACGTGGTGTTCGTGATCGACAACTCCGGCACGATGGGCGAGGAGCAGCTGAACCTCGCGGCCAACTTCCCGCTGCTCATCAACCAGCTCCAGACGCTCACCGACCAGGCCGGCAACCCGGTCTCGCCGAGCGTCAACATCATGGTGACGACGACCGACTTCGGTCACCCGCTCTGCACGCCGTTCCAGAAGCCGGACTACACCCCGCGCCGCGGCGCGCCGGTCTACGACGGCTGCAACGCGCGCATCAACCGGTTCACCGGCCTCGACCCCAGCGACCCGCTCGTCATCAACGAGGCGTGCACGACCAACTGTCCGGTCGACGTGGCGCCGGGCGATCAGTTCCTGCACTTCGACTCGCAGGGCAGCAACGCCGGCACCGGGCTCGACCCGGCGATGGACGCCGCGAAGGCGCTGTCGTGCATCGGCCCGCAGGGCATCGACGGCTGCGGCTACGAGGCGCCGCTCGAGACGATGCTGCAGGCGATCAACCCCGAGGCGTGCTGGAACAACCCCTCGAAGGAAGAGTGCATGGCCGACCTCGAGTGGGGTCAGTTCAACGAGCCCTTCCTCCGCGAGGGTGCGCTGCTCGCCATCGTCATCGTCACGGACGAGGTGGATTGCTCGGTGGCTGCGCCCAACGGGTTCTCCTACTTCACCAACGACATGAACACCCAGTACTGGGAGACGAACCCGCACTCGGATACGCCGCAGCCGTCGTCGGCGATCTGCTGGAACGCGGGCGTCACCTGCACCGGCCCCGACGCCTCCGGCAACTACAGCAGCTGCGTGTCGGCCGTGAACGACGTGCTGCACCCGACGGCGCGCTACATCGACTACCTGAAGTACGTCGCGGAGCACGACGAGAAGGAAGTCATCATGCTCGGCATCCTCGGGGTGCCCGAGGTGACGCAGCACAACGCCGAGCCGCCGTACGAGCCCACCATGGGCGGCGTGTTCGCGCTCGACTACCGCACCTGGACCGAGGACGACATCCCGCCGGCCGAGGCGATGAGCGGCGTCGAGGTCGAGGACAAGATCTGGGAGTTCGGTGACATCGCGCCCGGCTGCGTGAACGAGCGCGGCCTCGCGATCTTCCCGACGCGCGTGCAGGAGGTCTGCGAGAGCCTCAACGTGCCGGACAACCCGGCGACCGAGGAAGACGACCACGAGGTCCACTGCTGCATCGAGTCGATCTGCAGCACCGACTTCAGCCCCGCCATGCGCTGCCTGACCGGCGCGATCTCGTCGAACCTTCCGCCCGCGGGCTGAAGACCGCCGGATCTCCCCTGGACGCCGTCCGCGATATCATCGCGGGCGGCGTTCATGTTTGGTTCGCGCGTCATCGCCGTGCTCGCGCTCGCCACCCTCGGCGCGACGCGGGGATGCATGCACGTCGGGCCCAGCGTGCCGGCCTCCGTGCCCTCGCGCACCGTGATCATCGACCCGGGCGAGACCGACGACTGCATGCGGCCGACGCGGCGCTTCGGCGACGGGGAGCGCGTCGATCCGCCGCTCACCGACCCCGAGCTGCTCGCCGAGCTCGGTGACGTCCCGCTCGAGGTCCGCCGCACTGCGCGGGCGGTCGGGCTCGAGGGCCACATCGCACGCCTCCTGCGCGCGCGCCGGCTCGCGGCCGACGACCGCTCCGTCGAGGTCGTCGGTGCGCGGCTGCAGGTCGCGCTGCGGATCTCCTCCGTGGAGATCGAGCTGGGCTCGCTCCTGTTCGAGGCCGACTGCACCGGCGACCAGATGGAGGCGGCGATCCGCGAGCTCGAGCGCCGCGAGCAGCGGCAGCGGCTCGCGCTGACGATCAGCTCGGTCGCGGCCGCGGCGGCCGTGGCGGTCGGCGGCGGTCTGCTCGATCTGCGCGCTGCGTCGGCGACCAGCATCGGCACGCTCGGCATCGTGGGCGGGCTCGCGACGGCCGGCCTCGGCGCCGGCGCACTCGCACCGCGCCGCGGACGCGTGGTGTTCCCCCACGAGCGCAACCTGCTGCTGCCGATCGTGCGCGGCGAGGATCCCGACGCCCTGTATCCCGCCTACGTGTTCCGCATGCTCGGGACGCCGCGCGAAGAGGGCAAGCCGACGCCCCGCGAGGAGCTGCTCGCCGACTGGAAGCGCATCGTCGACGACGCGATCCCCGAGCGCGACCGGATGGTCGCGCGGGAGGTGCTCTACGGCGACGGCGGCGTCTACGACGCGCGGCTCATCGACGCGCGCGAGCGCATGTACGACGCGCTCGAGTCGCAGCTGAACGCGTTCAACCGCGACCTCGAGCTGCTCTACAGCTACTTCGGCCGCGTCCTCGAGGACTAGCCCATCTTGCGCAGCTGCGCGTTGCCGTGGCGCGTGATCTTGAGCCGGCGCTTCACGCCGCTGCCCTCGACATGCACGAGGCCCTTCGCGCGCAGGCTGCGGAGGATGATGCGGAGCTGCTCGCTCGTGAGGCTGGCGAGGCTGGTCAGATCGCTCTCGCGCAGCCCGCCACGCTCGGCGAGGCAGCGCAGCACGCGGGTGTCGCCGTCGGGCACGTCGGCGCGGCGACGGATGACGAGCGCGCCGGGATCGCCGAGATCCATCATCGGGTTGCCGTCCTCGTCGAGCTGCACCTCGCGCGGTGCGCTGCTGCGGCCGTTCTTGCCCGGCGCCGGCTTCGGCGGGCGCTTGCGCGCGACGTCGATCAGCTCCTGCACCGTCAGGATGCCGAGCACCGGAGCCATGTGCGCGTTGGCCCGCGCAGCGTTCACCAGCTCACCCAACGTCGCGTGATCGGGCAAGGACGCGATCACCTCGCGGAACACTTCGCGCAGCGACTGCGCCCATGCATCGTCGGCCTGTTCGGTCGGCCCTTGTGATGGCGGCTGCAAGCTCTCCAGCTGCGGCTCGGGATGCCCCATGCGTTCCACCTCGGCGGACGGACCGGACGACGTCGCCCCTCGTCGGGAGGGATTCGGCGACGATGCGGCGCGCGATCCGACGCGCCGCACGAGCCCGCCATCACCACCGGTCCCGACCTCTGCTCGACGGACAATCCGTCGACACGGGGCGGAGCGAGAGGGCTCGAACGAGTCGATGGTGCAGTGCGTACGCGCGCGTGTCAAGGGCGCCGGCGTGCTGGAACGCGTCGAAGGGTGGTGCGCGGCGGCGGCTTGACACCAGCGGTGTCGCGGGGCGATGTCAGCGGCCATGGCATCGCCGACTGGCACGGGCGCACCGAGCGATTCGACGCCGTGGCGGCTCGAGATCGAGGTCCAGCCGCACGTTCGCGATGCCCTCGCGGTCGCGAGCGCGGCTCGCTTCGCGGCATGGAGCGGGATCGTTCCCAGCGAGCTGCGCACGCGCAAGGTGTTCCACCTCGATCTCGGGATCGATGCGGCCGAGGTCGAGCAGGTGCTCGCGGCCCTCGTCGATCCGATCGCCGAGACCGGTGCGGTGGGCATGCTGCCCGATCGGTGGGGAACGCCGCCCGCCGCGTTGACGGTCGGCTTCGGGCCCGGCGTCACGGACACGGTGGGCGCGACCGTCAAGCGCGCGGCCGAGGACTGTCTGGGGCGCAGGCTCGACGGCGCCGCGTACAGCTCGACGATGTACCTCGTGTGGGG
Source organism: uncultured Nannocystaceae bacterium (assembly GCA_964519175.1). Classification (GTDB taxonomy): domain Bacteria; phylum Myxococcota_A; class Polyangia; order Nannocystales; family Nannocystaceae; genus Xiheibacterium. Next base: position 31,247 of record CAZFKC010000107.1, read on the forward strand.
CGTGCCCACCGAGCAGCTCGAGCGCGCGGCGCGGGAGCTGCTCTACAACCCGCTCATCCAGCGCGCGCGCATCGAGTCGTTCCCGCGCGTGCTCGACCTCTCGATCCCGCGCGCCGGCAACGAGGTGGCGGTGCAGGTCGGCACGGTGCCGCTGCGCACGGCCGACGACGCGGAGCTGCGCCGGATCTCCGAGGCCGGGCTGCTCGCGCTCTCGCTGGTCGAGATGCGGGCGATCGCCGAGCACTTCCGGGCCGTCGGTCGCGATCCCACGGATGCCGAGCTCGAGTGCCTCGCGCAGACGTGGAGCGAGCACTGCAAGCACAAGATCTTCGCGGCGCCGATCGAGGTCGCGACGGACGGCGAGGTCCGCCGGATCGAGCGCGGCCTCTTCCGCACGTTCGTGCGCGGCGCGACCGAGCGCATCGCGGCCGAGCGTCGCGCGAGCGGCCTCGACACGGATGCCGAGCCGTGGCTCGTCTCGGTGTTCCACGACAACGCGGGCGTGGTGCGCTTCAGCCCCGACGATCACCTGGTCTACAAGGTCGAGACCCACAACTCGCCGTCCGCGCTCGATCCCTACGGCGGGGCGATGACCGGCATCGTCGGGGTCAACCGCGACAGCTTCGGCACGGGGCGCGGCGCCGATCTGCTCACCAACGTGTGGGGCTACTGCTTCGGCGATCCGCGGCACGACGGGCCGGTGCCGGTGGGGCTGATGCACCCACGGAGGATCCGCAGCGGCGTGCACCACGGGGTCATCGACGGCGGCAACCAGGCCGGCATCCCGATGAGCCGCGGCTTCGAGCTGTTCGACGCGCGCTACCTGGGCAAGCCGCTGGTCTTCTGCGGCACGGTCGCACTCATGCCGGTGACGGCGGCGGGCCGCCCCACGCACGAGAAGTATGCGGCGGTGGGCGACGCGATCGTGATGGTCGGTGGACGCATCGGCAAGGACGGCATCCACGGCGCGACGTTCTCGAGCCAGCGACTCGACGAGAGCGCGCCGGTGCAGGCCGTGCAGATCGGCGATCCGATCACGCAGAAGATGATGTTCGACATGCTCACCGTCGCGCGCGACGAAGGGCTGTTCTCCGCGATGACCGACAACGGCGCGGGCGGGCTGTCGTCGTCGGTGGGCGAGATGGCGACGGCGACGAACGGCGCACGCCTCGACCTCGCCCGTGCGCCGCTCAAGTACCCCGGGCTGCAGCCGTGGGAGGTACTGATCAGCGAGGCGCAGGAACGCATGACGCTCGCGGTGCCGCCCGATCGACTCCCGCGGCTGCTCGCGCTCGCGGACGCCTACGAGGTCGAGGCCACGGTGCTCGGCGAGTTCACCGACAGCGGTCGCTTCGAGGTGCGCTGGGGCGAGCGCATCGTCGCCGACCTACCGCTCGAGCTGCTGCACGACGGCGTGCCGCTGCCGGTCCTGCGCGCCCGGCTCGCGCCGCCGCCGGCCGAGACGAGCGGCGACGAGCCCTGGCGCGCCGACGCCGAGCTCGGCACGAACGTGCTCGCGCTCTTGTCGTCGCCCGAGCACGCGAGCGCGTCGAAGCTCGTGCGCCACTACGACCACGAGGTGAAGGGGCTCTCGGTGGTGAAGCCGCTCGTCGGGGCGCGTCGCGACGTGCCGGCCACGGCCACGGTGATGCGCGCCCGTCATGCCCGACCCGAGGGCGTCGTGCTGGGCGAGGGCATCCATCCCTTCTACAGCGAGCTCGACAGCTTCGCGATGGCGCACGCATGCGTCGACGAGGCCGTGCGGCGCGTGCTGTGTGCCGGCGCGCGCATCGATCGGCTCGCCGCGCTCGACAACTTCTGCTGGCCCGATCCGGTGCAGAGCGAGCGCACGCCCGACGGCGAGCACAAGCTCGCGCAGCTCGTGCGTTGCTGCGAAGGCCTGCTCGAGGCCTGCGTCGCGCACGGCGTGCCGCTCGTGTCCGGCAAGGACTCGATGAAGAACGACGCGTGGATCGGCGGGGTCAAGATCTCGATCCCGCCGACCTTGCTGGTGAGCGTGATGGGGCAGCTCGACGACGTCGATCGTGCGCTCGACATGGTGCCGCCCGTCGGCGCCGAGCTGTGGCTGCTCGGCGAGACGAAGGACGAGCTCGGCGGCAGCTCCGTGCTCCGGCTGCACGGGCTGCACCACGCGGGCGCGGTGCCGAGAACCGATGCGGCTGCCTGCGCTGCCCGCTACGCCGCGTTCGTGCGCGTGCGTGACCGCGGGCTCGTGGCCGCCGCGCATGCGCCGGGGCGTGGTGGCCTCGCGATCGCGGCGGCCCAGCTCGCGCTGGCGAGCGAGCTCGCGATCGAGCTCGACGTGGCCGCCGCTGCGCCGGCGCTCGCGCCGTTCGCCGCGCTGTTCTCCGAGTCCACCGGGCGGATCCTGTTCGCGGCAGCACCGGCCGCGCGCGCGGAGCTGGAGACTGCGCTCGCGGGCCATGGTGCCGTGCGCATCGGGCAGGTCGCCGCAGGGCCGGCCGGCCTACGGGTGAAGCGCGGTGAGACGCTGCTCTGCGAGCTGTCGCTCGCACGTCTGCGCGAGAGTTTCACCGCCGCCGACGCGGCGGTGTGAGCCTGCGCTCCGCGTTCACCCAGCACATGCGGGGGCGACCCGGCTGGTGCGCACGGGCGCCCGCGCATACGATCCGCTGATGGTGCGCCGTTGGGCTCCGATCATGGTGGTCGTGTTGGCGCTCGCGTGCGCGAGCAAGGGCGAGAGCGAGGGCGAGTGCCCGCGCTGCGAGCAGCCCCTCACGGCGATGCCGACGACCGAGCCGGCGAAGGCCGCGGGGCCCATCGCGGCGATCGATCGCACGTGGCGCGAGCCGGCGCGCGCCATCGTCGATCTCGTCGACGCACGTCCCACGCCGAGCAGCCAGCTCGATCCCGCCGGCACTGCGATCCTGCTCACCCACGGCCGCGCGATGCCGCCGATCGAGGAGGTCGCGCGCCCGTTCGCGCGGCTCGCCGGCATGCGCATCGACGAGCGCCGCGCGGCGCAGCGCCGCGTGCGTGCACCCGACGGGCTCTCGGTGATCTCGATCGCGACCGCCGAGGAGACCTGGATCGATCCGCCCGGTGGCAACCCGCTCGCGGCCGCGAGCTGGTCCCCCGACGGCACGCAGCTCGCGTGGCTCGAGCTCGAGCCCGACAAGGTCGTGCTGTGGACGGCGGGCAAGGACGGCGCGAACGAGCGCAGCCGCGGCGAGGTGCTCGACGTGCTCGCACCGAGCCATCGCTGGCTACCGACCGGCGGGCTGCTGGCGATCGTGCCGCATCGACCCGGCGCTCGGCCGCCCGCCACGGCCGAGGTGCCCGGTGGCCCGGTGATCGAGGACGCGACCGGCGAGCGCGCCCAGAACCGCACCTGGCAGGACCTCCTGACCAATGCACAGGACGAGCTGCGCTTCGAGTGGTTCGCGACCGGGCAGATCGTCGAGCTCGCCGACGACGGCACGCGCACGCCGATCGGCGCGCCGGCGATCTTCGACGACGTCTCGCTCTCGCCCGATGGCAGCTACGTGCTGGTCGAGCGCGTACGCCGGCCGTTCTCGTACCAGGTCCCCGCCGAGCTGTTCGGCCGCGTGGTCGAGGTGTGGGATCGGCAGGGCCGGGTGGTCGCGACGATCGCCGACCAGGATCCCGCGGAGACGATCCCGATCGAGGGCGTGCGCACTGGCCCGCGCGACGTCGGCTGGATTCCCACCGAGCCGGCGACGTTGCGCTGGATCGAGGCGACCGACGACGGAGATCCGCGCAAGCCCGCGACGGAGCGCGATCGGATCATGCGCGCCACGGCCCCGTTCGCGGCGCCGGTCGAGCTCGGCCGCACGCGCTTCCGCGTGATGGCGGTGGACGAGCTCGCCGATCGCAGCAGCGCGCTCGTCACCGAGTACGATCGCGACCGACGCTGGGTGACGACCTGGTTGTTCGCGCTCGATGCCGAGGCGGCACCCGTGCAGCTGTTCGATCGCTCGTCGCGCGACGACTACGGCGATCCCGGGCGCCCCGTGCACACCACGCTCGCCAACGGGCACCGGGCGGTGCGGGTGGAGGAGGGCGCGATCTGGCTCGATGCCGACGGCGCGGGCCCCAAGGGCGAGCGCCCGTATCTCGCGCGCTTCGAGCTCGACACGAAGAAGAGCGTGAAGGTGCACGAGTCGCCGGAGGGCGAGCACGTCGAGTTCGTCGGCTTCGCGGCCGACCGCGAGCTGGTGCTGCGGCGCGAGAGCCCCAGCGTGCCACCGAACCTCGAGCTGCACGGCGATGCGGGCACGCGCTCGCTCACCCGTTGGCCGGATCCGCATCCGCAGCTGCAGGGCGTCACGAAGCGGCTGCTGACGTACGCGCGCAGGGACGGCGTCGAGCTGTCGGGCACGCTGTACCTGCCGCCGGGCGAGGCACCGAAGGGCGGCTGGCCGCTGTTCATCTGGGCGTACCCGCTCGAGTACAACGACAAGGACACCGCCGGTCAGGTCCGCGCCGCGCCGAATCGCTTCGTGCGGATCACCGGCACCTCGCCGCTGCCGCTGCTCGTCGCCGGCTACGCGGTGCTCGACGATGCCGCGATGCCGGTGGTCGGCGATCCGGAGACGATGAACGACACGCTGCTCGAGCAGCTGCACGACGCGGCCGCGGCGGCGATCGATGCGGCGGCGAGCGGCGCTCCGATCGATCGCCAGCGGGTCGCGGTGGGCGGCCACAGCTACGGCGCGTTCATGACCGCGAACCTGCTCGCGCACACCGACCTGTTCAAGGCCGGCATCGCGCGCTCGGGCGCGTACAACCGCACGCTCACGCCGTTCGGCTACCAGAGCGAGCGCCGCACGCTCTGGGAGGCGCGCGACACCTACGCCCGCGTGTCACCGCTGCTCTTCGCGGAGAAGATCGACGAGCCGCTGCTCATCGTGCACGGCGAGGTCGACGACAACTCGGGCACGTTCCCGATGCAGTCGCAGCGGCTGTTCTCGGCGATCCGCGGCACCGGCGGCACGGCAAGGCTCGTGCTGCTGCCCAACGAAGCCCACGGCTACGTCGCGCGCGAGAACGTGCTGCAGCTGCTGGCCGAAGAGATCGACTGGCTCGACGCGCACGTCAAGGCCAGCAAGGGTTGACGCGTGCGGAGCGATCGCTCATCGTGGGCTGAGATGGCCCGCACGTTCACCGAGCACATCTGATCGGCCCGCTGGCTCCGGCCCACGACGTGGGTGCTGATCGCTGCCGCCTTCCTCGACGAGCTGTGGACGGGCGTGCCGACGATCGAGGCACCTGCGGTCGAGCGCGCCCACGGGCTCGCGCACTCGGGCTCGGCGGTCACGCTGTTCGTCGTGCCGCTCGTCTTGGGCTCTCTGCTCGAGGCGCGGCTGCTCTTGTGGGCCGAGCGCGGCGATGCTCGCCGCTGGCGCGCCGGGGCGCAGGTCGTCACGGCGCTCGGTGCTCTGTTCGCTGCGCTCTCGACCGCGCCCTGGATGCTCGCGCTCGCGCTCGGCATCACGGCGCCCGCGTCGGGCTGCGTGGGTGCGCTCGCCCAGGCCGCGCTCGTCGATGCGGCCCCCGACGCACGCGAGCGGGCGATGGCCCGCTGGACGCTCGCCGGTGCGCTCGGTGATCTCGCCGCGCCTGCGTGCATCGGCGCGGTGGCGCTGCTCGGCGGATCGTGGCGCGTCGCGCTGGGCCTCATCGCGGTGCTGCTGCTCCTGCATGCGCTCGCGCTCTGGCGCGTCGATGCGCCCGCGCACGCGGCCGCGCCCGAGCCCGAGGACGAGGGGCCTCGCGAGCGCCTCGCGGTCGTGCTGCGCAACCGGCTGCTGCTGGTGTGGCTCGGCGTCACGACGATGTGCACGCTGCTCGACGAGATCCTCGTGGCGCTGGCGATGCTGCACCTGCGACAGGATCGCGGCGCGAGCGAGGCCGAGGCCGCACTGGCCGCTGCGGCATGGGCGGCCGGGTGCGGCGTGGGGCTCTTCGCGACCGAGCGGCTGCTCGCGCGCGTGTCGGCGCGGCGGCTGCTCGGCGGCGGTGCGCTCGGCTGTGCCGCTGCGTGTCTGTGCTGGTGGCTCGCGCCGACGGTGCCGCTCGCCGCACTCGGGCTCTTCGCGCTCGGGCTGTGCTCGGCGCCGCTCTATCCGATCGGGACCGCGCAGTGCTACGCGGCGCTGCCCGGCCGCGCGGTGATGGTCGGCGTCGTCGCGCACGTGTTCGCACCGATCGACATCTTCGCGCCGTGGCTGCTCGGGTTGCTGGCCGACGCGCACGGGCTCCGCGTCGCGCTCGTGGTGCTCGCGCTGGGGCCGATCGCGTTCGCCGTGCTCGCGCTCTCGAAGCGCGCGTGGCCGAGTCGCTAGCAGGGTGCGGAAGAACGCGAAGCGTTCTTCCGGACACCCTGCTCCGTGC
>CAZFKC010000108.1:0-12417 GCA_964519175.1 uncultured Nannocystaceae bacterium
ACCACCTCGGTCACGTCCTCCGCGAGCAGGCACTCGCGCAGCACACCACTGCCCACCATGCCGGTCGCGCCGAACAGGACGATCTTCATCGGGCCCGATCTCCACCGACGAGTCTCGCACGGGCGCGGCCGCGCAACGGGCCACCACCGAAATCCCTCGAGCCCCGCGAACCGCCCACGCGCAACTCGACGCCGTGCTGCCGGACGCCTGCAGTGGTAGCGTCCCCCCGTGCCCGCGGCGCCCCTCGACTCGCTCTTCCACCCGCTGCTGCAGCTCGCGACTGCGATCGCCGACGACCCCGCCTCGCGCCCATACCCGCAACAGCTCCGCCATACCATCGACTCGCTCATCGCGACCGCCTCCACCCACGGTGCCGCGGCCGGGATCCCCGAGCACGACTTCCGCGCTGCGCTCTACGCCATGGTCGCCTTCCTCGACGAGCTGCTCGGCGCCCACTACTCCCCGATCGACTGGCAGCCCGCCGCGCTCACGCTGCACTACTTCGAGGACAACAACGCCGGCGTGGGTTTCTTCGCTCGCCTCGAGCGGCTCGTCGCCGAAGAGCGGTGGTCGGTGGTCCGCGTCTACCATCTCGTGCTCGGGCTCGGCTTCGCCGGCACGTACGCGCTCTCCGGTGACCACGCCGGCCTGTTCGCGCACCGTCGTCGGCTCGCGACGATGCTCGGCATCACCACCGGGATCGTTCCGTTCGCGCCCGCCGAGTCGCACGTCGTGGCACCGCGAACGGCCTGGTACGCCTGGGCGCCGCTCGGCCTCGCCGGTGCGTCGGTCGTCGCCGCGATCGTCGCCATTGCGATCCGCTGATCCGACACCGCCATGGCCCCGCACGATCCCACGGTGAACGAGCTCACGCTGCTGCGCCGTGCGCTGGTCGGTGCGCGCGACAAGCAGGCCTCGGCCGCGCTACCGCTGTTCCTCGTCGTCGGTCGCCGCGGCGCCGGCAAGTCCTCGCTGCTGACGCATTGCCGGCTCTCGTACGTGCATCGCTCCACGAGCAACGACGGACGCGTCAGCACGCGCGTGTCCGACGTCGCGGCGTTCGTCGAGTACGACGTGCACGACGATCCGCGCGGAGCCGAGCGCGAGCTGCGGGTGCTCGTGGACCAGCTCGTACTCACGACGCGCGTGCGCCCGCTGGCCGGCGTGGTCGTGCTCGTGCCGCTCGGCGACCTCACGGGCGGAACGGCGGACGCCGCGCTGCGTCCGGTGCTCGACGCGGTCGCGACCGGATGTGGCGCGCACGTCCCGATCCACATCGTCGTCACGCAGCTCGACGCGGCCCCTGGATATGCCGAGCTCGTCGCTGCGACCAGTCGCGATCCATCCGTGCTCGGCGTGCGGCTGCCGCTGGCCCGCCGCAGCGATCCCGAGCGCTGGAGCGAGCCCGTCGCAAGGCTGACCGACTCCGTGCTCGAGACCTCCGTGGGCCTGTTGCACGGCTCCGCGCAACGCAGTCCGCTGCGCTTCGGCCTGGCCATCCACGCGCTCGCACAGCCGCTCGCGCAGTGGCTGCGCCGGCTCGAGACGCCGACCCGCGGCGCGGATCCGCTGCTCGTGCGCAGCGTGATGCTGCTGAGCACGCAGGATCAGACGTCGGCGTCGCTCGCGATGCAGGCGATCCTCGAGGATCGCGAGCTCTCGCGCGTCACGTCGCGACGTCTCACGCGAAACGCGCTGCGCTGGACGTTGCCGACCGGCATCGGCGTCTCCGTGGGTGCGACCGCGCTGAGTCTGGCCCTGCTCACGCCCGACGTTCCTCCGCCGCCCGCACCCGAGCCGGTGCCGGAGACACCGCAGGCACCGGTGAAGAAGCCGAAGAAGCCGGGCTTCGTGCCGGACACGCGTCCGCCCGGGCCGAAGTTTCCCCCCGAGGTCTGCGCGGCTGCTGCGGCGGCGAGCGGCGAGTGGCAATTCCAGACGGTGGTGACCGGGACGAACCCGGGCGCACAGAGCGGGGTCGGGATCCGCGGGATCTACAGCTTGGTGCTGCGCGACGACGACTGCGAGCTCTCGCTGTCGGTGACGAAGACCGGGCACGTGAGCGCCCACGGCGTGACGACGACCTACGCGAAGCCCCAGCTCGGCGAGGACCCGCTCGACGAGGCGTCCGTGGAAGGCACGGCCGACACGCGGATCCTCTGGCTGCCCGTCATGCTCGACTTGAACAACACCGACGGCACCGATGCCCTGAAGCACGAGATGGTGCTGGGATTCCGCACCGACGCGGGCGTTGCCACGCGCATCACGGGCGAGTGGCGACAGGCCGACGGCGCACGCAGCTCGACCGGCTACTGGGGCTACCTCGAGGGCGGGCGCGAGCGCATCGAGCCGGCCGGCCCGGCCGCGCAGTCGTGCCACGTGATGTGCCGACTCGCGTGTGGCGGCTGGAGCGATCCGCCGCGCGTGGATCGCTGCCGCGAGAGCTGCGCGGGGGAGCCGTTCCGCGTGATCACGACCTGCCCGAGCTGATCCCGCGAGTGCGGCCCTCCGCCCGCTCCGCGAACGCACAGATCCGATTCGCCAGCGCGACCTGCTCGGCGCTCCCGCACTCCGCATCGAGCAACCGTCCGCTCGCGACCACCACACACGCCACGCGCGCGCGCGAGCTCGCGACGTTGAAGCGGTGCGCATCGAAGAGAAACTCCATCCCCCGCGGCGCATCCGCGATCGAGCTGCTCGTCATCGAATACACGACCACTTCCGCCTCCTGCCCCTGGAACTTGTCCACGGTCCCACACCGCACGCCGAGCGGCCCGAGCACTGCCTCGAGCGCAGCGACCTGTGCGTTGTACGGCGCGATCACCATCACGTCCTTCCCCGCAATCCGCTTCTCCTCCCCGAACATGTCCACCCACGTCGCGCCGCCCACGAGCTCCGCGACGATCCCCGCGATCACCTCGATCTCCTCCACCGCCTCGACCGCGCGTCCCTCGTGCTCCACCCGCACGAGCCACAGCCCCGCCCCATCGAAGCTCCCCGCTCCGCACAACCTCCGCCGCTCCAGCCCGTCGCGCCCGCGCAACCGCCCGTCGTAGAACACCTCCGAAGTGAATCCACAGATCCTCGGCGGCAGCCGCCAGGTCTCCTCCAAGAAGATCCCCCGCTCGTCCTCGATCGTCGCGCGCGCCCCGATCACCCACGCGAGCGCAGACCCCTCGGTGCCCTCGGGATGCTTCGCGGTCCGCGGTTGCTCGAGCTGCTGCGGATCCCCGAGCAGCACCACGCTCCCCATCGCGCGTCCCGCCGCGCCCGCGACCGCGAGCACATCGGCGAGCGCGAGCTGCCCCGCCTCGTCGACGAACAGCACGTCGACCGCACCCGCGAATTCCTCGCGCGCCCACAGCCACGGCGTGCCGCCGATCACCTTCACCTCGCCCGTCGCGAGCCACTCGCGCACCACCGCGTGCTCCTTTGTCTCGCGCACGCCCCCCGCATCGCCACCACCGTGCTCACCCACGAGCGCACCGACCACCACGCGCTCGCCCGACACCTCTCGCACTTTCGCGAGCAGGTTGTTGATCACCGCGTGGCTCAGCCCGGTCACGCCGACGCGACGCCCGGCCTCGACCAGCGCGACGATCATCTCCGCGCCCGTATGCGTCTTGCCCGTCCCCGGCGGCCCCTGCACCGCGAGCACCGATCGATCCAGCGCGAGCACCACCCGCTTCGCCTGCGCCTGCCCACCTTCGCCCTCGAGGCGCCATGGCACGTCGCCGCGAAGCCGCGGCCGCTCGCGCAACAGCAGCGCCCGCGCGGCATCCCACTGCCCCTGCGTGCTCCCGCTCGCCCACGCGGTCGCGAGCCGCACGAGCGCCTGTGGCTTCGGCTTCGGGTCGTGGTGCTTCCACTTGAAGAGCCAGCTCGGGTGCCCGCGCTCGCCCCACGACGCCTTGCTGATCTTCACCTCGAGCGCGCGCGCGCTGCGATCGATCGCGTGCACGCTGCCGAAGGACTCACCGTCCTCGTGGAAAAGCTGATCCCCGACACGCAGCGTCGTCTCCTGCTTCGCGAAGCGGTACTGCAGCCGCAACGAACGCGCGAGCTTCTCCGGCGTCCCGAACGGCTCGAGCTCCGCGATCGCATCGCGCTCGCGCAGGCGCTCGTCCTCGTCGAGCGTCTGCAGGCGGAACTTCTCCCAGTACGCAGTCTTGTCCTCGCGGCGGTGGAACTCGAGCAGATGCGCCAGCACCCACCGCGCATGTTCCTCGGTCGTGCGCTGCCCATCCTCCGGCACGCCTTCGCGCAGCCGCGCCTGCACGCGCGCGACCTCGTCCTCGTGCGCCGCGATCTGCTCGGGCGCCGCACCGTCGCCGAGCTCCGGCCGCGGCAGCACGATGCGCTGCGTGTGCTCGAGCTCGGCACGCAGCTGCTCGAGCCAGTCCCGCAACCACCGCGTCGAGACGCAGTCGTCGCGATTGTAGGCCTCGAGGTCGCGCTTCACCTCGTCGTCGATCGCGTCGGCCAGCCCGAGCTCGAGCGCCTGCTCGACCCCTCGCATCGCACGACGAGCGTCCGCGAGCGGCAGCGCGCGCACGAAGCCGAAGAAGCGCTCGAGCTCCTTCAGCGAGTAGCGCTGCACGCTCGCGATGAGCGTCCGCTTCACCACCTGGTGCAGATCGACCAGCACACCCGCGCGCAGCAATCGATCGAGCTCGCTCGCCCGCGTCGCGTGCCGCCCCACCAGCCGCGCCAGCGCGCCGCGCTCGTACGCACCGAAGTGATACACGTGCATCGCCGGATCCGCGGCCCAGCGCGCCATGATCACGTCCATCGTGGCTTCGAATGCACGCTGCTCCGCGGCCTCGTCGGTCGCCCACAGCGCTTCGTAGCGATCTTCGCCCGCCTCGATCCACGAGCGCCCGAACAGATACTCGCGCCCCGCGGGCTCGACGAACGGATCCGCCTCGAGATCGAGGAACAGATCGCCCGCGCTCGGCTCCGGCAACCGCGACAACCCGAACGCGGCATCGATCGCGACGAGCTCGTGCTCCGGACGCTCGAGCTCCCGCCCACGCACGAGCACGGCCGCCTGCCGATGCAGCCGTCGATAGCTCGAACGATGCCCGCGCTGCGGCGCCTCCGCGAGCTCCGGCGTGCGTGCGAGCACCGCGGTCGTCGTCACCTTCTGCCGCCTCAGCTCGACGCGCTGCGCGAGGCTGATCCCCGCGACCAAGCTCAGGTGATCGACCTCGTGCCGCCGCTCGTCGCAGTCCTTCCACCAGCGACACACACTGCAGTGCGCGCACGGCTCGGGCTCGTGCGCCGCGAGTCGCTCGAGCGCATCGCCGCTCGCCTCGGCCTCGAACCGCCGCCGCGCGGCACGGACATACGCCGCGCAGTCCTTCAACTCGTAGGGCACGGGCGTGAGCGGCTCGCCGGGCGGGACCACGGCGAAGCTGCGCGGCCGCGCCGCTTGCAGCTCGGCGAGCAGCTCCGAGTAGACCGCGAGCTGCACGAGCGTGCCGACCTTCGTCTCCTTCGCGAGCTTGGTGTCGTGCACCTCGTACGACCATGGGCCCCACCGCGACGCGGGCACGTCGCCGTCGACACGCACGAGCACGTCCGCGGCGCCCGACCATCCATCGGCGGCGAGGGTGGCCTGCACGATCGCGAACACGCCACGGCGCATCGCGTCGACCACCTCGTCGACGCCGCGCGCACGCAGGTCGACGACCTCGCGGCCGCTCGCACGCAGCTGCTCGACGTAGCGAGCCTCGTGGCGATCGCCGCGCTCGCGCAGCAGGTCCCGGGTCGGGTCGTGGCCACTCGGGCGAGCGATCCGCTGCTCCCGCAACGCAGCATCGAGCGCGCTCGCCCGCCGACACGCGAGCCACGTCGAGAGCTCGGTCGGCGAGCGCGTCTGCGGCGGAGCGACCACGAGCGCAGCAGTCTACGCGCGGGCGGTCGCGGTGATCCATCGCGGGCGTGGGGGGCGTCGACGCGCGCAACGCCGCGGGCGATCGATCGGCCGGCGGCGCTCGCAAGCGAGCCGTGACCTTGCGCAGTGCATCACGAGTGATTGGATCGCCTCGACGACGCACCACCACTCTCGCTGCGATCCGGGACATCCCCTCGGGAGAATCCCGATTGCACGTGACGCATGCGCGCGGGCGCGGACGAAGGCGCCCACGGGAACGAGAACGGCTGCTCCCACGGCCGGATGAGCAGGACCAGCGCCGCGGCCATCGAGAAGAAGAAGCTGACGAGGCCGAATGCGAGGACGATCGACGCGTGGAATACCAGCCCGATCACGAGTAGCGGAGCGCGATGCCGACGGGACATCGTCAGCGCCATGAAGAGCAGGAGCTCGAGTACGAGGGCGCTCCACGTCGCGGGCACCACGACCCACGGAGATGCGAGGAGCGTGTCGAGCCACCCGTGCGCGAAGGAGGGCACCCCGACCATCGGATCGGTGAGCCAGTAGTAGAGCACCGTTCCGTTCTTCCACTCGGCAATGGCCACCTTCGCGATCGCGGCGTGAAAGTAGATCAGCGCGACCTGCAATCGTACGAGCGTGAGCAGAGCCCGCCCGAGCGCCCAACGGACCCCCGCGGCTGCGCCTCGGGGAACCGCAGGGGGATCCCAATGCGAACGCCGCGGGTCCAGCAACGTCATCGGCAGCAACAGCAGCGTGAGCACGGACGCCACGTGGTCGCCACCGTCCAGCGGCACGCACGCGCAGGCGAAGCTGAACGATATCCACCAGTGGATCACGCCCGTCCAACGCGGTCGCCACCCGCTCGCAACCACGACGAGCGAGAGCGCCGCGAACACGTGCGCAGCCTCCAGACACCCGTCCATCATCCAGAAGAGCCCGAGACGATGCAGAGCGGAGGTGGGCGCGCCAGCGCCGGACTCGGAGGCAACGAAGAGCGTCTGCGTGTCGTTGGCGAGCAGGGTCGCCAGTGTGCCCATGGCGAGGAGCGTCCGCGCCGCTCCATACACATTCGACCAGATCGCCGGGAGCGGGTGCGTATCGGTGTCGACCTTCACGACGAAGCTCCGATCTCGTCGCACGCGACGTCGAGCGCCAGGACGCGGGCGGGCATTGCGACGGGAGCTCCTCTGCTCCACGCCCACGGCACCGGTGGACGCTTCTCGATCACGAAATGGCCGCATAGCGACTGGACCCGGGCCTCGTTGCGTATCGACAGCCACGTCCCTTCCACGCATGGGAGCACAGCCCCACGGCACGGTCGCCACGCATGCTCGGGCGCCTGGTCGATGAGCCCCGCGAGCTCGGGCCCACGCAGGCGCGCCGAGCGTGAAACACCCGCGATGGCGAAGCCACGCGCGTCGGCCATGTTTGCGGAGACGATCTGGCCGTCCGAACGGACCTCCCAGATGTAGACCCGGTCCTCTCGCGGATCTCGCGTGAAGAACCCCCAACCCTCCGGGGCCAGCGTCATCACGTGGGCCCGAGTTCGGGCCGAGCCGGCGAACGGGTTCGCACCGTCGATGATGATGTAGATCGCGATGCTGAGCGCGAGCCCCAGCGCGGTGAATGCCTGGGCCATTCGTCGGATCGTCCGCGTGCACTGCATGGCCGAGGAGACGACGCCGCGCTGGGTTCGATCGCGGAGATGCGCGCGATCGAATCGCGGGCGCGTTCGTCTTTGTCGGCCGCAGCGTGGAGACCCACGCGCGCAACGAAACAGGAGTCCAATGCAGAAGACACTCATCAAGATGCTCATCTCGACCCTCACCCTCGCTCCCGTCGCGTGCGATCGGAGCGACGACCCCGCCGACGTCGCCGAGGTCGAGGACAGCCGCGACTTCTATCGCGCCTTCGCGTTCGGCTATGGACCGGTGCTCGACCGTGTCCCGGAGATCCGCGACCGCTTTGCGATCGACACGATGGTCGAAGAAGAGGAGGCCGCAGCGGTTCGGGCGACGACGGAGTCGATCATCGTGACGATCGACGAGCTCGACCCCGAGTTCATGGACGAGTTCGCGAAGGAGCTCCAGAGTGGTGATCCAGTGCGCATCGACGCAGCGATCACGCGTGCATCGGAGATGACGCGCGACGCGATCGTGGCCCACGAGTCGCTGGGTGAGATCCACGCGGCGTACGAGGAACAGGGGAGCTCGGGACCGGCCGCGGGTGGCGGTGACCGAGTGAAGGCGCGAGACTCCGTACAGAACCTCGACAGCCTCGTCCACGAGCGCGTCGCCGCGGTGACCACGGTGTTGGCGGTGGCCGAGTACTGGGTGTTGTTCCAGTACAAGTACCTCTTCCAGTACAGCGGCGGAGCGAGTGCGATGGAGGACGGCTTGTTCCGCGACGAGCTCGTCAGCAGCATCGCCACGAACCTCCACCGACCGGAGCTCACCGCACCGTGACCCACGGACGTTCGTAGTGGACCGGCGCGCACGCGGAGCCGCGCTACGCGGCCCGCGTGCGGCTCATGCACGACTGGAGGCGCGCTCGACGTGCGCGTGCGACTCCGGTGATATCCTCAGCGTCGGCGCTGCGGTGATCGGCACTCCGGTCTCGGCGCCGGCGTTCGGGCGTCGAATATGCCGCTCGGCTGGCTCGTCCGGCGCACCGCGTCCGGTCGCCTGGATGCCACCGTCGCTGCCAGTTCCGCCGTGTTCGTCACTGGTGATTTCGTGGCCGCGAAGCCGAGCGCGATGGTCTCGATGGGCACGAGATCTGCTGCACTGATCGTCTTCTCGCCTGGGGGGCGAGGCTTTGCGTGCAACCCGGCCGTGGAGGTCAGGGTGCCCATGTTCAGGGTCGAAGCTACCCCCCCTCGCGCAACGCCTTCGGCTCCGCGCCCGCATCCGACCCATCCGGATGCACCGCCTCCGAGATCACCCGCTCGGTCACCTCGTTCAGATACTGCGCGAGCGTGTCGCTCAGCTGCTGGAACTGCGGCCACAGCGTCTCGTTCAGGAACCCACGCGGCACCTTCGCCATGATCGTGGTCGCGTGCTGCCCCTTCCTGCGATACGGCACGATCCCGTAGCGCCGCAGGAGCGCGATGAACAGCCGCACCGACCACCCGTCGCGCAGCGTGAACTTGTGCTCCACCGGCGCGTCGCTCTTGCTCAGCTCCTCGAGCTTCGCCTTCAGCTTCTCGCGCGCGTTCGCGGCCGCCTCGCGCTCGCCCGCATACGTGCTGCCGGCGAACAGCGCCTCGACCTGCATCAGCTTGCGCAACAGCTCCGCTTCGGTCATCGCGGCGACGAGCGTAGATCACCGTACGCACGCCGGCGAGCCCGGCAGGGTGGCACACGCCGCGGTCGATCGATCCGATCGAGCGAGTACTCGTGCCCGCAGTCCCACCACAACCCCTTGGGCCACAGCTCTTCGTTCGGTAGCCAGTAGCCCGAGTCGAGCTCGAGCTGCAGCACCCCATGGTCGTCGACCCAAGCCTTGCCCTGCGCCTCGACGCGCTCGTGCTCGCGCACCTCGCACGTCTGCTCCGCAAACTGCAGCTCGTCGCCGCGCCGCCGCGCTGCGAGCGAGCAGTCGTCGTACCGACCCTCGAACACGGGCGGCACGCTCGACGAGCACGCCCCTCCGACCGCGACCGCAGCCGCGACCCACCCGCCCCCCACACGGATCCTCGCCGCACCCGCTCGCCGTCGCACACGACGAACGTCGCCGAGCAGCGACTGCATCGAAATTCCCCACTCCCCTCGTGATCAACCCGCCGTTCTCTCCGTCTGCGGTGCGAACCCTCCCCCGGACGCCGCAGATCATGCCCTTCGTCACCGATGCCCTCACCCTCGATCTCCCGATCACCTCGCTCGAGCTCGTCGTCACCACCATCGACGCGGGCGATGCCGATTCCGGCGACGATCTCTTCGTCAACGTCGTCTTCAGCGACGGCACACGGCTCTACGAGCCCGAGAACCACTTCCTCGGCGGCCTCCCGCCACGCGGCGAAGGCAAGCGCTATGCCCTGCCCTTCCCCGACGAGATCGATCGGAAGCTCGGCGACGTCGCGGAGCTGCTCATCCGCAAGAACGGCGACGATGGGTGGCTCGTCGGCAGCGTGCTGTTCTTCGCCAACGAGCTCGCGGAGCCGCTCATCGGCAGCGCGCACGCCAATCAGTTCCTCGACAACGACGACGCCGTCCTGCAGCTGCGCGAGTGGTCGACGCGGTCGATCTGCGTCGCGCAGGCCACCCACCCCCGACATCCGCTCTTGCCGTCGGGTTATCGCGTGCTCGGGCCGGTGATCGGCCAGGTCACCGCGGACTCCGCAGTCGTCCTCTATCACGTCGATCGCGAGGGCACCTATCGCTTCCGCGCCGTCGACACCGTCAGCGGCGCACTCGTGGCCGACATCACGGCCGAGCTCGCACCGAACGGTCGCTTCGAGCTCGCCGGACTCACGCCCAACCGCGAGTTCGCGTTCGACCTCGAGCTCGAGCATGCCGGGGTATTCACGCCCGTGCCCGACGCCGCAGGTCGCCTGCGCACATATCCACTCGAGAACGCACGTGGCCGGCTCTCGTTCGCGTTCGGATCGTGCGCCAATCCCCGCGAAGCGGTGGCGCAAGGTGCATGGGCGGGGATTCGCGCGCTCGCGCAATCGAGCTCCCGCGACATCGGGCCGCTGCAGCTCTTCGTGCACCTCGGCGACACCTTCTACTTCTACGATTTCATGACCGAGGAGGTTCCGCGCAACGTCGAATCGATGCACGCCGCGCACATCTCGGCGCGACGCCACCCCGAGTTCCTCGACATGGCGCGCGTCGTGCCCTGCGTCGGCGTGTGGGACGATCACGACTTCGCATCGAACAACACCTATCGCCCCGCGCTCGAGGAGCCGGGCCTGCTGAAGCCGGCGATCGACACCTGGCTCGAGTATTGGGGCAACCGCCCGATGGTCCCCGGCGGCGGGCTCGGGCTCACCACGCGGATCACCCATGGTCTCGTCGACATCTATCTGCTCGATGGCCGCTCGTTCCGCGATCCCACGCTCGGCACCTACTTCGGCAAGGAGCTCATCCACGCGCTCATCACCTCGATCGACGAGCGTGGGCGCAAGGGTCCGCGTGTGGTGGTGCTCGCCACCGGCAGCAACTGGAATCACGAGTCCACGAGCGAGGAGAACTACAACAACGGTGCGTACGCCACCGAGCGAAAGGCGCTGTACGCCGCGCTCGCCGCTCGAATGGGCACGACGATCTCCGGGCTACTGCTGCTCTCGGGCGACGATCACGTCAACGAGGTCTATCACGTGAACGTCGCCGACGGCGCCATGGCGCCCGAGTTCGTGTCGTCGCCGCTCACCCACAACGACGAAGAGCGCTCGAACGATCTCGTGGGCGAGCGCGTCGCCAGCTTCTCCTCCGCCGACACCAACGGTCGCCGCGGCTTCGCCGTGCTCACGATCGACACCTCGCACCCGGTGCCCGAAGGCAACTGGACCGCGACGGTCAGCTACTTCCGCGAGGTCGCACGGGTGCGCTACGCGACGCTGACGTACGTGTTGAAGAACGGCCAATTCCGACCGACGTGATCGGTGACTGGCGCCTCGGCGCTGGTGCACCAGGCAGGAATCGAACCTGCGACGCTCCGCTTTTCAAGCAGACGCTCTACCGCTGAGCTACCGGTGCATGCTGTCCCGCATGCCGACGCTCCATCGCCGGACGGCGACGGCGCGTCGGCTACGTAAACAGCGGCACGAGCCCGCGCACGACGCAACGCGCACCACCGACCGCGAGGCGGTGGTGTCGCTGATGATCATGTCGCGCGGCGCTCATCGGGATCCGAGCGAGCAAACTCGATCGACGCCATCGCGTTCGTCAAGCGACTTTCGTGCATGCGCGCTCGGCTGCGCGAAGGGCCGGCCAGCCGGCCGGCCACCTGGTGGGCCACCCCGGCCCGAATTCGGGCCACCCCGGCCCGCCAGCGGGCCACTCGTGGGAGCTCGAGCATCGAAGTCCTCGCGATCACGTGCGCGCGACAGCGGCACGCAGCTCGCACAAGCGCGCTGCGGAGCCACCCGATGCCCCGCCGATCCAAGGCCACCACCGCCAAGTCCACACCGAAGCCGCCCGAGCCCTCGACGATCTCGCGGCGCTACTTCCGATCGATCTACGAGCTGCTCGACGAAGGGCAGGCGGAGATCGCCGAGGCCGTGCGCACGACTCGGCTCGACGTCGCGTCGCGCATCGGTCAGCTCGTCAGCGAGGCGTTCCAGCAGCACGGCTGGACCGACGCGAACCTCGTCGAGCTGTCGACGTGGCTCGTGCAGCGCGGCGGGGATCACGATCTGTGCGCGGCCCCGAACCTCGGTCGCATGCGGCGGCTCTACGAGCTCGAGGTTCGCATCGTTCGCGGGCATCACAACGACGTGCTGAACCCGTGTCACAGCAGCATCCCACCCGAGGACGTCGCGGCCGAGCTCGACGCGATCGACGGCTTCCACG
>CAZFKC010000108.1:12517-18712 GCA_964519175.1 uncultured Nannocystaceae bacterium
CGTCGAGCACGACGGTGAGCACGACCAACGCGAGCCCGACGAACGCGAGCGCGCCGGGGCTGCTGCGCCGCGCTCGTCCGAGCGCCGCGACGACGAGGCCGGACACGGCCAGCATCAGCGCCATCGACATGTGGCCGGGGCCGCCACCGAAACTGAAGGTCCACGACGCGGTCCACGCCGCCGCGCTCGCCACGAGCAGCGACCAGCTCGCCCAGCGATGGGCACGCGCGCCCGGGCTCCTCCGCGCTCCTGCGCCGATCGCGAGGCTCGCCCCGCCCCAGGGCAAGAGCCAGGCCAGCCACATCACCGGGGTCGTCGGGAAGTCGAGCGCCGCGACGAGGAGCTCGAGCACGACGGCCGTTCGGCACCAGAGCAACGCGAGAGACGTGGAGGAGCTGGGGGAGATGCGCGTGGACATGCCAGGGCTTGGTCGGCCATGGCAGCGCGCCGTTGCACGAAATCTACTCCGGCCGCACCCGCGCCAGCCAGATCCCGCTCTCGTCGCCGTCCAGCACGGCGTACGCGAGCAGGTCCGCGTCGCCGAAGACCTCCGGGTCGTACTGCGTCGGCAGCCGCATGCGCACGTGGTCGTCGATCACCAGCTCGTCGAGCGTGTCCGGATCGATCACCGCGAGCTCGCCGACGTCGCCCCCGTCGAAGCCGAGGGTCGTCACCACGCGGCCGTCCTCGAGCCGGACGTACGTCGTCGTCGCGCGGTGGGCCAAGAGCTCGGGCTCACCCGCGTCGTACTCGGCCTGCCACAGCTCGCCCTCTTGCCGTTGCGGATGGGTGCCGACCGTGAGCTCGACCTGCAGGACCTCGAGCCGGTCCGAGCCCATCGACGAGAAAGATCCGCCGCCCTCGAACAGCGGATCGACCTCGCCGGTCGCCGCGTCCCACAGCACCCAGCCGTCCTTGTCCTGCGCGAGCCAGCGACCGTCGCTCGTGTCCCTACGCAGCCCGAGCCCCACGGGCACGTCGACGATCTCGAGGGACGGCAGCACGGCGAATCGCTGCTGCAGACCCGTGCTCGGATCCTGCGGGAGCTCGACACCGTCGTCGAAGCTCAGCTTCGCGTCGATGAGCTCGTGCGTCACCTCGCCCAGCAACGTCTCGGTGCCCTCGTCGCGATCGAGCAGGTACACCGACCGCGGCAGCCCGGGCCCGGCAACCTCCGTCACGACGAGCCATCGTCCGTCCAACGAGAGATCGAACGAGCTCGCGCCCGACCACACCGTCTCCACCTGCCGCGAGGCCAGGTCGATCGCGACGACGTCGCCGGCCAGCGTGAGCGCGAACGCGTCCGAGTCGACGGCTTCCACGCTGCCCACCACCACGTCGTCGAGCAACGTCTCCGGCGCCCGGAGCTCTCCGTCGGGCGCGTCCGGATACGGCGACAGCCGCAGCGTGTGGGGTTCGTCGCGCGAGTGATCGCGCGGCAAGGTGGCCAGGATCCCCACGTCGGTCCTCGGATCGAGCAGATCGACGTCGCGGACGATCGTGCGCGGTGGTGCGACGCCCTCGGGATCGATCACCACGAGGTCGCCGGTCCGGCTCCCCGTGCGCCCCAACACCACGCCCGGCCACTGCTCGAGCTCGGAGAGCGAGAAGAGGTCGTGGGCCACGATCCGCGGCGACTCGCCGCACGGACCGAACGACCACACCGTCGTCGCGTCCGGCTGGAGCTGGTCTGCCTCCGGCACGGCGCCGACGATCGCGTAGATGCGGTCGTCCACGCGTCGGAGCTCGGGCGACGCGACGGTGGTGTCCCCGTCGAGCGCGAGCACGCGATACGGCCCCTCCGCGCCACACACCCGATCGAGCTCCGGCGCTTCGCGACCGTCCGGCCCGCACGCGGCGACCAACGACAACCCCAGCATCCAGCTTCGCAACGCCATGTCCCCAGCAAAGCACCATGCGTGGATCCGTCAACTTCGAATGTGTGCAGAGCTACGTGTATGCCCGTGCGATCGAGTCCACACGACACAGACCGCGCCCGCGAGCACTTCGTCAGGAGCTCGGTGTCACAAAGTCACCGCCGCGAGGTCGCAGGCTCCCGGCCGCGCGATCGAACCTGTCGATCCGCCCCCGCACGTCGTCGATCGCTCCGCGCAGCTCCGTATCCGTGAACGCGTGGGCCATGCGTCCACCGCACACGCCACCGAGCCACGCGGACGCGGCATCCACCGTCGGGAACACGCCGTGCGGACACTTCGCGCGCGCGACGATCGAGATCCCGGTCAGCACGCTGCGCACCGCGGCCGCGCAGCGCGATGCGTTCGATCGCGTCGCGCAGCCCGTTCACCGCCTGCAGCTCGACCTCGCCGCGCCAGACGAGCAGCTCCACGTCGCGCCACAGGCCGACCATGTGATCGGCATCGAGCGTCATCATGGTGGCCGGCTCGACGGACATCCGCGGGTGCGCGTCGCGGAATCGACCCGCGCGCCCGCGGCTTGAACCGGCGCTAGAACGTCGCGCGCAAACCGACGGTGAGGTCGCCGTACGGTGCACGCAGCGTTTCCTGGCGGATCTCGAAGATCGGCGCCTCGCCGCCCAGCATGCCGCTCGCAAATCTTGCGCGTGCGAAGGGTCCCACGCCGACCTTCGACATCCACGCGTACTCGCCCGCGACCTGACCGTACACGCCGCGCCGTGGCAGCGACACGCCGGCCTGATCCGCGTTGCGATCGACGAACGTGCCGACGCCCTCGAGCGCGAGCCGATGCCCCCGCCCCGGCGTGAACGCGACGCGCACCGCACCGCGGAGCTGCCGCTGCGTGTCGCGGAACACCCACGCGTGCCGGAACGCCGCCTGCCAGCCGATCGCCCAGCGCTGCGCGACCTCGTGCTCGACTCCGTAGCCGACGTAGGCGACCGCATCGCGCACGCCGCCCAGCTTGAACTTCGTGCCGTCGACGTTCATCGCGAGCAGCGCGTGCGTCTCGACGCCGAGCAGCAAGCGATCGTGGACCCGTCGCACGCCGGCCTGCACCATCGGATGCAGCGCGGCCTCGACCTGCTGGTCGTGCACGCGCAGCCGCACGTCACCGGCGTCGTACAGCGTGATCCCGTGGCGTCCACCGAGCGACATCCACTTCGCGACGCGGATCGACCATGCGGGGCCGCCCCGCAGCGTCCACACCGTGCGGTCGAGTGGCCCGAGTCCGGCCGGCAGCGCCACGCCGCCGAGCTCGAGCCCGAGGTGGATCCCGCGTCGGCAGCGGGGATCGTGGTAGCGCGTCACGCCGAGATCCGGCTGCTCGCG
Organism: uncultured Nannocystaceae bacterium; assembly: GCA_964519175.1. GTDB lineage: Bacteria > Myxococcota_A > Polyangia > Nannocystales > Nannocystaceae > Xiheibacterium. The sequence continues at coordinate 15,784 of CAZFKC010000108.1, forward strand.
ATCGTCCGATCGCGATTCCTCGCAGCGATCCGTCGGCGCCGCCGCATCGGCCCGAGCGGCCCAGGAGAGCCATGTGCAGGCCAGCGCGGCCGCGAATCGAGACGCTCGCATCCTGCTCTCTGTGCCGTCCCGACGGGTCGCGTGGCCGGCCCGATGCGGCACCGAAGAAATCCACGCGCCTGCCGATGAGCCCCTTCGACAAGTCGTCGCCCGTTGGCCGGCACCTGGCCCAAACGGGAGCTTGATCGGCGGCCGCGGCAGTCGATAGACGACACAACGACCCCTGGAGCTCCACGAAGATGAAGAAGTACACCCTACTGTTCGCGGCCGTTTCGATTGCCGCGTGTTCCGGTGATGCCACCGAGTCCGGCGGCGCGAAGGTCGACATCGAGGATCCGGCCACCGTGCTGGACCCCGATGGCGATGGCGCGGCGCAGGGCACCGTCGAGGGCGCGGTCGCCACGATGTCGTTCGAGCTGGCGGAGCCGCTCCCCGAGATCCCGTTCCGCGTCGCCGGCACCGAAGACGGCGCAGTGATGGACGTCGTCGCGGCGCTCACCTTCGTCGTCTCGAGCCCGCGCTCGGGCACGAGCGTCAGCCTCGCCGAGGGCGAGATGGTCGCGGGCGAGCCGAAGAAGGCCGGCGAGTTCGCGGTCGAGCTCTCGGACGATCGCATGACCTTCGACATCAGCTGGTACAACGAGACCAAGGGCGGCCTCACCATGAAGCCGGGCCAGGAATACGACGTCGTCTACTCGCTCGACGACAACTGCTGCATCACGTCGTTCGAGAGCACGACGATGAAGTTCAAGATCGACTGATCGAGTCGACCAGCTCTCGGAGCCACGCACGCAGGCGTTCGACGGAGGTTTCGTCGAGCGCCTGCACCCATTTGGTGTGCTCGATCCCGTCGGGTGCGAGCTGCAGGGGGCACGCACTCGGCGGATCGAGCTCGAGCTCCGGCATCGCCACGCCGCGTTCCTCGAGGAACGCGCGCAGCCGCGTGACCCGCTCGGCGATCGCCTCGTCGACGATGCGCACCGCGCTGCCCAGCACCTCGCGCTCGCCGTCGTCGTTCGCACGCACGAGTCGCACCTGCCGGTACCACGCACGCAACGCCACGAGCTGTGCGATGTACTCGACGTTCTTCTTCGCGCGCGGCTCGGCGGCGTCGGTCTGGCCCGGGCGCAGCGCGCTCGTGAGCGACGGCGGCGGCTGCAGCACCATCTTGGCGGGCGCCAGATCGCGACGCAGCACCTGGCCCGCCGCCGCGATCGCGCCGTAGCCGACCCGCCGCGGCCCGACCATGCCGCCCGCGCCACCCAGGAAGATCCGCGACTGCCGGAGCAGCACGCCGTCGACCACGTCGCCGACGAGCGACGGCGTGGCCTTGTCGCCCGCCTTGCCCCACGGCGTGAAGTTGAAGTGGATGAAGCCGCTGCCGACCTCGGAGTGATCGCGGCGCGACGTGCCGCCCGCCATCAGCACGTCGCAGAAGTTGATGAGCGAGCCGAGCGTCACCCACGCCAGCAAGATCGTCTGCTTGAGCCCGACCGCATGGGCCGTGCTCGCGCCCTCCTCCAAGAGCGTACCCGGCCGCACGTGGGCGTTCGCGCCCAGTCGGGCACCGCGCAGGAGCACCGCCCCGTGCACGAACCCGCTGTCGATCGCGGTATCGCGATCGAAGACCGCGTCGACGACGGTGGCCGGCCCCTCGACGCCGATCTGCGCGCCGGGCCCGAGCCAGGTGCGGGCCCCGTGCAGGCGCGTCCCGGGGTGCAGCGTCACTCCGGCCGAGATCCGCTCGAGCACCACATCGTCGCCGAGGTAGCACTGCCGCGCGTCGACGATGATGACGCCGCGCGAGCTCAACCGCGCCAGGCGTTCGTGCAGACCGGGCTCCACGTTCCACCTTCCTAACACATCGCGCGCGCGATTTCCTTTTCGCCGAGGCTCTGGCAAACCAGGTGCCGGCAATGGGGCGGCCACCCGCGGCGTGAACGAGGAACAGACCGTCATCCGGCGCCCCAAGACGTCGGACAGCACCGAGCGCAACGCGTTCGTGATCGTGCTGTCGGGGCGCAGCGTCGGCAAGATGTTCAAGCTGCCGAACGGTCCGGTGACGATCGGTCGGTCGCTCGAGGCCGACATCCGGCTCGAGGACGAGGGCGTGTCGCGGCTGCACCTGCGGCTCGATCGCGACGACGAAGGTCCGGTCGAGCTCGTCGATCTCGACTCGACGAACGGCAGCTACGTGAACGGCGAGCGCGTGCACCGGCACTCGCTCGAGGACGGCGACCGCATCCAGCTCGGCTCGGTCACGATCCTCAAGTTCAGCTACCAGGACTCGCTCGAGGAGCAGTTCCAGCAGCAGCTCTACGAGTCGGCCACGCGCGACCCGCTCACGCAGGCGTACAACAAGCGCTTCTTCGACGAGCAGCTCGGCAAGGACTTCAGCCACGCCGAACGCCACGAGCTCACGCTGTCGCTCTTGATGCTCGACGTCGATCACTTCAAGCGCGTCAACGACGAGCACGGTCATCCCGCCGGCGATCACGTGCTGCAGCGGCTGGCCGCGTGCGTGATGGGCTCGCTGCGCACCGAGGACGCGTTCTGTCGCGTGGGCGGCGAGGAGTTCGCGGTGATCGCCCGCGACTGTCCGCTCTCCGAGGCGCTGCAGCTGGCCGAGCGCGTGCGCCGGCTCATCGGCGGCACGAAGTTCGTCTACGACGGCGTCTCGCTGCCGGTCACCGTGTCGATCGGCGTCGCGAGCTACGATCCCGAGCGCCACCACGACGAGGCCGCGATGGTCGAAGAGGCCGACCGGGCGCTCTACGCTGCGAAGCACGCCGGGCGTAACGCGGTCGCGAGCGAGGCGGGCGTCTACATCCCGGTGCCCAACGCCCCGCCCGAGGCGTAGCTGCTCCGC
>CAZFKC010000108.1:18812-37319 GCA_964519175.1 uncultured Nannocystaceae bacterium
CGGCGGGTCGACGCGAGCGCGAGGAGCCCGAGCAGTGCGAACGCGAGCGTGCCCCGCGGCTCGCTCGCGCACCCGCAGCCCTGGCCCTGCGCGTCGGCACCCGCCGAGCCTCCGCTCGTGTCGTCGGCACCACCGCTGCCGCCGCTGCGCCAGCCGTGCGCGTCGTTCCACTCCTTCAGCACCGCGGCGATCACCTCGGTGTTGTCGCCGAGTCGCATCGGTGCGCCGTTGTCGGGCACGGCCTCGACGATCTCGGAGCTCGGCATCTCGCCGGGCGTGCCACCGGGCTCGTCGGGGAAGTCCGGCCACTGCGTGCCGGCCGGCAGATACACCTCGCGTCCGTCCGGCAGCGTGAACACCTGGTCGTTGTTGCACAGCGTGCGCAGCACCCCGTTCAGCAGGTTCGGCACCTCGGGCAGCAGCTCGTTCTCCCAGAACTGCGGATCCTCGGTCATCTCGTGCGGCGAGATCGTCGTGTACATGCGCGTGAGATACGGATGTGCGCCGAGCAGCTCGGCCGCGTGCTGCCCCGGCTCGACGATGCGCTGCCGCAGCTTCACGGCGAAGTCGGTGCCGATCCATCCGCTCGTGTCGACACCTCCACCGTATGTCTCCCAGTTCGCCCACAGCTCCGCCGCCGAGACCCCGTCGGGCGGTGTGACGTACTCGTTCATCAAGCCCTCGAGCAGCGAGTTCGTGAACGTGCAGCCGTTGCCGAAGTCGTAGTCGCAGAACAACAGGCCCTGGCTCTCGAGCTCGTCGCCGACCGAGGCCACGCCGATGGCGGTGAAGGCATCGGGGTTCCAGCTGGGGCTGAACAGACCGCCGGCCTGCACCACCGCGCTCGGGCCGGCGTACTCGGTCACGAACGCGCGACCATCGGCGTGCTCCTCGTCGACGGCCTCTGTGACGACCGCGTTGTAGTTGGCCGGCGAGATCCAGTCGACCTTGAGCTGGTTGACCAGCACGTGACGATAGTTGAGCGGCACCATGCGCGCGTCCCCGAGGAAGAACGAGCGCACGCCCATGTCGTCGACCGCGGCGATCCGCGTCAGTCGCAGCGGCACACACGGCTCGCTGCCCTGGAAGCGCAGCACGATGGGATGGATCTCGTCGACGTCGGCACCACCGGTCAGCTTGACCGCGCCGAACAGGAAGCCCTCCTCGATGTACTCGCCGAGGATCGGCAGCGCCTCGGGATCCTGCTGGTAGCCGTTCTCGGCCAGCCAGTCGTAGACCTCCATCGGGTCGGCGCCCTGCAGCACCGTGATGTCGAACGCGCCGACCGTCTCGGTCAGCAGGATCTGCGGGCCCGGCGGACCTCCGCTCGGATCGCCGCCGCTCGACTCGCTACCGTCTCCGGCAGCGGTGCCCGAGATGCCGGTGCCGTTCGGATCCTGGCCGCCCTCGTCGAGCGAGCAGTCGTCGCGCGTCTGGGTGTAGCCGTACGTCGGCACCGTCGATGCGAGCAGCGCATCGAACAGCGGCTGACTGCCGACCGAGAACTCCGGCACGCTCTGCAGCGGCAGCACCCAGCCGAACTCCGCGGCCTCGCCGGTGTACTGGATCTGCACGTGCGCTTCGATGTAGTCGCCTTCCCAGACGAACAGGATGTTCTCGCCGGTCTGGTCGACCGGCATCGGCATCGGTCCGCCGTCGCAGAACATGCCACCGCATGCATCGGCAATGCGGGGCGCGAGCGCGGTCGCCAGCGCGGCGCCGAGGGTCAACGTGCAGAGCGCGATCGGGAGCGTCTTGCGGTCATCCATCGATAGTCCATCCAATCCAGCGACGGCAGCATACCACGGCGCTCGCTCCGGCGGTAGAGTGACGTCGACATGGGCTTCGTCGACGAGCTCGTACCCCTGCGGATCGCCGTACTGACGGTGTCCGACACCCGCACCACGGACACCGATGTCTCCGGGCGAACGGCGATCGAGCGCCTGCGCACGGCCGGCCACGACGTCGTCGCGCATGCGATCGTGCGCGACGATCTCGAGCCGCTGCGCGCGGTGTTGAAGGGCTACATCGACGACCCCGCGGTCGACGTCGTGATCACGACGGGCGGCACCGGCGTCACCGCGCGCGACATCACCCCCGAAGCCCTCGCGCCGCTCGTCGACAAGCCGATCCCCGGCTTCGGCGAGCTGTTCCGCTGGCTCAGCTACGAGCAGATCGGCGCCGCGACGATCCAGAGCCGCGCCGAAGCGGCGCTGTGCGGCGGCACGTATGTGTTCCTGCTGCCCGGCTCCCCGCGTGCGGTCGAGCTCGCGCTCGATCGCATCCTCGTGCCGCAGCTCGACTCGCGCACACGACCGTGCAACTTCGTGCAGCTGCTGCCGCGCGTGCGCGGGTAGTCTCGGTCGCGCCGTCCGGCGCTCTTCCCGATGCCGGCGGTCGTGTACGCCGTGCCGAAGCCACGGCGGGCCCGAGGCACTACACGTGCATGCCGGTGACGAGGTCGAACGCGTCGCCGGGCAGCGCGATGCGGAAGCCGAGCTCTTCGGCGCGCGCGCGGTGCTGCTCGAGGTCGTCCTCGTGGTGCATGAGCACCATCTTCTTGCGCACCGGCTCGGGCAGGCGCTCGAGCAGCGCGAACGAGCCGTGCACCTGGCCGGGATAGTCGACGAACGTGCAGTCGTGGAAGAACACGGTGGTGCGGGGCTCGAGCTCGGTGAGCAACGTCGGGTCGACGATGCTGTCGCCGCTCCACCACGCGACCTTGCCCGGCGCAGCATCGCCGAGCGAGAGCTCGATCGACGTCGAAGGCTTGCCCGGCACGTGCACCGTCTCGCGCAGCGTCACCTTCAGCTCGCCGACGACGAAGCGCTCGGCGTGGGCCCAGGGATTCTCGCGCGGCGGCTCGGCCCCGACCGGATCGGCGGGCTCGAAGTAGGTCTCGAGCGTGCCCGAGGCGGGCGCCGCCGGATCGGGGATGTAGCGCAGCGACGCCGCCAGCGATTCCCACACCTCGCGACGCACCGCGCTGTGGCACACGAGCTGGATGCGCGGACCACCGTTGCGGATCGCCCGGGCCGCACCGCCGTGCGCGTCGAAGTAGCGCGAGAACGCGAAGTCCTCGAGCCCGTAGGTGTGATCGCCGTGCACGTGCGTGACGAGCTGGCCGTACACGTCGTGCCACGACAGCCCGACGCTGTGGAGCTGGTCGGGCGCCTGCCGACCGCAGTCGATCAGCCAGCGATTGCCGCTCGGCATCACGAGCTCGGCACAGGTGGTCCCGTAGCGACGTGAAAACGCTCCACCGGCGCCGAGCAGGCGCAGCGTGGCGTGGGCGGCGGACGAGTTCACGTCGGGGTTCCGGCGCGCGAGCCCCGAGAGGCTCGCACAGTGGAACCGTAGCCGATCCGCGTCGGCTTCGGCAGCTTCCCGCCGATTTTCGAGGCGGTGGGCGCGAGCGACCGCCCTGCCGGGCTGCGCTCGCTCAGGCGGCGGCGCGGCGCCGGAAGTGCCGGACGAGGCTCGCCGCGTTGATCGCCACGAGCGCTGCGATGACGAGCCACCCCAACGCGGGCAAGCGGTGATCGCTCGGCTCGTCGCCGACCATCAACAAGTAGCCGCCCTTGTCGAACACGATCGGCTCGTCGATGCGCACGGCGGACACCCAGGCCTTGGGCACGACGGCGCGACCGTCGACGTCGGGGCGAGGGACGAGCTTGCCGTCCGTGACGTCGTACAGCACCGGGCCGCTCGCGCCCTCGCGCGGCAGCGTGACAAGGTCGCCGTCCAGGCGATAGTCGGCGGCTCCCGCCGAGAATGCGACGGTGCCGGGCAGGAGCAGCGCGCCGACCTTCGGGTCGGGCTTCTCGGGATCGTGCACGACGCCTTCGTCGAGCTTCGCCTGCACGCGCGCGCGCTCGGCCTCGGGGATCCGCGCGACGAACGAGTGGAAGTGCTCGGTCTTGCGGCCCACCACGTACGGGTAGCCGAGCGCGGCCACGGCGGCCTCGGCCTTCTCGGCGTCGGGCCACGTGAGCCGCCCGAGCTGCACGCGGACGTCGGGCGGATGCACGATGAGGCGCACGCGCTCCTTCGCACCGACCCGGGTCTTGCCCTCGGCGGTGGCGATCTCCATCGTCTCGCCCGCGCTCGCGAGCGCCGACCACAGCGCGGCGGGCTCCGCATCGATCGTGCGCTCGACGTCCTCGGCGTTGAAGTACTGCTCGATCCACTCCGCTGCGGGGCTGCGATCGAGCCGCTGCATGCGACCGACGAAGCGGCCCTCGAACTCGTCGCGGATCGGCTGGTCGAGCGGACGCCGCACCGCAGCGAAGAGGCCACCGCCGCCCTCGATGAGCCGCAGGTAGCCGACGTGCTCCGTCTTGGTGGTGCCGCGCAGCGCGTGCTGGACGTCGGGCGTGCCGCGCAGATCGACGTAGGTGTCGTGGAGGTCGTCCGGCATCTTGCCGTTCTTCGCGAGCGACGACGCGTCGCCGAGATCGCGCGGCGTGTTGCTCTGCAGCCAGTAGCGGAAGTCCGCGAACAGCTCGAAGCAGAGCATGTAGAGCCCGACGCCGATGACGACGATCGAGAGCATCGGCGAGCGCCCGCGCTGCACTCGGCGCTGCGCCGGTGGCACGGGCTCCTCGGGGCCCTCGCCCTGGCGGAGCTGCGCGAGCACGCCGTCGACCCCGAGCGCGTCGAGATCGTCGAGCTCGAGCGCATCCTCGTCGGCGGCGCGGCGCTTCGCGGGGGCCTTTGCCGGGGTCGGAACTGGTGCAGCGGGCGCCGCAGCCGGGCCGGCGTCGGAGCGGCCCTCGGCGGGCCCGTCGTCATCACGTTCGTCGGATCCGCTCACGTTTCCTCGCTATACCACGGTGCCCCAGGTCTGACCGCCCGAGCGGGCAAAGGTTCCCGCGCGTCGCCGTCCCGAAGGCCGCACGGTAGCGCAGCCTGCGCCCGGTCGCCGGCCGCATTTCGGCCTCCACCTCAAGCGCGCCGGCACGGGCGGCGATGCCCCGGGACGAACGTGTCTCGCGTAGCGCATCGCCATGCATGGAGCCGTGCCGCCCGACTCTCGATCGGTCTCGTCGGCGCGCTCGTCGGTCGCACTGCGGTCGCGGCCGAGAGTCCCATCGCGATGGAGCGCCGCGCCGCGAGCCCCGAAGGCGCGGTCGCGACCGAGTCGAGCCAGGTGCTGCCGAAGTGGACGCCGGCCGCCGGCCTGTCGCTGACGCACGATGCCGCGCTGCTGCGCTCCGGCGAGCTCGACATGCTCTCGCGCACGCGCGGCGACGTGCTCTTCGCGTTCGGCATGTTCGACTGGATCGAGCTGTCCGCGAACCTGCCGCTCGTGCTGCAGCAGAAGATCGCGACTGGGGGCACGAGCTCGACGTCGGCCGGGATCGGCGACGTGCGGGCGGGGCTGAAGGGCACGCTGCTGCGGTTGCCGCGGCGCGGGATCGGGCTCGGCCTGATGTTCGACGTCACCGCGCCGACCGGGCGCGCCAGCGATCACCTCGGGCTCGGCGGACCGAGCTATGCACCGCAGCTGCTGGTCGAGATCCGCGGTGCACGTGCGATCCGGGCCGCGTTCAACGTCGGCTACCTCGTGCGTCCCGACGTGCGGATGCTCGGTCGGATCGCTGGCGACGAGGTGACGATGCGCGGCTCGGTGCGGCTGCCGCTGTCGTGGCGCCACACCGTCGCGTTCGTCGCGGAGCTGGACGGTCGCATCGCACTCGTGCGCGGGGCGCAGAACGGCTTCCTCGGCCGCATCGGCTTCCGCGGCGACACGAAGAGCGGCGTCGTCATCGGGGCCTACGCCCACGGCGCTCCGCCGATCGCGTTCGGGCCGGGCCAGGTCGGCGGCACGCTGTCGTTCGCCTGGGCTCCGCCCTCGCGCACCGGCACCGAGCGGGCGTTCGCGGGCAGCAAGCGGCCGCATGCCGCCGCGATCGCGCTGCGTCACGACGGGCTCGTGGCCCGCGCGGATCCGAAGCCTGCGCCGACCGATCCGCGCGATCCCGACGGCGACAAGGTGTTCGCGAGCGGCGACCAGTGCCCGAGCGCCGCCGAGGATCGCGACGACTTCGAGGACGCCGACGGCTGTCCCGAGCTCGACGACGATCGCGACGGCATCGCCGACGCGTTCGATCTCTGCCCGCGTGCACCGGAGCTCGTGAACGGTGCGCTCGACTTCGACGGCTGCCCCGATCGCCGCGGCAAGGGCGACAGCGTCGAGACGCTCGCGGCGCTCGAGCTGAGCGAGCTCGCGCCGAAGATCGCGTTCACCCCCGGCACCGACGAGCTCACTGCCGCGAGCCTCGCCTCGCTCGCGCGCTGGGTGGAGCTCGCGCGCATGAATCCCTGGATCGAGCGGCTCGAGCTCGCGGTCTACGTGCATCCCTCCGGGGATCCGCAGGCCGATCGTGCGCACGCCGAGGCGCGCGCGAGCGCGATCACGACGGCGACGCGGACCGCGGGCATCGAGGACTGGCGCGTGCGCGTGCGCGAGCTCGGTGCGGTGCCGGCCGAGGTGCCCGAGCGCGTCCGCGTCGCGGTCGTCGGCGTGCACGGTGGGCTGCGCCCGCTCGCGCCCGAGCCCGCGGCGCTGCAGCGCTGGATCGCCGAGGCGAGCGCACCGAAGCCGGTCGAGCCCGCGAAGCCGGTCGAGGCGGCGAAGCCGGCGGCCGTGCCCGCCGGGGTCGACTACGCCGCGCAGGGGCCCGACGCGCCCGCGCCGAAGAAGTAGTCGGGCACGGGCACGGGCACGGGCACGGGCACGGAGCAGGGTGTTCGGACGAACGCTTCGCGTTCGTCCGCACCCTGCTACGGCTCCCTGTACACCCACACGTCGTGGCGGTGCACGACCTTCGCACCGTCGCGCGCGAGCACCGTGATGCGATTGCCACCGGGCTCGAGCGGAACCGCGGCCGTGAACGCGAGCGTGCGTGCGGCCTCGCCGTCGTTCGCATCGTTGGCGCCGAAGTAGACCTTGCGATCCACCTGCGCGGTGCCGGGTGGACGCACGAGCACCACCACGTCCCGCGCGCGCTCGCGGTGCTCGACCCGGCCGCGCAGCTCGATCGCGGCGGCCTTCGTGACGCGCGGATAGCTCTCGAGCTCGACCGTCGGCGGCAACACCTGGATCCGCCGCGCCGGCGGTGCGGCAGCCCGACCACCGCTCGCATCGTGCAACCCTTCGAGATCGGCCGGCAGGAAGATGCGACGGCCCTGCCCGCCCCCGTCGACCGCGTGATAGCCCCCGACGTCGCCGCTCGTCTGCAGCACGCTGCCGGGCTCGGCGTAGGCCGCGACCGCAGTCGAAGGATGCGCACCGAGGTAGAGCCGCGCACGCTCGCTGCCCACCTCGACCCGCTTCGCGCCGGGCACGAGGGCCGCGCCCTGTGGCAGCACGCGGAAGCGCAGTCGATCCTGCGCGCTCGTGCGCAGCTTCGCGTCGCCGAGCACGAGCTCGAGCTCGAGCGGGATCGCGGGATCGGCCTCGTCGCTCACCGTGAGCCCGAACGCGCCGCCCTTGGCCCCCTCGGGGGCCAGCTCGCCGAGCGCGTAGAAGCCCTCCTCGAGCAGGCCCTGGCGCCCGCTGAGATTGCGCAGCAGCACGCGCGCATCGGGGCTGTTGCCGGCGCCGAGGTTGTGCGCGACGAAGGCCAGCAGCACGCGCTCGCCCGGCTGCAGCACGCCGTCGCCGTTGCCGGTGACCGCGAGCGGCGAGCGCTCGCCGCCTTCCTCGGGCTCGGGCCGCGCCGGCGCAGCGGCGGCCAGCGTCGGGTCGTCGACGATCCAGTACTCGTACGCGAGCGCGGGTCGATTCGCGCCCGCGATCTCGAACATCACGCGCGCCTCCGCATCGGGGCTGTCGTCGGGCTCGCCGACGTGCACGTCGACGTCGAGCGCGTCGGTGAAGTCGGCGTGCCACGGCATCACGTGCAGCTTCAGCTCGCGCGTGACGGTCGCGCCCGCGGGGATCTGCCCGATCATCAGCTCGATGCCGTCGAGCTCGTCGTGCACGCAGTCGGTGATCGCGTGCACGCGGTGGGCCGCGACGCTGCCGGTGTTGACGATGGTGAGCTCGAGCCCGAACGGCTCGCCCGCGGCGATCGTGCGCGGACCCGTGACGCGCGCGCTGGCCACGAGCGGCGGCGGGCTCGCTCCGGCCGGGGCCGGCGTCCACTCGATCTTGTCGGCGGCGAGCGCCCGGGTGATGCGCGCGTCCTCCTGCACGCGGATGCGCGCCGCCACGGCGCCGAGCTCGGTGCGCCGCGTGTTGGGATCGGCGATCTTGGCGAGATCGCGGGCGACCTCGAACGCGATGCGCAGCTCGGGATCGGCCAGCTCCGCCGGCGCACCCGCGGGCGCCTCGTCGGCGGCGGCGAGGTAGCGCAGGTGCAGCGCGGCAGCCTCGGCGGCCTGGCCCATGTCCTTGCCGATGTCGTACTTCGCCGACGGGAGATGGGCGGCACGCGAGCGCTCGCGCGAGCGCTCGAAGCGTTCCTCGTCGTAGAAGCGCACGACCCCGGGCACGTTCGAGGGCTCGACCGGCTGCAGCACGAGATCGGGGACGACGCCCGCGCTCTGGATGTGCCGACCGCCGGCGACGAGCCACTCGGCGAGGGTGAGCTTGAGCGCGAGCTCCTGTCCGTAGGGCGCCGCGGCCCGCACCATCTGCACGGTGCCCTTGCCGAAGCTGGTGCGGCCGAGCACGACGGCGCGCGACAGCGCCTGCAGCCCGCCGCCGACGATCTCCGCCGCGCTCGCGGCGTTCTCGTCGATGAGCACGACGACCGGTGCGGACTGATCGAGCACGACCTCCGCATTCGCTTCGGCGATCTCGTCGCCCTCGGCGCTGCGCACGACGACGAGCTCGCCCTTCGACACGAAGTCGTCGATCATCTCGGTGGCCTGCGTGAGCACGCCGCCCGAGTTGCCGCGCAGATCGAGCACGAGCCCGCGCACGCCGGCGCCGAGCTTCGCGAGCGCGGTGCGGGCCTCGGCGGCGGTGGTCTCCTGGAACGCCGCGACGGCGAGGTACGCGACGTCGTCGGGCAGACGCACGGCGCGCACGCTCTCGATGCGGATCGTGTCGCGCGTGACCTTCACGGTGAGCTGCTTGCGTGCGCGTTGCAGCCGCAGGATCACCGGGGAGCCCACGGGCCCGCGCAGCTTGAGCTGCGCTTCCTCGGCCGACATGTTCACGGTGGACTCGCCGTCGATGGTGAGCACGACGTCGTTGGGCAGCACGCCGGCCAGCGCGGCGGGCATGTCGGGCATCACGGACACGATGACGATGCGGCGGGCCTCGGTGCGGATCTGGGCCCCGACGCCGCCGAACTCGCCCTTCGTGCGCACGCCGAGATCGGCGTGCTGCTCGGGCGTGAGCAGCACGGTGTGCGGATCGAGCGGACCGAAGAGGCCGTTGATCGCGGCGTACTCGAGCTCGTGTTGCTGCTCGGGCTCGAGGTCGAGCACCGAGTCGGCGTAGACGAGCACCTCTTCGAGGCGCGTGGCGGCGCCGAGCAAGGTGGTGACGTCGCCGAGCGCGAACTCGGCCCGGGCCGAGCGCACGCGCACCTGCAGCGAGTCGCCGCTCGCCTCGGCGAAGAACTCGGGCGTGTGCAGACCGAGCGCGGCCGTGGCCGCGACGAGCTGCCCGCGCGGATCGATGCGCTGCTTGTCGAAGTAGTCGCGCTCGACCTCGAACGCCGACCACACGAGCAGCGGGAAGGTGTGCTGCGAGAGATCGGGCGGCTGCAGCTCCGCCTCCGCATCCGCGTTCGCGTCGGCATCCGCGGCTTGGGAATCCGCGGTGGGGGTCGACGCGTCGGTGCGCCCACAGTTGCCGGCCGCGAACGCCGAGAGGACGGCCACAACCAGCAGACGCAGGGGCTTCATCGGTTGGCGCAGAGCATAGCGTGCAGATCACGCGTGGGGCACGATCTACCTTTGGTTGCGTCCGCGTTCGTCATCGTCGCAAACACCGATCGCGATCCCGCCGAAGCCACCGACTTCACGAAGTGGGTCGCCTGGCACGGGATCTGTAGTGCGGCGCACCCCGTGCGCGTCTCTCGACTCCTCGCCGCCGTGCTCGTCCTGTCCGCCTGCGCGGACGCACCGATCACCTCCGACCAGCTCGAGCCCGACGGTGCGCTCCGCACCCCGCGCGATCAGGCCGCCTTCTCGGTCGACCCCGCCGCGCCGCAGCGCGCGAGCTTCGTGCAGCTCTCGGCGGTGCTCGCCGCGGAGAGCAGCGGAGCGCTGCGCGACGCCGACCGCTTCGGCGCCGATGTCGGCGCGCTGCACCTGCACCTGCGCGCGGACGGCCTCGCGACCGCACGGCCGGTCTCGTTCCGGTGGATCCACGGCGACACCGCGGTGATCGAGCGCGGCGCCATCGGCGAGGGCACCCGCCTCACCCTCGCCTCGAGCGTCGCGGTCGCGCCCCACCAGGTCGGCCCGTGGCGCGTCGAGGTGCTGGCCGAAGGCGCGGACACGGGCGAGCCGCCCGAGGTCATCTTCACGCGCGAGTTCACGATCGAGTAGGGCCGCGGTCCGACGGGCGCCCCGATCGGGTAGGCTCGGGCGGCCATGACGACCGCCGACGCCGGGCTCGCGCCCGATACCATCGAAGCATTCGCGCGCGGGCTGTACTTCGTCGCCGCCTGCGACGGCATCGAGCCCCGCGAAGAGGACCTGCTGCGCAACCTCCTGCGCGAGACGGAGGCCTCGGTCACGTTCGAGGACCTGAAGAAGGGCGTGTTCGGACCCACCGATCTCGCGCTCGCGATCGAGACCTCGTTCCTGCGCCGGGTCTTCATCCGCGCCGCGGTCGCGATGGTGAAGGCCGACGGCAAGTTCACCGACGGCGAGCGCGTCGCGCTCGGCGAGATCGCCGACGCGTTCGGGATGAGCAACAAGGAATTCGGCGAGCTCGAGCAGGAAGCGGCCACCGTCCGCATCTGACGCCGAGGAATGCGCGTTCCACCCCCGCGGTAGCAGGAGACCCCCATGGGCATCATCAGCTTCATCAAGAGCCAGCTCATCGACATCATCGAGTGGCTCGACGACACGAACTACACGCTGGTCTGGCGCTTCCCCGACGAGGACCACGAGGTCAAGAACGGCGCGAAGCTGATCTGTCGTCAGGGGCAGGCGTGCGTGCTCGTCAACGAGGGCAAGGCCGCCGACGTGTTCGGGCCCGGCACGCACACGCTGTCGACGCAGAACGTACCGATCCTCTCCACCTTGCGCGGCTGGAAGTACGGCTTCGAGAGCCCGTTCAAGGTCGAGGTCTACTTCATCAACCTCCGCCAGTACCTCGATCAGAAGTGGGGCACGGCGAACCCGGTGCTCGTGCGCGATCCGGAGTTCTCGGTCGGAGGTCGTCCGGGCCGCGTCCGCATCCGTGCGTACGGCTCGTACAACTTCAAGATCACCGACGTGCGCCTGTTCTTCGACGAGATCGTCGGCACGCAGGGGCTCGTCTCCACCGACTCGATCGAGGCCTACCTGAAGCCGCGCATGGTCTCGGCGTTCTCGCAGGCCGCCGGCAAGAGCGAGCTCTCGGTCGCCGACATGGCCGCGCACTACGACGTGCTGGCCAACGCGGTGCGCGGCACGATCGAAGAGGACTTCAAGAAGATCGGCATCACGCTCACGAGCTTCATCGTCGAGAACATCTCGCTGCCGCCCGAGGTCGAGAAGGCGCTCGACGCCGCCGCGGCCCAGAGCGCGCGCGGGGTCGACAACACGATGGCGTGGGAAGGCATGCAGGCCGTGCGCGACGCGGCGCGTCAGCCCGGCCAGGCCGGCGGCGTGATGCAGGCCGGCATGGGGCTCGGCATGGGCGTCGGCATGGGACAGATGATGGCGGGGACCATGGGACAGGCGATGCCCTACCCGCCCGGCTATCCGCCGCCCGGCTACCCGCCGCCCGGCTATCCGCCGCCCGGCTATCCGCCCCCGCCCGGCTATCCGCCCCCGCCCGGCTATCCGCAGCAGGGTGCTCCGGCCCCGCAGGGCGCGGCCCCGGCCGCCGCACCGGCGCCGGCCGCTGGATCGCTCGAGGACAAGCTGCGCGCGCTGAAGGCGGCCTTCGACGCCGGCCTGCTCACCGACGACGAGTACAAGAACAAGCGGGCGCAGCTGCTCGGCAGCCTCTAGTTGCCTCGTCCCGACTCGCGTCGCGACCTCGGGTCATGACGCGAGTTGCCCAACCTTCGCCCGACTTGGGATCGCCGGTGGTGGCTGCAATGCTCGCCACTGCCGGCGACCTTGCTGTT
Organism: uncultured Nannocystaceae bacterium; assembly: GCA_964519175.1. GTDB lineage: Bacteria > Myxococcota_A > Polyangia > Nannocystales > Nannocystaceae > Xiheibacterium. The sequence continues at coordinate 31,073 of CAZFKC010000108.1, forward strand.
CTGCGCAAGCCTGCGTGCGTGTAGGACACGGCCGGTCGGTGCCCATCGCGTCGCGACTGGCGATCCGGGTGGCAGTGATCAGCTCGGCAGCTGGCGCGTCCTTTGCTCGTAGAGCGCATTGTCGATGCACACCTTGCCTGAATCGCCCCGACCGAAGTTTGCACCTGCCGCACTCGTCGTCGAAGACGACGGTGCGGTGCTCACGCCCGGCGGCCAACGGATCGAGCTCGGGCGCCGCCTCGTGCTGCGCCGCATCGTCACGGCCCTCATCGAGCAGCACGCCGCGGATCCCAGCGAGGGGATCTCTGCGGCCGAGCTCATCGCCGCCGGCTGGCCGGGCGAGCGCATGACCCCCGCCTCCGGTCGCAACCGCCTCCACGTCGCGCTCGCCACGTTGCGGACGCTCGGGCTGCGACCGTGGCTGCGCCGCAGCAGCCGCGGCTACGCCCTGACCGCCGAGCTCGGCCTGGTCGCGAGCGATGCGCTCGAGCTGCGCGTCGCGTGATGCCCCGCGAGGCCGCGGCTACTTCGCGCCGACGCGCTTCGCCCACGCGACGAGCTCGCCGATGAACGCGGTGTCGACGTGACGATCCTGTAGGTAGCGCTCGGGTGCGGACACCTCGGGCTCCGGCTTGAAGAGGTGGTCGAGCCCCGGGTAGCGATGGAGCTCGTGCTTCACCTTGCCCTTCTTCGCCGCGCGCACGAGCGCATCCGCGTCGGCCACCGGGTTGACCTCGAAGTCCTTGCCGCCTTGCGCAACGAACAGGGGCACGCGCAGGTTGGCGACGAGCTCGGTGGGGCGCACCGCGAAGATCTCGTGCAGCCACTGCGCCTGCGGCTCGAGCTCCGGCGGCGTGCGCTTGCCGGACACGAGGTCGTCGATCATCTGGGTCTGCTGTGTGCGCGCCTGCTCGCGCGCCTCGGGCGGCAGCTTCGCGAGCTGCGTCTCCGCCTGCGCGCGCAGCACGTGCTCGTAGGGTCGCCCCGGCGTCGCGAGCAACGCGACCGCGTGCACGTCCTTGTTGCGCTCGGCGGCGAGCACGAGCGCGCGCAAGCCACCTTCGCCGTGGCCGACGACGATGATGCGATCGGGGTCGACCTCCGGCTGCACCGACAACGTCGCGAGCGCGCGGCGGGCATCGGCGACCTGCGCGAGGAAGCCGAGCGGGCCCGCCTCGCTCTTGCCGCGGCCGCGCTCGTCGAAGCGCAGCACCACGAGCCCGGCGTCGGCGAGCGCGTCGGTGATCTCGTGGCTGCCGAGATCGACCGCGGGTGGGCCTGCGAAGCCGTGGCGATCCTCGAGCCCGGTCGCGGACACGTACAGCACCGCGGGCGCGGGCGCGGTGAGCCCGTTCGGCACCACGAGCTCGCCCGCGAGCGCCGGCTCGCCGGGCTTGCCGGGCAGCTCGAGCTCGCGGAGCACGAAGCGCGCGCCCTCGGGCGGCGCGTAGGCGAGCTTGCGCGGACCGGCGATCGCGAACGTCGGCCACGTGGGCTTCGGATCGGCGCGGATCAGCAGCTGCGAGTCGAGCACCTCGATCGACTCGATGCGCCCGCGCTCGAGCGTGACCACCTCGCCGAGGCTGGTCTCGAGCCGCACGCGGCCGCCGTCGTCCGTCGCGTCGAGCACCTTCGCCGACCACTCGATCGGCGGTCCGCCGGAGAGCGACACGAGCCGCCAGTGCAGCTCGCCCGTCGTGATCTCGTGCAGCGCGAACATCAGCTCGGCGTGGAGGATCGCCGAGTGGGCCATCACGGCGGTGTCGTCCGCCTCCGGCGCGTACTTGATCTCGTCGGTGCGCGCGCCGTCACTGAACTCGAGCACGTCGTCCTTGCGCACGTAGGTCAGCTCGGCGGCATCGCTGCGCTCGAAGCCCCGCACGACGCGGCCTTGCTCGTCGAGCTCGAGCTCGCCGGCGCTGCGCACGGGTCCGCGACCGGGGACCTCGAGCTCGATGCGCGTCTCGAAGCGATGCGTGCCCGACGCGGTCGGGCCCAGGTAGCGGCCCCACGAGCGGCCGATGCGTTGCCCGCCCTGGCGCATGACGAACGCCCGGATCTCGCCAGGCGAGTAGATCTCCCCCGGCGCGTGCGCGGGCAGCAGCTTCCGCACGGCATCGGCATCCTCCGCCTTCGGAGCGACGCCGGCGGCGGGCGGCGGCGTCAGGCAGCCCGCAGCGAGGAGCGAGGCGATCGCGAGCAAACGCAGCGACATCGCGGGGGACTATAGCGGCGCCGGCTCGGCGTGGCCGGGCCGACGCGGCGTGCCGTGGCCTGGAGCACCGCGCCGGGGGCGATCCGCGGCCGCGCAGCGACCCGCACGAAGGGGCTTCCCATCCGGAAAAAATCGTCTATAAAGGCGCCCCCGAACGGGCTCGTAGCTCAATTGGTAGAGCAGCGGACTCTTAATCCGCGGGTTGTAGGTTCGATTCCTACCGGGCTCACTGGACGATGACGAAGAAGCCCCGTGCTCGCGAGAGCCCGGGGCTTTTTCGTGGCCGCGCCGCGACGCGGGCGTCGTCGCGACGGCAGCGGACACCGCGCGAGGGATCGATTTTCGGCCCGAGTGCACTCCGCCTTTGCGGGCTCGAGCGATGGGTCGTGCGGCGAAGGGCCGCGGACACATCGACTGCGAGCGTCCGTGGAGCTCGCCCATGTCTGCTCGCCGAAACCACCTCGCATCCGCGTCTTCCCTCCGCACTGCGCTGCTCTTGGGCAGCGCGCTCGCCTGCGTCGCCTGTGCTCCGAAGCGCGGCGGCACGACAGGCCCGTTCGACGATGCGTCGTGCAGCCAGTCGCTCGAGCCGGTCGCGCTGCAGAAGCGCACGCGCTCGTCGGTCGTGCGCATCATCGCCCACGAGACGCTCGCCGGCCGCGACAGCAGCGGCTCGGGCTTCGTGCTCGCCGACGGCAGCGACGACCAGCTCTCGATCGTGACGAACTACCACGTCGTCGCGGGCGCCGACAGCTTCGAGGTCGTGCTCAACCAGGAGGGCACCGCGATGACGCTCGCCGGCGCCGAGGTGGTGAAGGTCGATCCGAAGCGCGACCTCGCGTTGCTCCGTGCTGCGCGGCCGCCCCACTTCGACGGGGGCCTGCGCGTGCACTCGGGCTCGCCGGACGCCGGCCAGCGCATCGCCGTCATGGGCTACCCGGGGATCGGCAGCGAGTTCTCCATCACGTTCGAAGAGGGGGCGATCTCGAACCCCAAGCTCACCCAGGACGGCATGAGCTACGTCGCGACCAACGCGAACATCAACCCCGGCAACAGCGGCGGACCGATGCTCGACGCCTGCGGCCGCAGCGTCGGTGTGGTCGTGGCGAAGGTGACGACCACCGATCGCATCGGCTTGGCGATCCCGACCGGCGACCTGCTCGCGCTCTACGATCGCTTCACCACGCCCCGGCAGCCCGTCGCGAACGAGGTCGGCGCGCGGCTGGACGGGTTCTTCCAGGCGCTCAAGTTCAACGACTCGATGGGCGCAGCCGGGCACGTGTCGCACGAGTTCCTCGCGAGCAGGCTCGCGCCGCTCTACCGCGAGTTCGAGCAGAAGGTCGTGGCGATCGAGCAACAGCGTCACGCGGATCCGACCCGCTCCTCGCTCGAGGACTACCTCATGGTGGTCGGCGCCGAGCTGCCGAAGGAGGAGCACGGGCAGCTGGTCGCGTCGTTGCTGTTCCGCGGCGGGCAGATCAACGCCTATCAGGCGCTCGAGCTGTTCCTCGCGCCGTATCTGCAGGTGATGTTCGGCTCGATCGAGCAGGCGACCTACGACGTGCGCGCCGACAGCGAGACCCAGGCGACGGTGCTCGCGACGACGGTCACCGGCGGCCAGACCGTGAAGTGGACGATCGGCATGAAGTACGAGCGCGGTGACTGGTTCATCGACAGCCTCGCCAACGATCGCGAAGCCACGACGGCGGCGGTGCAGGAGTCGCCGTTCGAGCACTGGAAGGCCGGCCGGCTCGACGACGTCCTGCGCGTGTGCAGCCTCCCGGAGGAGTTCACCCAGGCGGACTACGAGTCGTGGCGCGGCCTCGGCTGCCCGACCGTGCTCGCGGCGACGCACTTCGTCACCAAGCAGGTCGGCAAGTCGGTGCAGTTGCTCAACGTCTACTGCAACCTGTCGGAGAACCGCAGCAACGCCGCGCACCGCAGCGACACGATCGCCGGCACGCTGATCCTCGTCTATGGCTGGTGGCGCCGCGAGCTCGACGCGAAGAAGGCGTGGACGCGGCTGCAGGATCCGATCGAGAGCTTCGCGAGCGCCTGTCAGCTCAGGACCAAGGACGTGAAGCAGAGCACCAAGACCACGGTCGACCAGCTCGAGCGTGCGATGGCGGGGCGCTGAGGAACGGAGGCCGGTGCGATGGACGAGCAACGTTCCCACGATCTCGTCGGCCGCGTGCTCGCCGGTCGCTACGACGTGGTCCGCCTGCTCGGGCGCGGCGGGATGGGCGAGGTGTACGAGGGCAATCATCGCCTGCTGTCGAAGCGCGTGGCGATCAAGGTGCTCGCCGCGCCGCTGGCCGCCGACGATCGCCTGCGCCATCGCTTCCTGCGCGAAGCCCGGGCTGCGAACCTCATCGAGCACGACAACGTCGTTCAGATCCTCGACTTCGGTAACGACGATCCGACCTACTTCGTGATGGAGTTCCTCGACGGCGAGGACCTCCACGCTGCGGTGAGCCGCGAACACGGGCTCAGTTGGGCCCGAGCGCGCGGGATCATCGAGCAGATCGCCGCTGCGCTCGGGGCCGCCCACGCTCGCGGCATCGTGCATCGCGACGTGAAGCCGTCGAACTGCTTCCTGCTGCGCCGCGGCGAGAACCCCGATTTCGTGAAGGTGCTCGACTTCGGCATCGCCAAGCAGATCGAGGCCTCGCTCGCCACGAGCGCGTTCACGCGTACCGACGAGTTGCTGGGCACCGCCGCCTACATGGCGCCGGAGCAGGCGATGGCCGCGGCCGTCGACGCGCGTACCGACGTGTACGCGCTCGGCATCCTCGTCTACGAGATGCTCACGGGCAACGTTCCGTTCGTCGGGTCGAACAGCTACCACGTGCTCGATCAGCACGTCCGCGCCACACCGCCGCCGCCACGCTTCGTCGATCCCGCCACACCGCCGGAGATCGGCGCGGTGATCCTGCGCGCGCTCGAGAAGGACCCCGCTCGGCGTTTCCAGTCGATGCGCGAGCTGGTCGATGCGGTGCGTCGCATCGGGACCGGTGCGGTCGCAGCCGCGCCGGCGAGGACGGCATTTCTCGCGCAGAACGCCGAGCTCGCGCCCCGGCTCGCACCGACGGAGCACTTCGTGCGAGCGGCTGCGCATCCGCAGCCGCCCGGTCCGACCGAGCCGCTGTCGATCGGTGCGACGGGGGTGGGCACGCCGTCGGCGGCACCATCGTCGCCGCCGCCCGTCTCGGTGGGCCCGCGGCCCTGGCCGGCCGAGACCGCGCCGCGCTTCACGGGCCTCTCGACCCCGCCGCCGACGGCGATGATCGTCGCGGAGCAGCGGCGTTCGAGAACACTGCGCTTCATCGCGCTCGGTCTCGGCGTGGTGCTCGCGCTCGGCGGTGGCATCGTCGTCGGGACGCAGATCACCGGAGGCGACGCGAGAGCGCCGAGCGAGACGGCGCAGCGCGAGCTCGAGCCGAAGCCCGCAGTCGTCGGCGCGAGGGTGACGCCGGAGATCCCGGCGAGTCCGATCGTGCACGAAGGTGACGACGCCGCGATCGCGGCGCAGCCACAGCTCGCGGAGGTCGAGCCGCCGAAGCCGAGCGAGACGAAGATCGACGAGGTGCCGAAGGCGGCGGTGCCGGAGACCCAGGCCGCACCAGCGCCCGCGCCCTTGCCGACCACCGCCGACGCGGAGCCGACGCTACCCACCGCGCTCACCGCACCAGACACCCCGAAGAAGCCCACGGGCCCGATGACGAGTCGGCCGAAGGCGAAGGGTACGCGCTTGAAGCTCGAGGTCGCGGCCGGGCTCACCAAGGCCAGCGTCTACATCGACGGCAAGCGCCAGGGCTCGACCCCGAAGACGCTCGAGGTCGCCGACGGCGCGCACACGGTGCGCTTCGTGTGGCCGAGCGGCGCCAGCTTCGAGCAGCGCGTCCATCTGGTGAAGAACCAGGCGCTGCTCGTGAAGGGCTACCAGTAGCCGACGAGGTGCGGAAGAACGTGAAGCGTTGCCGCGCGAGGAGGTGATCCAAGAGGTCATGCGCGGACGCGATACCAAGCAAG
>CAZFKC010000109.1:0-37275 GCA_964519175.1 uncultured Nannocystaceae bacterium
TAAAAGTGTCACCCATGTACCCGGACAAGTGTCACCGATCATCCCGGTTGTTCAGGGCTTCCGGACTCGGGTCATGCCGCAAACTCGAGGTTTTCGCGGATGATCTTGGGGTGTCGAGCGGCGATCCGTAGAAGCGCGATGGCGGGACCTTCCGGCTGCCGGCGGCCTTGCTCCCAGTTGCGAAGCGTATGGACGCTGATGCCAATCGCCTCGGCAAACCGCGCCTGCGTCAGACCCACGAATCGTCGGAGCGCCACTACGTCCTCCCCCGTCTCGAACTTCCCAGCCATGAGGCGTTTCCGGACCCGGGCAGGGATCGCTCGGGCAAGTAGCGCCGGCGTGATTTCAGGTGCGTCACTCATTGCTGCTGCTCCTTGAATGCCTGGTAGTGGGTCCGCTCGCGCTTCGTCGCCCAGCGAGCGCTGATGATCCGCGTGGTCTCCTCGTCCTGCGCGGTCCAGACGACGAGGACGAGGCCGCGATGAATGGGACCGATGGCGATGAAGCGTTCCTCGTCCTCCGAGTGCGCTTCGTCGAAGATCTCCAGGTAGTCACCTGCCTCGAACAGGGCGCTCGCCTCCTCGAAGGAGACCCCGTGCTTGTCCTGGTTCGCGAGGTTCTTGGTCTCATCCCAAGTGACCTTCACCGCCCGAGTATACGCCAATGGCGTAGTAAGTCAATGGCGGACACTTCTGGACGAGGGCGACCCGCCGGGCATCGCCTAGGGCTGGACGAAACTTGTCCGGCGCCCCCTACGCTGCGCGGCCGAGCTCAAGCAAGCTCGGGAGTTCGCGCCGCTGCAGAGCCGAGTGCGGTCGGCTACTCGTCGAGATCTCGGTTCACCCCAACGCCGAACGCGAGGTTCAGCGCATCGGACGGCGTCGAGACGTTGCAGCGCGCCTGCACCACCGTTGGGCGCGATCCGGCCGTGACCTCGAGTGTTCCGTCGTGGAACGTCGCGACCCAGCACAGTGCATCCTCGGCCGAGACCGCGTCGACCTCGTGGAAGTTGTACGGCGTGAGCCCGTGACCCCACAGGGGATGCTCGCGTAGCCCCTCGTCGTTGGGCTCGCCATACGTCCAGGAGGCCACATCGGTGAACGTCACCACGGCACAAGTCGAGCAGCCCGGGAGACGATAAGCAACGTGCAATGCGCCACCGTCTGCGCGCACGGTGGGAGAGACCGCGCTACTCGCGTCCATCTCGGGAAACAACGGATCGACGTGCGCACGATTCATCGCTTGTCTGTCCAACGCGAGAGGCGTTCAGCGGCGGGAGCATCGAGCGTAGCTCGATGAGTCGTCCCCTGCAACGGCTTGTTAGGCCCCGAACTCCATCGTCGGCGCCATCACCACGAGGTAGGTGAGCCCGCCGCGGTCAAGGATCGTGCACGACACCCGGTAGATGGTGGCCCGGCGAGGAGGAATTCGTAGCTGACGCGATCCTCGACGAAACGCCGCTCCTCCGCGGGTGCGCCGAGCACCGACGTCAGTTCGGCTGCGTGCATGCCCGGACAGATCGAAAGTTCAATCGTCTCGAGCACCGCAACAGCCGCGGGTTTCGGGAACTCGGAGAAGTCGAGCGACAGGGATCGCAAGATTTCCGGGTCATCCTCGAGTCGTAGCCATTCGGAGAAGCCGAGTGCCTCCCCCAGCCACAAGCGTTCCATGAACTTCCAGTTGGACAGGGCAGCAAGCTCTGTGCGCGGAAGGAAGTGCGCCAGGCGAAGTTCGCCGAATCGCTTATGCGAGATCATTGGGGGCGTCGCTCGTGGGGCTAACGCACAGGGCGTTCAGTGCGGGCTGGTTGAGCGTAGCTCAGCCAGTCCGTCTGGTCCAACGGCTTGTTGGACAGCGGATTCAGGGCACGCGCGTTTTCCAGGTGCTCGGATCACGGTGCTGATGAAGGACTGCGAAGACGCGTGCCGCATCACCGATGACGGTGAAGTAGGCGCAGTACGGGAAGTCGTGGAGCAGAACGCGCCGGACCAGCGGCGAGACCTCTGCGTATTGCAGTGGTCGTTCCGCAACGCGCATGAGCGCGGCGTCGAGTTCTTCCTCGAACCGAAATCAAAGACCTGGCGTTTCGATCTCGTAGGCCAGCGACGCCGCGAGCACGTCATCCGCCGCTACGTCGGTGAGCTCGACCCGGGTCATTTGCGCGCCGAATGCAGGCGCGCTCGGACCTCGGACCGCACCTCGGACCACGGCCTAACCGATGCACTGCTCGATCGTGCTTCGGCCAAGCGCTGAGCGATGACCGCCTCATGCCACGCAGGAACAGGGATGTCGCTGGGTTCTTGCGCAATGAGGTCCCACAGGGCTTGCACGTAGGCGATCTTCTCCTCGATCGGGAGCTCGTCGAACCCGGGCGGCGGAGTGATGGAGGCGGCCATGACGATCGAGTCTACCCCGGCACGGCGCCCCGCGCCCGGGCACCGCGTGCGTGCCTCCGAGGACGGCGCACGGGCACCGGCGGTGCCCACGTCGGCAAGCACCGCGAGGTCCGGAACCGGCGTCCGAGCCGCACCGTTCCCGGGCGGTGCACCACCGCGTGAGCGACGAACGAGCCACCACAGCGCTCGCAACGTCACTCTTCGCGAACCGAATAGCACCGCGCGGCTGTCCAACGCACAGGGCGTTCAGCGGCGGGAGCGGCGAGCGTAGCTGGCTGAGCCCGTCCGTTGCAACGGATTGTTGGACGGCGACTTCGGTCTAGCTCGTGCCGTGGCCGTCGACCAGGTCCACTTCCGAGAACGAGAATGCGCGTTTTCCCGCATTCGTCCCCATCGAGATGCGGACGCGCTCGCCGTCTGGCTCGGTTGTATAATCGAGGATCGTCGATGCTCCGGAGAACGGACCCTCGTGAACCTCGTATCGAAGCACATCCGAGAAGACGAGGGTCTTCGGGGCGAACGTGTTGGTCTCCCATTCGACCGGATACATGACCTCGAATGCGAGGGTATTTCGAGCCGGGTCCTCGACGACCCGGACGATCTCGCAGTCATGGAAGAAGATGTCCTCGACTCTCATGGCTTCGTCAGTCCAACTATAGTTGGACTGACCAGCCCCCCACCACCCCCCTTGCGAAGGCTGGTCTGCTTTCTCGGCGTGCCAAGGTCGCGCCCCCGCGGGAGCGGCAGTCTTTCCAGCAGCATCGCTGCGACCTCGGCCTGCCGTGTCGGCGCGTTATCCTGCGAGCGCGCAGCGTTGCGCAGATCCACCAACGCTGCGACGCCCCCGAAACGCCCCCCTCGTGGCACCGCGCGCAGCCGCGCCTCCGCGCACTTCTGTCGAGCCGCACCCCCGCGCCTCCGCTCGCTCGGACCCATCTCGCCCCCGCAGACCACCTCGGCGCGCGTCGATCACCAGGACCGCCTCCGCATCCACCACCACCGCCCGCACCACCGTCACCCCCCGCACCCCACCCGCTCGGTGCTCACCACCACGTGGTCGTACCGGATCCCCGCCACGCTGTGCTCCTCGTGGTGGAACAGGTTCAGCCACAGGATGTTCGGGCGCAGCTCCTCCGTCGTGCGCATCCACAGATCCGTCCAGGGTCCGATCTCCACCCCGTCGATCCAATAATTCATCGCTCCCGTCGCACCCTCGGGCCCGTCGCTCGGTGTGCCGCCGTCGAGCATCAGCTCCACGCAATACCAGCGCCCGGCCTCGAGCAGCGGCGGCTCCACCGTCTCGCGGTGCTCCGGGTTCGTGCAGTAGGTCTCGCCCTCGTCCACCATGCACGGCAGGTGATCGCCCCAGCACGCACCCTGCGGGTCTGCACAATCCATGTACATCCCCGCGTAGTACGAATAGATGTACGAGCGGTGCAGCTCGCTGTCGTAGTCGATCCACGCCGTGTACCAGTCGTCGCCGAACGGTCGCGTGTCCGAGTGACCGAGCCAGTCACGACTGCCTGCATGCAGCCCGCCGCCGTGGTTCGGCGCGTCGAAGTCGAAGCCGGGCTCCCACTGGATGAACCACCGCGCATACAGCCGGTCCTGATCCGCCGGCAGCTCCTTCACCAGATCCACGCCGCCGCGCCCCGGCGGCACGATGAACTGCATCGTATGATTGCCGGCGTTCTCGAACGGACCCGGGTCCTCGATCAGCAGGTTCGTCGCGTCGGGGTTGCCGTCGTAGTCGTCCCAGACGTCCTTGTTGCCCTCCTCGAAGTCGCTGCAGAACACCCACGCGGGCGCGGGCGCATCGCACTCGTTCACCGCGATCGGCCCGGTTGCGCCGCCGCCCTCGGACGACGAGCCACCCTCGTCCGAGCCGTCGGCCGCATCGTCGGACGAGCTCGACCCGGGCGCGGTCGTCGAAGCGCTGGGGTCCGTGCTCGCGCTCGGATCGGCGGTGGAGGCCTCGGAGCCCGTGCTCGCGGCCGCACCGTCGTCGGTGGTCGCGGGCCCGAACGTCTCGGCACCGGTCGGAGGATCGGCGTCGCCGCACGCGGCGGCGAGCCCGAGGAGGAGGAGCGATCGTCTCGGCACGACGGGTGAGCAACACGAGCGGCCGAACTGATCACGGTCACTCGAAGATCACCGGGAAGCCCACCTCCGCGCCCTGCCCATCGCCGTCGAACACGTGGATCCACGCCGCTTCGCCGGGCGCGAACATCCCCGCGCGCACCGTCGTCGTGATCGATCCGTCGCTCCACGCCTCGGGCGTCGTGATCGTCACCTTCGTGCTCCCCGCATACGTCTCGGCGTTGCCGATCTCCACACGCGCCTGTGCCTGCGGCCCCACCGCGACGTAGAAATCGTCGAGGTATGCGTTCGCCGGACCGGGCGTCAGCCGGCCGTAGCCGTTGAACGCGACCGTCTCCCACTGCCGCGGATCGCCGCCGCAGTCCGTCGGCAACGTCGGCACGTTCGCCTCGTCCGCGTGCTGCAGCACGCCCTCGTCGTCGCGCAGCTCCCAGATCTTCACGCCGCCGCTCGCGTCCGTGCGCCCGCGATCCCACACCCACAGCCGCTTCCACTCGCCCTTGCGCGTGTGGATGTCCGGCCAGATCGAGCCTTCGGTGTACACCGAGCAATTGCCGCCGAACACCGCCGTCGGGCCCGCGCCGTCGCCGAGGAACGCGAGCAGGATGTCGTCGTCACCCGTGCCGCCGGCGTATTGATCCTGGCCGAGCAACCAGATCACCTTCCAGTTCAGCAGATCGACGTTGCCCTCGCCGGGATAGTTGTGCCCCTCGGGCACGAACTGCCACCACGAATAGAAGATCTCGGTCGTCCCGTCCGGCAGGTCCGCGAACGCCTGCTGGTTCGAGTCGACCGTGAAGTCGGCCTCGAACGACTGCGCGCCGCTCACCACGTGGGTGTCGCCGTAGCGGGGGATCCCGGTGTTGAGCGACATCCACTCGCCGAGCGCGGCCGAGCCCGCGCCGGTCTGGATCGGCTCGCCCACCGTGCCGCCCTCGAAGTCGTCGAACAACACCACCTCGGGACCCGCGGCGCCGAAGCCCGAGCCCACGATCGTGATCGTGCTGCCGCTCGCGACCGCACCGCTCACGCAGTCGATCTGCGGTGCGTCGCCCGGTGGCCGCGGCGTCGGGCAATCCACCGGTCCGCCGCCCGAGCTGCTCGCGCCGTCGCTCGTGTCGACCGAGCCCGCCGAGCTGGCCTCGGCACTGCCCGACGTGCTCGGGGCAGTCGTGCTCCCCGTGCTCCCACCGGCGTCGCTGCTGCTGCCGAGCTCCGTGCCGTCGCTGGGATCCGCGCTCGCCGCCGTGGGATCGGACGCGGCGTCGGAGCCGGGCGTGTCCGCGCACGCGAGCGCGAGCACGAGACAAGAGCAGCAGATCGCGGGGATGGGCAGGGGTCGAGCCGTCACGTCACCGCATCAGCAACACGAGCCGCCGATCTGATCACGACGATCTGCTAGCCTCGATGTGCGATGGCGAGCGCTCGACCTCACCTCCCGGCCGTGCTCGGCCTCGCGCTCGCGCCGGCCTGCTTCTCGCCGGAGCCCGCCCGCAATTTCGGCGAGGGCTCGGTGGGCAGCGAGTCGTCCGCGACCTCGCCCACCACGACCGCCGGCCCGACCACCCAGACCACGGTCGCGGACTCGAGCGAGACGGGCGACCCCACCGGTGCGTCGTGCGGCAACGGTGCGATCGACGACGACGAGGCCTGCGACGGCGACGACCTCGACGGCGAGAGCTGTGCATCGCTGGGGCTCGGCCAGGGCGAGCTCACCTGCGCGGCAGACTGCAGCTTCGACGAGAGCGCGTGCATCCCGGAGGACTGCGGCAACGGTGAGCTCGACGACGGCGAGATCTGCGACGGAGACCAGCTCGGTGCGGCCACGTGCGCCGACGAGGGCTTCGACAGCGGCACCATCGCGTGCGCGCCGGGCTGCGGTGCGCTCGACACCAGCGGCTGCGGCACGTGCGGCAACGGGATGCAGGACGGCGACGAGACCTGCGACGGCGACGAGCTGGACGGTCAGGACTGCGCGTCGCTGGATTTCGACAGCGGCGCGCTCGCGTGCTCGGCCACCTGCCAGCTCGACACCAGCGCGTGCGGCACGTGTGGCAACGCGATCGCCGACGGCGACGAGGAATGCGACGGCGCCATCGATCCCGGCACCGATTGCAGCACGCTCGGCATGGGTGCCGGCGCGGTGAGCTGCAGCGCGGCGTGTGCCATCGACGTCGGCGCGTGCGTGACCACGCCCGAGGTCGTCAGCTTCCCGACCGCGATCGACTCGCGCTTCACCGCCGCCGGCACGCTGCCGTGGAACGGCGGCGACTGGTTCGAAGGCGTGCGCGACACCGGCATTCCCAGCACCAACTCGGTCGACGTGCACCTCGTGGTGGTGAGCAACGGCCTGTCCGATTGCGGATTCCAGACCAGCGAGGTGTCGATCAACGACGTCTCGCTGGGCACGTTCACGATCATGCAGGGCACGACCGTGATCGACGCGAGCTTCCCCAGCGCGGTGTCGATCCCGGGGCCGCAGTACACGATCCGTTACGAGACCACGATGACGGTCGCGGGGGGCTGCGGCGCCGCCGGCTTCGACGAGACCTCGTCGACGGTCACCTTCCACCCCGGCTGAGCGCGTGCTCCGGTAGGATCGCTGCCGCTGTGGACTCCGACCGCGAGATCACGGCGCGCTACGACGCAGGCATCGAGGCCCGGGTCGAGCGAGCAGCGCCCGCGTACGACCAGCTCGACGCCGACCGCGTGCTCGGCCGTGTGCTCGAAGGCGTGCTCGACCGTCCGGTGGAGCCGGTGCGGGCCGGTCGCTACGTGCTGCTCGACGCGCTGGGCCAGGGCGGGCTCGGCACGGTCTACGCGGCGTGGGATCCGGAGATCGATCGCAGGGTCGCGATCAAGCTGATCCGCGCCGACACGGCCGACGGCATCGACGACGTGCAGGCCCGGTTGCGCCGCGAGGCCCAGACGCTCGCGAAGGTCGTCCATCCCAACGTCGTGACGGTCTACGACGTCGGCACGTTCCGCGATCAGCTCTTCCTCGCGATGGAGCTCGTCCCCGGCCACACGCTGCGCCGCTGGCTCGCCGAAGCCGAGCGCCCGTGGGCCGAGATCCGCGACGTGCTCGTGCAGGCCGGGCGCGGGCTCGCGGCCGTGCACGACGCCGGCCTCGTGCAGCGCGACTTCAAGCCGCAGAACGTGATCGTCGGTGCGGGCGTCGTGAAGGTGCTCGACTTCGGGCTCGCGCGCGCCTTCGCGAGCACCGAGGTCTCCACCGCGAAGTCCATCCTTCCGCATGCGTCGTCGAGCCTCGTCGACGTGCAGATCACGATGCCGGGGCTGTTCGCCGGCACGCCGGCGTACATGGCCCCCGAGCAGTGTCGCCCGGGGCCGATCGATGCGCGCGCGGATCAGTTCGCGTTCTGTGTGACCGCGTTCGAGGCACTGTTCGGCGAGCGCCCGTTCCCGGACGACACCCGCGCGCGCCTGACCGCGATCGCCGACGGTCGCATCCCGCCGCCGCCGACTGCCCGAGCAGTGCCGGGCTGGCTGCACGCCGCGATCGTGCGCGGGCTCGCGAACGATCCTGCTGCGCGCCATCCTTCGATGAACCACTTGCTCGCGGCGATGCAGCGCGACCTGCGACGCCAGCGATCGGGCTGGGCGATCGCGGCGGCCGCGACCGTGTCGGCGCTCGCGACGGCCGCGGCGATCACCTGGTGGCCGCGCCCGATCGCGGCCAGCGATCGGGCGGAGCTCGATCGCCTCGTCGCCGAGGTGACGCTCGCCGCCGCCGAGCATCGCTTCGTGTACCCGAGCCCCGACGATCCGAAGCGGCCGACCGCGTACAGCAGCACGGTCGCGCTCGAGCACCTCGGTGGTCCGATCGCGGAGACGGCGGACGAACGCGCGGCGGAGCTGCGCCAGCAGCTCGCGGCGCAGCTCGAGCAGCTCGGCGACGAGTACACCGCGCTCCCCGGTGGTGCTCCGTTCGCGGCCGACTTCTACGCGGCCGCGCTGCTGTTCGATCCCGAGAACGCGGGCGCTCGCGCGCATGCCTACCTGACGCCGCCCGAGCTCGCCGATCTGCGCGCGCGCGCGGCCGAGCTCGACTTCGCGACCGAGGAGCTCATCGCCGCCGAGCCGCTCGCCGCGCTCGCGGAGCCGGATCGCGAAGCTCGGGGTGCGAAGCTCGAGCGCGTGCGTGCGCGGGCCGGCTCCGCCACGACGCTCGCGCGCATCGATCGGCTGGTCGACGCGACGCGGCCGAAGCGAGCGCCGACCGCAGCAACGGTGCCCGCCGTGGTGCCGACGCCCGTCGCGGTCGCGCCGACGCGGCCCACACCGACGCCCGAGCAATCGCGCCCCGCCGAGGCCGTGCCCGCCGACGACGACGAGGCGGACGTCGACGAGCTCGTGAAGCGTGGGCTCGCGGCGCTGCGCCAGCGCAAGCTCGACGAGGCCGGGAAGCTGCTCCACCGCGCGGCCGCGAAGCGCCGCAGCGGCCCCGTGCTCGTCGCGCTCAGCACCCTGCACTTCGAGCTCGGCGAGTATCCGCGGGCGGTCGAGTACGGCGAGCTTGCGGTGCGCGCGGCCCCGAAGAGCGCAGCGGCCCGACTCGCGCTCGGCGACGCGTACTTCAAGGTGCTGCGCTACGACGAGGCGCGCACGACGTACCTCGCGGCGCAGAAGCTCGAGAGCAGCGCGGCCGCAGGCCGGCTGCGCCGACTCGACGAGAAGCTCGGGAAGTGATCGTCGCGTGCGCGTTGCGGTAGGCTGGTGCTCGATGCCGCGTGCACGCGTCGCTCTGCTCGCATCGTCGCTCGGCCTCGGCGGCTGCGTGGAGATCGATCCGCGCTTCTGGCTGGGCAATGCGTGCCAGGACCCGGGCGACGACGTCGTGTTCTGCACCGACTTCGAGGAGGGCGACCTCGAGACGTGGAACGACTTCGACCAGAACCCCGAGGACATGAACGACGTGGTGCCGGACGACGGGCCGTACGGGCTGCCCGGCAACCATGTGGTGCGTATGCGCGTCGCGCCGAGCGAGCAGGGCACGGATCTCGTGAAGCAGCTGCCCGGCTTCTACGACGTGCTCTACGCGCGCTGGTGGGTGAAGCTCGAGCCCGGCTACGACCTCGACATCTCGAGCGCGCTCTGGCCCGGCCTGCACGCCGGCGGACACGCGACGGTCGGCAACTCGGACTACCTGCCGAGCGGCGACGACCGCTTCACCGTGCTCACGTCGCACGACATCGCCACGCACGGGATGATCACGAAGCTCGACTACCGCGGGATGTACCAGGACTGCCCGGACCCGAACGGCGAGTGCTACCGCGACGAGCTGCCCTGCACGCGCGACGAGGGCGAGGCGTTCTGCACGAACGCCGCGCACCGCGAATCGGCGCCACTGCCCGCGATCGAGAAGTCGCGCTGGTACTGCGTGGAGCTGTTCGTCGACGCGGGCACGCCGGTCGCGAGCGCGGCCGAGGCGGACGGGCGCGTCTCGCTGTGGATCGACGACGCGCTGCGCTTCGACTACGGCGGCCTGTGGTTCCGCACCACCGCCGCGCTGAAGATGGACGTGCTCTGGATGAGCGAGTACACGAGCGGCGGACACGGCGACGAAGGCCTGCTCTACGACGACGTCATCGTCAGCCGCAGCCGCATCGGGTGCGACTGAGCCGCGGCGAAGCCGCGCCCGCGCCGGCGGCTCGCAAACGCACGTCCCCCGACGTCCGGCCGGCCATCCGCTGCGAAGGACGGCGCGCGTGTCGTCCATTCACGCCGTGCCCCCTTCCCTTTGCGAGGCCCGATGATCCGCAACGCTGGCGATGCGCTCTTCTACACCTTGGTCGCGCTTCCGGCCCTCGGGCTGCTCGCCTGCGGTGACGACACCGCCGGCGCAACCGCGGATTCCTCCTCCTCCGGCGACGAGACCGGCGACCCCTCGACGACGCTGACGACGGCCACGGTGTCGACGACGACCCCGGCCGACACGTCGGGCAACCCCAGCGAGACCTCGGACACCGACGCCCCGATGTGTGCCGAGGCCCAGATCGGCGAGGTCCTGCCGGTCGAGATCGTCACCTCCACGCTCAACGAGGCCGACGACCTGCAGGGCAGCTGCGGTGGTGCGGGCGCCCCCGACATCGCGTTCACGTTCACCGCCGAGGCCGCCGGGGTCTACACGTTCGACACGGTCGGCTCCACGCTCGACACGGTGCTGTACGTGCTCGACGGCGAGTGCAGCGACACCGAGCTCGGCTGCGCCAACGATCCGCTCACGACCTTCTCGTACGTGGTGCTCGAGCTCGCCGCCGGCCAGACCGTCACGCTGGTCGTCGACGGCACCACCGACCTCGGCACGGACGCGCGCCTGCGCATCCACGAGGGCGACCTCGGCTGTCCGGCCGGCGATCTCGGCTCGACCGTGCCCGCGACCGCGTCGGGCTCGCTGTCCGACTACGTCGATCTGTCGAGCTCGATGTGCGGCGGCTTCGGCACGCCCGATGCGACCTACCTCTTCACTGCGCCCGCCGACGACACCTACGTCATCGACGCGCTGGGCTCGAGCTTCGACGCGATCATCACCCTGCTCGACGGCGGCTGCGGGGGTGCGCAGCTGGGCTGCGCTCCCGATGGGATCGTGGTCGAGCTCGACGCGGGGCAGCAGATCGGCATCGTGGTCGACACCACGTTCGAGCTCGGCTCCTTCGAGCTGAACGTCTCCACGCTCGGCGGCGCCTGCCCGGACACCGATCTCGGCGGCGTCGTGCCGCAGTCCGTGGACGGCGATCTGAGCGATGCCGACAACACCACGTCCGGCTCGTGCGGCGGCGCGCTCACGCTCGACGACACCTACTCGTTCACCGCGCCGATGGACGGGGTCTATCGCTTCGACACCGAGGGCTCGGCGGTCGACACCATCTTGCACGTCCACGCGGATTCGTGCGCAGGCGAAGAGCTGCGCTGCAGCGACGACATCTCCTTCGAGGAGACCTACTCCGCGGCCAGCGTACCGCTCGCGGCCGGCGACGAGGTGATCGTCGGGATCGAAGGTAAGACCGCCGGCGCCTACCAGCTCGCGGTGGACCAGCTCCCCTGCCCCGATGGCCCGCTCGAGTCCACCGTCCCGAACACCGAGCTCGTCACGAGCCTGGGCAACGCCGATCGCTTGCGCGGAAGCTGCGCGGACGGATTCGTCACCGACTCGGCCGACTACGTGTTCACGTTCGTCGCCCCGAGCGACGGCGTCTTCGCGTTCGACACGGAGGGCACCGGCTTCACCACCGTCGTCTATGCGCTCTCCGGCACCACCTGCGTCGGCGACGAGCTCGGCTGTGCCTACAACAACGAGGGCTTCCTCTCCGCGCTCACCTTGCAGCTCGAGGCGGGCGAGGAGATCAACCTCGTCGTCGATGCGACGCAAGGCACCGGTGGGGCGATCCAGCTCAACGTGAACGAGCTCGTCGGCACCTGCCCCGACGAGACGCTGATGGGGCCGCTGCCGATCAGCGTCTCGGGCACCACGGTCGGGGCCGAGAACGCGTCGGCGGGCAGCTGCGGCGGGGCGCTGAACGGCGACGTGTCCTACGAGTTCACCGCGCCGGCGGCGGGCTTCTACCTGTTCGACACCGTCGGCTCCGCATTCGACGCCCTCGTGTACGTGCGTGACGGTGCGTGCGACGGCGCCGAGCGGCAGTGCAGCCACTCGATGACCCCGGGCGGCTCGCGCGTCGGCGCGACGCTCGATGTCGGCGACACGGTGATCGTCACCGTCGACGGCATCTCCGAGGGCAGCTTCGACCTCAACGTCAGCGCGCCGACCTGCCCGGAGACCGACCTCGGCAACGAGTTCCCGCTCAGCTACGAGGGCACGACCGCCGGCTCGTTCGACAAGATCGACTTCGATCCGTCGTGCTTCGCCTCCGACCAGATGTCGCCGGAGTTCACGATGACGTGGACCGCACCGGAGGACGGCACGTACGTGTTCGACACCGTAGGCTCCGAGGTCTCGTCCTCGGTATCCGTGCTCGACGGCGCCTGCGACGGCGCGACGCTCGGCTGCGGCAGCAGCTTCGGTAACGCGGTCGTCGAGCTCGAGGCCGGCCAGGAGGTCGTCGTCGCGGTGGCCGGCGACTTCATGATGAGCGGCGCGTTCACGCTGAACATCAACTAGTCCACGAGACGTCGCATGCACCGCCGCGCCACGCTCGTGCTGGGCCTCTTCGCCGTCGCGCATGCGTGCGGCGGTGGCAAGATCGCCGACACCACCGCGGACTCGAGCTCCACCGGCTCGTCGAGCACGGGCGGACCCGCGTCGGCGACCACCGACGAGTCCAGCTCGAGTACCACCACGCTCGGCACCACCGCCGTCGACACGTCGACGAGCAGCGGCGACGAGTCGTCGACCTCCACGGGCGGCACGTCGACGACCGGCGGCGAGGTCGACTGCGACTCGCTGCCCACCGGACCGCTGTCGTACTCCATCGTCGTCACGATCAGGGCCACCGAGGACTTCGCGTGGGACGACCAGGGCAACACGATCGGTCTCTCCGACGGCGGCTTGTTCCGCACGCCCTACGCGGAGCCGGGCGTGCTGTGGGTGCCCGGCATCGACAGCTTCATCGCCGGAATCCGCACCACCTCGAACGGCATGGTGGTCTTCAACGACGCGACCACGGGCACGCTGTTCCGCATCAACGCGCAGGATGCCCCGGAGCCGGTGCTGAGCGGCATCAACTACCCGAACGGGCTCGAGGTCGATCTCGACGGCTTCGTCTACGTCGCGGAGAACGGCACCGGTGCGGTGCGGCGCGTCGATCCCGTGACCGGCGAGTTCACCGTGCTGTCCGATCAGGTCCCGGGTGCGAACGGGGTCTCGTTCAGCCCCGATTACTCGATCCTCTACGTGGGCAGCTTCGGGGGCGGCACGATCACCGCGATCCACATGGCGGAGGACGGCACGGCGGAGAGCGTCGTGCCGTTCTACACCAACATCGGCGGCGGCTCGCTCGACGGCATGGCGGTCGATGCCTGCGGCAACGTGTATGTGTGCGAGTTCGGTCCGGCGATCGTGTGGCGCATTCCCCCCGACGGCTCCGCGCTCGAGCAGCTCGCGAACTTCGGCCAGGACACCGGGTGGATCCCGAACATGCAGTTCGGCTCCGGCATCGGTGGTTGGGACGCGCACACGCTGTACGTGCTCGACATCGGCGGCGGCCACGTGTTCGAGGTCGACGTCGGCGTGACCGACAAGCCGCGCGGCTATCCGCTGCCGCCGCGATGAGCGCTCGACGGTCAGCGTCGCCAGCCGCCGCCCAGCGCCTGGTAGACGGACACGAGCGCCTGCATCTGCTGCTTGCGCGTCTCGACCAGCTCCATCTCGGCCTCGAGCGAGTCGCGTCGCGTCAGGAGCACGTCGTAGTAGTCGACGCGCGCCGAGGCGTACAGCACGTTGGAGCTGTCGATCGCCGAATGCAATGACGCGACCTGTTGCGCTTGCTGCTCGAAGCGGAGCTTCAGGTTGGTGATCGAGGTGAGCTGGTTGTAGACGTCGGTGTACGCCTGCACGAGCGAGCGTTCGTAGTCGAACACGGCCTGGATCTGCCGCGCGTTGGCGGAGCGGTAGTCGGCCTTGATCGCCGCGCGATTGAGCAGCGGCGCGAGCAGGCTGCCGGCGACGTTGTAGGCGAGCGACTGCGGCGTATCGACGAGGTGGGCGAGGTTGAACGACTCGAAGCCGACGCCCGCGTCCAGCCGCAACGAGGGATAGAAGCGCGCCTTCGCGGCCTTCGTGTCGAGCTTCGCGGCCGAGAGCCGCAGCTCCGCAGCCTTCACGTCGGGGCGATTGTCGAGCAGCTCCGACGGCAGGCCCGTGGCGATGACGTCGGGCTTGGCCGCCTCGAGTGCAGCCGGGTTGCGCTTGATCGGTCGCGGGAAACGACCCACCAGGAAGTTGATGCGGTTCTCGACGAGGATCCGCTGCTGCTCGATGTTGTAGCGCCGGCCCTGGTTCTTCACGACCTCGGCCTGGAAGCGCTGCACGCCGAGCTCTGTCTCGCGCGCGGCCTCCTTCTTCAGCTTGACGATCTCGAGCGCGTCTTTCTGGATGGCGATGTTGCGATCGAGGATCTCGAGCTGGTTGTCGAGCGCGACGAGGTCGTAGTAGGAGTTGGCGATCTCGGCGACGATCTCGGTGACCAGGAAGTTCCGCTCCTGGATCGTCGCCTGGTAGCGGAACTTCGCGGCCTTCCGCGAGTTCCGCAGGCTGCTCCACATGTCGGTCTCCCACGAGGCCTTGAACCCGAACCGGAAGTCCGGCCGGTTCTTCGGCACGCCGTGCGCGTCGTCGCTGACGCCCATCGGGGTGTGCTCGCCGACCTTCTCGATCCCGGCCCCGATGCCCGCATCGAGCCGCGGGGTGTACTCGCCCTGGATCGCCTTGATCTCGTTTTGCCGGATGATGATCTCCTGCAGCTGGATGTTCAGCTCCTGGTTGTTCTCGAGCGCCTCGCTGATCAGCGCGCGCAGCTCGGGATCCGCGAAGAACGTGTCCCAGTGCTTCTGCGTCGCGAGGCTGGGCCCGGAGGGCGCCTGGGTGGCGCCGAACGTCTCCGGCACCTCGGTCTTCGCCTCGCGCGCCTTGTTGTCGCCGAGCAGCTTCGCGCAGCCGAACGTCGGCGCCAGCGAGAGCGCCACCAGCACGATCGCGATCCGGCCGCGGGCGCTACGATCCACGTATGGTGCTTAACGGCGCCGTGCCGCGTTGGCAAGCGCAGAAGCGCCGCCACGACGGAAAAGCGCCGCAGTCGATACGTGTCGGATCGACCCGCGGTTCCATTCTGACACGGCACGGGCGAGTCGGTCGGCTTCTTCGGCCGACTCGCACCGTGGTCGCGCGTCACGCCACGCTCGCGTCGCGCGCCAGCGTGCGCGCGTCGGGGTTCGGCGCGCCCTTCCCGGTCTCGATCAGGCTGCGTAGGCTCCCGCCGACGTACGAGCCCCACGCGCTCGAGCACAGCTCGAAGCACTCGTGCCCAGGCGCGAGCCCGGCGTGCGTGAAGCGGATCTCGGTGCGCCCGCCCTTGCGGGCGATCTCGAAGACGACGCGCGTGCCGTTCCACTCGGTCTTGTCCGCGAGGAATGCGAGGTGGCTGTCGAGCACGAGCCACGCCACGCGCTTGCCGGGGGCGAGCTCGACGACGCGCTGCTTGCTCGTGTGCAGGTCGCGGTACCGGTAGGTGAACTCTCCGCCCAGCTCGTCGGTCGGGCCCTCGATCGCGCCCGACCACCACCCTCGCACATTGGTGATCGCCGCGAAGGCGGCTTCGGGGCTCTGCTCGACGGTGAAGGTGATCGTGAGGTCGTTCTGCTTCGTGGTCATGGGTGCCTGCTCTCACCCCGACGACGATCACGACGGTTCCGAATCTACATCGAGCTCGGCGATTCTCCGGCGCAGGAAGCTGCGCTCGCCGTCGTTGCTGGCGAGCTCGAGCGCGCGCCGGTAGTCGTCGCGCGCGTCTTCGCCGAGGCGGCGGCGGAAGTCCGCGCGCATCGCATGGAAGAGGTGGTAACCCGCGAGCGACGCCTCGAGCTCGGCGAGCGCTGCGAGTGCCGCGGCGGGCCCGAGCTCCATGCAGACCGCGACCGCACGGTTGAGCGCGACCACCGGGGACGGCGCGAGCGCGAGCAGCTCGTCGTAGCAGGCGAGGATGCGGCGCCAGTCCGTGACCTCCCAGGTCGGGGCCGTGCAGTGACACGCCGAGATCTCCGCCTGCAACACGTAGCTCTCGCGACCACCGAGTCGGCGAGCGCGCGACAGCGCCATCAGACCCTCCTTGATCATCGCGCGATCCCAGCGCGTGCGATCTTGGTCGGGCAGCAGCACGAGCTCGCCGCGCTCGTCGGTGCGCGTGGCTGCACGCGCGACGGAGAACGCGATGAGTGCGAACAGGCCGAACGGCTCGGGCTCGTTCGGCAGCAGGTCGCACAGGAGCCGGGCCAGCCGCAGCGACTCCGTCTGCCGATCGAGCCGCAAGAGCGGTCCCTCGCGCGTCGTGTGTCCTTCGTTGAAGACGAGGTAGACGACCGCAAGGACGGCGGCCAGGCGCCCGGGCAGCTCGGCGCTCGTCGGCGCCTCGTAGCCGAGCTGCGCATCGGCGATCGTCTGCTTCGCGCGCGTGATCCGCTGCGCGATCGTCTTCTCGGACGAGAGCAGCGCCCGCGCGATCTCCTCGGTGGTGAACCCGGCGACGACCTTGAGCGTCAGCGCGACCTGGCTGTCGAGCGTCAGCACCGGATGGCAGCACGTGAAGAGCAGCCGTAGCTCGTCGTCGGTGATCGTCTCGTACGCGTCGGGAACGGTAGTGGCGGGCTGCACGACGAGTGGCGCCTTTCGGTCGACGATGGCCTGGTGCCGCACGCGGTCCCGGGCGTGGTTCTTCGCCGCGGTCGTCAACCAGGCGCCGGGATTCGTCGGCATGCCGCCGGTGCGCCAGGTCCGGAGCGCGGCCAACACCGCCTCCTGGAACGCGTCCTCGGCCGCGTCGATGCTGCCGAGCATTCGCAAGAGCGTCCCGACGATGCGGCCCTTCTCGCGCCGGAGCACGTCGTCGAGCGTGCGGCTCAGCTCCTCCACAGCTCGCGGATCTCCAGCACACCGTCTTGCATGAACGCGCTCTCGCTCGCCCACGCCACGGCCTCGTCGAGCGACGTCATGCGCAGGAAGAACAGCCCACCGATGACCTCCTTGCTCTCGAGGAAGGGTCCGTCGAACACTGCGCGGCGGCCACCCGTCGCTGCGACACGACGGCCCTCGCGTGGTGGCTGCAGGCGCACGCCGCCGAGGAATCGATCGGCCGGCATGACGTCGCTCGTGCACGCGTCGATCCGATCCATGACGTCGATCCAGGCCTGCTCGCTCGGTGCGCTGCCGTGCACGGCATAGGCGAACACGCGACCGCCGCGGCTGGACTTGTCGGGCTCGGTGCGACCGCGATGCACCGGTCGCACGTCGAGCTGTGCACCCGGCGGCAGCGGGCACGCGCGCGCGAGCTCGAGCGCGGCGTCGAGGCCCTCGGCCTCGAGCACGTAGTAGGCCGCGAGCACGCGCTCGGAGAACGGTCCGGGCTCGACGCCTCGCGCGGACACGCGGCGGCCTTCGGACGACGGCCGCAAGCGTTCGCCGTCGACGAACGCCGACGCGGCGCGCAGCTGCTGCTCGTAGGCGGCGTGGCCCTCGACGAGCGTCTTCGTCGCCGAGGGCGAGAGCGCGCGCTCTTCGGCCTCGTTCTCGAGGATCATGAGCATGAACTGCGGCATCGACGAAGGCGGCTCCTCGCACTGGGCGACGATCGAGACGTAGGGAATTCTACATCGCGAATTCTGCGTCCGACGGGCGGCTCGGAGCCATTCGAGGGGTATGCTGCCCCATGCTCCGCAACCGCGCTCGCCTCGCATGGTCGCTCGTCGTGCTCGCCTGCGGGGACGCCGCTGGCGACGACGACGCGGGATCGAGCGGCACGACCACCGGCGCGGGCACGACCACGAGCAGCAGCACCGGCACGAGCGCCGGCGTCGAGACGGCGGCCGACGAAGGCGAGACGACGTCGACGAGCGAGAGCAGCGGTGCCGCGAGCAGCGACAGCGGAAGCGAGTCGACCGACACCGGCATCGATCCGGGCATCGAGGGCGACGGCGACTACGTGATCGGGCCCGACTACATGGACGCGCCGGAGATCGTGCCCGGCCCCGACGTGCCGCGCGGCGACGTCTACCACTTCACGATGGACTCGGCCACGAGCGCGATCTTCCCCGGCGTCACCGGCCCGTACACGCGCGACGTGTGGGTGTACGTGCCGCAGCAGTACGTCGATGGCACCGCGGCGCCGTTCATCCTCGTGCAGGACGGCGGTGGCTACCTCGATCTCACGACCGCGACGCTCGACACGCTGATCGACGCGCAGGAGGTGCCGGTGATGATCGGCATCTTCATCAACCCCGGCCCTGGCGACGGCATGGGCAGCGAGCGCGGGCTCGAGTACGACCGCGTGTCGGAGGACTACACGACGTTCATCGAGACCGAGGTGCTGCCGATCATCCCGCTACAGCCGGAGATCATGGCCGCGCATCCGGGGCTCGCGTTCACCGACGATCCCGAGGGGCGCGCATCGATGGGCGGCAGCTCGGGGGGCGCGTGCGCGTTCACGATGGGCTGGCTGCGCCCGGATCTCTATCGCCGCATCCTCACCTACTCGGGCACCTTCGTGCGGCAGCACTCGACCGACGAGTATCCGGGCGGCGCGTGGGAGTACCACGAGCACCTGATCGCCGAGGCCGACGAGAAGCCGCTGCGCGTCTTCCTCGAGGTCGGCGAGCACGACAACAACCTCGACGACGCGTACGGCGACGGCATGCACGACTGGGTCGCCGCGAACGAAGCGATGGCGGCCGCGCTCGCGGCGAAGACGTACCACTACCGCTACCTCTTCGGGCTCGACGCGGGCCACGTCGACGGCCGCGTGCTGCGGCAGACGCTGCCCGACACGCTGCGCTGGCTGTGGCGCGGCTATCCGATCGAGTGATCACGGGCCTTGGCGTGGCATCGCGCGAAGAAATCGCTCACGCGTGATCGTTCGCGCCCGATCGGACACTCCCTCTGCGTGATGACTCGGCTCGATCGCTTCGCCCTCGTCGCGCTCCTGTGCACCGGCTGTCCGGATGGCCACACGTCGGCCGGCGCGGACGGATCCGAGTCCAGCTCGGGTACCGAGGCGGAGTCGACGAGCACGGGCGACACCGAGGGCTCCATGTGCGTGGACGTCGACCCCGGCGGCTTCGCGCCGCAGGAGCCCAACGTGCCGGCCGACTGCGACGACGTGCTCGACCGGTGCAAGAAGGATCAGGATCGCGACGGCATCGTCTTCGCCTGCGACAACGCACCGGACGTCGCGAACCCGGCGCAGCGCGACCTCGATGGCGACGGGTTCGGCGACGCGATCGATCTGTGCCCGGTCATCGCCGGCGAGTCGGACGACCAGCTCGACAGCGATCGCGACGGTGTCGGCAACGCATGCGACCGGTGTGCGCACGACGACGACGAGCTCGAGGCGGCGCTCGAGGCCGCGGGCGTACCGTATGTCCTGTGGCCCCGCCCGGCCGCATTGCAGTCGGACAGCGACGCCGACGGGATCGGCGATGCGTGCGACGCATGCCCGCTCGGCGCCGACGCGTCGTGCGACGGTGCGCAGGCCGGCGTGGGGGTGGGACCGGTCGGCTTCGGGGACGGCGACGATCTCGATCAGGACGGGCTGGCGAACTCCGTCGATGCGTGCCCGCGGTTGGTGGTCGCGCCGCAGGCGTGCAGCGACGCGAGCGAGTGTCCTGCCGATGCGGAATGCACGGCCGGTCGCTGCAACCATGCCGATGCGGATCACGACCTGGTCGGCAACGCGTGCGACACCTGCCCGACCGCCGCGAACCCGGGGCAGGTCGCGAGCAAGGACGCGGCGTACGCCGACGACCCGGATCACGATCTCATCGGCAACGCGTGCGAGTCGACCCCCGCGTGCGGCGAGTATCCGAATCGACGGCCGATCGGCTTCTTCGATGTCGCGGTCGACGGCTACTGCTGCGTGCAGACCTCGACCGCGGCGGTGGGCCTCGTCGATCCCGATGGCGTCCCACTGGCGGCGGACTGCAGCTTGGTCGAGGGTCCGTGCCGCGAGCTGCCCGCCGCGCTGCGCGAGCAGCCGGGCGTAGGTACGTTGCCGCCCGGCTGCGCAGAGCTGCTGGACCCCGAGTGCCGCGCGCAGGCGATCGAGGTGACGCTCGAGGACATGGGCGGCGACCTCGACGCCCTGTGGAGCTACGCGTGCATGCTGCCGCCGCGCGACAGCGACTTCGATGCGATCACGGACGAATGCGACTTCTGCAGCTTCGCGTTCGATCCGGACAACACCGTGTACGTCGACGCGAACGGCCGCGAGTGGCCGAGCGACGGCAAGTACTGCAACGGTGACTACAGCCTCGACTCGCTCGACCCGGCGAATGGTTGCGTGCCGGAGTGAGCTAGCCTCCCCAGGTCGCGGCGAGCTGCACCCAGTCGACGAGCTTGCGGTAGTTGTAGTCGCTGACCCAGCGGGGTTGGCAGTAGCCCATCAGGTCGTTGGCGACGGGCGGCACCCACTCGCCCGTGCGGAAGTCCCAGCCCTCGGTGTGCGTCGCGCCGTCGGCGTAGGGGAAGTCGAGATCCTGCAGCTCCGGCTCGCCGCACGGTGAGTGCAGCAGTCCGTGCAGGTGCCCGAGCTCGTGCACGAGCGTGCTCTCGGAGAGCGCGTCGCCGAATGCGGCACCGATCGAGCTCCCGGCCCGATCGCCGAGGCCGGCCTCCGACGTTCCGGTCGGGCAGCTGTCGCAGAACTCCTCGCGCGTCGCCGCGCCGGTGACCATGCCGTAGTAGTAGATGTCGAGCTTCGTCGGATCGGTGACGTTCGGATCCTGCAGCTGCACGAGGCGAACGAGCAGCGCACCCATGTCGAGCTCGCCGTCGCTCGTATCCGGCTCGACCTCGCCGACGGTGATCTCGACGTCCGTGACGGGGTAGTGGGCGAGCACTGCGTCGCGGAATCCATCGAGCACCGCCTGCGACGTGTCGGGCACGAAGCCGCCGATCTCGAACGGCACGACGTGCAACCGCAGGATCCCCGTCGTCTCCGCGCCGAGCTCGAGCATCCCGGCGTCGGGGGCGGCCCCGAGCACGGTGCCATCGCAGGTGCTCACCGACACCGCGAAGTGGGTGTCGGTGTGGATCGACGCGGCGGGGACGAGGGCGGTGAGATCCGCGGTGGGCTCGCCCGGATCGACGCGCGTGCACGCGCCCGTGAATTGCTCGCTGCCCGCGCTCGACTCGAGGTCGACCCGTGCGACCACCTCGGTCGACGACCACATCGCGCCGAGAGTCACGGTGGCGCGCACCATCGCGACGCGGCCGGCCACGATCGGCGCGACGCGGGCCGGGGGCTCGATCGCGGCGCAGTCGTCGACGACGGGGATCCCGATCGTCTGGAACA
Organism: uncultured Nannocystaceae bacterium; assembly: GCA_964519175.1. GTDB lineage: Bacteria > Myxococcota_A > Polyangia > Nannocystales > Nannocystaceae > Xiheibacterium. The sequence goes on from CAZFKC010000109.1 coordinate 21,533, forward strand.
CCGAGACGTGGCGCAGGGCCAGACCCTCGGCGAGCGGATCGCCGCACGAGGCCGTCGGAGCGCCGCTCGACTCCGAGCTCTCCACGTCGCTGCTCGACTCGCTGCTCGACTCGCTCGACGTCGAGCTGGTGCCAGCCGCGTCGTCGCTACCGCCAGACGCGTCGTCGCTGCCACCGTTCGCAGCGCAACCCGTCGCGAAGAGGGCGAACGCCGAGACACATGCCGGACGAACGAGCGTGATCATCAGCCGCACTCATGGCCGCACGCGACCGAGGTCGTCAGCTTTTCTGTAGACTGATCGCGCGTGACAGCCGTCATCGCTGCCGTGCTCGCGGCCCTGCTCGCACCCTCTCCGGGCACCGAGCTCGAGCTGCAGTGGGATGCGCCGCCCGTGTGCCCGCAGGAACCGGAGGTACGCGAGGCGATCGACGCCAACCTCGGTGAGGGCACCTTCGACGCCGCGGCTGGCTCGATCGCGGCGCACGGCACCATCACTGCGGACGGCGAGGCGTGGCGGCTCGACGTCGTCGTGACGCTGCCGTCGGGTCGCTTCGAGCGAGCGGTGACGAGCCGCGAATGTGCGGGGCTCGCCGCTGCGGCCGGGCTCGTCATCGCGGTCGCCCTCGATCCACTCCGCGTCGTGCACACCGCTGCAGAGACACCCTCCGTGCCCACTCGGCCCGACGCGGTGCCGCAGGCGGACGAGGTGGAGCGGCCGGCGCTCGAGCTGCACCCGCAACCACCCCCGTCGAAGCCCCGCACGCGAAGGCCGGCGATCGAGCCGCGCGTCGCCGGCGTGCTCGAGCTCGGCTCGCTGGGCGTGCTGCGTGGCGGCATCGCGGCGGGCGTCGGCTTCGTCGGGCCGCGCTATCGCATCGACGTCGTCGGTCACTACCTGGCGCCGCGTGACGTGCGGCGCTTCGGCGCAGCGCCGAACGCCGGGGTGTCCGTGCAGCAAGGTGGCGTGGGTGCGCGCGCGTGCGTGCGATCGCGGCTGGGCCCGGTCGAGCTGCCAACGTGTCTCGGCTTCGAGGCCGGGGTCGCGGCCGCGCGCGGGATCGGTCTCGACGCGCCGCGCGACACCGCGTTGCCGTGGGCGGCGGCCGTGCTCGGACAGGAGCTCACGTGGGTCTCGCGGCGCAGGGTCGGGGTCTTCGTCGGGGCCGACGCGCTGCTCTTCGTGGTGCGGCAGCGGTTTCGCGTGTCGGATCTGGGGATCGCGGCGCGCACGGGCTGGGTCGGCGTACGCTTCGTGGCCGGGCCTGTCGTGCGGATCTAGTGCGGCCGAGATTCTGTGACGAGACCGGGCCGTCGCGGCCATGGTAGGGGACTTGCCTTCGGCATCCCGAGAGCTCCGGCTGGACGTGGCCGCCACCCTTCGCGAGTCGCACGTGGACGAGCAAGCGGACGCGCACTACGCCGAGATGTTCCGCCGCCACTACGGTCGCGTCGTGCGGTGGCTGTCCGCGCTCGGTGTGTCGCCCGGCGAAGTCGACGACCTCGCGCAAGAGGTGTTCATCGTCGCGCACAGGAAGAGCGAGCGGCTCCGGGCCGAGGCATCGGTGACGGGGTGGCTGCTCGGGATCAGCCGACGCATCGCAGCCACGCACCGGCGCAGTCGCTCGCGCGGACGCACGCGCGACGAGCAGGCCTCACCGCCCGTCGAGGCCGCGAGCCCCGAGACGGCGGCGATCCGCAGCGAGGCCGCGCAGCTCATGCAGGATTTTCTCGACACGTTGCCCGACGAGCAACGCCTCGTGTTCGTGCTCTACGAGATGGACGGCGCCAACGCGACCGAGATCGCAGAGGCGCTCGCGCTGCCGGCCAACACCATCCACTCGCGGATCCGTCTCGTGCGCGAGCGGCTCGCCCGGTTCGTGGCGCGTCAGCAGGCGAGAGCAAAGGGAGCCCATGGCTGACGAAACCGACGAGCTCTGCGCCCTCGATCCCGAGCTGGGTGCGCTGGTCTCTGCGTACGAGACCGCGACGGCGCGTGATGCCGCCCGAGTCGATGCGGCGCTCGCCCGGGTCGCCGCGAAGCTAGGCACGGCGGCGAGCACAGGCGGTGCCGCGTCGTCGTCGACGGCCAAGCTCGCGCTCGTGGGTGCGATCTTCGGGGTGATCGCAGTGGCGGGCCTCGTCGCGCTCGGTCCCTCGACCGAGCCGGCGTCGACGCGCACGACTGCGCGCACGGACGGTAGGCCTCCCGTCGTCGTCGACGATGCTCCGCGCAGCGTCACGGTCGAGCCCGTGGCTCCGCAGCAACGACTCGACACGCCAGCGAGGCCGACGATCGACACCGCAGCTGGGCCGCCCACCGACGCGCAGCGTCCGTCGAAGGCCCGCGCTCGTCCGTCGAAATCGCTGCCGCCGGACGCGCCCGACACGCTGCAGGCCGAGCTCGAGCTACTCCGCCGGGCCCGCAGTGCTCTGCGCGAAGGCCGAGCACAGCGGGCACTCGAGCTCGTCGCCGAGCATCGCCGTGGCTATCCGTCGAGCGCGGTCGCCGATGAGCGCGACGCGACCGAGGTCTCGGCCCTGTGTGCGCTCGGCCGACACGACGAGGCGGAGGCGAAGGCGAAAGCCGCGGCGATGTCGAGCAGGTCCTCGCGATCCACCGCCGATCTGCTCGGAGGCTGCCGATGAGCGCCGCGATGCCACGAACGATGCTCGTGCTCACGCTCACGATGACCGACTGTGTGGTCAGCGGCGATGCCGGAGCGCTCACCACCGGCGCCACGGAGAGCACGAGCGCGGGCACCACCACGAGCTCCGACGCGAGCACGACCGCCGACGCGACGAGCACCGATACGAGCAAGCTCGACACCGCCGTGCCCGACGTCGCCGCGACGCAGTGCGCCTCGGTGACGCAGACGACCACGATCGAAGAGGCCCCGTCGGACATCCTCATCGTCGTGGCCGACGCGATGGACGAGGCGGCGCTCGCGTCCATCTTCCAGAATTTCGCGCAGCTCATCGCCAACGACGCGATCGAAGACCTGCACGTCGCGATGCTGGCCGGATATCCGCCGGACGGCATCTGCATCGACGAGCCGCCGCTCGGCGTGCAGGGCTGCCCCGCGACCGACGACAATCCGCCGATCTATCGCCACTACGATCAGGTCGTCGCGCCCGATGCATTGCTGCAGCAGGTGCTCGATGGCTACCCGCAGTGGTCGGCCTCGCTGCGTCCCGATGCGCGCAAGCACATCTTCGCCGTGAGCAGCCGCGACTCCGCGCTCGCCACGGCGGAGTTCGACGCCGCGTTCGTCGACCTCGACCCCACGCTGGCCGGCTACGTCTTCCATGCGATGGCCCCCGCGTCCGAGGGCGGTGGCGATTGTGGAATCGTGGAGTCGGGCGCGACGTGGGCGAGCGCGACCGACTACGCCGCTCTCGCGGGGCAGACCGGCGGCGTGTTCGAGAACGCGTGCGACTACAACGTCGGTACGCTCTTCGAGCAGCTGCTCGATCGCATCACCGAGGTCGCGCTCTCGTGCGAGTACGACATCCCGGCACCGCCGCTCGGCATGGTGTTCGAGCAGGGCAAGGTCAACGTCGACTACGACGACGGCTTCGGCATGCAGACGGTGGGCTGGGTCGAGACCGTGGGCGCGTGCGCGAGCGTCGACAACGGCTGGTACTACGACGACCTGGTGGATCCGCAGCAGATCCTGATGTGTCCACAGACCTGCGCCCGCTTCCAGGCACTGCAAGAAGCGAGCATCGAGATCCGCTTCGGGTGTACGACGATCCCGGCGGGTTGAGTCGGTCAGCACGACAGCGCCGGGCAGCTCCCGTTCGGCACGCACACCCCGGTCGCGCAGGTCAGCAGCGTCTGGAAGGTGCCGTCGGCAGGACAGTCGCACGCTGCGACGCACGTCGCCGGGTCCCCTGAGGTCTCGACGCAGTCGCGTACGCAGATGAGCGCGACCGAGCACGCCGGATCGACCGAGCATGCCGACTGCGCGTCGGCACACGCGCCGTCGTAGCTGCACTCGAAGCACGCGATGCAGGTGTCCGTCGCGCACGCGTCGGCGCCCGTGCTGCTGCTCTCCGCGGGCATCGTCGAGCTCTCGCCGGGCGATGTGGTCGAGCTCTCGCCCGACATCGTGGTGCCGGACTCGCTCGCGCTGCTCGCCGTGGTCGAGGTGGACATGCACCCGGGGGTCGCGCACGTGGTCTCGCTGCCTGCACTGCTCGAGTCGCCCGAGTCGTCGTCGCCGCCGCACGCAGCGACGAGCACGAGGAGGGCGAGCTGCGTGACGCGGTGGCGATGCATCGCCGGATGATAATCCGGCCGCCCGGGTGGACGAGCGAGGGAAAACCCCTCGCCGCGCGCGTGCCCGCCGGGATCGGTTAGAACGGAGGTCGGTGGAGCGCGCGATCCGAGCAACGTCGGGAGGCGTCGAGCTCGACGTCACCGTCGTGCCGCGAGCCTCGCGGAGTCGGGTGGTCGGCACGCTCGGTGATCGCATCAAGGTGCAGCTCGCGGCGCCCCCGGTCGACGGCGCCGCGAACGACGAGCTCGTGGCGCTGCTCGCCGAGCTGCTCGACGTGCCGAGCCGTGCGATCACGATCGTCCGCGGGCAGACGAGCCGCCGCAAGACCGTGCGGATCGAGGGCGGCGACGCGGAGGCGATCCGCACTGCGTTCGCGTCCCCACGCGCGTAGGACGACGAGCCCCTACCGGGTCGAGCGCAGCCGCTGGCCGCGAAAGCGCACGCCCGCCCCGGCCACCAAATCGTGACGTGGCCGGCGCATCGCCGTAAAGTGGTCGCCTCCCCGCTTCCAAGGTGATCGCCATGGCCTGCACGCATCGCTCGGAGTCTCGGTCCTCGCTCGTCACGATCGCCTGGCTCGCTGCGCTCGCGAGCGCCTGCGGTGGAGACGACGGCTCCGCCACGGGTGCCAGCGAAGCCGGCTCGAGCGAAGGCGGCACGACCGGCACCAGTGCGAGCAGCACCACCGCGGGCGAAGCGACGACCGCGAGCTCGACGACGATGGGCACCTCGGTCGAGGGCGGCAGCAGCGGCGCAACCGACGACACCTCGCCGGACACGAGCGGCAGCGAGAGCGGCGGACAGATGGGCATCGCGTGCCTCGACGAGCAGTTCGTGGCCGGCGTCTCGCCGGGCGGCGACTACTCGATGTTCGACGTGCCGATCGGCTCGCACTGCCAGGGCACGAACCAGCAGGACATCGCCGACGTCGAGCGCATCGTGTTCCTCGGCGACTCCGTCACGGTCGGCACGCCGCCCACCGGCGCGCCGGAGTTCTACCGATCGATCCTCGCCGAGGCGCTCGCGACCCAGTTCGGGCTCGCGCCGCCCGAGGCCGGCTGGGAGCAGGTCGACGTCGGCAACGGCACTGCGCAGGTGAAGGAGAGCGGCGCCTTCGCATCGTGTGCGGTGTGGGGCGCGCAGAACGGTGACCTCGCGGGCCAGCTCGACGACTGCTTCGCCGAGGGCAACTTCGATGCGCGCACGCTGGTGGTGTTCACGATGGGCGGCAACGACGGGGCCTCGATCGCGAAGGACTACCTCGACGGCGCACCGCTGGCCGACGTGCTCGCCGAGCTCGACGCGATGGTCGCGGCGCACGAGGCCGCGGTCGAGTGGCTGGTCGAGCCGGACAAGTTCCCCAACGGCGTGTTCGTGGTGAACGCCAACGTCTACGAGTTCACCGACGAGACCTTCGAATTCTTGAGCTGCCCCACCGCGGCGATCGCCGGGTTCAACTCGAACCCCGAGATGCCCGACGTGTTGCTCAGCTCGCTGCGGCACATCAACGAGGAGTACATGCGCATCGCGCAGGAGAACGGCACCGACGTCGTGTTCATGCAGGAGGGCTTCTGCGGCCACGGCTTCCGCGCGAACGATCCCGCGAGCCCGTGCTACCGCGGCCCGGACAACGCGACGTGGTTCGATCTGACCTGCATCCACCCGACGCCCGCCGGCCACGCCGCGCTGGCGGAGATGTTCTTGAACGTGATCTCCGAGTAGCGCCGTTCAGCCCTCGCCCTCGGGGACGTCGGCTGCGCTACGCGGAGGCGCGGAGCACCGGCGCACCGGTGATCAACGCTTCGTACGCGTCCGCCGCGCTACGCAGCACGCGACCTCCGTCGCCGCGGAACGAGGAGCCGTGCATGATCGCCAGCGTCGTCGGCTCGAGATCGGCGAGGCGGCGCAACGTCTCGGCGGTGTTCGGTGCGAGCGCGGTCGCGTGGAACAGCGCCTCCATCCTCATCGCGTCCGCGAGCACGTCACCTTCGGTGATCGCCGGCCCCGCGCCCATCTGCGACAACAGATCGCCGACGAGCAACGTGCGCGTGGTCTCCTCGAACAAGACCTGCGCCTCCCAGCCGTGCGGCACGTGGGGCGTCGAGATCTGGCGCACGCGCTTGCCGCCGAGCTCGAGCACCTCGCCCTCCGCGAGCGCCCGCGGCGGGCGATCGCACAGATCGCGCAGCGAGATGTCGCAACCGAGCTGTCCGTAGACCACCTGACTCTTCGGCGCGCTCGCGAGCCACATGTTCATCGCTCCACACTCGTCGGACTCCACGTGTCCGAACGAGATCCAGCGCAGCCGCTCGACCGGCACGATCGAGTGCACCGCCTCCGCCACGAGCGGGAACAGTGCGCGTGGACCCGTGTGGAAGAGCAGCGGCTCGTCGGCCATGACCAGGAACTGGTTCATCGTGAAGCCCTCGGGGCTCACGTCCGGGAGGAAGGTGGAGATGCGATGGATGCCGTCGGCGATCTCGTCGACGTAGGGCTGCATGGGGGTCATGCCCCGGAGGCGTTCACGCGCGGCGCGGGCCGTTCATCGGGGACTGAACGACCCACCGAACGTCGCCGTTGCCCGGCTCGTACGCGCAGTAGATGCCCGTGCGCACCTGGCTCGCGAGCGCGGCGCCGGCCGCGGGCAGGCCCTCCCCCACCTTGGCGATCGCGCTGCGGATCGCGCGGGTCACGTTGAGCCGCGCACGCTCGGCGACCGAGGCCGCGATGCGCTCGCGGCCGCCCAGCCCGAACGCCTTCGCGAGCTCGCCCGCGAGCGCCTCGATCTCGGCCTGGGCCTGCTCCGCGCCCTCGAGATCGCCGCGCTCGATCGCATCGTCGGCGCTCGCCCGCAGCGCCTCGATGCGTCGGCGATAGGCCGCGCGCGCCTGCACGTCGAGCACGGGCCCGGCATCGCCGAGCTCGCGACGATCGAGGCCTTCGTCGCTGACGCCTTCGACGCGATCGACGAGATCGAGCGCGTGCTGCTCGGCGCCGGGGCGCTCGATCAGCGCGGCGAGGTAGCGCAGCCCCTTCGTGTCCTTGAGCCGCACCGAGGTCGCATCGAGGGTGACCTCCCAGAAGCCGCCGCCCTGCTCGGCGAGCACGGCCGTGCGCGTGGCATTCCGCTCGCGCACGAGTCGGTCGAGCAGCGCTACGTCGGCGGACACGAGCACCACGTCGAGCCGTGCGAGCGCGTTCGTGGCCGCGCGCGCCTCGAGCTCGGCGGCCGCCCGATCGCCGGCGCGCTCGTGCATGCGCGCGAGCTCGAGCAACAACGTCGTGTGCAGCCATGGCAACCGCGTGCCGTCGATGTCGGCGAGGGCGGCCTCGAGCATCGAGATGGCGGCGGCCGAGTCGCCGCGGATCGCCCGGGTTCGCGCGGCCGCGGCGCGTGCACGCGCGCGCAGCGTGGGCACCTCGAGGCCGTGCATGCGTTCGTCGAGCCGCGCGCACGCGGCCTCGGCCGCCGCTGCGTCGCCGCACGCGAGCTCGAGCTCCACGAGCAGCGTGAGCAGCTCGACGCCACGCAGTCGATCGTCGCGCACGGCTCGCAGGCCACGCCCGATCGCGGCGCGTGCGAGCTCCGTGTCGCCGCTCGCGAGATGCAGCCGCGCGGCCAGGAGCAGGGCGTGCAGCGCCTGGTCCTTGCCGTGGAGCAGCGCCTCCGCCTCGGCGTGGCGGCCCTGCTTGATGCGCAGATCGGCGAGCGCGAGCGCGGGATGCCAGCTCGCGCCCACTTCTTCGTCGCAGCGCGTGTGCGCGGCGGTCAACAACCGATCGGCGTCGCTCCAGCGCCCGAGCTCGAGCAGCAGCGTGGCCTCGACGCTGTCGCAGTGGCCCGAGAGCACGACGGTGGGTCCGCGATCACCGAGGAGCCCACGCTGGCGCAGGAGCCCCGCCCACGTGCCGACGCGCTCGAAGTCGGCCGCGTAGTAGCACGCGGTGAAGAACGAGCAGGCCGACTTCGCCGAGCACATCACGTCGTCGGCCGGACCGCAGGCCAGCGCCATCGCTTCGTCGAGCATGCGCATGCCCTCGGCGATGCGGCCGGCCTGCACGCGCGCGAGCCCGCCGTCGGCGAGCGCCTTCGTCTCGAGGTTCACGTCACCGAATCGGCGCGCGCGATCGAGGGCGAGCTCGGCCGACGCGAACAGCTCCTCGGGATCGGGCACCTCGCAGCCCATCGCGGCGACGGCGACCCAACCCTGCTCGATGCAGTCGGGCTCGCCTTCGAGGAGTCGACGCGCGCGAGCGAACCACGCCCGCCCGGCGGTGAGGTTGCCCAGCCAGTTCGCGAGCACGTCGCCGAGCCGCGCGCAGGTCATCGCTGCGCGCCGCGTGTCACCGGCGGCGGTGAGGCTGCGGATCGCGGCGGAGAGATGGGACACGACGCCGTCGACGTGTGCGCGCGCGAACGCCTCGTCGGCGAGCGCGAGCGAGCGTTCTGCATCTGCGGTGGTCATCGCGAACGCCGTCATCCTACCCAAGACGCCAGCATCCGCGCACGAGCCCCACGGGGTGGCGTCCCGCCCCCACTCTGTCATCATCTCCGTCTGGCTGGATGGTGATGGTGATGCGCAACTCGGCAGGATGCGTGGGAGCACTGGTCGCAGCGTTGGCGGCATGCGCGGACGATGGGGCCGCGACCCCGGTCGACACGGACGACTCGAGCAGCTCGAGCAGCACGCACGATCCCACGACCAGCGTGACGGCGCCCGACTCGAGTGGCAGCTCGAGCACGACCTCCGTCGACAGCAGCGAGACGAGCAGCAGCAGCAGCACGGGCGAGTCCAGCTCGAGCGAGAGCAGCAGCACGGGCGGGGTCGAGAATCCGGGTCCGGACCTGCGCATCTTCTACGCGGATCAGAGTGCGCCGGACGTCGACGTGTTGACGGTCGTCGATCTGGTCGACGGCGTGCTGGGCGAACCGGTGGTCTACTTCCCGACCGAGGCGGATGCAGTGGGGACACTCGTCACCGAGCGCTGGTTGATCGCGCAGGAGCTCACGACCCCGACGACGATGACCTTGCTGGATCTCGAGACACCGCCGCCGTTCGAGAGCCACCCGCTGGCGCTGCCGGACAGCCCCTCGGTCGCGAACGTGTTCGACGTCGTGGACGACCGGTGGTTGATCTCGACCTGCTGCGACGCGGTCGCCCTGCACGTGTACACGATCGGCGACGACGGCTCGGCCTCCGCGCCTTGGCTGGTGGACGACGCGCACGCGGCGACCGCGGTCGGTGGCTCGGCGATCGCGTTCGTGCGCGACGGCGCGCAGGTCGTGTTCCGGGCCCACGACGAGCTCGCGGACACCACCGCGATCTGGCTCGCGCCGGCGGACGAAGCCGCACCCGCGGCGGCAACGCTCGCGGAGGCGCCCGGCACCGCGCTCTACGGCCCATCGCTGGCGCCCGATCGCCAGGGTCTCGTCTATCGCACGGGCGGCACGATCCCCGCGTCGCTCGCGTTGCACTTCGTCGATCTCGCCAGCGATCCCGCCGGCGCGCCGATCGAGCTCGGGGCGCTGCCGGACACCGTCTCGATCGGCCAGGTGCGCTGGGCGCCCGACAGCAGCGGCGTGACCGTGCTCCACGATCACGCCGACGGGACCCACGATCTCGCCTTCATCCCCATCACCGAGGGGCTGCCGCTCCCGCCGGTGCAGCTGTCCGCGGGCGAGACCGCGGGTCGGGTGGTCGGGGGCGGATGGTCCCGCGACTCTCGCTGGGTCTCGCTCATCGCATCCGATCCGTACCAGTCGTTCCTCGTGCGCATCGAGGACGGCGTCGCGAGCCCGGAGCTACCGGCCGTCGCGCCGCCGCTCGAGATCGACCCGACGATCGTCGAGTTCTCGAACGACTCGCAGCACCTCTACCTCGTGCTCGATCACGGCCCTGGTGCGGCGGAGGTGGTGAGGGTCTCGCTCGCCGGCGACACGCCGAGCGAGCCGGAGAGCCTCATGCCCATGCTGCTCGGGGTGTGGCAGCTCTCGCTCTCCGCCGACGACGGCACGCTCTTCGTCTCGGGGGAGGATCCCGACGACGACGGCGTGCGCCATGCGTGGACGATCGACGTGTCCGGCGACGCCGCCGGCGATCCGGTGCGCATCGACGAGGACCTGGCGAGCGAGGAGGAGGTCTTCGTCGGCATGCTCACCGCGAACGGCTCGCACGTGGCCTACTCGGTGTCCCTGCCGACCCCCCTGCGGCGCGAGGCCGTGCTCGATCGGACGAGCGGGATCACCTACCCGATCGCCGACGGCGCTCCGGTGGGGTCGGTGTGGCTCCGTCCGCTGTCGCGGTGAAATCGACCGGCGCGGGACGGAACGCGGCGCGTGCCGACACTCAGGGGCCTGGAGGGCTCCGGTCGCTCGACCGGGGCCGGAAAGGCACATGGAATGAACGAGCTCTTCTTCAACCTCTTCGGTGTGTTGCTCGGGATGAGCGGCGTACCCAACCCCGACCTCACCGAGCTGGCGGCCACGTGGCAGCTGGTCGGGACCGGCGCGTCCGATGGCATCATCGTGGGCAACGGGCGCGAGCTCGACGGCGCGATCGTGCGCGCGGACGAGCTCGCCTCGAGCTCCGCGACGACCGGCGTCGCGCTCGACGGTGTGCGGGTCGTGCGAGGCCGACTCGTGCGCTGATCGGTAGTGACGATGCTCGTGCTTCGCGACCGTGGAGCGATCGCGCTGGGCGGGCTGCTCGCGGTCGCGGGCGCCTGCGGTGCGCCCGCGGCCGCGTCCTCGACGACCGACGCTGCGCCGCGGCAGGATGCGGGGCTCGGCGTGGATGCGGAGGTCGGTGAGGCTGCGGAGCTCGGTGAGGCTGCGGAGCTCGGCGTGGGTGCGGAGCTCGATGCGCGTGACGAGCTCGGCGGTGCGGTGCGGCTGCGCATCGATGCGATCGAGGTGGATCCGCGGGGCGGCGACGAGCTGCTGCTCTACACGGTGTCGGCGCGCGACCGTGAGGGCTGGCGCGCGTACTGCCCCTCGCGCGCGGCGACGGTGGTCGTGCCCGGCGCGTGGGACTCACGCGGCGGATATGTCGAGGATCCGACCCTCACGACCTTCGCGTGCACCGACGGCGCGATCGCGAAGTGCGTGCGCATGGGCTATGCACCGTGGCGCCGCGTCGGCGGGGTGACGCTGCTCGAGCACCACCTCGCGTGCGTGCGGATGATCCGCGCGGACTACTGCGGCGACGGGGTCTCGCACACGCGCGATGGCACGCGCGTCGTGGTGTGGGACGATCTCGGCCTCGTCGCGCGCGAGCCCGGCGCGGGCGCGCTCGAGTCGGCATGGTCCCGCGACGGAGCGGTGTACCTCGCACGCCCGCGGCGAGGTGAGGACGTCGCGGAGGTGCTACGCGGATGTCCGGAGCGCCTCGCCGGTCGCACGTCGCTCGACGTCGTGCTGGACGCGACCGAGATCGACGCGCGCTTTCCGGAGGCGGTGATCTTCGCCGCCCGGCGTCCTGGAGAATGAACGCGAGACGCTCGAATCCGCCGAGCGAGCCGGCTCGCTCGCAAAAATGAGCGTGACGCGAACGCGGCCCGGAGCGAGCTGTCGAGGCGTGGCGCGCGGACCGACGAATCGCAGGCGGCCCCCCGCAAAAGCGCCGGCCGGAACGTGGTAGCAGCAGGAGATGCGCGTCGGTCTCGCAACGATGGTGCTCGTGCTCTTCGGCGGCGCAGCGGGTTGCTCGGGCGACGACGACACGCGCTCCGACACGGACGCGACCGGTTGCATGCCGGGTCAGCAGGTGGGCTGTGCGTGCCCCGGTGGCGCTGCGCCCGGGGTGCAGATCTGCGAAGCCGACGGCGCGCGCTTCGGTGTCTGCATGGGCTGCGACGACGCGAGCAGCGGCCCCGCGACGTCGAGCGACGGCGGGAGCACGGGCAGCACCACGACGAGCACGACGAGCACGACCGGGAGCACGACGGAGCCGGGCGATGTCACCGGCCCGCCCGCCGGCTCGGAGAGCGGCGGCATGTTCGCGTGGGCGTGGATCGATCATGGCGGCCCGGCGTTCCTGCCCCCGCCCTGCGCGGCGACGGCCGGCGTCGCGGACGGCGTGCTCGTCGATCCACAGGCCTTCTTCTCCGCGCTCGTCGAAGGCACCGACGCCAACGACTGGGAGACGGTGATGAACGCGATCGAGCCCCAGCTCTGGGCCTGCGGCGTCGGCCAGCAGCGCGGCTCCGAGGGCAACGTGCGCGGTCGCTTGTTCTTGCCGACCGAAGCGTGCCCAGACGCGTCGCCGCCCGCCGATGATCCGATGGCGATGTTCCTCGGCGTCCGGCAGGAGCGCGCGTGCTGGGCCCACTTCGTCGACGTGTTGATGGACGCGTAGGCGCTACTGATCGCTCGGGCCGTTCGGATCCGGGATGCAGCGCGGGCCGTGCTTCGTGTCGATGCAGATGCTGCCTGCGGAGCAGAGCACGGTCTCGCAGGTGCTGCCCGGCGGCGGGAGCGGAATGCCGACGGGGCCGCCGGCTTCCGCCGACGACGGACCGAGTCCGGCCAGCAAACAGAGCGCAGGGATCGCGAGGCTGATGAGGATCGTCTTGGTGCTTCGCATGTCGATGTCCTTCGAGCTGTCGTAGTGCACGCGCACGACGAAGTGGCCGACGATAGCCCGGCCCGTTGCGCGACGACACGACGAAAGGGACGAGCGAAGCACGGCAATTCGATCGACGATCGCGACGTGGGCTGGACGAACGATCGGTCGCGCGAGCGCGGCGGCGGCCGCAGCGGCCCTCGACGTCACGGGCTCGACGGGTTGGGTCCGAAGTGCTCGTTCCACCAGCGCGTCCAGCGTGCGCGCAGCGACTCGAACGCGGCGTCGTCGAGACCGTACGTCGTGAGGATCGCCTGGCTGCCGCCCAGCGGCGCGCGATCGTTCGCGGGTCGATCCATCACGACCAGCAAGCCGTCGCCCCAGCCCTCGACCGTCACGCCGAGCTGGTGACGCCCGCGGTGCCAGACCGTGCCCGCGAGCGAGGTGTCGGCCGAGAGCGCCGCCGTGTAGCGCTCGCCGGGCTTCGCGGCCGCGAGGCCGAGCGCGGCTGCAGCGAGGGGATCGCCCGCGTTGCGGGGCGCGCCGGAGAAGTAGAGCGTGCGACGGTGCTGCCCCGCATGCCGCGACAGCGCGAACGCGAGCTGCTGTGCGAAGGCGATCCAGCCCTGGATCATGTCCTCGAACACGTCGTCCCAGTCGGTATCGGCCGTCGGCGCGGGGCGGACGACCCGCAGGACGCAGCTCGCACCGCGATCCTCGACCTCGAAGCGATCGCCCAGCTTGAAGCGGAGCACCCGCGCGTCGTCGTCTGCGCTCGCACGCTGGACGAAGATGAAGTCGATCTCGTCCGCGAGCGTGTCGGTGTCCCAGCCGAACCACTCGCGGATCGCCGCGGGGTCTCGCAGCGCGCGCCACACTTCGTCGGCGCTCGCGGAGACGGTGACCTCGACGAGCGGTCGATCGTGGGTGTCGGGGAGTGCGGCGTCTTCGGGTGCGGGCATGGGGTCTTCCTCACTGCAGGGCGGGGGCGGCCTTGCTCGCGACCGCCGGGTGGGCGGCAGCGAGCAGACGAAAGCGTCGTGCACCCCGGCGCGGGGCGAAGCGGCGCGCGAGCTCGGCCACCGCGTCCGTGAGCGCGGTGGTGAAGCGATCGAAGTCCTCGGGCGAGGTGAAGCCGAGATCGGCCTCGAGCGTGAGTGTCAGCAGCCGCTTGCCGGCCTCGTCGGCGGCCGTGCGCATGCGGGCCACCTCGCGCACCACGCTGGCCGCGGTGCGCACGAGATGATCCGACGCGAAGCGATCCTGCGCATCGATCGCGGCGGGTCGCGGTGCGCCCATCATGGACGGGTCGAGCACGAACGCGTCGGCACACGCGACGAGCACGCGCTCGGTGCAGCCGCGGCGCTGTCGCTCCTCGACGAGCCGCACGAGGCCCGCGGCTTCGAGCGCACGCAGGTGGTAGCCCAGCTTCTGGCGCGCGACGCCGAGCTCGAGCGCCAGCGAGGCCGCCGAGCCCGGCTTGCGCAGGTGCTCGAGCAGCTGCCGCCGGATCGGCGACAGCGCAGCCCGGGCCTGGGCGCTGTCGGACACGAGGGCGATCGCGGCGTCGCTCACGGCCAAGGTCTACAATGGACAACTTTTCTTGTCAAATGGATTTCCCGCGGCGGGTCGACGTCGAAAATCGCTCGCTCGGCGAAATCCGAAGTCCGCGAGCTTCCACTACCCGTGGGAAGGACCGGAGGACGCCCCATGTCGAAGCGCCGTTCGCACGCAGGCTGGGCGTTGATCGCTCCGCTCGTCACTGCCGCCTGTTACGAGGGCATCGAGGACGACGGCGACCTCGAGACCGAGCGCGCCGCGCTGCCGCCGATCCATACCCAGCGCGTGCCCTACGTCGACGACGTCGTGCCGTCGGGACCGCACTGGAACCACGACTACCGCCTCGCCATCGCAGAAGAGGCCCCGGACTCGCCGTACTTCTACTCGAGCCAGTTCGGCTTCGAGAACGGCGGCGTCGGCTACATCGGTCTGCAGAGCGGCACCGCGGACGGCAAGCTGCTGATCTTCTCGATCTGGGACTCGACCTCCGCGACCGCAGGGCCCGGCGCGTGGTGCCAGGCGTTCGGTGGCGAAGGCGTGGGGATGAGCTGCCGCAAGAAGTACGACTGGGTCGAGGGCGGCACGTATCGGCTACGGGTGTGGCGGACGGGCGTCGACGAGTGGAGCGCGTTCATCCTCGACGAGACCACGAACGTGTCGGACTTCCTCGGCACGATCCGCGCGCCGGCGAAGAGCGGCGATCTCTCCTACAGCGTCCACTGGATCGAGTGGTTCGGCGGTGCGGTCGGCCACTGCGCCGACATGCCGTACACGATGGCGTACTTCCATCCGACCGTCGCGAACGACGGCGCGCTCGTGCCCGAGAGCTGGAACTACCACTATCACCCGACCGCATCGTGCCGGAACAGCCACGGCTGGGATGCCTTCGGCGCGCACTTCCTCGACACCGGCACGCGCCCCCACGAGAAGGTGGCCTTGCGTGCGAGCTCGGGTCACTACGTCGTCGCCGAGGGTGGTGGTGGCGGTGGCCTGGCCGTGAATCGCACCGCGATCGGGCCATGGGAGACGTTCGCGCTCGTGCCCCTCGGCGGCGATGCGGTCGCGCTGCAGAGCGTGAATGGCTCCTACGTCTCCGCGGAGCTCGGCGGCGGCGGACCGGTGTGGGCCGATCGCTCGTGGCGGCAGGGCTGGGAGACGTTCACGCGCGTCGCGGCCGGTGACCGCCGCATCGGGCTGCGCACGGAGAACGGCCACTACGTCGTCGCGGAGTACGGCGGCGGCGCGTGGCTGTTCGCCGATCGCACGAAGCTCGGCGCGTGGGAGACCTTCACCGTCGTGCCGCAGGACCCGTAGCGATCACCGCGTCCGCGCGACG
>CAZFKC010000110.1:0-30874 GCA_964519175.1 uncultured Nannocystaceae bacterium
GAGGCTCAGCTGGCCTTCGGCTGGCCGTCCTCGGCGTAGCCGACCCGCGACAGCCGCAGATCGCTGCGGAACACCATGGGCTTGTAGATGCTCGTGCCCATCAGCATGCGCACGCAGTCCTGCAGGCCTTCGGTGACCGCGGGGTGCGGGTGCAGGAGCTCGGCGAGCTCGCGCACCGAGCTCGACGCACGCATCATCAGCGAGACCGACTCGATCGTGGTCGACGCGTGCACGCCGAGCGCACGCATGCCGAGGATCCGCATGTCGTCGTCGTCGGTGACGAGCAGCTTCACGAAGCCCTCGGTGGCGCGCATCGCCAGCGCACGATTGACGAGCGAGTAGTTGTAGACGGCGACGCGATAGGGGATGCGCCGCTTCTGCGCCTCCTGCTCGTTGATGCCCACCGTCGCGACCTCGGGATCGAGGAACATGATCGTCGAGAGGTTCTCGTACGACAGCGGGGCCGGGGCTGCGCCGCAGATCAGCTCGGCGGCGTGGCGGCCCTCGATCTCGCCGATGCTCACGAGTGCGATGTCGAGCGTCACGTCGCCGGCCGCGTAGATGTGCGGCACCGACGTGCGCGTGTCGGTGGACACGATGTGTCCGTTCTTGCCGACCTCGACGCCAGCCGCCGCGAGATCGAGGCTGCCGAGGTTGGGCTCGCGTCCGACCGAGACGAGCGCCTTCTCGACCCGGATCGTCTCGCGACCGCCCGCCGCGTGGCCGATCGTGTACTCGACCTCGTCGCCGACGCGCTGCATCGAGATGAGGCTCGCGCGATCGTGGATCGTGACGCCCTTGCGCTCGAGGTTGTTGGAGCACAGCCGCGAGACGTCGGTGTCCTCGAACGGCAGGATGCGTTCGGCGCGATCGATGAGGTTGACCTTGGTCTGCCCGAAGTTCGCGAAGATCGTGGCGTACTCGCAGCCCACCACGCCGGCGCCGAGGATCACGAGGCTGCGCGGGAACTGCGACAGCGACTCGATGTGATCCGAGGTCATGATCACCGAGCCGTCGATCTCGACGTTCGGCAGCGCACGCGGGCGCGAGCCGGTGGCGATGATGAAGCTCTCGGAGGTGATGCGGCGCTCGCCGACGTCGGGGTCGTCGACGAGCAGCGTGTGCGGATCGGTGAAGCGGGCGGTGCCGGGCACGAGCGTGATCGAGCCGGGGTAGCCGGCGCGCGGCTGGGCGAGCTCGCGCAGCTGCAGCGCCATCTGCTCGACCTTGACGGTGGTGGCCTGCTGCACGGCGTCGCAGACCGTCTCGTAGTGCACCGCGACCTCCTTGGCGACGAAGCCCCGATCGCGCCGCGTCGCGCCCCGATAGTCGCGCGACAGCTCCCACATCGTCTTCGACGACAGCGCGCCGTTGTGCACGCCGGTGCCACCGAGCCGCGCGCGCTCGACGAGGCACACCTTCTTGCCGAAGTCCCATGCGCGCATCGCCGCGGCGAAGCCCGAGGGCCCGCCGCCGATCACCGTCACCTCGAAGTCGAACATCGGCGGCGATGTTACAGGAGGCCGAGCAGCCGTTGCACCTCGGGCAGCATCGCGGCGCCGGCCGAGGTCGTCGCGCGCACACCGACGATACATGCGGCCGGGACCTCGCGCACGAGCACCACGCCGTTGGGTGCGACGAAGATGCCGATGCCTTCGGCGCGCAGCCGCGTGGGGTCGACCTCGAGCAAGAGCGCGACGCCGGCCCGCTTGCCCACGATCGACGCGTCGCTCGGGGCCAGGTGCACGTGGGTGCGCGCGATCGGCAGGATGCCGTCGGCCGCGATGCCGTCGATCGCGGCCCGCGACGTACCGTGCCACAGCGACGCATCGCCTTCGTGCGCGAGCCACGAGCGCTCGAGGCCTTCGCGGGTGACGGCAGCGTTGGCGAGCGAGTGCCCCTGACACGCACGCACGCGCTCGCCGATGATCTGCAGGCGTTGCTTCGTGTTCGTGCGCACCGCCTCGTCGAGCTCCGCGCGCGTCATGCCGGTCGCGCGCAGCACCGTGTCGACGGGGGCCCAGCCGGCCTCGTCCATCGGCAGGCCCACCTCGGGCGCGCCGTGACGCAAGAGCCACGAGAGCCGCTTGCTCTTCGCGATCGCGTCGCGCGAGGGGGCGCTCATCGGTGGAGTCTACGGCGACGCGCGCCGAGCAGCACCACGAGCGCGAGCGCACCGTGACCCGGCTGCGCCGCGCAGCCACAGCCCTCACCGCCACCCTCGTCGCCCACGCCCGCAGACCCACTGCCGCTCTCGCCGTCCGTGCTGCCGCTGCTGCCGCTGCCGCTGCCGCTCGCGCTGCCGCTGCCGCTCGCGCTGCCGCTCCCGCTCGCGCTGCCGCTGCCGCTCTCGCCCGCATCCGTGCCCGAGGTGTCGACGCCCCCGGTGTCGTCGACGCCCCCGGGCGACCACTCGAACGCGCCGACGTCCCAGCCCGCGTTCACCGGTCGCCCCACGCCGTCGCGATCGCTCGTCACCGTCGCGAGCATCGCTCCGGCGTCGATCGGCGCCGCGCCTTCGACGAGCCGATAGTCGTGCCCCGCGGCGTCGACGAACATGTCGTCCGTCGCAAGCATGCTCGCCGTACCCCCGAGCAGCTCGGGCAACGCATCGCCGAGCACGAGCACGTTGTCGAGCACCACGTCGACCTGGCCGCCGCCCCCGTCCTCGAACGGCTCGGCGGCGATCGCCTCGCCGATCGTCGCGTTGAGGAACTGCGCGTCGGCGAGCCCCTCTTCGTAGCGGATCACGTTGTCGACCGCCCACACCACCGCGTTGCGCACGACGACCTGCGCAGGAAAGCGCAGCCGGAACGCGACCTCGCTGTCGTGGATCGTGACGCCGTCGACCGTCGCCGCGACGTCCTCCTTGAAGTTGAACGCGCCCTGGTTCGTGATGAAGCCGCCGAAGCCGAACGCGATCGTGTCGCGCACCTCGATCCGCGGGTTCGCGCCGTTGCCGTCCAGCTCGGGCCCGACCTTCGTGTCGACGCCGTTCTCGCCGAGCGGAGATCCGACGGGCACGCCGGCATCGGCGTCGTCGAGCGGCGCCGTGGAGAGGATGCAGCCCTCGATCACCACGTCGCCCCACGGCTCGCGCGGCGGCGAGAGCTGCAGGCTGTCGCCGCTCGCCATGTGGATCTCGGTGTCGCGGATCGTCAGCCCGAACACGGAGTCGCCTGTCACACCGTGGCCGTCGGTGATCGCACCGTTTTCGTCGAGCTTGACGCAGTGGTGGATGTACGAGCCCTCGATGAGCACGTCCTCGACGATGCGCAGATCGATGCAGTCGCTGCCCGAGCGCCGCACTTCGACGTCGAGCAGCTCCGCATGATCGCCGCTCTCGCCGATCACCAGATCGGTGGGCCCGTAGGCGCCGTCGATCACGAGCCCGTCGTACGTGTGATAGTCGTGCTCGTTGCGCAGCGCGGTGCCGTCGCCTTGCACGATCGCGGCGCGCGAGTTGTCCGCGGCGATCGTGATGCGTGCGTCCGCGGTGCCGTCGCGCACGGTCTGGATCGGCGCGTACGTGCCGTCGGCGACGTGGATCGTGTCACCGGGCTGTGCGACGTCGAGCGCGGCCTGGATCTGCTGCAGCGGCATCCCGGCCGTACCGTCGCCGCCCGCGGCAGCCGCTGCATCGACGTAGAGATCGGCGGCGACGGCCGGCAGCGGGAGCACGACGAGCGGTGCGACGATGAACCAGCTTCGAGCTGCCATGCGATCGAGCGTACCCGAGCGCGTCTCGATCACCGACGCGCACGGTCGTGCGGTGGAGCGGGGGCGAGCAGCACCTTGAGCACACCGGGCTGCGCCGCACGTGCGAACGCGCGAGCCGCTTCGTCGAGCGGGAGCACCTCGTCGACCAGCACCCGCGGATCGATGCGTCCTGCGGCCAACGCTGCGATCGCGGGCTCGAAGGGACCGCAGCGCGAGCCGATCAGCGTTATCTCGTCGACGACGAGCGCTGCGACGTGGATCGGCGTACTGCCGTGGTGCGTGGACTTCAGCACGATCGTGCCGCGGGGACGGACGATCCGCTGTGCGATCGCGAGGCCGCCTTGCGCACCGCTCGCGTCGACGACGACGTCGAAGCTGCGCGGGCGCGCATCCTGGTCTGCGATTCCGCAGGCCCCGAAGCCGGTCGCGATCGCCAGCTTGCGCGCGTGGCGACCGATCACCGTGACGTTCGCACCGTGGTCGCACAGCACCATGGCGACGAGCAGGCCCAGTCGACCGTCGCCGACGACCGCGACGTCGGCCCGCGGGGCGATCGCGATCTGCTCGAGGATCTCGAACGCGGCCGCGAGCGGCTCGACGAACACGGCCGCGGTGTCGTCGATCGCGTCGGGGATCGCATGCAGGTTCTCGGCGGGCACGACGACGTGGCTGGCGAAGCAACCGTCGGCGCCGCGGATCCCCAGCACGCGCCGCGTCGCGCAGTGGCGGTGCAGACCGTTCGTGCACGCGTGGCAGCGGTGGCAGGACAGGTTGATCTCGGCGACGACGCGGCGGCCGAGCCACGCGGGATCGTCGTGGGCTTCGACGGTGCCGACGAGCTCGTGCCCGAGCACGACCGGGTGCTCGGGCGCGTAGCCGCGGGTGATCGCGAGGTCGGTGCCGCAGATCCCCGCGAGTCGCACGGCGATCGTCGCTTCGCCGGGCCGGCGCACGGGCTCGGGGAGCTCGCGCACCGAGAGCGAGCCGTCGAAGGCGAGCGCGCGCATGCCCGACGAGGCTACCGCAGCCTCACTTCAGCCGTACGAAGCCGACCGCCCACTTCTTGGGATCGTCGTCGTTGACGTCCTCGAAACGCACCTCGCCGCCACCCGGCTGCGCGCCGCCCAGCTCGGTGAGCAGCGGCTGCACCGCGATCTCGCGCAGGTGGTGGTCGCCGTTCGTGAAGGCCATCTCGAAGCCGGTGAGCCCGAGGTCGCCGGTGAGCTTCATGCCCGACGACGGCTTGTTGCCGGTGCCCGTCATCACCCCATGCTCGGAGACCACCGAGTCGGGGATCCACGCGTATTGCACCGTCACCGCGTACGCGCGGAAGCCGTCGATCTCCTTGCCGTCGTTGAGCTTCTTCACCGCATCGCTCTGCGAGTCGGCGACGGCGGTGTAGATGCCCATCGTCGCGACGCCGAGGATCACCTTGCCCATGCCGGCGATGAACGCCGCGAACTCCGGGCCCTGATCGTCGACGAGCGTCACGCGGGCGACGTCGCGTTCCTCGTCGAGCCACACGCCGATCGCACGCACGTTCGCATCGGTCTTGTCCTGTCGGCGGAGCTCGAACCCGCTCAGCACGAGCGTGTGGCCCTTCGGTGCGTCACCCGGGATCGGGATCTCGAACACGCCGCCGCCCACTGCGGACACACTGCCGGTCTTGCCGCGGTCGAGCACGGCCCAGGTGGCGGAGGCCTCGAACGGATCGTCGTTGTTCTGGTCGGCGAGCGACACGGTGGTCGTCTTCGTCTTCGCGATGACCCCGACGCGACGCAGCTCGTGGTCGCCGTTGCCGAAGCGCAGCCCGAAGCTCGACAGCACCGGCACGGCGCCGTCGCGCAGCGTCTTCGTGGTCGCGACTTCCATCGCGCCGTGGATGTCGGTCTCGTGCGCGCTCGCGTAGTGCCACTCGACGGGCTTGACGGGCAGCGTGATCGGACCGTGACCGGAGGCGCGCGCGGGCTCGTCGGCGTGGGCCGTGTCGACGGCGGAGAAGAGGGCGAGGG
The DNA here is from genome assembly GCA_964519175.1 of uncultured Nannocystaceae bacterium. Classification (GTDB taxonomy): domain Bacteria; phylum Myxococcota_A; class Polyangia; order Nannocystales; family Nannocystaceae; genus Xiheibacterium. The sequence goes on from CAZFKC010000110.1 coordinate 5,733, forward strand.
CGGCGAGGCAACCGAGGGACATCAGCTTCATGGCACCGGGAGGGACGGCCCGGCCGACCGTTGTGACGCCGCGTCGTGCTCGAGCGGCTCCGCGCGCTACGCTGGGCGTCCCCGTGCCGCTCCGCCGCGTCATCGACATGCGCATGCACGACGGCTCGCGCCACTTCGGCGGGCTGCCGGAGACCTACGACCCCGACGTGCCAGAGTGGGACGTGCTGCGCGAGGCGGTGACGAAGCTCGCGGGTGCGCAGCTCACCGGCTTCGTGACGGACCACGTGACCGAGGCCTGGATCGACTTCACGTTCGGCGGGCAGAAGTTCTCGATCAACAACCAGCACGGCGAGTGGTGGTTCTTCGTGCAGGATCCCGCGTGCTCCGAGCTGCTGCTGCACGAGGTGCTCGACCACTTCGAGGCGCGGCTCGATCCCGTGCCAGTGACGGTGCCCGAGGGCTACGCGATCGGCCGTGCGCGCGCGGACGAGCTCGTCGCGCTGCCGCACATCGAGCAGGCCGCCACCGTGATCTTTCCGGAGGCGGACGCGCGCGACGAGCCGGGCGAGGGGCTCCCGCCGGCGTTCTTCGCCGAGGTCGCGACGGCGGGCCGCCTGTGGGTCGCGCGCACGATCGACCCACGGCAGCCGGTCGGCTTCGCAGCCGCGACGATCGTCGACGGCTCGGCGCACCTGCACGAGATCGACGTGCTGCCGGAGCATGGACGCCGCGGGCTCGGGCGCGCGCTGGTGGGCCACGTCGTCGAGTGGGCGCGACGGTCGGCGTATCCGTCGGTCACGCTCACGACGTTTCGCCACATCCCTTTCAACGGGCCGTTTTATCGCAGCGCCGGCTTCGTCGAGCTCGCGCCGACGGAGCTCGGGCCCGAGCTCCGGGCGATCGTCGCCGCCGAGGGCGCGCGCGGCCTCGATCCATCGCAGCGCTGCGCGATGCGCTTCGCGCTGCGATCGTGAGCGGTGTGCGGCGGATCATGCGTCACAACGTCCGTTCGCCCGGTCTATCCCGGCGTGACGACGACGAGGCCGATGCGCGTGTACGACTGTGCCTTCCTGGCCGCCGTCGTGCTCGCGCTGCCCCAGCTCGCCCTCGCACTTGAACACGCGGTCGGCGGGCACTACTCTGGCGCGCCCGGAGGAGTGGCCGAGCGGTCGATGGCGGCGGACTTGAAATCCGTTGTGCCCGTAAGGGTACCGGGGGTTCGAATCCCTCCTCCTCCGCTGGGCCGCTAGCGCGGCGTCGCTGTCAGCGTCCGCGCGCGGGCGCGTTGGATCGGCATGCAGCCCGTGGCGCTGATCCTCGCGCTCGTGTCGGCCGCCGCCGCGCCGCGACCCTGGGCGATCCAGGGCGTCATCACGTCCGAGCAGACCAACGCACCGGTCGAGGGCGCGCTCGTCCTCGTGCAGTGCACGTGTCTCGAGCAGGCGCGCGAGACGACGACCGACGCGCGCGGGCGCTATCGGTTCGGCGCGCTCGGGCCCGGCACCTACACGATCGAGGTGCGCAAGGGCGCGGCCGACATCAGCAAGATCGTCACGCTCCCGCCCTAGCACGGCGCGCACGCACGCGCGCGACGAACTGCCTCCACAGCGTCTTCGTCGGGATCCACTCCAGCCGATCGCTGCGGTCGGCGCGATGGTTGTCGTCGACGCCATCGAGCACGATCATGCCGCGCAACGGCGGCCGCTCGTCGATGCGGAAGTTCGCGACCATCACGCGTTCGCCGGGCAGTGACGCCTGCGTCTCCGCGGCTGGAGCAGCGGGCAACGGGCAGCCTTCGCGCGTCGTCGCCGTCGCGTCGTCGGGCACGGCCGTCGTCGTGGTGCTGCTCGCAGTGCTGCACGCGGCGAGACCGACGAGCGTCGTCGCGAGCCACGCCCGTGCGGCGTCGCGGCGCAGCACGATCGTGCCGTCTTTGCGCGCACGGTACTCGACGCACAGCGAGCGCCCCGCGTGGGCCGCGAGCAGCGATCGCACCTCGTGCTCGCGCAGGCTGCCCAGCACGTGCACCGGCTTCGCACACCCTTCGCACCAGGACCGTCCGTCCGCGTCCGGCTGCAGCTCGAGCTCGGCCGGACACGCCGACACGATCGGCAGATCGATGCGCCGCAGGGTCACCATCGCGAGAACGTCGCAATCGGCCATCGCTTACGAAGAACCGTCCCGGTTGGGGTACGCTTCCGCGCACGAATGTTCGACGACGAGGCGCACCTGTCCGGGGCCACGTTCCTCAACAACGTACGCGTGTTCGAGGCGAGGTTCGGCGTAGCCGCGGTCGCGCGTGCGGTCGCCCGCCTGCCGCCCGAGCGCTTCGCGGAGTACGAGGCGATCGTGCCGGTCGCGTGGGTGCGCTCGTCCACCGCCGACCTGCTCTACTCCGCCATCGCGGAAGAGGCGGGCGAGGATCTGTTCGCGATCTACCCGGGCGTCGTCGAGGAGGCGATCGCGAACATCCTGCGCACGCTGTGGCGCTCGATGGCGCCGCCGGCCAACGACGAGGCCCTCGTCGCACGCGCCGCGCAGTTCTACGCGAAGGGCCACGATCGCGGGCGGCTCGGTGCGCGACTCGTCGCCCCGGGCCATGCCCAGCTCGAGCTGCACGAGTGGCCCGATGCCTCCGAGCTGCGTCTGCTCGGCATCGCGAGCGCCACCGCGGCGATCCTCGCCCACGCCGGGCGCGAGGAGATCACGGTGCAGCGGCGCCGCACCGAGGACGGTGCGCAGTTCGAGGTGCGCTGGCGGCCGTGATCACGGCTGGTAGACGTCGTCTTGCTCGATCTTCCCGAGCACCCAGTCGAACGCGCCGCCGGTGAGCTTCACGCCGCAGTGGGCACACTCGCCGCTCATCCCGACGGACAGCGGTGCGCTGCAGCTCGGGCAGGTGTCGTCGATCGAGGCCGCGCCCTTGCGACGGGCGGAGCGCACGAGCGTCCAGTACTCGGTGTAGCGCCGCGGCGTGCGCGAGCCACCGACGACGCGTCCGGTCTTGGCGTGGACCGTGATGTCGATCGCACGCGCGGCGATGCGCACCGTGATCGCCCAGAAGTAGGCGTCGCGCACGACCTTCGCCACCTCGATCGTCTCGATGCTGGCCTCGTCCATGCGGTTGCGCAGGTTCTGGTCGCGGTAGGCGTCGATCCAGTAGGTCTGCGAGCGCCAGAAGCGATCGGTGCAGAACGGCTGCACGTCGCGCCACTCCAGGCTCGTCCACGCCGCGTTGAGCCGGTGGTAGATCGACGTCACCCGCGCTTCGAAGCCTCCGAGCTCGAACGCGGGATCGTCGGCTCCGAGCTCGGCGAGGTCGGACGACCAGGTCAGATCGCGACGGGTGGGCAGCTCGGTGCCCTGCTCGGGCGCGTAGCCGCCGAGCGGCGGCGGCACGGTGACCTCGGCGCCCACCTTCGCGGCCGTGCAGCGCCACTCGTGCGCGCCGCGATCGTTCGTGGCACCGCAGTGCCGACACGCGGCCTCGTGCTCCGGCTCGATCGGCGCCCCGCAGCTCGGACAGTTGAACGCGTACAGCTCGTCGGGCTTGCGGCTCTGCACGGAGAGCCCGCGGACCAGCATCCAGTGCTCGCGCGCGTAGATGCGTGCGCTCGGCTCGTCGTCGCCTTCGTAGACCTCGGTGTAGTTGGCCTCGTAGGCGACACGGATGCGCACCTGCCCGTCGGCGAGCTTCAGCGACGTGATCCGCGAGCTGCCGACGACGACCTGACCGACGGCGACGATCGCCGCGCGCCCCCGCGACAGCAGCTCGGCGCGCACCGGCGGTGCGAGATAAGGCGCGAGCCGTGCCATGGCCTGGGCGTCGCCGCGGGCCTGGTGCGCGCGCACGTAGAGCTCGTAGAGGAAGTCGTCGAGCAGCACGCGCGAGAAGCCGCGATCGTGACGCACGAGCTCGTCGAAGCGAACCGGTGCGGGCTCGGGTGCGACGGGCACGATCGGCATCGACGGCGTCGAGCTCCACGAGCTCTGGGTCGAGCGCACCGACTCGATCAGCCTCATCACGAACACGAAGGCGCCGGCGCCGAGGAACACGTAGACCAGGATGCCGTCGTAGCTCCCTCCGCCCGACGAGCCGCCGCTTCCGCCACGGAACGAGCTGCTGCCGTGCGAGCCGCCGCTGCTGTGCGAGCCACCGCTGCTGTGCGAGCCACCGCCGCCGTGCGAGCCACCGCCACCGCCGAACGAGTGGCCGCCACCGGGTCGCGCGTAGGCCTCGCGTGCCAGCACGACCAGCGTGAACGTGAAGAAGAACGTGGACAGCCAGCGTCGCATCGTCGCTATCCCCGGTAGACGTCGTCCTGCTCGATCTTGCTGAGCACCCAGTCGAACGCACCACCGGTGAGCTTCACACCGCAGTGGTCGCACTGGCCGCCCAGCCCGACCGAGAGCGGTGCACCGCAGCTCGGACACTGCGCGTCGGTCGATGCGCGACCGCGGCGGTCGGCGGCGCGCACGAGCGTCCAGTACTCGCTGTAGCTGCGCGCCTTCTTCGAGCCGCCGACGATGCGACCGGTCTGGGCATGCACCGTGAGATCGATCGCCGATGCGAACACGCGGACCGTGATCGCCCAGAAGAACGGATCGCGCTCCACCTTCGCGATCGTGATCGTGGCGACCACCGCATCGTCCATGCGGTTGCGCAGGCCCTGGTCGCGATAGGCGTCGATCCAGTAGGCGTTGCTCTGCCACAGGCGATCGGTGCACCACGGGCGGAACTCCGCCCAGCGCAGGCTGCTCCACGCCGCGTTCTGCTTCGCATAGATCGTGCGCACGCGCGCCTCGAAGCTCGCGACGTCGAACTCGGGATCCTCCTCGCGCAGCTCGGCCATGCGCAGCGCGAGCTCGGGTGAGCGCAGCGTCGGCGCATCGGTGGCCTGCTCGGGCTGGTAGCCGCCGAGCGGCGGAGGAGAGACCTCCTCGTCGTGCACGGTGACCGCGATACAGCGCCATTCGTGGGCCGCGATGTCGAACGCGGTGCGGCACGCCGCGCACGAATCGTCGCGCTCGACCGGCGCGCCGCACTTCGGACAGTTGAACGCGTGCACCTCGTGTGGTGGGCGGCTCGTGGCGGAGAGCCGACGCGCGAACGACCAGGTCTCGCGCGCGTAGATGCGGACCGCAGTGCCCGACGCGTCGGTCTCGGTGAAATTGGCCTCGTACTGCACGGCGATGCGCGCCTGATCGCGGGCGCCGCGGATCTCCGCGCGCACGACGTCCGCGCGCCCGACCACCACCGCGGACACCGTGCTCACCACCCGCCCGCGGTCGAGCAGCGCCTTGCGCACCTCCGGGGACAGATACGGCGCGAGCTTGCGCATCGCCGCGACATCGCCGCGGGCCATGTGCGCGCGGACGTAGAGCTCGTGCACGAAGTCGTCGAGCAGCACGCGCGAGAAATTGCGATCGCGGGCACGCAGATCGGCGAGGCCGCGCGTCGCACCGTCCTCGGGCGCGTCGGCGGCCGTCGTGCTGACCCAGCCGGGGGTCTTGTGCTTGATCGCCAGCACCACGCTGCCGAACGTCGCGGCCAGCAGCACCAAGGTCATCGTCAGGCCCAGATCGCCGCCGCCGTGCGAGCCGCTCGAGTGGAAGCTGCTGCCGCCGCCGCCGTGGAAGCCACCACCACCGTCGCCACCGCCGAACGAGTGGCCGCCGCCCGGTCGTGCCGAGGCGACGCCCGCGACGAGGAGCACGAGCACCGCGCACGCGAGCGCGGCCGCGGTGCGCCGCGCTGTCATTGCCACTCTCCGAGCTCGTCGACGTCGTCGGACTCGCGGGGCAGGGTGTGCCGCGCACCGGCACCGAAGGCCTCGATCGCGGCCGCGAGGCGTTCGACGGCGGCCTCGTCCAGCCCTTCTTCACCGGCGGCTTCGACGTGCGAGGAGAGCAGCGCGAATGCCTGCGTCAGCTTCGCGTGCACGCCGATGTCGCCGACGACCGCGACACGAGCCTCGGCCAGCGACACGTAGACGAGCACGCCGGTGCGACCGCGCGTGCCGTGTACCCCGAGCTCCACGAAGCAAGCACGCGCGGCCTGGCGCACCCCGTCACGCAGCTTCGGCTCGGGGATCGCGAGGCGTCGCAGGCCCGGGGCCGAGCGCAGCGCGAGCGCTCCGATCGCGAAGCTCGCCATCGTGGCCAGCGCGATCGCGACGAGCGAGAACTCCGGCGGGGCGAACAGCGTGAACGCGAGCACCGCGAACGACGAGAGCGCGCCGGCCATGAGATCGGCCGCGAGCATGTCGATCGACTGCGGACGCACGGCGACGACGAGCTCGATGGAGCTCTCGCGCTCGACCGCGTCGGCGGCGGCTTGCAGACGCGTCCGGGCCCGCTCGGTGCTGAAGGGATGCACGGGCCGAGCGTAGCAGGCGCTCGCTCACTGACTGTCAGCCAATCGAGCCCGACGTGGCTTCGCCACGGCGGACAGCGAGCATGGCTGCGCGCACCAGGAAGAGCGCCGGACGGCGCGACCAGGGCTCAGACGATGCTCACGCGGCCACGGCCCGCTCGCTTCGCGCGGTAGAGCGCTTCGTCGGCCCAGCGCTGCAGCAGCTCGAGCGAGTCGTCGCCGCGTGGGCCTCCGACGACGCCGATGCTGATGCCCGGCTCGAGTCGCACGCCGCCGGTCTCGTACACGTGTCCGCGGATCGCCGCGAGGATCTCCTCGCAGATCGCCGCGGCCTCGGGCGCGTCGAGCCCGGGCAGCACCGCGGAGAACTCGTCGCCACCCCAGCGCGTCGCGATGCCACGCCCGCCGATCACCTCGCCGATGAGCCGTCCCGACTCGGCGATCGTATACGCACCGAACGCGTGGCCGTGCGCGTCGTTGATCTTCTTGATCCCGTCGAGGTCCATCATCGCCACCGCGATCGCCCCGCCGGTCGCGACCGCGGCGCGCACGAGCGCCTCGCCCTCGGCATCGAACTTCCGCTTCGCGGGCAACCCGGTGAGCTCGTCGATGTTCAGCAGTCGCTCGAGCCCGTCGTTGAACTGACGATCGAGCGCGTCGAGCAGATCGAGGCGCAGCACCGCGCCGCCGAGGATGAGCTTGTCGCCCGGCCCCACGCGCGAGCGATCGATGCGGACACCGTTCAGCAGCGTGCCGTTGGTCGAGCCCAGGTCGACCGCGAAGACCTCGCCCTGGCGCAGCTCGAGGCGGGCGTGGTGCCACGACGCCTGCGCGTCGAACAGCACGATGTCCGACTCGGGATCGCGGCCGATCGTCGTGCCTTCGCCGACGCGATGGCGGGCTCCGACGTCGCTGCCCACCATGGCGACGAGGAACGGCTTGCGCTCCGCGAGCATGCTGGCCCCGAGCGCGCGCCCGACCGCGGTCGCGTCCTTGACCGGCACGGTGGGTTTGGGCGCGGACGAACGGGCCACCATCGCCAGGGTAGCAAGGCCGATGGGCTCGACGTGAAAGACGCTGCCACCGCCCGCGTTGCGACGAGACGTGGGTTGGCGCGTGGGTCGTCGCGTGGCTGGGCTCGTGGGTGGGCTCGTCGCGCGCGGGTGGCCCGTGGTCGCGCTCGTGGCCGCGTGGCCGGGGCGCGCCGGCGCCGAGGATGCGCCGCGCGTCGACGTGACGTGGCACGGGCCCGAGAGCTGTCCGCGCGGCCGCTTCGACGACGCGCTCGCGCGGCACCTCGCGGAGTCGGAGGTGGGCCCGGTCGAGGTGAGCGCGGAGGTCGGTGAGCAGCAGGGGCGGTGGCAGCTGGTCGCGACGTTGGCGATGGGCGGCGAGAGCTTCGCACCGCGCACGTTCTCGGCGCGCAGCTGCGAGGCGGTGGTCGATGCCGCGGCGCTGGCCGCAGCGATCGCGATCGATCCGCTGCACGTCGCCGACGAGCCCGCGTCGAGCTCGGCCGAGCCCCCGGAGGCGACGACGGCCGCGCCGACGCGCACGATCGAGATCGCCGCACCCACCGAGGCCGTGACGAGCTCCAGCACGCGCCCGCCGGTGCAGCGGCGTGAGCCCGCGCCACGCACGAACCGATCCCGACGCACGAGCCCCACACGCGGCTTCGTTTCGATCGCCGCCGCGCTCGACGGCGGTGCGCTGCCCGGGCTCGGCGCGGGGCTCGGCGCCGGCCTCGGCCTCGTGCGCAAGCGGCTGCGACTCGAGCTCGTCGGCGGCTGGCGAGCGCCGGTGCGCGTGCGCTCGGTCGACGATGCGAGCATCGGCGCGCGCATCGATCTGTTCACGATCGGCGCGCGCGCGTGCGGCGTGGTCCGGCCGGCCCGCCGCATCGAGCTGCCGCTGTGCGCCGGGCTCGAGTCCGGCATGGTCCGGGGTCGCGGCTTCGGGCTCGAGCCCGACGCGACGGCGCGCCTGCTCTGGCTCGCCGCGGTCGCATCCGGCGGCGTCACCTGGGTCGCGAACGATCACTTCGCGCTCTTCGGCCGCGCCGAGCTCGGCGTGCCGCTCGTGCTGCACGAGTTCGCGATCGCCCGGCTCGACACCATCGACCGCGTCGCGCCCGTGCTCGGACGGGGCCTGTTCGGGCTCGAGGTGCGGTTTCCGTGAATTCTCGGGGGGCCCGCACGGATTCGCGGTCGGCCGGGAAAGGCGGGCCGGTGGCGATCGCGATGCCCACTGACGGGCCTCACCGCGCCGAACGCAGCGACCCGTGGCGACACGAGCTGGCCGAGGTCTACAGGGCCCACGCCGACTTCGTGCTGCGCATCGCGGGCCACCTCGGCGTGCGCGAGGACGGCAAGGACGACGTCGTGCACGACGTGTTCCTCGTCGCGCACCGTCGCATCGCCGACTTCGATCCGTCGCGCGGCAGCGTGCGCAGCTGGCTGTACGGAATCACGCGCCGTGTGGTCATGCACCGCCAGCGCGACGATGCCCGGCGCGCACGCAGGCTGCAGGTGGTGCCACGTCCGCGTGCGCCGACGGAGCCCGACGAGCAGATCGCACAGCAGCGCGCCGCCGATCAGGTGCAGGCGTTCCTCGCGTCGCTGTCCGAGGAACGTCGGCTCGTGTTCGCGCTCGCCGACATCGAGGGCATGTCCGCGGTCGAGGTCGCCCGCGCGCTCGACACGAACCTCAACACGGTCTACGGGCGGCTGCGGATCGCACGCTCGGCCTTCGCGGAGTTCCTGCGGCGGCTCGAGGACGAAGGGCAGGGTGGCGATGTCCGTGGATGATCCGCGTGCACGCGACATGCTGCGCGCGTATCGGCGGCAGCACGCGCTCGCGCCGGATCGCGGCGCCGCGATCTGGGATCGCCTCGAGCGCTCGCTCGACGACGGCGTGGCTGCGCCCGAGCCGAGCGAGCGCAGGCCGGAGCCGTGGTACCTGCGTCCGCGCTGGGTGGCCACGCTCGCGCTGGCGGCCGGTGTCGTGCTCGCGCTGGCGATCGCACCGAGTGTCGCGAGCGAGACGAAGGACGAGGCCGCGCCGTCGCAAGCGGTGCATGCCGAGGACGCGCGCACGGACGAGCACGACGCGGAGATCCTCGCGCCGCTCGTGCCCCACGATCCCGCGACGCCGCCGCGCGCGACTCCAGCGGCCGCGCCGACGCAGGCGCGAGAACCCGACGCACCGCCCGCGGCGCTGCGGCCGAGCCCCCGCGCGCCGCGTCGCGGGTCGGCCGATGAAGCGGACGCGCTCGTCGTCGAGCTGGGCCTCGTGCGTCGCGCTCGTCGTGCGCTGCAGGGCGGCGATGCACCCGGTGCGCTCGCGTTGCTCGATGCGCACGCGCACGCATTCCCGGAGGGGCAGATGCTCGAGGATCGCCTCGCGCTGCGCGTCGAGGCCCTGTGTGCGACGGGTGCAGAACGACAGGCGCGGGCCGAGGCGAAGCAGCTGCGCCGCCGCTTCCCCCGCTCGGCGCGCGCATTCGACGAGGGGCAGCCGTGCGCAGCGAAGTGAACCATCACGCGCGTCGCAAGGATTCGCGCGCGAGTGGGCAAGGCGTGCGAACCATGACGACGCGTACGCTCGCACCACTTCTCCTGCTCGCGATCACGGCTTGCAACGGCGACAGGGGCATCGTCGGCACCTACGAGGACACCGAAGGCGGCTCGAGCAGCGGCAGCGCGGGCTCGAGCGAGAGCGGTCCCGCGTGCGGCGATGCCTGCGATCCCGACTTCGCGGTGGCGCACCTGAGCGGCGTCAACCTGGCGTCGAAGACGGTGCACTTGCTCGGCGACACGACCGGCACCTGTGAAGGCGAGCGCTGCCCCACCACGCTCGCATCGCTGCTGTACGAGGGCGCGGCGGTCGGTCCGTGCATCGAGAGCGAGGACGCGCTCGACTCGCTCTACGGCCCGGACGAGTACTGCAGGCTCTCGCCGCTCGTCACCGCGTACGGGCTCGAGGTGGGCTTCGCGACCCCCGTCGATCGCAGCTCGTTCGTCGAGGTGGGTGGCGGGCTCGAGACCGCCGATGCGGGCGCGTACCTGTGGCGCGCCGGCATCGTGACGATCGAAGGTCCCGGCACGGCGTATCGCGGGGCGATGCCCGTGAGCTCGGCCGGCACACCGCAGACGATCACCGACGTCCGCAACCTGACCTGCATCGATCGGCTCGCGGCCGAGGGCATCGCGTGGACACCGGCGACGCTCGATGCACTGTGCAGCGCGACGTGGGACGACGGCGGCACGCTCCGCCCGCGGCGCATGGCCGCGACGATGGAGCACGTGCCCACGCATCCGCGGTACGGCGCGGGCGGAGTCTCGTGCGACACGCCCGACGGCAGCGACACGTGCTGCTCGAGCTGCGACTACGAGCTCTCCGTCGCGATCGCGAAGTACGGCGTGGACGAGCTGGGTCAGCGCCGCGATCCCGCGCAGGGCACCGCGATCGCCTGCGATCCCGACGGCGACGTGCTCGTGGAGTGTCGCGGGCTGGTGACCTCGGTCGATCGCTCGCGCGAGACCAACAGCTACACGTATGCGTGGGATGGCGCGGCGCAGGCGTGGCCGCTGCCGCGCGGCGACAAGCTGCGCGAGACGCATCCCGACGATCGCCCCGCGGGCCTCGAGGCGGCCGGTGCCTCGTGCGAGACGAACGGCGAGTGCGAAGCCGGGCTCGATTGCCTGGCCGGCACCTGCCGCGTGCCGTGGGTCGGGCGCTGCGTCGCGAGCCCGGCGACGACCGGCACGACCGGCTACTGCGTCGACGCGCGCTTCGACGACGATGCGGCGGGTGCGTGCTTCGTCGCGACCGCCGACTTCGAGCACGGTGCGGCGGGCGATCGGCTGGTGAGCTGCGACGTCGAGGACAACGGCCTGCAGGCGAGCGAGTGCTGCGATCCCGCGCTCGGCGGCGGCGAGGCCTGCGATCCGTTCTTCCAGTCCGGCATCGCACCGATCGCCCGCTACGACCGCAGAGCGGCCCTGCCCGACAAGGCGCGCTGCACGTGCGACGAGGCCAGTGCGGAGGCGGTCGAGTGCGCGGCCGCGGTCGCGACCTGGTGCGCTGCGCCGCTCGGCGATCCGGATCCCGATCTGCTCGCGTCACCACCCGGCGCGTGGGCGGTGCGCACGGTCGAAGCCCGCGGCGGCGTGCGGTGGGACGACGAGGTGGGCGTGCTCGATCTCCGCCTCGCGGACTTCGGCGGTCAGCCGCGCGCGTCCGCCGAGGCGTGCGCCGAGTCGCGGCTGCTCGTGCCCGCGCGCGAGGCCGCCGACGCCTGGAACGCCAGCTTCGCGCCGGAGCGCATCGCCGACCACGACGTCGCGATGTGCTCGGGCTCCACGTATCGCGTGCGCTTCGCGACCTCGGAGGCACCGGCGCACGTGCGCTCGGAGCTCGGCGGAACGCTCGATGGCCGCGACGTGCACGTGATCGAGACGTCGCAGTTCCGCATCGTGCCCGGCTCGGCGTTTCCCACCGAGGAGCTGCGGATCGGTGCGTGCGACGACTTCTCGGTGCGCTTCACCAACCGCTTCGACATCTCCGCGTCGAACCTCGGCAAGCTCGAGCTCCGCGACGACGCCGACGTGGTCGTCGCGGGCGGGCCGGGCTGCAGCGCGACGGCGACGCCGGAGGAGATCGCGGCGGGCGCGGTGCCGTGCCTCACGATCGACCTCGGCAACCATGGCTTCGGCGAGATCTCGGTGGGCATCGACGACGAGGTGCACGGCGTCGTGTTGCAGGTCGGTCAGCGCTACCGGCTCGTCGCGCCGGGGCTCGTCAGCATCGCGCAGCTCTCCGACGCGACGGCGTACGCCGCCTCGTTCCACGACGCCTGCGGGATGCCGCTCGTCTACGGCGAGGGCGCGGAGCTGCAAGCGCTCTCCGAGGCCGCGTTCACGATCGACGAGGGCTGCGAGTAGCGGCACGGCAGCCGAGCACGTGCGGGCGTAGACTCGCCGGACGTGCTCGAGCGCGTGCCGATGCCGTTGCCGAGCGCCGCCGCCGACGCGGCGATCGGCTGGACGATCGCGTGGACCGGCTGGTGGCCGATCGCGATCGGGCTCGTGCTCGCGACGGTCGCGTGCGCGCGTGCGCGGGCGCTGCATCCCGACCGCGCGGATCGACGCGCGCTGCTCGGCATCTTCGCGCTCGCGCTCGCATTGCGCCTGCTGCTCGGGCTGTGGGCGCCGCTGCACATCAACGGCCAGGGTCCGCTGTGGATCGGGGCGGCCGCGGTGCGACCGGCGATGCTCGTGGGCTACGGACCGGGCTACCCCGAGGTCTTCGCGGTCGTCGTCGCGCTCGGCCGTGCGTCGCCGGACGTCGCGATCTTCCTGGCCAACGCGATCGCGTCGGCGGGCGTGCCCGTGCTGGCGTTCGCGCTCGGGAGGATCGCCGGGCTCGCGCGCGACCGCTCACGCTTCGCCGCCGCGTTGCTGCTCGTCGATCCCATCGCGGTGCGGTTCGCGGCCACCGAGTCGTACTTCGTGCCGATCATCGTGCTCGTGCTGGCCGCCACCGTGGCGCTCGCGGCCGCGGTGCGCATCGACGCGAGCCGGCGCACGAGCGCAGTGCTGCTGCTCGCCGCCGCGGCGATGTTCGTCGTGCAGGCCGCGCGGATCCACCCGGCCGCATGGGTGCCGCTCGCTGCGTGTCCGCTCGCGGCGCTCCTGCCCCAGCACGCCGTGTCGATGCGCCGCCGCGTCGTGTGGCTCGCGCTCGCGTCCGTCACGTTCGCGCTCGCGCTCGCGACGACGAGCGCGGGCTGGCTCGTCGCGAGCTCGACCGATGCGCTGCGGTATGCGGAGGGCGTGTCCGGCGATCTGGTGACGCCCGTCGTGCTCGCGCTCGTCGGCATCGCGTTCGTGGCCGTGCGTGCGCGGCACGGCGTGCTCGTGCTGCTCGGCTGCGTCGCGCTCGCGTGCGACTCGGTGCTGCGCGTCGTGTACGGCCAGAGCGAGGCATGGCAGGCGAGCTTCGACCGGCTCTACAGCACCATGCCTGCGCTCGCCGTGGCCGCGGTGATCCCCGCCGCGCTGCTCGTCGGACGCGCGCGCATCGTCGTCGCGCTCGCGCTCCTCGTGGTCACCGCACAGCTCGCGTGGCCGCTGCGCACGCCGACCACCGACCAACGCGAGTATCGCTGGCTGCGCGACGAGCTGGCGGCGTTGCCGGGCGAGTGCCGCGTCGCGAGCGTGCCGAGGGCCGACGAGCGCGTGCTCTACCTGCCGTGGTACGTGCTCGCGCAGCCCGAGCGCGCGCCGTCGCGCTGGGTCGGGGTGCGCAACGCGGCGGTGCTGACCGGCGTCGTGCGTGCGAGCCCATGCGTCGTGTGGGTGCGCGCTTCGATCTGCGCCAGCGTCGAGGGGCGTCCGCTCTGCGACGCCATCGAGGACACGCTCGCGCTCGAGGAGATCGCGAGCATCGAGCTGCCCCCCGTGCCGAGCCGTGACGGCATGGAGTACGACGTCGACGTCGTGCGGATTTCGATCTCGCGTGCGCGAGCTACCGCGACTCCCACACCCGCAGCGCCGGCAGCTCGAGCGCGGTGAGGAAGCCGCCCTTGCCCGCGCCGGTGTCGATCGCGACGACGTCCTCGCCCGCCCACAGATCGCGCGGATCCGCAGGCGTGTAGCTGGACAGCTCGGGCGGCAGCGTCTCGGTGCTGGTGTGGCCCACGACGACGCGCTTGCCCCGGTAGTCGCGGAAGAACGACTCGCTGCGCGTCCACAGCATCGCGATCGGGGGCTCGATCGCGCTCGGGTGCGCGAAGCCACCGCCTTGCTCGACGAGGCCGGCGTGCACGTAGATCGCGTGCTCGTCCTCGTGGAACCATGCGAGCGCGCGCAGCCACTCGACGACGTCGGGCGGGAAGAACGCGCCGCTGAACAGCGCGGTGACCTCCTCGGTCGCCGGCATCTCGCCCGGCACGGGCCGCGCTCCGCCGGTGAAGCTGCGCATCGCGGCGAGACAGCCGTTGCCGGGCGGCAGCACGAACTCGTCCCAGCCGCCCTCGACGACGCGCAGCCACGCGTCCTCGTGGTTGCCGCGCAGCGCGACCACCTTGCACGGCGCGTGCGCCTGCAGGTTGCGCACGGCCGCGATCACCCCGGCGGAGTCGGGCCCGCGATCGAGGTAGTCGCCGAGGAACACGAGCGTGTCGTCGAGCTCGGGCGCGGGCAGCTTGGCCATGAGCGAGCGCAACGCGGCGAGATCGCCGTGGATGTCCCCGACGACGAACGTGCGCCCAGGCATGCGGCGAGATTGTAGTCCACGCGCCGCTTCCGCGCCTGCTCGCGTGAACCGCCGATCTCGGCGTACGCTCCCCGCGATGGAACAGCGCATCGTGGAGCTCGAGATCCGCGTCGCCTATCAGGAGAAGCTCCTGCACGACCTCGACGAGGTGGTGACCGCCTACGCCACGCGACTCGACACGCTCACGCGCGAGCTCCACGAGCTACGCGGCCGCGTCGAGACCAGCGCGACCGCGGACGACGTCGTCGACGAGCCACCTCCGCACTACTGAGGCTGTCCTCGGATCGGCCCGATCGGGGCAGTCGGGCGCCACGATTCGCCGTTCCTGGCCGAATTCGGCCACTGCGGAAAAAACGGCGACGGGTGTCGATCGCCGGCGCTGCCGTTCGACCACGGTGCACGGAGCCACCGATGCAGAACTGGACGAGCAACCCGACCTTCGTCGCGTACGCGATCACCACCCTCGTGCTGTGCGGCAACCTCTCGTACCTCTGGGCCAAGAGCGGCGCGGTGCGTGGCCGCTCGAAGACCGTGATGAACCACGAGGACGCCGGCACGATCGCCAAGGGCGCGGTGGTCGTGCCGGTGGATCCCCCGGAGGTCGCGCGCGTGCTGCGGGCGCACGCGAACGCGATGGCGGTGATCGTGCCGTTCCTCGCGATCGCGCTGCTCTACGTGCTCGCGGGCGGACCGCCTGCACCTGCACAGGCGATCTTCGCCGCCTTCGTGGTGACACGGCTCGCGCACTCGTTCGCCTACCTGCGCGAGCGTCAGCCGTGGCGCACGATCAGCTTCGTCGCCAGCGGCCTCATCACGCTCGGGCTGCTGGTCGACGTCGCCTGGATGATCGTCTGAGCGCGCGCGTCATGTCGCCGCGAGCATGCGGCTCTTCGGCCGCAGCGCCCACGACACGGCCACGAGCCCGAGCAACACCGCCGGTGCGATCACCTTGTCCACGCCGTCGCCCGAAGCGAGGTGGGAGGCGGCCGCGCCGGTGAGATCGAACACCATGCCCGCGTACGCCCACTCCTTGAGCCGCGGCAGGCCGGGCCAGAGGATCGCGAGCGCCCCGAGCACCTTCCACGTGCCGAGGATCGTGAGGAAGTAGGCGGGATAGCCGAGGTGGGCCATGCCGGCGACCATGTCGGGGCCGGCGATCAGGTCGATCACGCCGCCGCTCACGAAGCCGAACGCCACGAAGGCGGTGGCGAGCCAATAGATCACGTTCTTGCGCTTGCTGTCCATGGGAGCCTCCGGGCGTCGCGCCCTCGGTGGCCCGACTGTGGAGCCCGACCCCACTTGTGCCAATGCCGCAACAATGGGATTGATTGGGCAGGAAACGCTGCAAATGGAAGAACCGCTCGAGACGGCCGATCTGCTGGCGTTCGCGACCACCGTCGACGCCAAGTCGCTGTCGCGCGCGGCCGCGGAGCTGGGGGTACCGCGCACGACGATCGGCCGTCGACTGTCGCGGCTCGAGCAGCGGCTCGGCGCACGCTTGCTCGTCCGCAGCACGCGGAGCCTCGTCCTCAGCGACGCCGGCGAGGCGCTCTATCGCCACGCGCGGCTCGTGCTCGACGCGGTCGCCCACGCCGAGGCCAGCGTGCGACGGGCCGACGATGTGATCCGGGGCGACGTGCGCGTGTCGATCCCACCGGTGCCGAGCCCCGCGATGATCGCGATGATCTGCGGCTTCGCGGCGCGTTACCCCGACGTGCGGCTGCAGGTGCAGAGCTCGACGCAGCTCGTCGATCTCCGCAAGGGCGGCTACGACGTCGCGCTGCGGGCGAGCGTGGAGCTCGAGGCCGGGCTCGTGGCCCGCACGATCGCACGCGCACCGTTCATCGCGGTCGCGTCGCCGGGGTATCTCGAGCAGCACGGCACGCCGCGTACGGTGGCCGAGCTCGCGCGGCATCGCTGCATCCAGGGCTTCGCGCGGGGCGAGCTGCCGCAGACCCACTGGACGACGCACGACGGCCGCAAGTTGCACGTCGATGCGATGTTCGTCTCGAACGACCTGTCGCTGCTGCTGCAGGCGACGCTGCAGGGGCTCGGGATCGCGGTGCTGCCGCTGCTGCTCATCCACGGCGAGCTCATGCGCGGCGAGCTGGTGCGCGTGTTGCCCGGCGTGTTCGAGAGCGAGAGTCGCGTCGCGGTGGTCTACGCGGAGCGCGAGTTCATGCCGCCGCAGGTGCGGCTGTTCATCGACGAGCTGGTGCGCTTCGCGGAGGCCGAGTTCGGCGATCTGCTGGCCGCGCTACGGAAGTCGCCGGGGTGTGCGGAGGCGGAGCAGCGCGAGCGCAAGCGCAAGCCGCCGCCGACCCCGAAGCGGGGCGCGAAGCGACGGCGGCGGAGCTGAGCAGGCCTCGCCCGCTGCGGCCCGCGGTGGGCCGCAGGGTGCGACGCGAGCGTCCGCGTGCGGCTTCAGGTGCCGCCGGGGCGGCCGAAAGTGGCGCCGCAATGCTCCGCGGCCTCGTGCTCACCTCCTCCGCCCTCGTTCTCGGACTCGTGCTCGCCCAGGCCGACGCAGGTGCTGCCGCAGAGCGCAGCGCGGCCTGCCCGGCCGACTGCGACGCGTGCGACGAGGGCACCTGCAAGATCGCGTGCGCGCCGGGCTCCTCGTGCGCGCAGCAGACCGTGACCTGTCCGAGCGGCATGGACTGCGCGGTCGAGTGCAGCGGCGATGCGGCCTGTCGCTCGGCCACGATCATCGGGCCGCGCGATCGCGAGCTCGTGGTCGCGTGCGACGGCGCGAAGTCCTGCGACGCGGCGGTGCTCGACTCGGGCCTCGATCTGGAGCTGAGCTGCAAGGGCGACGACGCCTGCAGCAACGCGACGCTCTACTGCAGCAGCGGCGCGTGCGACTGGGCCTGCACGACGACCGGCTCCTGCGAAGACATCGCGGTGCAGTAGCCGCGCCGCGTCAGGCCGCGCGTCGTCGTCGACGCAGACACGCCGCGAACGCGATCACGATGGCGAAGCGTCCGGGGTGCCCGTCTCCGCT
Source organism: uncultured Nannocystaceae bacterium (assembly GCA_964519175.1). Classification (GTDB taxonomy): domain Bacteria; phylum Myxococcota_A; class Polyangia; order Nannocystales; family Nannocystaceae; genus Xiheibacterium. The sequence goes on from CAZFKC010000110.1 coordinate 23,384, forward strand.
CGTGCACCCACAGCCCTCGCCACCGTCGCTCGCGCCTGCGCCGCCACCCGTGTCTTCGCTGCCGCTCGCAGCCGTGCCGCCGCTGCCCGACGCATCACTGCCTTCGCTCGCGCTCGCGCTCGCGTTCGTGCTCGCCGCGCTGCCGCTGCCGTCGCCGCTCTCGTCCGCGCCGCCGCTCTCGCCCGTGCTGTCGTCGCCGCCGCTGTCGTCGCTTCTGCCCGGCGGCACGATCTGTCCGCGCCCGTCCTCGCCGACGCGCACCGTGCTCCCGGCCGGCACGTCGAGGACGGTGACCAGCTCGAACGACGGATAGAAGTGCACGCTGACGTCGACGCTCTGCGTCGCACCGATCCCGAAGTGGCGCTCGCTCTCGTCGAACGCGTAGTAGGGCTGCTGCGCCTGCTTGCAGTAGATCGAGAGCTGCGTCGTGCCGATGACCTCGGGCTCCCCGGCCGGCCGCACGTAGATCTTCGCGGTGGGTGCGGCCTTGCGCCCGGGTAGACCGACGGCGCGCACCCGCACCGAGCCGCCGCTCGCGACGTCGTTGCGATACACGACGAGGTAGCGCTCGGGATAGGTCTCGCGATAGCCGATCAGATCGAGATCGCCGTCGGCATCGAGGTCACCGAGCGCGAAGCCACCATCCACGCTGGCTTCGGCGAGGTCCTGGATGCCCCACGCATCGTTGGCGTACTCGAAGTGCCCACCGCCCGTGCCGCGCAGCACCTTCAGGTAGTACTTGCCGTCGAGCACGAGATCGACGATGCCGTCGTGATCGAGGTCCGCGCTCGTCGCGAGCCCCCAGCTCGAGTACTCCGAGTCGCCCTCGTATCCGGTGATCGCGTCGACGAGCTCGGTGAACTGCCCGGCCCCGTCGTTGAGCCACACGCGGTGCGGGAAGCTCAGCTCGGTGTGCGTGACGAGATCGACGTCGCCGTCCTGGTCGACGTCGACCACGCCCATCACCACGCTGTCGTCGGCGGGCACGCCCGAGGTGCCGGTCGTGTCGGTGAAGACCAGCTCGCCGTCGTTGCGGAGGATCCGCGTCGTGCCCGGCGGATCCTCGTAGCCACCGGTGATCCACACCAGATCGGGGTCGCCGTCGTCGTCGAAATCGGCGGGCAGCAGCGAGGGCCACTCCATCCCGATCGTCAGCACCTCGCTGTCGGTCTCGAAGAAGCCCGTGCCGTCGCCGAGGTCGATGCTCATCCCGTCGAAGTGGCCCCGCAGCCAGTCGACGTCGCCATCGGCGTCGACATCGACGAGCACCTGCGAGCGACCCATGTTGCCCTCGCGGGTCATCTCGGTGGCCTCGAAGCCGAGCACGCCGCCCGCCGACGTGTTGCGCCACCACTGCGCGCCGCCGTCGGTGTAGGTCATCGACAGATCGACGAGCCCGTCCTCGTCGAGGTCATGGGGCAGGTGCACCTCGGTCGTCGGAAGCTCGCCGCTCGCCTCGGTGAACAGACCGCTGCCGTCGTTCACGCCGACGAGCGCAGTGCCGTCGTGGGACGACAGGAACAGATCGAGATCGGCGTCGGCGTCGAGGTCGATGAAGTGCAGGCCCGACACCCACCAATCCGCCGGCCTCGCATCGCGCAGCGTCTGCACGCCGCTCTGCTGTGTGATGTCGGTGAACGTGCCCCCGGCCCGCGCGTGCGCAGGAGCGACGAGCACCGCGAGGGCGACGAGCTGACGCAAGTGGGCCATGGCCCAGGATAGACTCGCGCGGCGCCGACTTGATCACGACCGCCGCACTTCGTAGTGCAGCTCGGCGAAGCCGGTGCCGACCTTACGCACCGATCGCAGCACGAACGGCGGCGTGGTGATGCGTCGCGGCAGCAGCGGCTTGCCCGTGCCGAGCGTGACGGAGCCGATCTGCACCACCAGCTCGTCGAGCAGGCCGGCGTCGTGGAACTGGCCCGCGAGCCCGCCCCCGCCGACGATCCACACATTCTTGCCCGCGGCCGCGGCGACCATCTCCGCATGTACGGGGACCACGTCGCCGCGCACGAACCGGATGTCGGCGCCCGCGATGCCGGGCTGCTCGCGCGAGGTGAACACCCAGGTCGGCTGCGTGTACGGCCACGGCTGCGGCGGATCGGCGTGCACGAGGTGGCGCAGCATCCACTCGTAGGTGGACGAACCCATCGCGAGCGCACCGACGTCGACGATGAACTCCGGGTACGAGGTCTCGTTCACGTCGCCGAGCGGGAAGAGCCACTCGAGCGAGTCGTCCTCGGTCGCGATGAATCCGTCGAGGCTGGACGCGGTGAAGTACTGGGTCTTCATGCGACCCGAGGGTCCTGCGGAGTCGCTACGATGTCCATCGCGCGCGCGTCGCTTGACCGTCGCGAGGGCGACGTGCGATCACGAAAGCTGCGAAGGAGTCCGAGCCATGCCGAAGAAGTACACCGGTCGATGTGCGTGCAATGCAGTGACGTTCGAGTTCGACACGACCCCCGGCTTCGTCGCCTCGTGTCATTGCCTCGATTGCAAGCGCGCCTCGGGGGTGAGGCCGCGACGTTCGGGGGCGTGCCCGAAGGCGACTTCACGCTGACGAGCGGCACGCCGAAGGCGTTCGGCTATACCTCCGCGTCGGGCAAGAAGCTCGAGCGCGTGTTCTGCCCGGAGTGCGGGTCGCGGCTCTACACGCAGAACCTCGAGAGCTTCCCCGGCCTCGTGTTCGTCACGATCGGCGTGCTCGACGATCCGGGCGCGTTCGCACCGGCGCTCGACATGTTCACGAAGCGTCGCCTCGCCTGGGCGAAGCCGCTCGACGGCCCGCAGTTCGAGGGCATGCCGGGCTGACGCGGCGCCGGGACGCCGCGAGCGCGGCCGCGGTGCCGTCGATCACGACTGCCACGCGCCCGCGCCCGCGCACTGCGTCTCGCACTCGGGCACTAGATCCGTGGCGCGAACTGGCGCGCCGCGGACGGCGTGGCCGAAAACGGACAGAGTCACCTCCTCGGCAGGCCTGGGTGGGCGGCTTTGTCCGGTTCGAGGACAATCGCGCGGGCTTCTGGGAAACCTCGCACCCCCGCGTGCCGTCTCGATCCACACGCGCCATGCTGCAGTCCGCCGCGGATCTCGTGCTCTCGCCGCTCGCGCTGGCCGATCGCGACGAGCTGCAGGGCTGCTTCGGCAGGGCGGGGCATCCGCTGTGCGAGTACAGCTTCGGGGCGCTCTTCTCGTGGCAGGCCGTGTACGACACGCGCTGGGCGATCCTCGCCGATCGCTGGTTGCTCGTTCGCTACGTCGTCGATGGTCACGAGCGCTTCGTGTGCCCGGTCGGCGCCGACGCCGACCTCCGCCCAGCGGTCGACGCGTGCCTCGAGCTGCTGCGCCGGCGCGGCGAAGAGCCGCGCATCGACTTCGTGCCCGCGCGCGTCGCCGAAGAGCTGCGTCGGGGCGGCTACACCCTCGTCGACGATCGCGACAACGCCGACTACGTGTACGCGCGCGAAGAGCTCGCAGAGCTTCCCGGGCGCCGTCATCACGGCAAGCGCAACCAGGTGGCTGCGTTCGTCCGCGCCGGTGCGCACCGCTTCGAACCGCTCGGCGGGCAGAACCATCACGACGCGCTCGCGCTGACCGAGCGCGTCTGCGGCGATCTGCACGCGCCGGAGGTGGTGGCGCTCGTGCGTGGTCTCGAGCACCACGAGCAGCTCGGCTTCACGAGCTGGCTGCTGCGCGGGCACCACGGGCTCGCGGTCGGGCTGGCGCTCGGCGAGCCACTCGACGCCGAGACGTTCGTGGTGCACTTCGAGATCGCGGAGCGCAGCTACCCGGGCGCCTACCAGGCGCTCTGTCAGCTGTACGCGCGGGAGATCCCGCCGCAGTTCCGCTTCGTCAACCGCGAGCAGGACATGGGCGCGCCGGGGCTGCGACGCGCCAAGCTCTCGTACCACCCGCTGCGGCTCGAGCCCTCGTACTCGCTGCTCGGGTGAGCGGGCGTGTCAGGCCGGCGGGGCCTCGATCGACAGATCGACCGAGATCACGTACTCGCCGAGCGGCTCGTAGTAGCACGCGCACTCGCCCAGGATGTCGTCGCTCACGCAGTCTTCGGCGTCGGACTCGATGCGCGCGAACGGATTGTCGAGCTGCATGGTGATCGTGAACTGCAGGCGCCCGTCGGCGTAGACGAACGGCGAGATCGCGCCGGACTGCGGGAAGAACAGGATCGGGGCGGTCGCGTCGGGGATCGTGATCTGACCGGCGTGGCTGTCGAAGTTGGCGTTGAAGCCCGCGGTCGAGTAGTCCGCGAGGACCGCAGCATCGAAGACCAAGTGGAGCGAGATGGCACCTGCGTCGTAGCGATACTGCTGCAGCGCATCCTCGCCGGAGGCCTGGCACGCCTCGCTTCCGTCGGGCCCGGTGCACACGAACCCATCTTCGCCTTCGGCGTTGCTCACCACCAACGTGCGCGAGCCGAGGCAGGCCTCCGGTACGCAGTCGGCCGCGAACGCGTCGCTCGCGTGCTCGGACTGCAGCCCCGCACACGCGACGATACCCTCGTCGCAACCTTCGTCGGTGCACGCGGGATCGAAGCAGATCCCCGCAGGGCTCGCGTCCAGGCCCTCGCAGCAGCCTGCGCCGTCGATGTCGAAGAACTCGCCCGCAGGCGTGCACGCGACGCAGTGCCCCTCGAAGTTGCAGCCGAAGCCCTCGCAGCACCCGTCCATGCAGTTGGTGTCGTCGAAGCACTCGGCCGGCGGCGCCGTATCGCTGCTCTCCGAGGCGCTCTCGGAGCTTCCCTCGGTCGGGCTCGTCGACGAGCTCTCGGTGTCGAGATCGCCGAGGTCGGTCTTGCCCAGGTTGCACGCCGCAACCGCACCCATCCCACACGTTGCCAATACCCAGTGTCTAACGTCCATGATGGAGCTTGTCCGCCGAAGCGGTGGATTTATCGAGCATCGCAGTCTTTCTCGATCGCGGTGCGATAGGCGGCCACCCCGGGCCGTTTCGCGAACGCAGCGCGGCGCTGCGCGAGCGTCGGCGCTCCGCCCGTGCGGCACGCCGCGCGGATCCACAACACCTCGCGTTCGAGCGCCATCGCCGAGTCGGGATACACCTCGGCGTGCGCGTCGAGCAGCGCGAGCGCGCGGGCCGGATCGCTGGGCAGGAGCGCCTCGGCCGCACGCAACCGACGCAGGCTCTCGAGATCGCCGCCGTCGTCGCTCGTGACCTCGGGGCCCGTCGCGCTCGGAGATGCACCGGGCGATCGCTTCGGAGGGACGTCCGTCGGTGCTGCAGGCGCGGCGATCGTGGGCGTCGTCGCCGGTGTCGGCACGAGCTCCGCGGGCACGGGCTGGTGCCCGACCACCGCCCGCTCCACGGCGGGCGCAGCTTCGTGTCGGTATGGCGCCGTGTTGTCGTCGGCGTCATCGTGCCGCGTCGCGACCATGCCGCCACCGATCCAGCTCAGCAACAACAACGTCGCGATCGCAAAGGCGGCACCGATTCCGACGAGCCGCCCGGCCTCGCGCCAGCGCGGGCGCTTCGGCGACGTCGCGCGCATGCCCGTCGCCGACGCGATGCGGGCACGCAGGGCCGCGGACGGCTGCCCCACGCGACGATACGCAGCGGCCCACTCGCTCAGATCGTCGGTGTCGTTCATGCCTGTCGATCCTTCTGCAGCTCGATGCGGAAGCGTTCGAGCTCGGCGCGCGCGGCACGGACCCGCGAATAGACGGTCTGCAGTGGCACGCCGATCGCGATCGCGATCTCGGCCGCGGTGAGCTCTTCGAGCTCCTTCAGCATGAAGGCCTCGCGTTGCGCGGGTGGCAGTCGATCGAGGAATCGCTGCATGAGCGCGGCCGCCTCGAGATCCGCGACCGCGACACCGGGGCTCGGCGTGCTGGCGTGTTGGCGGCGCCGATCGTGACGGGTGTGGGCGCGCATGGCGTTGCGCGCGACGTTGCGTGTGATGCCGTACAACCACGCCCGCACGAACGGACCCTCGAACGTGGGCAAGCGCGCCTGTACGACGAGGAAGACCTCCTGCGTGACGTCGTCGGCGAGGAACTCACCGACGAGCGCACGCGCGGCCCGCCACACGTACGCGAGGTGCTCGCGGAAGATGGCCTCGAACGATGGCGGTCTGACCTGCTCCGCATCGGCCGGCGAGGATGGGGGATCGGAGCCCAAGGACCCGAGGACGATTGTCCGCCGCGACCGTGGAATTATCGAGGCCGCGGCGGAACGCGGAATTCGACGCCCAGCAGCAGTCTGCCGCCGACGGGGCGCGTGCGCGTGACCACGACGTCGTCGAAGGCGAAGGTGTGCCGGACGAGCGGGACCTCGAGCGCGGTCGCGACGCGCAGGCCGACGATGCGCGTCGCTTCCCACACGAACCCGAAACCGGCGGCGGCGACGACCCACGGCACCCAGCGCGTCTGGCGATCGCGACCGCCGACACCGCGGGCTCGGATACCGCCGGCGCGCAGCTCGACGCCGGGCAGCAGCGTGAACCGACCCACTTCGATCGGGAGCTCGAGCTCGAGCCCGCCCGTGGTCGACGAGAGGCGGACGCCGATGGCTTCGTCGTCGCGATCCACGGGGGCCACGATGGTCTGATCGACGCGCAGGCCGAGTCGTACGCGTTTCCACGCGGGACCGATGCCGAGCATGAAGTGGCCGCCGCCGCGGGCGATGGTGCCGAGCCCACCACCGGCGTCGACGTGCATCACGAGCCCCGGCCGACGATCGCGGCGTGCGGGTGGTGGTGGCGTGGGTGGGCGTGGATCGGCGCGCGTGGGCTCGGGCAGCGCCGCGGGAGCCGGCGTCGGCTCGGGCTCGGCGGGCGGGTCGGGCAGCGGCAGCTCGAGCGGCGGCGTGGGCATCTCGTGTTGCGAGAGCGCGAGCCCGTGCACGAGTGCGACGGCCTCGGCTGCGGCGGCGCAGCTGTCGAGCTCGAGCTCGCGGTGGAGCTCGCCGTCGGCGGAGGCGATCGTGATGTCGATGTGCCAACGGGCGTCGGCGGTGGCACGCACGACGGCGTCGATCGACAGCGGCACGGGCACGCCCCCCGTCGCGGAAGCTGCAGCGGCGAGCGTCGCGGCGACCTCGTCCTGCGTGGGACAGCCGGGGGGCGCGCTCCAGCGCAGCGAGGTCGCGGTGGTCTCGCTCGGTGCTGCGAGGTGGACGAGCACGCCGAGGATCGCCGCGAACGTCACTGCGGTCCGCCGCCGCCTGTGCACCGCGTCATCGCCTGCAGTGTGCCCGACGTCGGAGTCGCCTGACAGCCGCGCACGCGCGGGCGATGGTGGCGAGCGAGTGGATGGGTGCGCGAGCGGGCGGCTCGTGGGAGCGTGCGCGTCGTGGGGAGGTCGAGATGAGTCACGAAGGCGAGACGGTGCACCTGGGCTTCGCGCTGGAGATCGACGACGGCTGGCCGCCGGTCGCGGTGGAGTCGCTGCCGCTCCGGGTGACGCGCGAGGGCCACGTCGTCGAGGCGCCGCCGCTGTTCGTGAAGGACCTCTCGGTGGG
>CAZFKC010000110.1:30974-36325 GCA_964519175.1 uncultured Nannocystaceae bacterium
CGCAGAGTGCCGCTGAGCGGTCGAACGCGGCGCCTGGTCGCGTTCGAGGCGTCTGAAAGAGCTCGGAAGGATCGAACGCGAACGACGAGAGCGTACTGCGCTAGCCTCGTCGCCCACCGATGCGTGTCGTTGCGAGCTGCTGCGTCCTGTCGATCGCGATCGCGACGTTGCTCGCGTGTCGGGGGACGCCGGAGCGCACCGCGTCCGAGGTCGCGACCCACGAGGCGAAGCCCGAGGCGCCGAAGGTCGCGGAGACGAAGCCCGAGGCGCCGAAGGTCGCGGAGACGAAGGTCGCGGAGACGAAGGTCGCGGAGACGAAGGTCGCCGAGACGAAGGTCGAGGACGCGAAGGCCGTCGGCGGCGAGACCGGATCCGCGGCGCCCGAGCGCCCCGCGCTCGATATCGAGTACGTGCCGACGCCGATGAAGGTGGTCGACAAGATGCTCGAGGTCGCTGCGATCACGAAGGACGACGTCGTCTACGATCTCGGCTGCGGCGACGGTCGTCTGCTGGTCGGCGCCGCGCAGAAGTACGGCGCGCGCGGCTTCGGCTTCGATCTCGATCCCGATCGCATCGCCGAGGCGCGCGCGAACGTGGCGAAGGCGAAGGTGGGCCACCTCGTCACGATCGAGCAGAAGAACCTCTTCGACGTCGATCTCGCGCCCGCGACGGTGGTGATGCTGTATCTGGGGGCCGAGCTCAACAGCCGCCTCGTACCCCAGCTCGAGCAGCTCGCGCCCAAGAGCCGCATCGTCTCGCACGACTTCTACATCAAGGGCTACGACCCCGACGACATCTGGATGCTGAAGGCGGAGCACCACCGGCCGCCGCACGCCGACCGCAAGCACTACGTGTATCTGTGGACGGCGCCGCTGCTGCGCGGCGAGTAGCTCGGGCGTCGGGTTGCGCGACACTTCGGTCGATCCGAACGGCTCGGGTGCTCGGAAGTGTCAGGTTCCGGGACGGTCGTCGCGTCGGCGCAGAAAAGCGCCCCATCGCACTTGCCATCGCAGGCATCCTGCCGAAGACTGCCAGTCGTATGGAACGCATGGGTTGGTGGATGGGTGGGGTGGTGGTGACGCTGTGTGCAGGTTCGGGCTGCGGCGACGACGTGCAGTCGGCGGACGCGGAGGAGTCGAGCACGGGCATGGACAGCCCGACGACGAGCACTTCGACGACATCGAGCACCGGCGATCCCGACGATTCCGGTAGCTCCGAGTCGTCGTCGACGTCGTCGTCCGACGCCTCGTCGTCCTCCTCCGAAGGCAGCACCGGCGAGGAGATGCCGATGCCCACCGACGCGCGCGTGTTCTACACGGTCACGCAAGGCACACCCGAGCAGAACGGCACGTGGCTCGTCGACGTGCTCGCCGGCGAGCTCCAAGCGCCGGTGCGCGTCAACGACGAGATCGCGTATCCGGTGTCGGCTTCGCCGGGGGGGCGCTGGCTCGCCGACTCCGGCCCGAGCGGCATCGAGACGCCGGTCGTACGGCTGCTCGATCGCGACGCCGCGCCGGCAGTGCCTGCATCCATCGTCGATCTCGACGACGGCAGCGGCTTCGAGTGGGCGTCGAGGTTCGAGTTCGCGGGCGACGAGTCGGCGCTCGCCGTGATCGTGACCGATCTCGAGAGCTCGGGGCTGTTCACGATTCCGCTCGGCGACGATGGTCCGGGCGCGCCGTGGCGCGCGGACACCGAGCTACCGGCCGAAGCCCGCATCGTCGACTTCGCGTACATGCCGGACGCTGCGCAGCTCGTGCTCGTGACGCACGACGAAGGGACCGACACCGACGCGCTGCTGCTCGCTCCGGCCGACGCGGCCGCGCCCGCCGGGATCGTGCCGCTCGCCAGCGCGCCCGCTGGTCAGACGATCGAGTACTTCGAACCGAGCAGCGACGGAACACTGCTCGCGTATCGCAGCTTCGACGACGATGTCTCGCGCGGGTACGTGCTCGACCTCGAGACGCTCCCGGCTGCCCCGGTGGAGCTGGTGCTGCCGACGCCGCAGACGAGGCTGACGCTGGTGCAGTTCGCACCGGACGGCAGCGGTCTCGCCTACGTGGTGCGCGAGCCGATGGAACCGGAGCCGGAAGAGTCGTCGCTGTATTGGAGTGCGCTCGAGAGCGGTGTCCTGCAGCCGCCGATCGAGCTCACCGTGGGGTATCCGCGGGTGTACGGCGTGAGCGCGTGGTCCCCAGATTCGCGTTGGGTCGCGTTGCAGACGGTCGACGAACCCAGCAGCACGCGGCTCTTGGTGCGACTCGACGGCGATGCGCCCTCGGAGCCCTTCGATCTCGGGCCCATCGTGGACAGTCTCGGCAGCACGCGGCGGGCGTTCACCTCGGACGGCTGGTACTACTACGTGACGCAGCTCGGCGACGAACAGGCGCTGATGCGGGTCGACGTCACCGGTGACGAGCCCGGCTCGCCGCAGCCCGTTCATGTCGACGGTGACCTGCTGGACCACGAGATCTCCGCGGACGCGAGCACGCTCGTCATCGCGTCGGCCGACATGTTCGCCGGCGCCTATCAGGGCTTCGCGATCGATCTCACCGGCCGCGAGCCCGGTGCTGCCGTGCGCTTCGATGCGCCGGTGGTCGCGGGCGAGTGGGTATACCGCGTCGGGGTCACGCCGAACGGACGCGGCATCGTGTACGAGCGACGTCCGGACCCCGGCAGCCGCTACGCCCACTATGTCGACCGCTCGACACCCGGCGTGCCGCTCACGCTCGCCGACGGCGTGGAGATCAACTCGCTGGGCGTACGCGCGCTGCCGTGACCGGCCGGCGCGACGGTCGCGATCAGGGGCCGTCTTCCGGCGCGAGCGGAGACTCGATCCGTCGAAGCGACCGAGCAGCTCGGCCTCGCTCGCATCGAACCTGCGACCGTGGCCGACCATGGTGCATCGCGCGCTCTTCGAGCTGGAGGGGGCGAAGGATCGCGAGGCGCTCGTGACGATCGCGGAGCGGTTCGGCTCGATCGCGAGCGGTTCGCCGCGGACCTCGATGATCCCGAGCCGCGCGCGTGGTCGCGCTGCAGAAGGAGACTTGCATGCGCGCGGGCGCTCGGGCGACGCCGACGTTGATCCGAGGCGGCCGCCGTGGCCGGATTTGGACAGAAACGCGGGCTCAGCCGGGCTGAGTGGTCGTTCTTGTCCGCTTCGAGGACAGCATCGCCAGGCGGTCCCAGGAAGCTGGCGCGCCTCGCTCGCATGGCGTTTGCTGAACGGAGCAGATGCGCATCTCCTTCGCGCTGAGAGTCTCGATGATCGTCGTGGTTTGCGCGGGGTGCCGCACGCACGAACCTTCGGTGCCGCCAGAGCTGGCGAGCGATCCGCAGCGGCTCGGGATCCAGCGGCGGGAGATCGCGGTGGGATCGGAGCCGATGACCTACGCGCTCATCCGGCCGGAGCGCGTGCGTCATGTGTTGCTCGTGCTGCCGCCGTCCGAGGCGCGATGGGAGATGGTGGTGGTCGCGCTGCAGTCGTGGGCGATCGATGCGGCGGCGGCGGGTTGGGCGGTGGTGTGTCCGGTCGCCCCGAAGGCGAAGGCCCCGTACTGGGACCCGGCCGATGCACCGAGCGAGCTGTTCTTCGTGCGCGAGTCCGCCGAGCTCGTGGTGCCGCTGCTCGACGCAGTGGGCAAGGCGGAGGGGCTCGACGTCGCGAAGGTGTTCCTGCTCGGGATCGACTTCGGAGGGCTGGGCGCCTTCGAGGTCGCGTGGCCCGACCCGGAGCGCTTCGAGCACGTCGTGGTGATGCCGGGTGTGCCGAGCGACGGGTTCACGGTGCTCGAGGCGCTGCGAACGGTGCCGGTGTCGATGGTGGTGGGAGGAGACGATCGAGGATGGCGGAGAGACTCCGCGCGTGCGCGGAGGAAGCTGCGCAGAGCGGGGGTGTCGGCGGACCTCACGATCGTGCGGGGCGAGGGTGAGTACGTGTACTGGTCGTATGATTGGCCGGCACTCGAGGCTCTGTTGCTGGCGCGGTAGCGAGCGCAGGCGGCGGCTGGTGCCACGGTCGTGAGCCTCGAGGGCCTCGCGCGAGGCCGCGCGACCGCGAATGGTGGACGCGATGAGCGAGACGATCGCGGAGCTGCTGGGGCTGGAGGAGTGATCCGCGGCGGCGGCGGTGGTGGCCGGATTTGGACAGAAACGCGGACTCAGCCGGTCTGAGTGGTCGTTTCTGTCCGGTTCGAGGACAGGGCTGCTCTTCGCGTTGCCGACGGTCATGATCGACGCATGCGTCGGGCCTGGCTGAGCAGCGTGCTCGCGGCGTCAGCCTGTGCGGAGCCGGGGTCCGCATGGTCCGAGACGGAGCATCTGCGCGTGCGCGGGTACGCGGGTGCCGAGCTGTGCGCGGGCACGGCTCCGCTGCTCGAGCGTGAGGTGGTGCGGCTGCTCGATGCGCTTCGACTGCCCGAGCCCGAGGAGGCGATCGACGTCGTGCTCGGGCCCGACGCGGCGCGCGGTTGCTCGAGCGGATACGCCGGCTGTGCGGGGCGACTCGAGAGCGGACGCGTCACGGTGATCTCGCCGTACGAGCACGTCACGCACGAGCTCGTGCACGCGGTGCGGCTCTCGGCCGGAGTGCGGGGCCCGTCGTTCTACGAAGAGGGACTCGCGGAGGCGTTCGCCGCGGGCGTGGTCACGGCACGGGAGATCCCGGGCGCGAGCGGTGATGCGAGCGAGATCGATGCGCTGCAGCTCGAGCGGCTGCAGGAGTACGGGGCGTACGCGATCGCGGCGAGCTTCGTGTCGTGGCTGCGGAGTGAGACGGATGCGCGCGCATTCGCGGAGGCGTTCGCGGGTCCGCCGTACGCGGAGATCGAGACGCGCGACGAGCTCGAGACATGGTTCGCGTCGGCGTTCGGGCGTTCGTTGGCGGACGCCGAGGCGGCGTGGGTCGAGGACGCGGCGGAAGGGTACGTGCGACCGGGGCCGTGCTTGGACAACGAGCGGATCGTGCTCGTGGGTGGGCGGGCGGAGGAGAGCGGGCGGTTGGATTGCGGGGACGAGGGGACGATCGGGCCGTCGTCGCCAGACGGGATGGAGGCGGCGGAGATCCGCAGCATCACGCGGTGCGCAGATGTGGCGGGGGCGAGTCGGGTGGTGCTGCAGTACGAAGGCGCGGCGAGCACCTGGCTCGACGCTCGAGTGCGGCGCTGCGAATCGCACGTGGCGGTCGGGTTCGCGTCGGTGCGTCGAGGGGAGACGGCGGAGGTGATGATCGAGCCGGAGGACTGTTGGTTGGACCTGCGGGTGGTCGGGCCGACCGAGGTCGCGACGGAGTATCGCTGGGCGGTGGACGTGCGATGAGGAGCTAGCGGACGATTCGCGACGCTCGTTCGCGG
>CAZFKC010000111.1:0-34255 GCA_964519175.1 uncultured Nannocystaceae bacterium
GGTCGCGCCTCCGGCGCTCTTCCTGGTGCCGGCGGTCGTGCTCGCTGTCCGCCGTGGCAAAGCCACGGCGGGCTCGAGGGGCGGAATGGACCGCCGCGTGCGCGGCGTTCTTGCGCCAGACGCCCGGCCCGTGCCACGACTAGCGCGGGCGCGGTCCGCCGTCATCGGCGCGTCGTGCGTCCCGGACCGGTGTGCTCTACACCCTGCTCTACCCGCTCAGCACGAAGTACGCCGCGCTCGGCTGGCTCAACGTGCTGCGTTACACGTCGACGCGCACGATCGCCGCGACGTTGACGGCGCTGTTGCTCGCGCTCGTGCTCTACCCCTGGTTCATCCGCACGCTGCAGCGCATCCAGCTGCTGCAGGTCGTGCGCGACGACGGGCCCGAGTCGCACTTCTCCAAGCGCGGCACGCCCACGATGGGCGGCAGCCTCATCCTCTTCACGCTCATCATCCCCACGCTCCTGTGGGCGGACATGAGCAACCCGTACATCGTGCTCGCGAATCTCACGACCGCGGGCTACGGCGTCATCGGGTTCATCGACGACTTCCTCAAGGTGCGGCGCAAGCACTCGGGCGGCATGCCCGGCAAGGTGAAATTCGCCGCGCAGATCCTGGTCGCATGCGGCGTGGTCTCGTGGCTGTACGGCGGCGAGGTGATGCCCGAGAGCATCCGCTATCGGCTCGCGATCCCGTTCCTCGACTTCTACGAGTACGAGTACTCGCTGGCGCCCTGGCTGTACTTCGCGTTCGCGGTGTGGATCATCGTCGGCTTCTCCAACGCGGTGAACCTCACCGACGGGCTCGACGGCCTCGCGATCGGTCCGGTCATCATCAGCGCGATGACGTTCCTCATCCTCACCTACGCGGCGGGGACGATCATCAACAAGAACTTCGACATCGCGTTCTACCTGCACATCCCGCACATCCCGCAGGTCGGCGAGCTCGCGATCTACTGCGGCGCCATGATCGGCGCCGGCATCGGCTTCCTCTGGTACAACACGTACCCTGCGAGCGTGTTCATGGGCGACGTCGGCTCGCTCCCGCTCGGCGCCGGGCTCGGCTTCCTCGCCGTCGCGAGCAAGAACGAGTTCACGCTCGCGATCGTCGGCGGCATCTTCGTGCTCGAGACGGTGAGCGTCATCGTGCAGGTGGTCTCGTTCAAGCTCACGGGCAAACGCGTCTTCCGCATGGCGCCCATCCACCATCACTTCGAGAAGAAGGGCTGGGCCGAGCCCAAGGTCATCGTGCGTTTCTGGATCATCAGCATCATGTTGGCCCTCGTCGCGCTGGCGACGCTCAAGCTGCGATGAGCGACGACGACGCGCTCCTGCCGTGGCGCACGGCGTTGGTGGTCGGGCTCGGTACGAGCGGGGCCGCGGCCGCGCGGCTGCTGCAACGACTCGGCGTGCGCGTGCGCGCCTACGATCGCAACCGCGAGGCCGCGCTGCCCGAAGGCGTGGAGGATCATCGCGGCGGCGACGAGCCGTCCGCCTCGGCGGTCACCGGCATCGAGCTCATGGTGCTCTCGCCCGGCGTGCCGCCCGGGCGCCCGCGCGAGCTGCAGCGGCGCTGGGCCCCGGAGGCGCGCGTGATGGGCGAGCTCGGGCTCGGGCTCGAGCTCGCGTGGTCGCGCCGCGGCGGACCGTGGTCGCCGGTGCCGCTCGTCGAGATCACCGGCACGAACGGCAAGAGCACCGTCACCGCGCTGGTGGGCGAGCTGCTGCGCGCCGGCGGCTTCTCGCCGTTCGTCGGCGGCAACCTCGGCACGCCGCTCTGCGCCCTCATGGTCGACGTGCTCGACGGCAAGCTGCCGTGGCCCGACGCGCTCGTGCTCGAGTGCTCGAGCTACCAGCTCGAGACGTTGCCCGCGATCCCCAACGACGTCGGCATCGTGCTCAACGTGACGCCCGATCACCTCGATCGCTACCCGAGCATGGAGGCGTACGCGGAGACGAAGGCGGAGGTGTTCCGCAACCTCGTCCCCGGCGGGCTCGCGCTGCTCGACGACGCGGGCGAGTACACCGAGCGCATCGCACCGCAGCGCACCGATCTCGAGATCCTGCGCGTCGGCGACACCACGTCGATCGGCGTCGAGGGCCCCGGGGCCGGGCGCGCGCTCGTCGTGCGTGACGAGAGCTACGAGCGCACGCTGCTCTCCTTGCCCGGGCGGCACAACGCCAGCAACGCCGTGTTCGCGCTCGCGGCCGCGCGTCACCTGGGGGTCGGCCCGGAGGCGTGCCGCGACGGGCTCGCGCGCTTCCGCGGCCTGCCCCACCGCATGGTGCTGGTGCGCACGCTCGACGGCGTGCGCTGGTACGACGACAGCAAGGCCACCAACGTCGCGAGCGCGATGGCGAGCCTCGGCGGGCTCGACGAGCGCTTCGTGCTGATCGCCGGCGGTCGCGGCAAGGGCGACGACCTGGGTCCGCTCGGCGAGCTCGTGCGCACGCGCGGGCGTGGGCTCGTCGCGATCGGCGAGAGCGCCGCGCAATTCCACGCGCTCGCCGGCACCACGGTCCCGTCCGCCATCGCGACCGACATGGCCCACGCGGTCGAGCTCGCGCGGGCCATGGCCCAGCCCGGCGACGCGGTCGTGCTCGCCCCGGCGTGCGCGAGCTTCGACATGTTCAAGAGCTATGCGCACCGCGGCGAGGTCTTTGCGGCTGCCGTGCTGGCCCTGCCCGGGGCTTAGCGCCCGCAGCGAATTGCAGTACCCTCCGCGGCGATGCCGATCGAGCCCAGCGAAGAGGAAGAGAAGTACTTCCGCGTCGTCGACGCGGAGGCCCGTCGCAACCTGCGCCAGTCGCTCGAAGACAACGCGCGGGCGCTCGAAGAGGCGGCGCGCATCGCCAGTGCGGTCGACACCGACGACACCGCGATCGCCGAGCAGATCCGCAAGCTCGGCTTCACCGGCGAGAGCGCGCGCGTGTTCGATCTGCTGCCGCTCGTCCACGTCGCGTGGGCCGACGGCAGCGTGCAGTCGGCGGAGCGCAAGGAGATCATGCGCATCGTCGCGAAGCGCGGGATCGGCCCGGACAGCGAGGGCGCGAAGGTGCTCGCGGCGCTGCTCGACGAGGCGCCGCCCGAGGCGTTCATGCGCAAGAGCCGGGAGATCCTCCGCGTGCTGCTGTCGCGCAGCGAAGGCCGCGCGGACGACGTCGTCGAGCTGTGCATGAAGGTCGCGGCCGCGAGCGGTGGCTTCCTCGGGCTCGGCGAGCGCATCGACGAAGAGGAGAAGAAGCTCATCGCCGAGATCTCCCTGCACCTCGGCCAAGACGCCGGCGACGCGGTGCTCGAGGACCTGGATTAGTCCGTTTTCTGGCGACGCTCGGGCGGGCGTGCTGTCCTGCCGCCCGTGTCCGAGCCCGCCGGAGCGTCCGTCAGCGACGCGTACCTCGACGACGCGCCCGCTGCCGAGGCGCCGCGACGCGCGATGGATCCGTGGTTGTTCTTCGCGGCCGTGGCCCTGTCGGCGCTCGGGCTCGTGATGGTCTACAGCGCGAGCTCGTGGCTCGGCTACCAGGTGCACCGCGACTGGCAGTACTTCCTGGTGCGCCAGGCCGGGTTCCTCGGCGTGGGCGTCGTCGGGCTCTTCGTGCTGAGCCGCTTCGACTACCGCCTGCTGCGTCGCTTCGCCCCCCACCTGATGTTCGGTGCGCTCGCGCTGCTCGTCGCCGTGCTCTTCGTCGGACAGGAGATCAACGGCGCACGCCGCTGGATGCGATGGGGCCCGCTCGGCATCCAGCCCTCGGAGATCGCGAAGGTGACGCTGGCGATCTTCCTCGCCGCGACGCTCGCGCGTCAGGGCGAGCGCGTGCGGATGTTCCGCACCGGCTTCCTGCCGGTGATGACCGTCGCGTCGATCACGATGTTGCTGGTGCTCTTCGAGAAGGATCTCGGCACCACGATCCTGCTCGGCGCGCTCACGCTCGTGATGCTGTTCGTGGCGGGCACGCGCGCCAGCTACGTGGTCGCCGTGGTCATGATCGCGGCGCCGCTCGTCTGGTACCAGATCGTCGGCGTCGAGTTCCGCCGTGGTCGCCTCGAGGAGTTCCTGTCGGGCGACAGCTACCAGGTGCAGCAGGCGCTCATCGCAGTCGGCTCGGGCGGCACGTGGGGGCTCGGGCTCGGCAACGGCCGGCAGAAGCTGGGCTTCCTGCCCGAGAACCACACCGACTTCGTGCTCGCGACGATCGGCGAGGAGCTCGGCTTCGCCGGCATGATGCTGGTGATGGGGCTCGTGGGCCTGCTGGTATGGCGCGGCTTCGTGATCGCCCGCGCGGCCTCGGATCGCTTCGGCTGCTACCTCGCGACCGGCATCTCGGCGCTCTTCGGGCTGCAGGCGCTCGTCAACATGGCGGTCGTGCTCGAGGTGATCCCGGCCAAGGGCATCACCTTGCCGTTCATCAGCTACGGCGGCTCGTCGCTGCTCGCAGGCCTGGGTGCGATCGGGATCCTGCTCAGCATCTCGCGCGCCGGCGAGCCGTGGCGGCTCAGCGATCAACGCAGCCGCGGGCGGCCGCGCAATCGCAAGCCGAAGCCCGAGGCGAAGGCGAACGGGCCACGCAACGTACGTCGGCCGGTCGGCGACGCCGAGCCGCAGCCGGCCTGACGATCGACTAGAACGACGTGGTCACGCCGATCAGCGTCGTATAGAACCCGGTCGCGCCGCCCTTGCCGGCGAGCAGCGAGAACGTGGCGGGTCGCACGAAGACGCCCACGCGATCCTTGAACACCGTCTTCCACTGCGCGCCGAAGTCCATGAAGAAGTGGTGGTCGTTGCCGGAGGCAGCGCCGCCGGTGCCGACGTAGTGCGTGAGCGAGTAGCCGAGCGCCACCAGCGGTGCGAGGTACATCGCGAGCTTCTTGTCGCGATAGACGCGGAAGTCCCACAGGAACATCTGGCCGACCTGGATGCCGAACAGCTTCTCGCGGAAGTGCGTGTAGAAGGTGAGGCCGAGCGCCGGGCCGACGTCGCTCCGGTTGAAGTGGTAGTGGAAGTCGAACCCCAGCTTGCCGAGCCCGCCGCTGCGCTCGAGGTTCACCATGGGACCGATGCCGGCATCGAACGTCCATGGACGATCCGTGTCGCGCCCGGGCTTCTTCGCGCTCGCGGTGGCGGCGGGCAGGAGCAAGGCGAGGAAGGCGAACGTCGGCAGTAGCTTCGTCATCGTGGTCGAAGGGCCGGTGCCGGCGGCCCGCGGCGGGGTTGGGCGGCGCGGGTCGCAACGTGATCTCCGCCAACATCGGGCACGGAGGTCGCCAACCAGAGCGGGGCCTGCCGGAACTGGCTCTGCGATGGAACACTCGAGGCACAACGGGCTCGCTCTCCTGCTCTCGCTCGGCGCGGTGACGATTGCCGGCTGCTCGCTCGACGTCGGTGACGCGCTCACGTCGGCGTTGAGCACGGCCGGGGACGACAGCGGCGAAGGCGACGGCGACGGCGAAGGCGAAGGCGACGGCGAGGAGACCGGCGAGGACGACACCGGCGGCGGCGACGGGGACGACGACGGGGGGCCGGTGGGCACGACCGCGAGCCCGACGGGCGTTGGGGACGACGACGAGGGCGGCGACGAGGGCGAGGGCGATACGAGCGGCGGGTTCGATCCCACGCAGGGCGACGATGCGGGCGAGGTCGGCGGAGATCCGTCGGGCGTGTGCGGGAGCTTCGACGTGCACGTCGAGGAGTGCGGGTTCGGAGCGGGGGCCGGGGAGATCTGCCAGTACGACCTCGACTACTTCGCAGGCAGCGACTGTGCCGCCGCGGTCGAGGAGTACTACGCCTGCCTCTCCACCACCGATTGCGACACGCTCGCGACCGACGATCCCGCGGTGTGCGGAGGCGATCAGCTGCTGGAGCAGTGCGCAGAGTAGTGATCAGCTCGCGTCGGTCAACGCGCGCTCGACCGCCTCTGCATCGCGTGGATCGCCTTCGGTGGAGCGGACGATCGTGCGCGCGCGTTGGAGGAGCGCGCGCGCACGGTCGGCCTCGCCGTGGCGGAGATGCCAGCTCGCGAGCGAGAGCAGCGGGCGCACGAGGTCACGCGCGTCGGCGCCGTAGTAGCGCGAGAGCGCGTCGAGCCCGGCTTGCAGGTGGAGCCCGGCGCCGGGGCTCCCGCCGGCCAGCTCGCACACGCCGCGTAGCCACGCTGCTTCTCCGAGATCGTCGTCGCCGGCGTTCGCTGCGAGGAGCTGCACCCGCGCGCGCTCGACCGTCGCGAGCGCTTCGTCGCACTGGTCCGCGCCGTGCTGCACCGCCGCGAGCACGAGCAAGCTGCGACCGGAGAGCAGCGGATCTCCGCCGTCCGACAGCGTGACGGCGCGCCGAGCCACCGCGAGCGCAGTCGCGTGCTCACCGAGGCCCTGCCACGCGCGTGCGATGCGCTGCAGCGTGTTCACCACGCGCGGCGATTCGCTCCCCGCTGCCGCGGTCTTGAGCTCGAGCGCTCGCACGAGATCGCCGATCGCGACGCCCGGCGCACCGCGATCGAGCTCCACGCCGCCCTTGTTGTGCAAGAGCGCGCCCATGTCGATGTCGTCGGCACCGCGCAACGCGGTCGTCAGTGCGATCGCACGGCCGTAGGCCGCGGTCGCGGCCGTGTAGTGGCCCGCGCGGGATTCCGAGTTCGCGACCGCATTGATCGCCGCGGCGACCTGGATCGAGTCGGGTGCGAACGCCGACTCGGCGTAGGCCAGGGCGCGGCGGGCCTCGAGCGCCGCGTCGCCGAGCCGGTGTTGTTCTTCGCGCAGCTTCACGCGCGCGAGCAGCAGCTGGGCGTGCAGCGACGGCGCGCCATCGGGCTGCGCGTCGAGGCGCGCCTCGGCCATGCGCAGCAGCAGCTCTGCGGGCTCGGGGGCGCTGGCCTCGGCCAGCCGCACGAGCCCGGCGGTCTCGAGCATCGTGTGGCCGGCCCGCTGCGCGCTCGCGAGCGCCACATCGCAGGTCTGCCGCGCCACCTCGCGATCGTCCCGGTAGAGCGCGATGCGACACGCGAGCGCGTGCGCCCGCGCGGCGGCGATCGGCGCTTCGGGCAGCCGCGGATCCGCGAGCACCTGCGCGAGCAGCTCCGCGGCGCTCGCATGACGACCCACCGACTCGTGCAGCCGGGCCCGTCGCAGCAAGAGCTCCAGCTCGCGCGACTCCGTGCCTGCGCCGTGCTCGATGCATGTGCCGGGCACCGCGAGGTTGCGCGCGGCCTCGAGCGCCGCCTTCGCGACCAGCGGATCGGCATCGGCGAGCAGTTGGACGAGCTCGCTGGTCTCGACCAACGCCTCGTCCAGGCACGCGAGCGACTCGGCCTGCGGCGCGTGCTCGTCGACGGCCGCGCACACTTCGGTCCGCGTCTCCGTCCACGCAGCGACGTGCGTGTCGATGCTCGCGATCACTTCGTCGGCGACGCGCGGCTTGCCGGCGGTGGACAGGCCGGCGCGCACGGAGGCGCGGGCGTCGTCGTTCCACACGGTGCTCGCACGCGTCGAGATCTCGGCAGTGCAGCGCTCGTCCGCGGAGGACTCCGCCGCATGCATCCCGAGCACCGCCAGCGACACGAGCGGCGCGAACAGCAGCGCACTCGTGCGGAACCGACGACGACGGCCACGCTCGAGCGCAGCGACGAGCGCACCCATGTCGGGGAAGCGCTCGCCCGGATCGGCCGCGAGCCCGCGCTCGATCACGTCGGTGAGCCACGCCGGCACGTCCCGGGTCGAGCGGTTCGGCCGCTGGGTCAGCTTCTCGCGCAGGAGCCCGTCGATCGAGGGCGACGCGAAGGGTGGTCGGCCGTGGAGCGCGAGGTGGAGCGTCGCGCAGAAGCCATACTGATCGCTGCGCGCGTCGCAGGCGCGGCCACCGTGCTGCTCGGGCGCCATGGTCGTCGGCGTGCCGACGATGGCACCGGCGAACGGATCGTCGGCCTCGATCGCCACGAGCCCGAAGTCGGCGAGCCGCGGCCGACCGTCGTCGCCCATCAGCACGTTCTGCGGCTTCACGTCGCGATGCACGAGGCCGCGGGCGTGGGCGGCCTGCAGCGCGCGCGCGATCGGGACGAGCGCATCGAGCACCTCGGTCCACCGCCGCGGCGCCGCGGCCAGCCATGCATCGAGGGTCGCGCCCGCGACCAGCTCCATCACGAAGAACACGCCCTCGGCAGTGGCACCGACGTCGTGGATCGCGACGACGTTGGGATGGGCGAGGCTCGCGACGGCCCTGGCCTCGCGCAGTGCGAGCTCGCTGGCCGGGCCGGCCTGCGGCTTGCGCGAGCGCAGCAGCTTCACCGCCACGCGCCGGTGCAGCTCGGGATCGTAGGCCCCGTAGACCACCGCATGCGCGCCGGCGCCGATGCGATCGCCCACGACGTACCTGCCGATGCGCACCACCATCGGGGTGTTCTCGAACACGTTCGCGAGCACGTCGGCGCGCGCTGCGGCCAGCTCGACCGGATCGGCAGCACCCTCCTCGCGCAGCGCGGCGCCGAGCGAGTCGTCAGGCGCGACGCTCATGTTCCTCGCGCAAGAGCTCGCGGCCGCGGTGCAGCCGCCACTTGATCGTGCCCGGCGGGGTCTCCAGCAGCGCGGCGATCTCGGCGACACCGAGCTCGTCCCAGTAGTGCAGCTCGAGCGTGGTGCGCAGCGCCTCGGGCAGCCGCGCGAGCGCGGCGTGCACGAACGAGCGATCCTGATCCCGCGCGACGGCGCGACTCGGGGTCAGCGAGCAGGTGTCGCGCTCTGCAACACCCGGCGAGCGCCGCTCGTCGCGGAAGTGGTGGAGCATCAGGTTGCGGGCGATGCCCAGCATGTAGACCCGCACCCCGGCCTGCGGCACGAAGCGGTTGCCGCCCTCGAAGCAGACCAGGAACGTGCGCTGGGCCAGGTCCTTCGCGGTCGCCGCGTCGTCGATGCGCCGGCGCAGGAACCGGAAGACGGCCTCGAAATACCGGCCGACGAAGGTGTTGCCGGCGACACGATCACCGCCACGCCACGCCGCGAGCAGTGCCAGGCCATCGTCGCAGTCGTCGTCCGCCACGGGAGGCAGCATAGGACGACTTCCCCGACGTGTCCGAGCGATGACGGCTGCGCACAGACGTTCCGCGACCCGGATCACAGCATGGGCCTTCACGAGGAACCTATCCCGCGGGGCCGAATGGCGCGCAGGTCGACACGCCGGCACCCATGATGCGGATCGGGGTTTCGTCGACGACGACCTCGGTGCTGCCGTCCCCGTCGTAATCGACCCGCGTCACGATGCTCGTGTCGTGCGCACCGTCGGTGAAGAGCCATACGTCGCCGCCCCAGAACGCGAAGCCCAGGCCGTTGTCGGTGTTCAGCTCGGTGAGCACGTCGTTGGTCAGCACCTGCGCGTCGTCGATGTCGAACTGGACGAGGCTCGCGATCGAGCCCTGCCCCTCGTCGGAGCTGGTCCCGGCGAAGCCGAACAGACGCCCGTCGCCGGTACCCGTCAGCTGCACCTCGTTGTAGGGCGTGCTCCCGACGAGGACGTGCTCGCCCTCGTCGATGCGTCCGAGCACGCCGCCCACCTCGTTCTCGGTCGTCGTGTCGACCGAGAACACGTAGAGATCGTCGCAGGGATCGGCCGCGCTCGCGCTGGCGTAGCCGGTGCCGCCGAGCCAGTGGCCAGCGGGCAGCGGCACCGTGGCCGGCTCGCACACCGCGGGGCTCTGGAGCTCGATGGTGAAGCTCTCGATCGCGAACGAAGCCGCGTCGAAGTACGAGAGCAACGCGTGGCCCTGGCGATCGACGGCCATGGCCCACAGCCAACCGTTCGTCGGGCACGCGATGTCGCCGAGCTTCTCGAACGCGAGCGTCTCGGGGTCGAAGGTGTAGAGCTCGGCGGCGTCGGACACGAGGTAGACCCCGTCGCCGGTGCCCACGCAGGGGCACTCGCCGGGATCCACCGGGTCCCCACCGCCACCGACGTCGAGCACGGGCGCACCGCTCGGATCGCCGCCGCCGCTCGAGTCGGCGGGCGTGCCCGTGGTGTCGTCGTCGACGGGCGACTCCCCCGTCGAGCTCGACGCGGGCCCGTTGCCGTGCGGGCCACCGCTGCTCGCATCGTGGTCGGCCTCGGGTGACGCCGTATCGTCGCCGCAACCGATCGCGACGAGGACGATCATGGGAAAGAGCGCCAGCAGGCGCGATGACGCCGTCATGCACGCTGGTGCCGCGACCCGCGACGTTGGTTGGCGACGAACGCCGACCGACGACGCAGATCACACTTCGGACAGTGGAGATCCGTTCGGGAATCGAACCCGTGTCTCGAGGACTGCAGCCTCGCGTCTTGCCACTGGACCACCGGACCGTGGAATCACCGACGGTTACGGTCGACAAAGGTCGGCGGCGCGTACGGGGATCGAACCCGTGACCTCTCCGCTGACAACGGAGCGTGCTCCCACTACACCAACGCGCCGAATGTCGGCCGCGGCCGCATCATCGTCGTCGTCGGTATCCATGGGGACCTCGGGCTTTGTGGGGGTGTTCATGGCGCTTTCGGAGAGCAGACGGCAGAAACCTCGCGAGACCGCCCCCGGCGGCTCGCAAATGCAGTTTGCTCGCGACGCCGGGAGACGCTCAACGCAGACAATCACACGCGGCGGCCGCACAGGCGGTCGTCGTGGCGAAGTCGGTATCTGCGGAACAGCTCATGGCGTTCGTCTTTATTAGCGCGGAGCTCCCGACGCGTCAAGGCGAACGCCATGAGATTTCTCGACGCGATCGATTCAGCGATCGACGCGCTGCACGTTCGGCGGCAAGCCGGCGAACACGGACGCGACATCGCCCGCGCGCGCAGACGCGGTGCCGTCGTCGCCCGGTGTGCCCGCGTTCCCGCTGCTGCCGTCGGCACCGTCGCTGCCTCGCTTGCCGCCGCCGCTACCACCCGAGCCACCGCTGCCACCTTCGCCCGCAGCTCCGGCGTCGCCCGCACTCCCGCCCGACGCGTCGAGCGTGATGTTGGTGCCGAGCTCGGGGAATGCGGGATCGTAGACGAGCTCGATCGATCCGCCTCGACCGCCGCGTCCACCGACCCCACCGACGCCGCCCGGACCTCCGGCCGCTCCGTTGCCGCCCGGCGATCCGCCGCTGCCGCTGCCGCCCTTTCCACCCTCGCCACCGCGACCGCCCGCACCACCGTCGCCACCACGCGCGGAGATCGTCATCGGCTGCTGCGGATCGAGCAGCACCATGTCCTCGACGTCGCCGGTCACCTTCACCAGCACGAGGTGATCGAAGTGCGGCGTCTTCACGACGGTCGCATACGCGACGATGTTCGGGCCGTCGCCACCGTCGCCGCCGTTGCCCGCGTTGCCCGCGGGTCCGCCGGGCGTGCCCGCGCCGCCCGGCGAGTCGTCGCCACCACCGCTGCCGTTGTCGCCGCGGTCGCCGTCCTCGCCCGGCTCACCGCGATTGCCGGCCTCGCCACTGCCGCCCGCCACACCGATGCACCCGTAGTCCGGCACGAAGTGCACCGACGCGGGCTCGACCTTCGGCTCGCGCTTGTACTTCGCGGTGAACGGGAATCCGTCCACGGTCGCGAGCATGTCCGGGTTCGGCGTGAACCATCCCGTCTTCGGATCGAGGGTGCCGTTGCCGACGGTGAACACGAACTCCTCGAAGCCCATCTTGCCGAACTTGTTGGTCTGCTCTCCGGCGTCGGTCCAGGTCTCCAGCTTCTTGTGCTTCTTCGTGCGCTTCTTGTGCTGCGCGTCTGCGAAGAGCGCGAGCTGGATGTCACCGCGTGCGCAGATCGACTCGCCGCGGATGCCGAGCTGGATCTTCTCGACCTTCCAGCGGTTCATGTTCGTGCTGCGCTTCTTGGCGGCCTGCACGATCAGGTTGATCACCGAGCAGCCCTGCATCACCGGCGCGGCGAGGGCGGTAGCGAGCACGGGGCCGAGCACACGGAGGGCGAGTCGTCTGCGCTGCATGGCGGCCGGTAGAGCACCCGGCGTTCCAAGCCGCGTCGGGCGCTGCGGCTGCGGGATCCCGCGGCGTTGGGCGCCCGGCCCGGACGCGAGTCGGCACCCGACGCCCCGCCACGACCCGAGTCGGGTCAGGCCACGTCACACCGGCTTGTACGCCCAGGATCCGCCGCCCGAGGCGTAGTCGGTGACGAACAGGAACACGTCGTCGACCGCGTCGTAGACGAGGGCATGGAACGCCTGCGTGCCCGGCGTTCCGCCCTGCATCGCCGTCGCGGTCCACATGCTGGTCGCGGGATCGAACGTGTAGAACGTGCTGTCCAGCACCGCGCCGCCGATCACGTCGCGCACCGAATCGTAGTCATAGCCCGGCTCCTGGTGATCCGGCGTCGGCCCCATCGTCTCGACCATCGTCAGCACCGACGACGCCGGGTCCTGGCGATCGAGCTGCAGCGCGAGCACCTGTACCGGCGAGCCGCGCATGAAGTAGTAGAACGTGTCGGTCGGCGGGAAGTAGGTGAGGTGGTTCGCGTATCCGATCGACGTGATGTCGACGTCGCCGGCGAGCGCGTCGAAGGTGCCGACCATCGCGCGCGCAGCCGGGTCGTAGATCCCGAGCCCGCCGGTGCCGAGCGAGACGAAGTTCCGCGAGATCGGATCGTGCTCGGTGCCGGCGAGCCCTTCGCTCATCTGCATCGAGCCGTCGTCGGCCGAGAACGACCACGCGCCCCCACCGAGATCGTAGTGGGCGATGGGACCACCGATGTCGTTGCCCGCCGCGGAGCAGTAGCCCCCCGTGAACGCGCGCCCGAGCAGGACGAGCTCGTCTTGATCCGGCGCGTACACGACGAAGTCGTAGGTGTGCGCCGACACCGGCCGCGGATACGGGCCCGACGTGCCCGAGACCCACGCACCGAGCCCCGCATCGAGGTTGCCCGTGTTCATCGCGCCGCAGGGCGTGGGCTCGTACATCGAGGCCCAGCTCGGCGTGCCCTCGAGCGACAACGCGATCACCGAGTCGTTCATCGTCGTGGCGTGACCGCCTCCGAACGCGAGCACGCGATAGCCGACCGGATCGAAGGCCATGCCGCTGTAGTCGGTGGCGCCGATGCAGCCCTCTTCGCCGTCGGGCGGCGTGCAGCCGAACGGGCCCAGATCGAGCACCTCGCCGCCCTGCAGGTCGGCGAACAGCGGGTTCGGGTCGTGGCTCGGCGCGCCGGTCTCGTCCGTCGATCCGCCCTCGGAGCTGCTCGCGTCCGCCGTCGTGCCCTCGGCGGTGCTGCTCGGCCCGCTGCTCGGATCGGTGCCGGACGACTGCGTCGTCGCACCCGAGCTCGTCGAGCTCGGGCTGCTGCCACCGTCGCTCGTCGTGCCGGTGGAGTCGACCGCAGCGTCGTCGTCCGAGTCGGACGCGCCGCATGCGAGCGCGAGGGTGAGCAGGATGACCGCGGGACGATGCGAGCGCAGCACGTCGGGCTCGTGTGCGAATCGCATGCCCGCCGATCATGCCGTCGTTCCTGCGGGGATCGCCACCCGCCCGATCGCGGCTGGGGGCCGGCTCCCCCGCGCGTGGCGGGCCCGACCCTGCCGCTCACTCGCCGGCGCACGCGGCCGCGACGACGTCGATCGCCTGCGAGAACGTCGCGTTGTAGTCGCCGCACACCGAGCCGACGAAGCCGAACGGTTGCTGCTCGGCATACTCCGCGAGCACGTGCCCGTCGTGCTCGACGTGTCCGGGCGGGCACTGGCCGCGCTCTTCGTTCACGAGCATCGCGAGCACGTAGTTCTGGTCGCTGCCCTTCGCGGTGAGCAGACCGGCAGTCCACAGATCGGGCCCGCTCCACGATCCGGCGCCCTCGGGATCGCCGGGCCCATCCCACTCGTCGGTGACCACCACCGCGACGAGCAACGCATCCGGGCGCAGGAAGCCCGCGTTGCACTCCGCGGCATCGCCCGAGGTGTCGATCGCACCGAGCAACGCGTCCATCGGGCGCTCGACGTCGCTGCCCATCGTGCCCACCTGCGCGGCGCATGCGAACCCCGAGGCGATGTCGTCGGCGTTCGTCATGTAGCGCCCGCCCGAGAACGGACCGCACTGCCGCTCGCTCGAGTGCGCACCCGTGGGATGGTCGATGAGCCCACCGATCACGCCGCACTCGCCGTGGTTGCCGGCATAGATGTCGCTCGCAGTGACGCCGACGTGCAGGTCGGTGTTGCCCTCGATGACGCGATCGACACCGCGCGTGATCACCTCGAAGTTCTCGATGAGGTTCACGTGGTGGTCGTACATGCTGCCCGAGTCGTCGATGACGAACAGGAAGTCGACCTTGTCGCAGTCGACGGGCCCGCTCGGCACGTCGTCTTCGTCGGCGGCCTCGCCCGCGTCACCACCATCCCAGAGCCCGCCGTAGAGCCCGGTGCGCCCGCAGCCTGCGAGCACCAACCACCACGCGAGAGCCGTGCGCGCGCGGGCCATCCCTCGATGATCCAACGCGCGCACGCGGCGCGGCTTACGCCGCCTAGAACTCGTCCTTGCCCGACGAATAGGCCTTTTCGAGCTGCTCGGCCTGCCACGCGATCGCGGTGAGCGGCTGGTCGAACTCCTCGGCCTGCATGTTCGCCATCGGCACGTTCCACATCACCGCGTAGTGATCGCCGAGCAGCGCGATGAAGCCGGTGGCCATCTCGGCGTTCTTGCGCAGCGCCACGAGCGGCTGGATCTCGCCCTCCTTGCAGAAGTACGAGCGGTACTCGAGGAACGGCTGGTTGTACGCGTTGAACGTGCGCACCCAGATCTGCTGGGTCCGACCGCCCTCCATGCCGAAGACGATCGCGAAGCGATCCTCTTCGTCCTTGGCGAGCTTGTACTTGTTACGCGCGTACTGCTGGAGTTCGGGCCACGTCGGCATGGCGCCCAGGTTGGCACCGGCCCGCGCCCGTTTCAACTCGGGAGCGCGGCCTGCAGCTCGAGCGCGCTGGCCCAGCGCTCGTTCGGGTCCTTGGCCATCGCCCGCAGCACGACCCCGTCCCAGCGCGCATCGAGTCCCTCGCGCGCGCGGCTCGGGGGGATGACCGGGTTGCTGCAGTGCGCGAACCCGATCGCGATGGGGTTGTCGGCCGAGAACGGTGGACGGCCGACGAGCGCGTGATAGAGCACCGCGCCGAACGCGTAGACGTCGGTGCGTGCGTCGAGCGTTCCGCCTCGCACCTGCTCGGGCGCCATGTACTCGACGGTGCCGACGATCATGTTCGTCGCGGTCATGCCCTCGAGGTGTGCGAGCCGAGCGAGCCCGAAGTCGATGATCTTGATGCGCTGGTGATCGTCGACGAGCAGGTTCGCCGGCTTCAGATCGCGGTGGATGACGCCGGCCATGTGCGCCGCGTGCAAGCCGTCGGCGATCTGCCACGCGAACGAGCGCAGGTGCGCGTCCGGCAGCACGCCGTGTCGCGCCAGCATGTCGCGCAGGCTTCCGCCGGGCACGTACTCCATCGACAGGAACAGCACGCCGTCGCTCTCGCCGATGTCGTGCAGGCGCACGACGTTGGGATGGCTGATGCGGCGCGCGGCCGTGGCCTCGCGGCGCAGGCGATCGGCGGCGGTGGGATCGAGCGCCGCGATCCCCCCGATCACCTTGAGCGCGACCTGCTCGCCGAGCTGCTCGTCCTTCGCGAGGTACACCGCACCCATGCCACCTTGGCCGAGCGCGCGCTCGATCACCCAGCGATTCGCCAGCCGCCGACCTGCCGTGAGCGTGCCCGCGCCGCCGAAGTGCTCGGTGTCCGCGAGCTCGAGCGCGCTGCCCCGCGTGCCCGGCCCGCGCGAAGCAGCGGCGGGCTGGGCCGGCATCGCGGCCGAGAGCGCGAGCTGACGGTTCGCGAGCCGGTTGAGCTTCGCGTTGAGCTCGAAGTCGACGCTCGACACGATCGTCTCGAGGTTGCGCACGCGCTCCTCGAGCTCGCTCTTCGCGGCCACGAGCGCCTTCATCTCGCCCGCGCCCGCCCCCGCCTGCAGCTCCTTCATGCGCTGCTCGTGGCGATATCGCAGCCAGCGCAGCGTGATCGGCAGCCCGAACGGGATGACCCCGAAGATGAAGAGGATCGCGAGCGCCTCGGCCATCAGGTCAGCGTCGCGGCGGCAGCTCGGTGTTGCGCACTGCCTCGGAGCGTGCGGCTCGCCACGCGCCCCAGCGCTTGCGGAGCTCGGCGTCGCTGCGCGAGATGATCGCGACGGCGAGCAGCGCGGCGTTCACCGCACCGGCCTTGCCGATCGCGACGGTCGCGACGGGCACGCCGCCCGGCATCTGCACCGTGGACAGCAGCGAGTCGAGCCCGCCGGTGGACCACGCCTCGATCGGGATCCCGATCACCGGCAACAGCGTCTTCGCGGAGACGACCCCGGCGAGGTGCGCGGCACCACCCGCGGCGCAGATCATCACCTGCAGCCCGCGCGACTCGGCGGCGGCGGCGTAGACGATGACTTCGTCGGGCGTGCGATGAGCACTCATCACGCGCGCTTCGTAGGGGACGCCGAGCTCTTCGAGCGTCTTGGCGCAGTGCTCGACGATGGACCAATCGGAAGCGGATCCCATGAGGATCGCGACACGTGCATCAGGCTGGATGATCGACATGGCGGTGGGGCCGCGGGCGGCAAGAACCCAGGCGGCGCGCTAGGTATTGCCGAGGGTGGCCCCCGCTGGCAAGAGCTGGTAAGCCGGTGGCGTGAAGCTCCACTCGATCGCCGGCAACACGCAACGGCTCGACGGCGGGGCGATGTTCGGCAACGCGCCGCGCGCGGTCTGGGACCGCTGGTGCCCGCCGGACGACAAGAACCGCATCGAGCTGGCCTGCCGCGCGCTGCTCGTGCGCGAGGACGGCGGGCGTACCGTCCTGCTCGAGACCGGCATCGGCGCCTTCTTCGATCCGGCGATGCGCGAGCGCTTCGGCGTCGTCGAGGATCGCCACGTGCTGCTCGACTCGCTCGCCGCCCACGGCGTCGCGCCCGCGCAGGTCGACGTCGTCGTGCTCTCGCACATGCACTTCGATCATGCGGGTGGCCTGCTCGCGCCGTGGCGCGAAGGGGCCGCGCCGGAGCTCGTGTTCCCGCGCGCGAGCTACGTCGTCGGCCGCGAGGCCTGGGAGCGCGCGCTGCATCCCCACGCCCGCGATCGCGCCTCGTTCATCGCACCGCTGCAGCCGCTGCTCGAGGCCACGGGCCGCCTCGAGATCGTCGACGGCGATCGCAGCGCGCTGCTCGGCGACGCCTACTCGTTCACGCTCTCGTACGGCCACACGCCCGGGCTCCTGCTGACGCGCGTCGCGACGCCGCACGGGCCGATCACCTTCATGGGCGATCTGATCCCCGGTGTGCCGTGGGTGCACCTGCCGATCACGATGGGCTACGACCGCTTCCCCGAGCTGCTCATCGACGAGAAGCGCGAGCTGCTCGACGCGATCCGCGAAGAGCACGGCTGGATGTTCTTCACGCACGACGCGAAGGTCGCGGCCGCCCACGTCGCGGTGGATGACAAAGGTCGTTACACCGCGGTCGATCCGATCGTCGATCTCGCGTGGGATTGAACGGCGGCCTCCCGGTTGACACCCGGGATCGCCGGCTCGACCATCCCGCGATGCACGGCCACCGATTCCCCGGCGAGAGCGAGCGCTACCGCCAAGCACGCGACGAGCTGCTGCGCGCGGAGCTCGAGCTGCGCCGGCGCACGGAGCAGCTCGCGGCGCTCCGCCGCGCGCTGCCCACCGGTGGCGAGGTCCCCACCGACTACGCGTTCGCCGGAGCGGACGAGCAGGGCGGCGAGCGCGAGGTGAAGCTGTCCGAGCTGTTCGGCGAGCACGACACGCTCGTGCTCTACAACTTCATGTACGGCCCGAAGATGGCCGAGCCGTGTCCGATGTGCAGCTCGTTCCTGGACGGCATCGAGGGCAACGCGACGCACATCGAGCAGCGCACCGCGCTGGCCGTCGTCGCACGCTCGCCGATCGCCCGCATCCGCGACTTCGCGGCGCGCCGCGGCTGGACGAAGCTGCGGCTCGTCAGCTCCGCGGCCAACGACTTCAACCGCGACTACTTCGGCGAGGACGCCGACGGCGACCAGCATCCGATGCTGCACGTGTTCACGCGCACGGGCGGGCCGGTGCGCCACTTCTGGAGCTCCGAGCTGCACTTCTTGCCCTCCGAGCCGGGCCAGCACGAGCGCCACCTCGATCCGATGTGGCCACTCTGGAACGTGCTGGATCTGACGCCCGCCGGTCGCGGCGAGAGCTTCCATCCCAAGCTCTGGTAGTCGATCGCGCTCAGGCCACGCCGGAGCCGTCGATGCTGCTCGGGCCGTCGCCGGCCTGCGAGCTCTCGTCGTCGGTCTGCGGATCGCCGGGCGACGCCACCGGATCGACGGCGGGCGGCGTGTCGTCGTCGGGCTGCGAGACCGGCAGGCCGAACGGCAGCGTGTCGCCCGTGCGCACGGGCATCGGCTCGAGCCCCGGCGGCAGCGTGCGCTCCTCGGGCGGCACGATGCGCAGCGGCTGCGTGCTCCGCTTCGGCATCGGATGCAGCCCCGAGCCGTCGAACTCGCGGCGCTCGAGGCTCGCGTCGCGGAAGTAGAGCGCGTACTGCGAGACGGGCGCGTGCACGCGGAGCCACGCCTCGAGGCTGGGCTGGAAGCGCGGATCGGCGACGTGCTCGAGCGCCTCGCGGATGCTCGTGTAGTCGGTCGGCGTGGCGATGCGCGACTCGAACACGCTCATGAGCTCGGGCACGCGCTCACGCGTGTGCCGCAGCAGCACGCGCCACTGCTCGGGCGAGAACTCGACGCAGCCCTCGGCGTGGTCCTCGGCGAGGCGGGCGAGCGCCGCGAAATCGCCGGCGAGCATCAGCGCGCGCATGTGGGGCTCGAGCAGCTCGAACACCTCCGGGCGGATCGCGACGAGCTCGTAGACCGGCTCGGCCCACAGCCAGTCGTCGGCCTCTTCGGTGATGACGACGCCGACGAGGTCGCTGTCGACCGGCAGCGCGTCGGAGAGCTCGGCGAGCCCGAACGAGATCGGCCGCCAGCGATCGCGGCGGGCAGGATCACGGAGCAGCGCGACGAACTCGGCGAGCTCGTCGGGGCTCACCACCATGCGTGCGAGTCGGCGCTCGAGATCGATGACCTGGTAGTAGTCCTGCAGCTCGGTGAAGAGCACGCGCCACTCACCGGAGAGCAACTCGATCTCGAGATCGTGATCGCCGAGCAGATGGCGGAGCTGATCCAGATCGCCCTCGCGGAGTTGCTCGAGGATCTGCGCCTCGAGCTCGCGGTACACCTCCGACGGAATCTGGTAGGCGCGACAGCGCACTGGTCGCAGGCTACCGGATTTGCCCAGCGCGAACCACCCTGTCCAATCGGCCCCTGCCTCGTGCAGCTGGCCTTCGGGTGGTGGCTGGCCTTCGGGTGATGGTCGCCTTCGGGTGGGCTCGGGTCGCCGCGCGCTCGACCCTGCTAGACTCCCCCGCGCCGGCCGCCGTCGTGCGCCCGCGGGTACCCAACATGATCCAGCTCAGCGACGAGCCCGAGGTCGCCGAACAGCAGATCGAGGCCGTGCTGTTCTACCTCACGACCTGCGGCTACATCGACGACGAGTTCGACCTCACCGAGAAGTCCTTCGTCCGCTCGCTGCTGCGCAAGATCGTCACAGCGCGCGTCGACGCACAGATCGAGGCCCACGGTGACCTCGATGCCGAGCTGCGCTTCGAGCAGATCGAGCGCCAGCACGAGCACTACGTCGAGATGTTCCAGCACATCGACTACGAGGTGCGCTCGCTGATGTCCGAGGTCGTGGCCGAGGGCGAGGACAGCCGGCACTTCGTGCTGACCAAGCTGAAGCTGCGCTGCTTCGAGCTGTTCCGCCGGCTGTCGGCCGAGAACCGCGCTGCGCTACTCGCGGTGGTCGACGAGTTCATCGGGGCCGACGGAGTGGTGCACCCTGCGGAGGTCGAGTTCCGCAACGACCTCGCGTCGTTGCTCGGCCAGCCGGGCATCCCCGAGCCCGAGCTCGAGGTGCAGGAGCGCGTGGAGATCGAGCGGCCGGTCGAGCTCGCGACGGCCACCGCCGATCACCCCTTCTTCCAGGGCTTCGAGCACCACTACTCCAACGACCCGGCGCTCATCCGGGCGCAGGTCGACGTCGATCTCGGCGTGCTCGATCAGGCCGAGGCGAAGTGGAACGAGCAGCGCAAGGCCGGCGCGGGTCGGCTCGCCGGCATCCAGCGCGTACAGGACCTCTCCGGCCCCGAGCTGCTCGACGAGTACGTGTACGCCGTGCCGCGCACCGCGGTCCCGCGCGACTTCGAGCTGATCGTGCTCGGCGATCTGCACGGCTGCTACAGCTGCCTCAAGGCGGCGGTGATGCAGTCGCAGTTCATGGAGAAGGTGAAGGCGCACCGCGCCAACCCCGACAAGCACCCGGACGTGCGGCTGGTCTTGCTCGGCGACTACATCGATCGCGGGCGCTTCGCGCTGAACGGGGTGCTGCGCGCGGTGCTCAAGCTGTTCCTCACCGTGCCCGAGCACGTGTTCGTGCTGCGCGGCAACCACGAGTACTACATCGAGTACCAGGGCAAGATCTACGGCGGCGTCAAGCCGTCGGACACCATCAGCGCGCTGCAGCCGCTCTTGCCCGACGAGGTCTTCCACCGCTACCTGACCTTCTTCGAGCAGATGCCGAACGCGCTGCTCTTCGACAACCTCGTGTTCGTGCACGGCGGGATTCCGCGCGACGCGCTCCTGCGCGAGCGCTGGAACGGGCTGTCGACGTTGAACGACCCCGAGGTGCGCTTCCAGATGCTGTGGAGCGACCCGAGCCGCGCGGACCACGTGCCCGACGAGCTGCAGGCGGCGAGCGCACGCTTTGCGTTCGGTCGCCAGCAATTCCGCGCGTTCATGGGCCGGATCGGCGGCGCGCTGCTCGTGCGCGGCCACGAGAAGGTGAACGCCGGCTTCCGCGATCACTATCCCGGCGACGACCTCCGGCTGTTGACGATCTTCTCCGCGGGCGGCGTCGCCAACGACGACCTGCCGCAGGACAGCAACTATCGCGACGTGCGCCCCATGGCGCTGACCATCACGCGCAGAGACGGCGAGACGAAGGTCACGCCCTGGGCGATCGACTACCGCGCGTACCAAGACCCGGATCGGAACGCCTTCTTTCGTTGATGCCGCTATCATCCGCTGACATGCGGATCTTCGTGACGGGTGCGGGGGGCCAGATCGGCTCGGATCTCATCGTTGCGCTGCGGCAGCAGGGCCACGACGTCCACGGCAGCGACATCGGCAAGAAGCCCGAGCGCCTCGCGAGCGACGTGCCGTGGCACGAGCTCGACGTCACCGATGCCGATCGCGTCGCCGGCCTGCTCGGCGAGCTGAAGCCGCAGCGCGTGTACCACCTCGCGGCGATCCTCAGCGCGCGCGGCGAGGAAATCCCGCAGACCACGTACGCGGTGAACCAAGGCGGCACGTACAACCTGCTCGAGGCCTGTCGCAAGCACTCGATCCCGCAGCTCGTCTTCACCAGCACCATCGCGGTGTTCGGCCCGGGCCTGCCCGAGCTCGTCGGCGACGACGTCTCGCTGCGCCCGACCACGATGTACGGCGTCACCAAGGTCGCCGGCGAGTTGCTCGGCGAGTACTACGGCAAGCGCTTCGGGCTCGACTTCCGCGGCGTGCGATTCCCCGGGCTCATCGGGCCGACGCTGCCCGGCGGTGGCACCAGCGACTACGCACTCTTCATGTACGTCGACGGCGTGCGACACGGGAAGTACGACGCGTTCTGTCGCGCCGACACCCGCATCCCGCTCATGTACATGCCCGATGGCATCCGCGCGCTCGTCGAGCTCGCGGACGCGCCGCGCAGCAAGCTGCGCCGCTCGATCTACAACATCGCGGCGTTCAGCCCGACCGCGCAGCAGATTGCCGACAGCGTCACGCGTGCGCTGCCCGGCGTGAAGATCACGTTCACCCCCGATCCACGTCGTCAGGCCATCCTGGACTCGTGGCCCCGTGCGCTCGACGACACGAACGCGCGCGAGGACTGGGGGTGGAAGGCCTCATGCGACCTCGACGGCATGACCGAGCAGCTGGTGCCCGAAGTGCAGCGCATGCTCGCGCAATGACGTCGCGCGAGGCGGCGTGTAGAATGCTCGTATGAAGTGGGCGCGCTTCGGCCTCGCGGCCGCATTGCTTACGGCATGCAAGGACGACGGCGGCGCCGAGGGCACCGCCGACGAGAGCAGCACGGGGGAGGAGCCGACCAGCTCGTCCACCACGATGCCGACGACGACGAGCACCACGAGCACCACGAACGGCTGCATCCCCGGCGACGAGGACTGCGTGTGCAGCGACGGCGAGTGCGTCGGCGAGATGCACTGCGTCATGGACGTGTGCAAGCCCGGTCCGCAGTTCGATCCGCAGGACGACGAGCCCACGGTGCTCGCCGGTCTGTATGTCCCGGTGCAGGTCGAGGTGAACGCCGACGAGTACTCGTGGTCGCAGGTCGACGGGCCGGCGACGGAGATCCTCGGCGAGGGCGCGAGCATCCAGGTGCCGGTGCCGCCCGACGCCGCGCCCGGCGACGTCATCACGCTGCGCATCGACGCGACGCGCAACACGATCGAGGAGAGCTTCGAGTACCGCATCACGGTGCTCGAGCCGCT
This sequence comes from uncultured Nannocystaceae bacterium, assembly GCA_964519175.1. Lineage (GTDB taxonomy): Bacteria > Myxococcota_A > Polyangia > Nannocystales > Nannocystaceae > Xiheibacterium. The sequence continues at coordinate 22,636 of CAZFKC010000111.1, forward strand.
GTTCGAGGACTTCCTCGTCGGCATCAGCGACACGGCCGAGCTCGGCACCAGCGTGGCGCTCGACTTCGACGACAACGGCAACATGTGGGTCAGCTCGAGCGAGGGCTTCCTGTCGCGATTCGGCGGCGACGCGCAGTTCCTCACCTCGTACGATCTCGCGGGCGGACCGGCGGGGCTGCGCATCGGCCGGATCTACGATCCCGACACCGACGACGACCTCCCCGCGCTCTTCGTCGCGCTCACGATGGAAGAGCGCGTCGTGGCGATGAACCTCAACAACGAGCAGGTGCAGGAGATCACCGCCGAGATCGACGGCGGCATGCCGCTCGGCCCGGTCGACCTCGTCGTGCCCGACGACCGCGACGTCTACTTCTCCAACGGCACGCAGCTGCTGAAGTGGGAGTCGGACGACGCCATCTCGCGCGTGCTGAACGACGGGGCATTCACGTCGCCGATCACCGCGCTCACGCTCGGGCCCGACGCCAACGTCCTCTACGTCGGCACGCAGGGCAAGGTGTGGCGCGTGGGCGTGCAGCAGGACGGCACCGCGAATCCGCCCGAGCTCTACCTCGACATCGGTGACGAGGCCGATCCGCTCGAGGCGGTGGCGGGCATCGCGTTCGACGACGGCGGCAACATGTTCGTCGGCGTGCCCGGCACGCGCACGCTGCACCTCGCGCCGTACACCGCTGCGGAGGCGACGTCGATCGTGCGCTCGTTCACCGCGCCCGGCATGGGCTACGACGCCTTCCGCTCGCTGCGTTACGGCAGCGACGCCTTCAGCCGCAGCGCGCTCTTGTGGACGAACCTCACCGACCGCACGGTGGGCCGCCTCGAAACGGGCCTCCGCGGGAATTGATCTCGCAGGGGCTACGCCCCTACGGTCCTCACTCGAGGCGCGCCGAAACGGCGCGACTCGAGTGGTCCCTACCCCCGGCGGCAAGAGCCGCCGCCGCCTTCGGCGGGCGCTCGCACGACGCCGCCGCCTTCGGCGTCGCCGTCCTGCGGCGCTCATCGTCCGCGCGCCCACGCCTCGATCGGGTAGATTCGGGGCATGTTCGAGCAGGCACGGGAGCACTACGCGGGCGTCTTGCAGGAGATCCGCGATGCGGGGTTGTACAAGCACGAGCGCGTGATCGAGTCGGCGCAGGGCGCCCGCATCAAGGTCGGCGGGCGTGAGGTGCTCAACTTCTGCGCGAACAACTACCTGGGGCTGTCGAGCCACCCGAAGGTGATCGAGGCCGCGCGCGCGTCGCTCGACGACCGCGGCTACGGGCTCTCGAGCGTGCGCTTCATCTGCGGGACGCAGGACCGCCACAAGCAGCTCGAGGCCGCGATCGCGAAGTTCGTGGGCATGGAGGACAGCACGCTCTACAGCTCGTGCTTCGACGCGAACGGCGGCGTGTTCGAGACGCTGCTCGGGCCCGAGGACGCGATCATCTCCGACGCGCTCAACCATGCCTCGATCATCGACGGCATCCGGCTGTGCAAGGCGCAGCGCCACCGCTACGACCACGACGATCTCGATCAGCTGGAGTCGATGCTGAAGCAGACGCAGTCGGCACGGCTGCGCATGATCGCGACCGACGGCGTGTTCAGCATGGACGGCGACATCGCGCGGCTGCAGCAGATCTGCGATCTCGCCGAGCGCTGGGGCGCGATGGTGATGGTCGACGACAGCCACGCCACCGGGTTCGTGGGCAAGACCGGACGCGGCACGCACGAGCACCACGGGGTGATGGAGCGCATCGACGTGATCACCTCGACGCTCGGCAAGGCGCTCGGCGGCGCGTCGGGCGGCTTCACCAGCGGCCGACGCGAGCTCGTCGAGCTGCTGCGCAACCGCTCGCGACCCTATCTGTTCAGCAACACGCTCGCGCCCCCGATCGTCGCCGGCAGCCTCGCCGTGCTCGAGCTGCTCAGCGCATCGACCGAGCTACGGGATCGACTCGAGGCCAACACCCAGCGGTTCCGCAGCGGGATGGCGCAGAACGGCTTCGCGATCCGGCCCGGCGTCCACGCGATCTGCCCGATCATGCTCGGCGACGCGAAGCTCGCCGTCGACTTCGCCGCCAAGCTGCTCGACGAGGGCATCTATGTGATCGGGTTCAGCTTCCCCGTCGTGCCCAAGGGTGCCGCACGCATCCGTGTGCAGCTCTCGGCCGCGCACAGCGCCGAGGACGTCGACAGCGCCGTCGCAGCCTTCACCAAGGTCGGCCGCGAGCTGGGCGTGATCGGCTAACCCTTCTCGTCGACTGCGACGTACGCGACGGTGATGACGAACGCGCAGATCAGCAACAGGAGCGAAATGGTGAGCGGGTTCATGGCGACTCGGGGGTCTGACGGCAGCACGCGCCGACGTAGTCAACCGGATAGCGAGCGACGTGCCAGTCGCCTGCGCGCTGGTCGAGGCTAGCGCAGAAGCGCGTCCATCCGCACCTTTTCGCCCAGTTTACGCGACGAGTTCGGCGCTCCCGCTGTCGCGGGACGCAACGATCTGCGCAGCTTCTGTCCACGAAGGGAAGCAGCTTGCATCGCCGGCAATCCCAATGCGCCGCTGCGGTGCTCAGCGATACACGCGTTGCGAGCTCTGCAGCGCCGCCTCGACCTTGGCCAGCGCCGTCATCACGGCCCGCAGGCGCTCGTCGAGCGGCGGGGCCCCGGCCTTGTGCAGGCCCTTGCGCTCGAACGCGTAGCCTTCCTGCTCCAGTGCGCCGCGGATCGGATCGGCGTCGGCACCGAGATCCCGCATCGCCGCACGATGCTGGTCGGGCAGTCGATCGACGACGACGAGCCAGTCCGCGATCGCGCGGCTGACGTTCATCAGCATCGTGTCGAAGCTCTCCAGATCCTCGGCCGTCGCGTTGAGCTGCCCGCGCCGCATCTCCCCGACGTCGCGGATCGGCGCCTCCAGGCTGATCCGCAGCGTACGCGTGTCCTGCAGCAGCTTGCGCAGCTGGATCGGCAGATGATCCAGCACGAGCGGGGTCTCGTCCTTCGCCTCGGTCAGGTACTTCCGATCGCGCTCGGAGGAGCGCACCACCCGGAAGATCCCGTAGCCCGTGACCGCAGCCACGAACAAGAAGAAGAAGCCCATCACGCCGCGCGCAAGCATACGTAAGCGCGCGCCGGTTGGGGGTAGCATCGAGCGGCCATTGGCCCCGCCCCACGCTCGCGCCCGCTTTCGCAAGCGCTTCGCCCGTGCGCTCGCGGCGATCTGGTTCCGCAGCCGCCAACGCGAGGGCGACGAGCCCGGGGCCGGCGCCACGCTGTACGTGCTCAACCATCCGAACGGGCTCGTCGACCCGCTCGTGGTGTCGGCCGTGCTCGAGCGGCCGCCGCGGCTGCTCGCGAAGGCCACGCTGTGGAAGACGCCGATCCTGCGCCCGTTCCTCGCCGCGTTCGATCCGATCCCGGTGCATCGTCGACAAGACGGCGAGGTCGCCGAAGGCGCGACGGAGCGGATGTTCGCGTCGGTGCACGAGGCGCTCGCGCAGGGTGACGCGATCGCGTTGTTCCCCGAGGGCATCAGCCACGGCCGCCGCGAGCTCGCGCCGCTCAAGACCGGTGCGGCACGCATCGCGCTCACGGCTGCCCAGCCGGTGCAGCTCGTACCCGCGGGCATCGTGTACGGCGAGCGCGAGCGCTTCCGGCACAGCGTGCTGCTGCGGATCGGCGCACCGATCGCGCACGACGATCTCCGCGGCGCGGGGGCAGATCCGGCCGCCGTCGATGCGCTCACCGATCGCATCCGCGACGCACTCCTGCCGCTCACCCTGCACGGCTCCGACGACGAGCTCTTGCGGCTCGCAGAGCAGCTCGCGTGGCTGCTGGCCGAGGCCCCGGCGACGCGGGCACGGCTGGAGCACGTGCGCGCGCGCGTGCGGGTGCTGGCCGATCGCCTCGCCACGCTCGAGCCCAGCGCGCGCAGCGACATCGCCGCGCGCGTGATGCATGCGCGCGAGACCCTGGCAGCGAAGGGCGTGCGTCCCGATCAGCTCGGCTACGCGTACGGCCGCGACGACGTCCGCCGCTGGCTGCCCGGCTTCCTGCTGCGGCTCGCGCTCTCGCCGTTCATCCTCACGATCGGCCTGTTGTTCTGGCCGGCGTATCGACTCACCGGCCTCGTGATCTCGCGGCTCACGCTCGAGCTCGACGTGATCGCGACCTACAAGTTCCTGCTCGGGCTCGTGGTGTTCCCCGCGTGGCTGGTGCTGCTCACGACGCTGGCCGGCTGGCGCTTCGGCATCGGCGGCGCGCTCGCGATGCTCGCGGCAGCATTGCTCGCGTTCGTGGCACTGCCGCTCGGCGAACGCGTGCGCGAGGACGTGCAGGCGATTCGCGGCTTCTTCCGCGGCCGCGACGCCTCGCTCGCGCCGCTCGTCGAAGAGCGTGCGCGCCTGCTCGAGGCCTTCCCCGAGCTCGCGCGCTGACCCGGACGAACCAACGAAAAAACCGGCGCCCCGAGGGAGAACGGGGGGCGCCGGTTCGACGCTACGGAAGGAGGGTCTCGCTCACCCGAACAGCGGCAGCGGGTTCCCCACGATGTCGAGCGGGAACATGGCAGCGAGCTCGCTGTTCTCGAGGCCCAACACCCGGCGGAGTGCGTGGTGCACGTCGCCCGGGTGGATCTTCCGCGCCGTCTCGCTGGTATCCGGCGCGAGCGAGTCGGTGACGCCGATCGCGTTGTGCTGCTCGTCGGTGGAGCCGATGACCCGGTTGCCCGGGATGCCGGCGCCCATGACCATCATGCTGCTGATGGACCAGTGATCCTTGCCCATGCCGCCGTTGTAGAACGGCGTGCGACCGAAGTCGGATCCGACGATGACGAGCACCTTGTCCGCGATGCCCTGGCGCTCGGCTTCGTCCATGAAGAAGTCGACGCCGTCGAGCAGGCTGAGCAGGTTCGGGATGTGCTGCGCGTCGTGGTCGCCGTGGGTGTCGAAGCCGCCGGACTCGAGACCCGCGGAGATGCAGATGCCGGCCTTGTACGCCGCGCACACCAGCTGCGCCTGACCACGAAGACCGCCCTCGAGCTGGTCCGGCAGGTACTCCTGCAGCCGCTTGAGCTCGTTGCTGCCCGAGCGGGCGGCGAAGAGCGCGTTGATGGCGTTGCGGATCTTCGGCAGCCCCTGGTTGGCCGCGAGCGCCTGATCACGACCCGCCTGCGCTTGATCGACGAGCGTCTGCACCTTGTCGTGGTGGAAGCCCGAGGTCTCGCTCATGGGGTCGATGCGCTGCGGATACGCCAGCCGCCCGAGCACCTGCGTCGCGTTGCCGGCCGCACGCACGCGCGGTGCGATGCCGGCCGTCTCGGCGTAGCCGCCGAAGCTCAGGTACGCCATCGGCTGTTCCTTGCCGAACGCACCCGCAGCGAACGCCGAGAACGACGGGTGCCCCTCGGCGAGGCGACCCGAGAACGTCGTGCGTTGGCCGGTGTCGTGACCGTTGGTCTCGACGTCGAGACCGTTGATGATGGTCAGACGCTGGTAGTACTTCTCGAAGAACGTCTGCATCGAGTAGGTGAGACCGAGCTGCGTCGCCGTGTCGTTGAACAGCGACGTGAACGGCAGCGGGGCGTACTTGATGTTGCCCGCGGTCGCGATCTCTTCGGTGAGATACGAGCCGTTCATCGGGTTGGGATCCGACTCGCTCTTCGCCCCCTTGGGGTCGCAGAAGCTGGTCGGGTCCCATCCACCACCCGCGCAGAAGGTCACCACCAGCGTGCCGGTGTACGGCTCGAAGCTGACGCGAGGTTTGGAGCCGAGGCCGGGCCCACCGAAGGCGGTGGGCGCGACGACGCTGAGTCCGGTGCACGAAGCAATCTTGAGGAAGTCGCGGCGATCCATGACGTGGTGTCTCCTTTCGCTTACTCGTGCAGGAACCGGTAGTCGGAGAGCAGATAGCTCATGACGGCCATCCACGCCCTGATGGTGTAGTCGCGGTCCTCGGTGATCGCTCGCTCGTTGAGCGGCGCACCCGTCCAGAAGTCCGCCGTGGCCTGGCACGGTCCGGGCAGCTGCACGGCGTACTCCGGCACCTCCATGCCACCCTCGTCGACGACGGTGGCACCCATGCCGCGCTGCCCTTCCTTCCACACGTTGAGGAAGAGCTCGTAGCTGCGGTTGACCTCGGGATCGTTCTGGTCGACGTACTCGCCGAGCAGCTTCGCGTGCAGGTACTGGATGTTCGCGCGGATGGCCGAAGCCGCCGCCGGCACCTCGAACCCGTTCTCGTCCTCCGGCTTGAAGGTCGGATCGACGAACGGGAACAGGCTGCGATCCCCCGGCGCGCGGGTGAAGTCGGCCGCCGTGCTCCAGCACGCGATCTCGTTGCCCATGCGCTTGGCGACGTTGGCGATGATGCCGTTCGGCTCGGTGATGCGCTCGACCACCGTGTCGGAGTCGATACCGCCGTAGAAGATGCGGTACTCGTCGAAGTCGAGCAGCAGGTCGGTGCCTTCGACGCCGTTGCGCCAGGGCTGGCCGGTGACCGCCTCGATCTTGCGGTTCAGCTGCTCGGGCGTGAGCAGCCGGCCCGTGCCGAGCTGCGCCAGCTCGAGCTCGCGGCTCTCGTCGAGCCCCGTCGCGTTGTAGGCGCGGTAGTACGGGGTCTTGACCAGCTCCTTGATGACCGTCTTCAGGTCGTAGTTGCCGTCGATGAACTTCTGCGCGACGCCGTCGAAGATGTCCGCCTGCATCTCGGCCGCGCGGATGCCCTCGAGGTAGCCCTCTTCCGACGGATCGGTCGGGGCCTTGATCGGCTCGTCACCGGAGAGGCCGGTGTACATGGTGTGGATCGCCGCGATCGCGAACTTGCGATCGGCAGTGATCTTGGCGCCGAGCCAGTTCAGCGCGCGCGGGTACTCCTCGGGCGGCATGACCTCGTCGCCGTAGCCGGGCGGGACCATGTCGCCGTACCAACCCATCTCCGGCGGCGCGTACTCGCCCATCGGACCGAAGTTCTGGAACGCGCCGGCGACGGAGTCGACGAGCGGCGAGTGGCACACGGCGCACTGCTGATGGTTGAGCCACGGCGCGACGCCGAGGATCGCGGACGACTGCACCGGTCGCTCGCCCAGCGCCAACACGTCGGTGGCGAGGAAGAACTTGTAGACCATGCGCGACCGGTGGCGGTTGCGGTTGGTCTCGGTGGTCGGGAACCGGTTCATGTAGACGGTGGTGGTGAGCAGGCCCGCGTGGGGGATGCCCGGCACCTTCGCCGGCACGAACTCGCCGTAGTCGCTCGGATCGGCGAACTGGACGTTGTCGAGGCCGTACACCTTCGCCGAGAAGGAGTTCACCATCGTGTAGTCGGCGGTGAGGATCTCGGTGAACGGCTTGTTCTCGCGCACCACGTGCGCGATGAGCTCGAGCGCCTCGCGGGCGACCGCCTGGTTGCTCGAGCGCGCCGCGGCATCGCGCTGGTCCTCGGGCAGCTCCTCGAACCAGTACGCGCTGGGGTAGGTCGGGTTGTCGTCGTCGCCCTGCGCGCCCAGCAGGTCGATCGCCATCGTGTCGGGATAGTAGCGATCGGTGAGGAGGTGATCGTTGTAGATCTCCTTGAGGCGATCGAAGAACGCGTCCTCCGTCATCATCTCGTCGAGCACGGCGTCGAGGGCCTCGAAGCCGCCATCGCGCACGCGCTGCTCTTCCTCGAGCGTGGGCACGCGGCCGACGATGGACAGCGACGCCTTGCGCAGGGTCGCGACCTCGTCGAGCAGCTGCACGCCGTCGAAGAACTGGTCCGCGTCACCGTCGTCCTCGTCACAGGAGACCGGGTTCGCGAGACGATCGATCATCTCCTCGAAGTCCTTGTACTCCTGGCTGCCCTTGTCGAGCTGCATCGCGCCGCCGTGGGTCACGCCCTTGTCCTGCGTCGGCTTGAGCAGGATCCACGGCGTGCCCTCGTACTCCAGCTTCGCGAGCGACTCGAACACCTCGAGGTTGTTCTCGAGATAGTCCGGGCCCCACTTGGAGTCGCGGAGGATGAACTTGGAGTCCTTCGCCTGACCCGTATCCGTGTGGCACTTGATGCACGTCGTGCTCAACACGTTCGTCCAGACTCGCTCCTGGAAGAAGTCTTCGTTGGAGACGCACTGGCCGTCGTTCTTGCCAGCAGTCTCGCCGCATGCGTTCAGCGCGAGCGCGGACAGCATGCCTGCTGCTGCGCCCAGCCCGAGCGTCTGCAATTTGGTACGCGCTCGCATCGTGATTGCTCCCCGTTGATTCGCCCCGACTCAGACCCGGCTGAGGAACGTCCCTTGCCGCGTTGGCATCCTATGCGGAACGCGTCGCGACACGCAAGGTGTGCAGAGGTGCTCCGTGGCTGCGAACGCGATCGCAGACGGGTGAATTCGGCGTTTCACGGATCTCGACCTCGCGCGTGTTGGGGCTTCGTGCACCCACGCGATCGAGCGCGATCGCAGGTGTCGCTCACAGGCCTCACGCGATGATCGCGGTCGTGTCGGGTGATCGGGCGAGGTGCTCGCGATCGCGATGCGTCGACGCACGCGCACCGGGGACCACGGCGTCCATCGCCGGGGCGCGGCGCCCCCACGAAATCTCGTGCGGCGAGGCCACGGATGCGGCCCGAATCCGTTCCGAAAAAAGATCGAGCCGCCGCAGATTTCTCGCTGGAGCCCGCCGCGAGCCCGCGCCTGCGCATCACACGTGATGCCGGCTGCGCGAACTCGTCGCGATCGCGACTACGCAGAGATCACGCGCGCGCGATCAGGTCGTGCTCGTCGAGCCGCCGTCGCTGCTGCTGCCGCTCGGATCGGTCGAGCTGCTCTCGCCCGTCGTCGGATCGGTCGGATCGCCGGAGCTGCTCTCCTCCATCGGACCGGTGTCCATGGGGCCGCTCTCTTCGCTTCCGTCCGGCACGCACTGCCCGCTCGCGTCGTCGCAGAACTCGCCTTCGCCACAGCCGGGCGCACAGTTCTCGCCGCAGCCGTTGCCGCCGCACTCGCGTCCGGTGCAGTCGGGCACGCACTCGCAGCTCAGCTCTTCACCGGGCGCGTAGCCCTCGATGCAGGTGCACTGGGCGCTCTGCCCGACGACCTCGCAGGTGCCGTAGCCGGAGCACGTCTCCGCGTAGCAGGGGCTCGTGTCGAACGCGAAGAAGCCGAGCTGATACGCGAGATCGTCGGCGCCGCCGATCATCCCGACCACCACCGGCGTGTCGAGCTTGCCCGACTGGAACGGCGCGACGTCGTACTGCACCTCGGCGCTCGTCACCCCGATCTTCGCGGTGAGCGGGCCCTCGGAGCAGCCGGCCGCCAGCGAGCCACCGAGCACGCCCGAGAGCTCGAAGCCGCAGTCGCCCTCGCCGCTGCCGTTCAGCGGCTTGTCGTAGACCTGCTCGGTGTCGTAGAGCGTGTACGCGACGTTGAACTTCGGCGTGTCGGTGAGCGCGACGCGGAAGTGGGCGAGGTCGCGGATCGCTGCGCCGGCCTGGCTCGGCGTCGATGCGAGCGGCGGCTCGACGACCATCGAGAGCTGCACGCCGGCCTTCGCGACGGCGACGGTGGAGAGCTCGTTGATCCACGCCGACGAGCCCATCGCGGCGACGGTGAGGCCGTCTTGCACGAACAGCACGGCGGGATCGGACGGGCCGGAGCTGAAGGTGAGCTCGGCGGGCTGGCGCAGGATGAGCCCCTCGGGGCCGATCGCGAAGGCGCCGCCGTCCTGCAGGAAGTCCCGCGCCGAGAGATCCCGCGTCGACGTGCGCAGCTCGAACTCGGTGTCCGCCGTGAGCGCGAACGCGGGGACCTCGAGCGTGACGCCACCACCGGAGAGCCGGCCGCCCATCGGACCGATCGTCTGGCGAGTGATCAGATCGCCCTGCTCTTCCTCGGTTTCCTTGCACCCGACCACGAGGGTCGAGAAGCACGCCGCGAGGATGAAGCCATGATGCATGGAGTCGCGCATGATCACGATCGACTCTACACCAAGGGCCGGGTGTTCGTGATCGTGCACGCGCTCGCGAAGTGATCGCGCGCATCGGCAGCGTGCGCTGCAGCGCGGCCCCTTGTGGGCCGAGGCCCCCATTGCTACGCAACGATTTGCACGTGCCGACGCGCGAGCCCGACGCGCGCGCGACGTCGGTAGCGAGGCTCGCGTGATCGACCGCGACGCACCCGCGCGTGCGCGGCAGCTGTCGCGTCGTGTGGGCGCGGGCGACGTGCAGGTGGCCCTGCACGGGCCGTCTTGCGCGCTGGATTCGAGCGTGTACGCTGTGTGCGCGCAAGTGCGACCCATGCGAGCACGCATCCTCATCTACGCCGCGGCACTCCTCGCTGCATGCGGCTCTTCCACCGCGCAGCCGTCGGTCGAGCAGTCGATCGCGAAGGCGGTGACCATCGAAGGCGCGCAGCAGAAGGACGCGGAGATCATCGAGGCGAAGGCCCGCGAGGAACGGCAGCGCAAGGCCAACGAGAAGCAGGGCGTCGAGCAGGCCCGCGCGGCGGAGATCGACGCTGCCGCGGTGCTGCCGGCGACGCTGCCCGCCGATCTCGCCGCGGCGTGCGACGCCGTGGTCGACGCCCACGACGCGTTCATGAAGCGCGGGCCCGAGAACGACGTGCTGAACTACTACCAGGGCGGCCGCCGCAAGAAGATCGCCGAGCGCCGCGCCGCGTGCGTCACCCAGGGCAAGATCCCCGTGGCCGCCTGCGAGGCGCAGGCGCTGACCGCCGAGCTGCCGAGCCTCACCGGCATCGAGCGCAGCGAGGCTGCGCTGATGGTGATGGCCCGCTGCGCCGAGAAGTTCGGCGCGAGCTGAGCGATGGCGGCCGCGCCCGACGACGACGACGAGCTCGGCGTCGCGAGCGTCCGCCGCGTCGAGTGGATCGGCGCGCAGGCCAGCCTCGGCGACGACGAGCTCGCCCACGAGGAGCCGCTCGAGCTCCGTGTCGCGGGCGTGTCGATCGCGGTGGTCATGCGCACGCCCGGCCACGACCTCGAGCTCGCCCGCGGCTTCGCGCTGACCGAGCGCATCGTCGCGCACCCGCGCGAGATCGTCTCGGTGCGGCACTGCGATCGCGTCGAGGTGCCCGACGCCGAGGACAACGTGGTGCAGCTCGTGCTCGCGGACGACGTCGTCGTCGACCTCGTGCGACTGCGGCGCAACCTGTTCGCGAGCAGCAGCTGCGGCGTGTGTGGCAAGGCCAGCATCGAGCAGGCGATGTCGTGCGCGACGCCGCTCGTCGCGAAGGGCACGGTCGCGATGGCGGTGCTGCGCGAGCTACCGCAGCGATTGCGCGCGGGCCAGCGCCTGTTCGATCGCACCGGTGGCCTGCACGGCGCCGCGCTCTGCGACGCGAGCGGCACCCCGCTCGTGGTGCGCGAGGACGTCGGTCGGCACAACGCCGTCGACAAGGTGGTCGGCTGGTCGGCGACCGAGCGCGCGTGGCCCCCCGCGGGCGAGCTGCTCGCGATCTCCGGCCGCATCTCGTTCGAGATCGTCCAGAAGGCGCTCGCCGCCGGCATCGCGACGATCGTCGCGGTGTCGGCTCCCACGTCGCTGGCGGTCGCGCTCGCCGAGCGCAGCGGCATCACGCTCGTCGGCTTCGTGCGCGGCGATCGGGCCTGCGTCTACAGCAACGCCGCGCGTGTGG
>CAZFKC010000112.1:0-33090 GCA_964519175.1 uncultured Nannocystaceae bacterium
GCACGGAGCAGGGTGTCCGGAAGAACGCTTCGCGTTCTTCCGCACCCTGCTAGAAGCGGCCCGCCAGCACGATGCGGTTCCAGCCGACCCGCATCCGCAGGTCCGCGCGTCGTCGGCGGTTGCGCTCGACGGTGACGAGCGTGATGCCGCCGGCGACGGCGAGCACGCCACCCGTGAGCATCGCGATGCCGCCGGCGCGGGTCTCGTGCACGAAGCGACAGTCGCCGTCCGCGTCGAGGTTCTGCCCGCCATCGCCGCCGCACTGCCGACGGATCTCCTGGCCGTCGATGCCGAGCAGCACGGCACCGCCGACCACGCCCGCGGAGCCGAGCGCGAGCAGTGCGATCCCGGTCGGCCGCAGTGGATCGATGGACTTGCGATCGGCGTGCGTCGGCCCTTCCATGCGCCGCCACGCCAGCGAGCGTGCGCGCCCGCTCGGCGCGGCCCCGGGCTCGCCCTCGCCCTCGAGCTGCGCACGCACGGCGTCGGTGCGTGCCTCGACGCTCGCGGCGAGATCGTCGACGCCGCAGATCGTGCACTCGCCGCTGCTCTGGGCGACGGGCTTCGACTCGCCCATCCGTCCTGCGGTCACGCGGACGCGATACTCGCGGTCGTCGCCCGCGATTTCTGCATGAACCCAATGGGTTATGCCGTAGTCCACCGCTGTGCGCTGCCGACACACTTGGGTCTCGCACGCACGCGCGTCGGTGCGCGCAGATCCACCCACGACCTGGAGGTCTCCGGCCCGGAGCACCGCTTCCATCCGTCGCTCGCTGCGATCGCGATCCGCGGCAGGGAGCGACGGTGCCGTCGTCTGCAGCACCAGCACGCGTCCGATCGGCGTGTGCGGGGCAGGGGCCGCCATCGCCCAGAACGCCAGCAGTGCCTGCGCGAACATACGACCCCCATGCTGCAGATCGCGGGCCACGGGTCGGCTCGCCGCTTGCACCCACCACCCCGCATGTTGCGGGCGCACTCCGATTCCTCTGTCTTGCCGTCGCGTGCGCAGGTGGCCGGAGCGGCGCCGCTAGCGATCGCGCCTCCGTTGCCGACGCGCTTCTGGCATCCGACCGCGGCGCCCATCCAGAGCGCGACCACGGGCGCGAACGTGAAGCCGGCGTCGGGAGGGAAGAAGAAGGACCCGCCGGCGAAGAAGCTCGTCTCGCACGTGATCCCGACCCTGGACCTCGACCGACCGCCCGGGGACGAGGGCCGTCCGGAGCAGGGCGGCGAGACCACGCTGTCGCTCGGCATGAAGCTTCCCGGCTCGCGCCTGCGCATCCTCGCGCGGATCAGCGACGGCGGCTGCGGGGTCGTCTACCGCGGCGAGCACATCGATCTCCAGCGCCCGCTCGCGATCAAGGTCATGCGCGCCGAGGCGCTGACCGCCGGTGCGCGCGAGCTCTTCCTCGACGAGGCGCGCACCACGACGCGCATCGAGTCGCCCTACGTCGTGCACGTGGTCGACTTCGGCGACCTGCCCGATGGCCGCGTCTGGTACGCAATGGAGCTCCTGGGTGGACGCGCGCTCGATCAGCTCATCGCCGACGAAGGCCGCATCGCACCCGCACGGGCGATCGCGCTGCTCCGCATGGCCTGCAAGGGGCTCGCGGCCGCCCACGACGCCGGCGTCGTGCACCGCGACGTCAAGCCGCAGAACCTGGTCGTGATCGAGCGCGGCGGTCGTGAGCACCTGGTGCTCGTCGACTTCGGCATCGCGCTCCCGACCGGCACGAAGCCCGCGGTCGTGAGCGGCACGCCGGAGTACATGTCGCGCGAGCAGATCCTGCGCGACGTGCTCGACGCGCGCACCGACGTGTACGGGCTGGGATGCGCGGCCTACGAGCTGCTCACGGGGCAGCCGGTCGTCGGCGAGTGCACGATCCAGCAGGCGCTGCTGCGCCACACCGAGGGGCTCGACCCGGAGTTCCCGGCCGAGGCCGCAGTGCCGCAGGCGCTGCAGGAGCTGGTCCGGCGCTGCCTCGACGTCGATCCCGCGCGCCGCTTCCAGGACATGCACGAGCTCGAGGCCGCGCTGTGCGAGGCGCAGATCGCTGCGCGCATCCTGCCGACGCGCGACGATCTCGAGCTGCCGGCAGTGGCCGCGGCGCGACGTCAGCGACTCGCCGATGGTTTCGCTGCCCTCACGCGTCCCTCCCGACCGCTGAAGGCGCGCGCGGCCTTGCTGTCGTCGAGCGTGATCGCGGCCGCGATCACCCTGTTCGCCGCGTGGCCGCACCATCCCGCGGCCGCCGACGACATCGCGAAGCCGAGCCCGGCCGCAGCCCTGACCCAGGCCGTGTTGCCGGCCGCGCTCGCCGAGCCGATCACCACGACACCCATCGAGCTCGCCGCCCCCACGCCGGTGCTCGCGAGCTCCAGCGTCGACGCGGCTCCCGCGACGCCCGCACGCGTCGCCGAGCGCGAGCGACCCGCCGCGCGCGCCGAGCCCGTGGCCGCGCCGGCCCCTGCCGACGTCGATGCGCCGCGTAGCTCGACACCGCGCAGCTCGATCGCCCGCGACGCGACGCGTGACGGTCGCCGTGCGCTCCGTCGTGGTGACCGCGTCGCCGCCGAGCAGGCGTTCCGCCGCGCGCTCGAGCTCGACCCCCGCTCGAGCGGTGCGCTGGCGGGCCTCGCCGACGTCTACTTCGAGCGCGGTGAGCACGATCGCGCGATGCAGTTCGCGAAGGTGGCGGTGCAGCGCGCTCCGCAGTCGGCCGCGCATCATGTCCGCCTGGGCGACGCGTACTACCGCCTCGCCCGCTACCAGGACGCGCGCGCGCAGTACGTCACCGCGCAGAAGCTGGGCTCGAGCATGGCACGGCGCCGGCTCGCCGCGCTCGAACGGAGCGGCGGATGAGCACCGATGCGCCGCGCATGGCCGAGCTGCTGGTCATCGGACCCGCGGACCGACGCGCACACCTGCAGCAGGCGATGCACGAGCTCGCGCCGCTGCTGCGCGGCGTCGATCGACTCGCCGACGCGCCGGGGAGCATCGTGCCCGAGACCGGCGCGATCATCCTCTTGCTCGAGCAGGGCGAGCTCGAGCAGGGCGAGCCGAGCTCGCACGGCGAGCAGCACGGCTGGGCGCGCTCGGTCGCGGGCCTGCGGGCCGCGTTGGACGGGCGCAGCATGCCGATCGTGGTGGTGGCCGAGCCCGGCTCCGCGAATGTCGACGTGCGTGCGGCCTACGACGCCGGCGCGACCGCGGTGCTGCAGTGGCCGACCGAGGTGCTGCTCGTCCACGATCTCCTGCGCGAGCTACTCGAGCTGCCGGAGCCGGCCGAGACGCACGCGCCCGCCGACGGTGCGCTCACCGAAGCCGTGGCGGCGCGGCTGCGACTCGACAAGATCTTGGCCGACCGCGTGTCGTGCCGTGTGTTCGCAGGCGCGGCGGTCGTGCGCGGCGAGCTCGCATCCTCATGGGAGCACGATCGCCTGATTCGCCTGGTGGAAGCGGTCCCGGGCATCACGCACGTCATCGATCACGGGATTGCGATCCGGCCCCGGATGGTGCCCGACGACGAGCTCGACGACACGGTCGCGAGCGTCGTCCGCAGCACCGGCAACGTCGAAGCCCGCGCGCTCGAGACCAAGGTCGCCGACGGCGTCGTTACCATCGCCGGACATGCGGCGGTCGAGACCGCGACCCGCGTTCGCAACGCCGTACGCGCGATCCCGGGTGTGCGCCGTGTGTGCGACGTGTCGACGCCGGACGGTTGAACCGTGCGCTCGCGCTCGGGTGCTCCATCCCGCCTCGGTGTCGCTGCGCACGCCCCCTCGCCGGTCTCGAAGCACGGGACCGTCGCGACACGTGTCCGCGACGCGGAACGGCGATTGCAAACGTGAGCTGGCATGACGTCCTTCGCGCCCTCGATGCCCGCCGCCTTCGCGCCCACGCCCTCGTGGCGTCTGCTCGACGACGCGACGCTCGGCCAGGAGATCGCCTCGGCGCTGCGCGCGGCCCCGGAGCAGACCGGCACCGAGCTGTTCGACGCGTACCGGCTCGAGAGTCGCGGCGAGATCGTCGGCGAGCTCGAGCGCTTCGACGCCACCCGCACCGTGGACGGCCGTTGGGTCACGCTCGAGATCCTCACCGCGGATGCCTGCCGCGACTCCGCCCGCGTGGCCCGCTTCGCGAGCATCGCGATGGCGGAGAGCGGGCTGCGTCACCGCAGCATCGTGGCGGTGCTCGACGTCGGCACCACCGCGGATGGTCGGCCGTTCCGGGTCCGCGAGTCGGTGGACCTCGAGCCGCTCGCGCAGGCGATCGCCCGTGACGGCGTGCTGCCGTGGAAGCGTATCCGCAGCATCGCGCTGCAGCTGTGTGGTGGCGTCTCCGCGGCGCGGGCCCGCGGTCTGCGTCCCCGCGAGCTCACCCTCGTGACCTGCCACCGCGTCCGCAACAGCCGTGCGGCCGACGAGGTCAAGCTCGGCGAGCTCGTGCTGCTCGATCCCCACAATGCGGAGCGCGAAGAGAACCGCGCGATCGGGGGACTCGTCGCGATGATCGAGCAGCTCACGGGTGCGGGTCGGGATCACCGTGAGCTCGCGGCGCGATCCGAGACCGCACCGCCGCCCGAATTCGGCGAGCTGCTCGCGCGCGTCCGCAGCTCGAACCCGAGCCGGCGCATCCACACGGTTGCGGAGCTCGGGCGCGAGGTGGCGGGCATCGGCGCCGGGGTGACGCCGTGGTCGCGCGTGCGCTCGAGCAGCGCTGCGGGCACGATCACGAGCATCGAGCAGGGGCAGCCGGTCGGGCCGACCGTCGTCAGCTGCGCGCGCGCCGATGCGCCGGCCGAGCAGCTCGACGCCGCGGGACGACGCGTCATCGTCGAGGAAGCGCTCGCGCCGATCACGTTGCAGCCGCGCGTGAACACGTCGCGTCCGCGCTCGCGCAGCGGCATCGCACCGTGGGTGCTGCTCGCCGGGCTCGTCGGTGCGGGCGCGCTCAACCTCGCGAAGCCGGAGATCCTGCCGGCGATCGTCGAGCGGGTGGACGCCGGCTTCGACTCGCTCGGCCGCAGCTTCCGCTCGCTCCCGCCGGGCAAGCTCGCGGGTGCCGAGCATCCGATGGTGCCGGTCGCCACGGTCGGTGTGCCCGTCGCGGCGCCCGACGTCGAGCCGCTCACTCCCGTCGCGCCCGTGGCACCGATCGCTGCGATCGCGCCCGTGGCCGCGCCTGCGGTCGCCGTCGTCGAGGCACCCGCCGTCGCGGTGGGATCACCGCTCGAGGTCGCGAGCGCGTCGGCCTCCGACGAGCCCAAGGCGCAGCGGCGTCGCGCGAAGCGACGCGCACGTGCACACGTCCCGACGACTCCGCAGCCGGCCGCGGTGGCCGAGTCGGCCCCCGAGGTCGACGTCGCGAGCGCGGCGGCGGTCTCCGAGCCGAACACCGCCGACGCGCCTGCAGCACCGGAGCCACCGGTCGTACCCGAGCCCGTCGCGGCGACGGCAGATGTGCACGACGTCGCGTTGCAGCCGGCTTCCCCGATCGAATGATCTTCGCGAGAGAAGCGGAGAAGCCCATGACCGAATCCACAAATCCCGTGATCGTCGAAGCCGAAGGATGGTTCGGGCCCGAGGCGAGGGCCGCCATGAACGAGCGCATGCACGAGGTCGCTGCCCGTGCGCGTACCTTGGTGGTCGAGCATCCGCTCGCGGCGGTCGGCTCCGCGTTGACGTTCGGCTTCCTCGTCGCTCGGATCTTCCGCAGGTGAGCATGGGACCCGCACCGACGCCCGAGCCGGAGCCCTCGCGGGAACCGCCGGGCGTCCCGACCCCGAGCCCGGAGCCGGAAATCGTCCCCGATCGCGAGCCGCCGGGCGTGCCGAGCCCGAGCCCCTCGCCGACGCCCGACACCGACCTCCCACCGATGATCGATCCGGTGGCGACAGCCCGCTGAACGCAGTCCAGACCGCGGCAACGGGAGCCGCGCGCACGAGTCTCGATGCGATGACCGGGGTCCGATCCCCAGCATGGCAAACGGACGATCGCGTGCAAGCGACCGATGCGAAAAAAGTAGCTCGCGGTCGTCGTCGTCGCGACGACGATGCGCGATCGTGCTCGCGACGACGCGCGACGCTTGCATCGGCGCACTCGGGTGGCTTGCGTCGCATCGCGTTGGTTGACGCAAGCGGCACGCATCGCTCAACCTGAACGCGACCGCCGTGTCGGACCCAGCCGTCGATACGACCGTCGCGATCTTGTTGGTCGACGACGATCAGCGAAATCTGCTCGCGCTCGAAGCGATGCTGTCCGATCTGGGGCTCCAGATCGTAGCGACGACATCTCCCGACGACGCGCTGCGCCAGCTGCTACGCCACGAGTTCGCGCTGATCCTGCTCGACGTGCGCATGCCGGAGATGGACGGCGTCGAGCTCGCGTCGATCATTCGTTCGCGCGAGCGCACGCGTCGCGTGCCGATCATCTTCCTCACCGCGTACGACGAGGGTGACGACCTCGTCCGGCGCGGCTACGCCGTGGGTGCGGTCGACTTCCTGTTCAAACCGCCGGTGCCCGAGGTGCTGCGCTCGAAGGTGCTGGGCTTCGTGGACCTCCATCGCAAGACGAAGGAGGTCGAGCTGCAGGCCGAGCAGCTGCGCGCGGCCGAACGCGAGGCGCACGAGCGCCGTCTCGCGGAGTTCCGCGCGAGCATGGAGGCGTCGGCGCTGCGCAGCGAGATGGCCGCGAGCCGGCGCATGAACGAGCGCCTGCAGCTCCTCGCCGGCGTGGCGACCGAGCTGCTCGGACGCACCGATCCCATCGAGGTCGTCGACACGCTGGCCGCGAGGTTCATCCACCACCTCGGCTACGAGGTGTGTCTGGGCTGGCAGCTGCAGGGCGATCCTCCGCGGCTGAGTCTCATGAGCGCCGCCGGCACGGAAGGGCTCGACTGGCGGCATCCGACGGTCGAGCTCGACGACACGCCGCTCATGCGCACCGTGTTCTCCGACGGAGCACGCTACGTCACCGACGACGTCGCGAACGATCGTTCGCCGGAGTGGCTGCTCGAGCTCCACGTCTCGGCCTGCGCGGCGATCCCCATCCTCGCCGGGGGCAAGACCATCGGCATGCTGCTCTGCGCCCGTCGTACGTCCGGCGCCGTCGCCGGCGAGGACCTCGCGGCCATCCAGCTCGTATGCGACCAGATCGCGCTCGCCACCGAACGCGATCAGCTCATGCGAGCGCTGCGCGAGCACGCCGACGCGCTGAGCGACGCGCACCGGCGCAAGGACGAGTTCCTCGCGATGCTCGCCCACGAGCTGCGCAACCCGCTGGCGCCGATGCGCTACGCGCTCGACATGCTGCAGGAGCGCGGGAAGGGCCAGGGCGCCGGCGAGCTCCACGACGTGCTCGACCGTCAGCTCACCCATCTGTCGCGGATGGTCGACGACCTGCTCGATGTCTCGCGCATCACGAGCGGCAAGATCGAGCTCGAGCTCGACGACGTCACGCTCCAGCACGCGGTCTTGCACGCGCTCGAGACCAGTCGCCCGCAGATCGACAAGCAGCACCACCAGGTCGAGGTCCACCTGCCCGAGGAGGAGCTCGGCCTGCGCGCGGATGCGACGCGGCTCACCCAAGTCATCGCCAACCTGCTCAACAACGCCGCGCGGTACACCGACCCCGGGGGCCACATCTCGATCCGTGCGCGCCGCGAAGGTGCGCGCGCGATCGTCGAGGTCCAGGACGACGGCCGTGGAATCCCCGAGCACATGCTCCCGCGCGTGTTCGATCTGTTCGTGCAGGTCGAGCGCACGAGCGAGCGCGCGGCGGGTGGGCTCGGGCTCGGGCTCACGCTCGTGCGCCGGCTCGTCGAGATGCACGGTGGCACCGTCTCGGCGGCGAGCGAGGGGCTCGGTCGCGGCAGCACGTTCACCGTCGAGCTCCCGCTCGCGGAGCAGCCCGTCGACGTTCCCGTCGTGAAGGCGGCCGTGCCGACCGGCCGCTTCCCGGTGCTGCGCCGCGGCGGCCTCGCGATCCTCGTCGTAGAGGACAACGAGGACAGCCGCGACATGTTGCAGCTGCTGCTCGAGGCGCGCGGCCACCGGGTCGACGTCGCTGCCGACGGCACCACCGGGCTCGCCGAGCTGCTGACGCTGCGCCACGACGTGGCGCTGCTCGACATCGGCTTGCCCGGATTCGACGGGTACGAGGTCGCGCGTCGCCTCCGCCAGCAGCGGCCGGACGGCAGCACCCGACTCATTGCGATCACCGGATACGGACAGGGTGAGGATCGTGCGCGTGCGCTGGAAGCCGGCTTCGACGAGCACCTCGTCAAGCCGGTGAGCGTCGTCGACCTCGAGCGCGTGTTGCCTTCGGAGTGACAGCCAATGCAGATGCAAGTCCAGCTCGACCACAAGCAATTGCTCGATGTGCTCACCGCGGTGAAGAACGGCGACTTCGACGTGCGCATGTCGAAGGACGAGGTCGGGCTCACCGGCAAGATCCACGACACCTTGAACGACGTCATCGAACAGATCGGCGATCTGCTCGGCGAGCTGCGTCGCATCAACAAGGTGGTGGCGAAGGACGGCAAGATCACCCAGCGCGCGGCACTGCGTGGCGGCAAGGGCGGCTGGGGCGCGGCCATCGAGGTGCTCAACGAGACCATCAGCGACATCGTGCAGCCGACCACCGAGGTCGCGCGCGTCATCGGTGCGGTCGCCCGTGGCGATCTCTCGCAGACGATGGCGCTCGACGTCGACGGGCGCACGATCAAGGGCGAGTTCATGCGCACGGCCCGGGTGGTCAACACCATGGTCGCGCAGCTCGACACGTTCGCCGTCGAGGTCACCCGCGTCGCACGCGAGGTCGGCATCGAGGGCAAGCTCGGCGGTCAGGCCAAGGTGCGCGGGGTCGCGGGCACGTGGAAGGACCTCACCGACAACGTGAACCTGATGGCCAGCAACCTGACCGCGCAGGTGCGCAACATCGCCGACGTGACCACCGCGGTCGCGCGCGGCGACCTCTCGCGCAAGATCACGGTGACCGTCGAGGGCGAGATCCTCGAGCTGAAGAACACGATCAACACGATGGTCGATCAGCTGGGCTCGTTCGCCTCGGAGGTGACCCGCGTCGCCCGCGAGGTGGGCACCGAGGGCAAGCTGGGCGGTCAGGCCGAGGTGAAGGGCGTGTCCGGCACGTGGCGTGATCTCACCGAGAACGTCAACTCGATGGCCGGCAACCTCACCGCCCAGGTCCGCAACATCGCGGCGGTCACCACTGCGGTCGCGCGCGGCGATCTGACCAAGCAGATCACCGTCGACGTCAAGGGCGAGATCCTCGAGCTGAAGAACACGATCAACACGATGGTCGACCAGCTCGGCGCGTTCGCGTCGGAGGTGACCCGTGTCGCGCGCGAGGTGGGTACCGACGGCAAGCTGGGCGGCCAGGCCGAGGTGCTCGGGGTGTCGGGCACGTGGAAGGACCTCACCGACAACGTCAACTCGATGGCCAGCAACCTCACCGGCCAGGTGCGCAACATCGCCGACGTCACGACCGCGGTCGCCAAGGGCGACCTCTCGCGCAAGATCACCGTCGATGTGAAGGGCGAGATCCTCGAGCTGAAGAACACGATCAACACGATGGTCGATCAGCTCGGTGCGTTCGCCTCGGAGGTGACCCGCGTCGCGCGCGAGGTGGGCACCGACGGCAAGCTGGGCGGTCAAGCCGAGGTGCTCGGGGTGTCGGGCACGTGGAAGGACCTGACCGACAGCGTGAACCGCATGGCCAGCAACCTGACCGGCCAGGTGCGCAACATCGCCGACGTCACCACCGCCGTCGCCAACGGCGACCTCTCCAAGAAGATCACCGTCGACGTGCGCGGCGAGATCCTCGAGCTGAAGAACACGATCAACACGATGGTCGATCAGCTCAGCTCGTTCGCGGCCGAGGTGACCCGCGTTGCGCGCGAGGTGGGCACGGAGGGCAAGCTGGGTGGGCAAGCCGTGGTGCGCGGCGTGTCGGGTACGTGGAAGGACCTGACCGACAGCGTGAATCGCATGGCCGGCAACCTCACCGGGCAGGTGCGCAACATCGCCGAGGTCACCACCGCCGTCGCGAACGGCGATCTGTCCAAGAAGATCACCGTCGACGTGAAGGGCGAGATCCTCGAGCTGAAGGTCACCATCAACACGATGGTCGATCAGCTCGGTGCGTTCGCGTCCGAGGTCACCCGCGTCGCGCGCGAAGTCGGTACCGACGGCAAGCTCGGCGGGCAAGCGCAGGTGCGTGGCGTCGGCGGTACGTGGAAAGATCTCACCGACAACGTGAACTCGATGGCGGGCAACCTCACCGCCCAGGTGCGCAACATCGCCGCGGTCACCACCGCGGTCGCCAACGGCGATCTGTCCAAGAAGATCACCGTCGACGTGAAGGGCGAGCTGCTCGAGCTGAAGGGCACCGTCAACACGATGGTCGATCAGCTCGGCGCGTTCGCGGCCGAGGTGACCCGCGTCGCGCGCGAGGTGGGCACGGACGGCAAGCTGGGCGGCCAGGCCGAGGTGCTGGGCGTGTCGGGCACGTGGAAGGACCTCACCGACAGCGTGAACCTGCTCGCCGCGAACCTCACGACGCAGGTGCGCGCGATCGCCGAGGTCGCCACGTCGGTCGCCGAAGGCGACCTCACCCGATCGATCGCCGTCGAGGCGCGCGGCGAGGTCGAGGCGCTGAAGGTGAACATCAACCAGATGATCGCGAACCTGCGCGACACCACGCAGAAGAACACCGCGCAGGACTGGCTCAAGACCAACCTCACCCGCTTCACGCGCATGCTGCAGGGGCACCGCGATCTCGGCTCGGTCGCGCAGCTCATCCTGCGCGAACTCGCGCCGCTCGTGAACTTCCAGCAGGCGGCGTTCTACCTGCTCGAAGGCGACACCGAGCACGGCGGCGCGCTGCAGCTCGTGGCGAGCTGGGCGTACCGCGAGCGCAAGCACCTCTCGAACCGCTTCAAGCCCGGCGAGGGGCTCATCGGCCAGGTGGTGCTCGAGAAGCAGCGCATCCTGCTCGGCGACGTACCCAGCGACTACATCCAGATCGGCTCCGGGCTCGGCGAGACCAAGCCGCTCAGCGTGGTCGTCATCCCGGTGCTGTTCGAAGGCAACGTCAAGGCCGTCATCGAGCTGGCCTCGCTCTACCAGTTCAGCGAGATCCACCTCGCGTTCCTCGACCAGCTCACCGAGTCGATCGGCATCGTGCTCAACACGATCGCCGCGACGATGCGCACCGAGGATCTGCTGACGCAGTCGCAGTCGCTCGCGCGCGAGCTGGGGCTGCAGCAGACCGAGCTCACCGAGACGAACCGGCGCCTCGAGGAGCAGGCCCGCACGCTGCAGGCCTCCGAGGAGCGGCTCAAGACGCAGCAAGAGGAGCTGCAGCAGACCAACGAGGAGCTCGAAGAGCGCTCGGAGCTGCTGCAGATGCAGAACGCCGAGGTCGAGCGCAAGAACCGCGAGATCGAGCTCGCGAAGATGACGCTCGAGGAGCGCGCGCAGCAGCTCTCGCTGTCCTCGAAGTACAAGTCCGAGTTCCTCGCCAACATGTCGCACGAGCTGCGTACGCCGCTGAACAGCCTGCTTCTGCTCGCGCGCATGCTCGGTGACAACCCCGAGGGCAACCTCACCGCCAAGCAGGTCGAGTTCGCGCGCACCATCCACGCCGCGGGCGTCGACCTGCTCTCGCTCATCAACGACATCCTCGATCTCTCGAAGATCGAGTCCGGCGCCATGCAGCTCGAGATCGACGAAGTCGATCTCGCCGAGGTCGAAGGCTTCTGCGCCCGGACGTTCGCACCGCTGGCCCAGGCGAAGTCGCTCACCTTCAAGGTGGTGCGCGAGCCCGACGCGCCCACGCAGGTCAGCTCCGATCTGCGCCGACTGCAGCAGATCCTCAAGAACCTGCTGTCCAACGCGATCAAATTCACCGAGCGTGGCTCGGTCTCGCTCTCGATCCAGCGCGACCGCCGGCCCGACGCGCCCGCCGACGGTCTGGCGTTCGTGGTGACCGACACCGGCATCGGCATCGCGGAGGGCAAGCAGGCGCTGATCTTCGAGGCGTTCCAGCAGGCCGACGGCACCACCAGCCGTCGCTTCGGCGGCACGGGACTCGGGCTGTCGATCAGCCGCGAGATCGCGAACCTGCTCGGCGGTCGCATCGTGGTGGAGAGCTCGCTCGGCCTGGGCAGCACCTTCACGCTCTACCTGCCCGCGCGCTGGCAGACGGGCGGAGGCACCACGCCCGTGCGCACCCCACGGCGGCAGACGCTGAGCAACGCTCCGCGCACGCAGCTCGAGCCCGTCCTCCCCGAGCAACCGGCGACGAGCGACGACGCCGACGTGATCGCCGACGATCGCGAGTCGCTCGTGCAAGGTGATCGCGTGCTGCTCATCGTCGAGGACGATCCCGAGTTCGCGAAGCTGCTCATGGGCATGGCGCGCGAGCGCGACTTCAAGGCGGTCGTCACCACGACAGGCGAGCGTGCACTGGCGCTCGCGCGACGCGTCCGGCCCGACGCGATCACGCTCGACATCGGCCTGCCGGGCATCGACGGCTGGGCGGTGTTGGATCGCCTCAAGCACGACCCGCAGACCCGCCACGTGCCCGTGCACATGATCAGCGCGCACGATGCCGACTCCGTGCGCGCGCTCGCGCAGGGCGCCATCGCGTTCCTGGCGAAGCCGATGGAGCCGGAGGCGCTCCAGGACACGCTCTCCGCGCTGCGCACGTTCGTCGAGCGCAAGGATCGCCACATCCTGGTGGTCGAGGACGACGAGGTGCAGCGTCGGGCGATCGCCGAGATGATCGGCAACGGCGACGTGCACGTCGTGCTGTGCGAGTCGGGCGCTCGCGCGCTCGAGCTGCTGCACGAGCAGAAGTTCGACTGCATGGTCATGGACCTCGGACTGCCGGACATGTCGGGGTTCGAGCTGCTCGACCGGATCGTCGGCGATCGCGACATCGTGCGGCCGCCGATCGTCGTCTACACGGCCCGCGAGCTCACGCCCGAGGAAGACACCCGCCTCGCGCGCATGGCCGACTCGATCATCATCAAGAGCGCCCGCTCGCTCGACCATCTGCTGGACGAGACCGCGTTGTTCCTGCACCGGGTCGAGAGCGAGATGCCCCAGGCGAAGCAGCGCAAGCTCAAGCAGATCCACGGCACGCCGTTCGTGGACAAGCATGTGCTCTTGGTCGACGACGACATGCGCAACATCTTCGCGCTCACGAGCGTGCTCGAGCAGCACGGCATGCGGGTCTCGTTCGCCGAGAACGGCCGGCAGGCACTCGAGCGGCTGCGGGAGCACGAGGACATCAGCCTCGTCCTGCTCGACGTGATGATGCCGGAGATGGATGGCTACGAGACGATGGGGCACATCCGCGCCGAGTCGCAGTGGGCCAACCTGCCCATCATCGCGCTCACCGCGAAGGCGATGAAGGGTGACCGCGAGAAGTGCATCTCGGCCGGCGCGTCCGACTACATCACGAAGCCGGTCGACGTCGACCAGCTCCTCTCGTTGATGCGGGTCTGGCTCTACCGCGACTGACGAGCACGGGTGCGATGGGCGTGCGAGGCCAGACGGACGACGACATCCAGCTCACGCTGCTGCTCGAGGAGATCCATCGGCGCTACAACTTCGACTTCCGCGACTATGCGCGGTCGTCGTTGCGTCGACGGGTGCTCAACGGTGTGCACGCCGAGCAACTCGCGGACATGGGCGAACTGCGCGAGCTCATCGCGCGCGACTCCGCGGCGATGGAGCGGCTCCTGCTCGCGCTCACGGTCAACGTCACCTCGCTGTTCCGCGATCCCGAGATGTACCTCGGTTTCCGGCGCGAGGTGGTGCCGCTGCTGCGCTCGTATCCGTTCACGCGGATCTGGCATGCGGGCTGCTCGACGGGCGAAGAGGTGTATTCGATGGCGATCCTGCTGCACGAGGAAGGGCTCTTCGACCGCTGCCGGATCTACGCGACCGACATGAACGAGGTGGTGCTGCGGCGGGCCAGCGAGGCCGTGTATCCGCTCTCCACCGTCGAGATGCACGCCGAGGACTACCGGCTGGCCGGGGGCAAGGCCTCGCTCTCCGACTATCATTCGTCCAGCTATGGGTATGCGATCGTCAACCATTGGCTGCGCAAGAACGTCGTGTTCGCGCACCACAACCTGGTCACCGATCGCACCTTCAACGAATTCCACGTGATCTTCTGTCGCAATGTCATGATCTACTTCAATCGACGTCTGCAAGAGCGCGTGCATCGGCTGCTCTTCGACAGCCTGCGTCGATTCGGTACGCTCACGGTCGGCCTGAAGGAATCGCTGGTCGGCACACCCCACGAGCGCGACTACGACGTGATCGATGGTCGGCTCAAGCTGTTCCGGAGGCGGGCATGACGAACATCGTCGTGATCGGTTGCTCCCTGGGCGGGTTCCGTGCGGTCGGTGTGATCCTCGGGGGTCTACCGCGCGAGTTCCCGGCACCCATCGCGATCGTGCAACATCGGGCATCCAGCGGCACCGACGACTACTGCAGCGCGCTGCAGCGGCACACTTCGCTGCCCGTCAGCGAAGCCGAGGACCGGCAGCGAGCGCTCCCCGGCCACGTGTACGTCGCGCCGGCGGGCTACCACTTGCTGGTCGACGACGACGAGGAGCTGTCGCTCTCCGTCGACGAGCCGGTGAACTTCGCCCGTCCGTCGATCGACGTCTTGTTCGAGAGCGCGGCGCAGACCTTCCGCGCCCGCACGATCGCCGTCGTGCTCACGGGTGCGAGCCGAGATGGCAGCGACGGCGCCGCCGCCGTGCTCGCGGCCGAAGGCCGCCTCGTCGTGCAGGATCCCGACGAGGCCGAGTGTCACGTGATGCCGGCCGCTGCGCGCGAGCACCGGGGCACCACGGTGGTGCTGCCGCTCGCCGAGATCGCGGGCTGGCTCGTGGCCCACGTCCGGCCCTGAGCCCGGACGTGGCCTACGAGGTCTCGACCCACGCGGACTCGGTTCAGTTGCGACGGCGTCGGCGTCCGCCGATCGCGACGACGAACAGCACGGCGGCCGAGCCGGCCAGGCCGGTGCCCCATGCCGTGGTCGCCGTCGGCTCCACGGCACACGACAGCGAGCCGCCGGCCTCGCCGGTACAGCTCCCGTTGCTGCACTGCCCGTGCGCATAGCCTTCGACCTCGATGTCGAGCGCGGCCTTCAGCGCCGCGACGCACTCGTCGAGGTTGTCGCCGTAATCGACGTAGTTGCCGTCGCAGAACAGCGCGCCCTCGGGGCGCGTGCACGCGGCTTCGCAGCCACCCTTCAGCTCCGCCTCGCAGTCGACGTAGCCGCCGGTCTGGCAGTCGATCTGGCAATCGAGGTTCGCTTCGGCCTCGCACGAGCCGTCGCAGCTCGCCTCGCACTTGCCCTCGCACGAGGCCTCGGGCGGGGTGCCCTCGCAGTGTCCGTCGCACGACGCCGAGCAGGTGCCACGGCAGGACGCCGCGCACTCCGAGTCGGAGCTCGAGCAGCGACCGCTGCACTCGCCTTCGCAGTCGGCCTCGCAGGCCGCGCGGCAGTCGAACGACGGCGGGCTCGCCTCGCACTGACCCATGCACTCGCCCGAGCAGCTCGCCTGGCACTCCGCGGTGATCTCCGCGTTGCACTGGCCGTCGCACTCGGCGTAGAGCTGGCCCGCACAGGCGGCCTCGAGCGTCACGGGCGTGCACATCGCGGTGCAACCACCGCTGGTGACGAGCTCGCAGTGCGCGTTCGCAGAGACGTCGATGTTGCCGCACGAATCGAGCCCGGCGTACGCCGTGGCGGGCGCGAGCAGGGCAGCGGCGGAGAGCAGGGTGATGTGGAGTAGCTTCATGACAGGTCGATCCTCTCGTTCTGCTGACGGTGGGCGCGGGCACGGGCACTGCGGGCGATCTGGCGACAGGGCCGACAGACCTTGTCCGCGGGGGCGTTGAGGACATGGGTGCGGCTCAGGCACTCGCCACAGACCGAGCAGCGTCCGTAGACGCCGCGATCGATCCACAGCAGTGCCTCGAGCAGCTGGGCGCGCGCCGGGTCGTCCTCGGCTGCGGCCGCGAGTTGCTGATCGAGGATCTGTCGAGCGCGCTGCAGCACGCTGTCATCTACGAGTGCTCGGGGGCGTGACGAGATCATCGTGGATGCGCGGTACTGCAAGGACCGAACCGGCCGATGTAACGCGTGATCGCGGTATCGGACATGGGCGCGTCGGCACACCGTGGCGCGGCGGCACGTGCACCACTGCGCTGTGGCGCATCACTTCTGCCGAGCCGCGCCTCGGGCTCGGCGCCGTTGCCGGCCCGAGGTCGCGTGCCACCTTGTGGTCGCCGAGTCGCTGCCTGAATCGCGAGTTCGGCGGAGGACGACACCCATGATTCGCGCAATCACTCCCATCACTGCTTCGGCCCTGTTCGCGCTCGCGATCGGCTGTGAGACCCCGGCCGAGAAGCAGGTCAACGAGCGTGCCGACGCGCGCAAGGAAATCCCCGCGGCCGCCCAGGACGCGAAGGAGAAGATCGAGAACGCCCGCGAAGACCTCGCCGATGCCGAGGCCAAGTTCGCGGAGAAGGTCGGCGACGCGCAGAAGGAGGTCGCCGAAGAGGTCGAGGAGGCGAACAAGGAGATCGCCCATGCCGACAACGCCGCGAGCAAGGCGATGGCCGAGGGCCGCTACGAGCGCTTCGAGATCCTGAAGAACGAGTCGGAGTCGGCGTTCGCCACCCGTGCCGACGCGGCAATCGCCCGCCTGCAGACGGATCTCGACGCCGCGACCCAGCGGGCGAAGGGCGCCGCCGCGACGAAGGACCTCACCGACGCCGTCGACGAGTCGTCGAAGGCGCTGGCCGAGGCGCGCACCGACCTCGTCGAGCTGCGCGGCAAGACCGGCAAGATGTTCGACGACGGCCGCGTCGGTGTGGGCGTCGCGATCAACAAGGCGCAGCGCGAGCTGACCGAGGCGTGGGAAGAGCTCGCCGAGCTCAAGATGTAGGCTCGACGAGTTGCGCGTGGCGCTCGGGGACGATAGGCCCCGGGCGCCGTGCGACGCAGGCCCGGGTGTAGCGGGCGCCGAAGAGCAGCACGTGGGCCTCGAAGTACATCCAGAGCAAGAGTAGGAGCACGCCGCCCGCGGCACCCGAGAGCGAACGGGTGGCGGCGTAGCCGAAGTAGAACCCCAGCAGCGCTGCGCCGACGGTCGCGATGACGGCGGCCACCAGTGCACCCGGCAGGACGTCGCGCCACGCGAGCTCGACGTCGGGCAGGATGCGATAGACCGGCATCAGGAACGCGGTGCACAGCGCGATGGCGACGAGCCCTTGGGCGACGCGCCACGTCCACGTGCCGAAGGGGAGCTCGCTCGCGAGCGCGTCGAGGCCGGCGCCGAACGACTGCAGCACCATCGATGCGAACAGCAGCACACCGACGATGCCGATCAGCATGAACGACGTGAGCCGCTTGCGCAGCAGCAGGACGACGCGATCGCGGAGCGTCCGGCCCTCGCGCTGACGCACGCCCCACACGGTGTTGAGCGTCTCCTGCAGCCGGACGAACAGGCCGGTCGCGCCCCAGGCCGCAACCACGACACCCACGACGACCCGCCACCAACGGCCCTCGTCGAGCGCCGCGTTGCGGACGAGCCCGTCGACGACCGACGCGGGCGCCGGCCCCATCGCAGCGTCGATGTCCTGGACGAGCTGCGCGCGCGTGGCCTCGGTGCCGAAGACGGTGCCGACCATCGCCACGGCGAGCACCAGGAGCGGCGCGAGCGACAGCGCCGCGAAGAACGAGACCGCCGCCGCGAACAGGCTGCTCTTGCCCTTCGCGTGCTCGCGTGCCGCGACGAAGAGCGGCCACCGCTTCGCAGCGCGGGCCTTCGTCTGCACCGCCTGCACGCCGTCTTGCACCGCCACCCGCGCCTGCGCACCGACGGGAGGGGTAGCGCTCGGATGCTCACCAACGCTGCTCGCCATGGCTCTCCTCTTTCTTCTTCGCGGTCGCCGGCTTCTTCGCCGGTTGCTCTGCCGCTTCGACGGGGGCGGGCGGACGACCGAAGCGCGTCCGCCACCATACCTCGAGCCCGCCCTTCGCAGCGTCGCCGATGAAGGTCTCCACGCTCCAGTGCGGGGCCTTGATGCTGTACTCGAGGTGGATCTCGGCGTTGTTCTGATCCTTGGGCGCGTTGTGATGATAACGCGTCTCCAGGTAGACCTTGCGCGACACCCGTTTTCCGACCGCGACGATCGGCTGGTCCACGTTGTCGCCGAACGAGACGCCGACGCGGTCGATGCCGAGACGATCCTGGAGCTCGCGCTGCAGCACCGGGTTCTGGAACGCGACCAAGAGGTTCGCCGCCTTGGCCTCGACCTCGCCGCCTTCGCCTTCGTCGGCGCCGCCGCTGCTGCCGGTCACCAGCAACGCGAACACGTCGGACTCGGGCAGCGGCGGATCGGACGAGAGCCGCAGCTCGGGCCGGCTCGCGCGCCCGTGCACGTCGATCGTGACCTCGCCCTCCTCCGTCTGCGTGACCGCAGTGAGCGCGATGTACGGGTCGAGCTCGCCGCGCTCGGGAAGGGTGACGCGGCCGCTGTCGATGACGAAGTCGTGGCCGAGGAAGTTGATGCGCCCGCGGTCGCACGTGAGCGCACCGTGGGCGCGGATCTTCTCGTTGTCGCGATCGAGCTCGATGCCGCCGCGCCAGCTCATGTTGGCCTGGGGCCCGCGCACGAACACCGGATCGGCGAGCGTGAGCTTCACGTTCATGTCGGGGGGAAGTAGCGGCTCGCGTGCCGCGGCCTTGTCTTCCTTGCGCTGGGCGGCGCGGCCACGCGTGTCGACGAACACCACCCCCTCGGTGGTCGGTAGCGCGGTCGGTGCGGTCACCGATGCGGTGAACACGTCGAGCGTGTTCTTGCGCGCGACCACTTCGATCAGGGTGCGCTCGCCGGTGGCGTCGAGCTCGGCGGTCGCGCGGGTGGAGAGCTTCATCAGCGGCATCCCGGGGCGCACGATGGGCAGCCCGTCGAGTCGGAGCTCGAGCTGGCCCTTGGTGCCGCCGCGCGCGAGGTGGATGCGGCCCTTGCCGCTCGCGTGTCCGGAGCCGCTGCGCGCGGCGAGTCGCACGAGCTCGATGTCCGCACCGTCGAGCGCGACCTGCAGCGCCACGCGATCGAAGCGCTGACGCAGCGGCACCACGGTGATGGCGGCGTCGCGCAGCCGCACGTTCCCGCGGAGGCCGGGCTTGCCGAGCGTCCCTGCGGCGGCGACGTGCGCGTCGAGCCGACCGACCGGCTGGTCGATCGCGTCGGGCAACAGGGGACCGAGCCCCGTGAGCGGGAAGTGATCGGTGTCGAACGACGCGACGATGGGGATCTGCTTCCAGTCGAAGCGCTCGGTGGCGAACAGCGCGTGCAGGGGCGCCTGCGTGGTGGCGACGAGCTCGAGCGCACTGTCCTCGAAGGGGCCGATGACGACGTCGACGGCCTGCTTCTCGGGGCTGATCGACAGGTGGGCCGCCACCGGCGTGTCCTTGCGCTTCGCGTCGCCGACGTCGGCGCGGAGCTGACCCTTCGCTGCGAACGTCTTCAGGTTGCCCCGCGCTTCCAGCTCGGCGTGCGCGACGAACGTGAGCTCGTCGGGGAGCGCGACGAACGGAGCCAGCAGCTTCTCGTCGATCGCCACGGCGTCGAGCTCGACGCGGTGATCACCATCGCGGTCCCAGTCGACGCCACCGCTCGTGAGATCGACGCGGATCGGGACGTCGGCATCGAGCCGGAGGCGCGCGACGCCCCGCTCCTGTTTCACATGCGCGTGCAGGCGCTTGCCGGCCTGGTGCACCTCGAGCTCGACGCGCCCGAGCGGCTTGCCGCCCCACGCGAGCCGACGGCCCACGAGCCCCACGTCGAGCGCGGGTGCAGTAGCAGGTCCGTCGAGGGTCGCGTCACCTCCGATGCGCCCCGCGATGCCGCCGACACCGGCGAGGCGCCCGATCGCAGCGACGTCGACGTCGGCGAGCTCGAGCTGCACGTGGTGCGGCTTGCTCCGCTGCCACGTCGGCTTGCCGGTGCGGACGTCGAGGCCGACCGGCACGTCGGCGTCGACCTCCAGCAGGCGAGCGGCGGCGCCGCTGGCCTGCAGCTTCGCGCGGAGACCCTCGGGGGCCAGCGTCGCCTCGAGCGCCACCGTCGCGATGCGCTCGCCGTTCCTCGCGACGTCGCGCGCGAGCATGTTCGTGCGCGCCGCCAGCTCGCCGTTCTTCACGGTAGCCCCCAGCTCGCCGTCGACGCGGCCGGCGAGGTCCAGCCCCGGCACGATGTCCTCCAGGCCCGCGAGCTCCAGCCGATCGAGCACCAGCCCGAGCGACGCATCGCCTTCGCGATCGAGCTCGGCGTAGGGCGCGACGCCGGAGACGCGCACGGGCGCGGACGCGGTGAGGCTCACGCTGCGCATCCACGGCGCGCGTGCTTCGACGTCGACGTCGACACGGCCGTCGAGATGCTCGACCTCCGCGTGCACCGTCGAGACGCGCACGTCGTCGTAGCGCAGCGCGGTGCCGTCGACCGACGCCACGACCACCGGCTCGGCGCCCGTGCCCGCGATCCGCAGCGAGGTCCCCAGTCGCCCGGCGATCTCGTGCTCGCCGACGAGGGGCTGCAAGCGAGCGAGCGCGAGGTTGTCGGCATCGAGCTCGACCAACAGCGGCGCGCGCGGCTGCAGACCCGGACCGCGCCGGTCGCCGAATGGTCGCAGCTGCGCCCGCGCACGCAGCTCGACGTGCTCGTCCTTGCTCGGCTGCCAGCTCAGCGACGTGCTGAGCAGGCCGTGCTGGAACGCGAGCTCGGTGCCGATGCGGCCGAGCTCGTGCTCGTCGATGCCGAGCCGACCGGCATCGAGGATCATCGCGATGCTGGGCGACTTCATGGTCCCGGCGACGTGGGCGCGCGCTTCGACGATGCCGCGCAGCTCGACCGGGAGCTTCAGCGGGCCCAGGTCGGCGAGGTCGATGTGCTCGACGGCGACGTCGGCATCGCTGTGCGGTCCGATCACGCCGTCGACGTCGATCGCTCCACCGTTGACGCGCAGTCGCAGCCCGTCGATCGCCACCTTGCCGCCGCCGATCCCGATGTGGCTCGGCCGGCCGAGCCGCACGTGCAGCGTGTCGTAGTCGAGCGCGAGCGAGTGCAGCGCGATGTCGGTGTGCGGGCCGGGCTCGACGACCGCGAGCACCGAGCCGGCGATGCGGCGATCGTGGGCCGAGGCCAGCACGCGCAAGCGGGAAGGGGTGCCGCTCGCGTCCACGCGGAGCCGCGCGACCCGGTGCTGCTTCCACTGCAGCTGCTCCGCGCGCAGCGTCGCGGACGCGTCGGGCTTGCCGTCTTCGATGGTCACGGCGGCGGTCAACCCCAGCTCGGCGAGGCGGGCCTCCGCGATCGAGAGCGCGTGTCCGGACATTCGCGCGCGGCAACGCAGCAGCGCCTCGCGGCCGGTGCACGACGCATCCGCCGAGAGCGAGCCGCCGATCTCGGGCAGCGTGAGCCACGGCGAGAGCGTGTGCTCGACGCGCGGCAACGAGGGCAGCTCGACGTGGGCGCGGGCCTGCGTGAGCACGCCGTCGGCGATCGTGGCGCTCGCCTCGACATCCCCATCGGCGATGAAGAGTCGCGCGTCGACCTCGGTCGCGTCACCGTTCGCCAGCGTCGTGCTGTGCGCCACGAGCCCGGTCGGGGTGGTGCAGCCGATGCAGCGCACCTGCGCCGCGCCGTGCATCGGCTGGTCGGGCAGTCGCAACACCTGCGCGGCGATCAGCGCCCCGATCGGCGCGCGGGCCCCCTGGGGATGCACGCGCATCGCCCCCAGGCCCGCGAGCTCGAGCCGCGGCGAGATCGAGCCGCCCAGCAGCAGGTCGACGCGCGCATCGACGCCGTCGCCCGCACCGATCGACGCCCACACACTCTCGGCGCCACCCGCCCCGCGCAGCTCCACCGCGACGGGGCCGAGAAGCGGGAGCTGCGACTCCGGTGCGAGCGCGGCGACGTCGACCAACGCCGCGATGTCCGCGTCGCCCGTCTGCGTGAACGCATCGAAGCCGACGTCCGCGCGCTGGACGATGCCGCGGTTGGTGAGCGCGACGAGCTCCTCGATGCGCACCTCGGGATCGGCCCAGCGCACGGTCATGCTCGCGCCGGCGACCGTGAGCTCGGGGGCGCCGAGCATCGCGGTCAACGCGTTCACGCGCAGCTCGGCCTCGCGTCCGTGCGAGACGAGCGCGGCGTCGATGCGGCCACCGACGAGCTGGACCAGCTGGCCGTCGGGCTTCCACTGGTGGATGACCAGGTCTTCGACCACGAGCGCGCCCGAGAAGCCGATCGGCAGATCGGGCCCGACCATGCCCTCGGGCTTCGGCTTGGGCGGCGTGTCGGGTCCGAGATCGCCGAAGCGCGCACGCTCCCCTCCGATCCACACCTCGAGCCCGTCCACCGCGAGCCGATCGAAGCCGACGGTCATGCCCACCAGCTCGGCGAGCCGAAGCTCGAGCTCGACGTGCGCGGCCGCGATGAGCGGGTTTTCGTCGCCGTCGTGCAGCTCGAGGCCGTCGAGCACGAGCTCGCCGCCGAGCGTGCCGTGGATCTCGGCGACGGAGATGCCGCCCGGGACGGCGCCGTCGTAGCGCTCGAGCGCGAACGTCAGCGCGGTGCGGGTGCCCCACGGCGTCCACAGCACGATCGCGAGCGCGCCGAGCACGAGCGCGAGCACGACGCCGATCGTCACGCCCAGGCCGATGCCGATCCGACGCAGCACGCGACGCAGCCGCGGGAATCGCCGACGCATCAGAACGCCTCCCCCAGCCCGAAGTGGACGGCGCCGACCGGCTGTCCGCGCCCGTACTCCGTGTGGTTGAGGCGGAAGCCCGCGTC
This sequence comes from uncultured Nannocystaceae bacterium, assembly GCA_964519175.1. GTDB lineage: Bacteria > Myxococcota_A > Polyangia > Nannocystales > Nannocystaceae > Xiheibacterium. The sequence goes on from CAZFKC010000112.1 coordinate 22,929, forward strand.
GAGCCGGAACACGCCGATCTTGCTGTGGTAGCGCAGGCCGGGGCCCATCGTGTAGCTCCACTGGTTCGGCGCGAACTGGCGGACGCCGCTGCGCACGTCACCCATGTCGCTGAACGCGACGATCCACAGCCCGCGCCACGCTCGCACGCGGATCTCTGCGCTACCGCCGACCATCGTCTGGCCACCGATCGGGATCTGCCGACAGCTCCCGTCGCCGTTGCAGTAGTCGATCTTCGGCGAGATCTGGCGATACGCGTAGCCGCGCACCGTGTTGGATCCACCGAGGTAGTACTTGAGATCGAACGGTGCGCCCGGCTCGTCGCCGAACGGGAGGATGAAGCCGAGCTGCCCGCGGATCGCGAGCTGCAGCCGGTTCTTGAGCGGCGTCCAGTAGCCGCGCAGCTCCGGCGTCACGTTGTTGTAGTCGTAGTCGCCACCGAAGATGCCGCCGGCGATGTCGTAGGTGACGCCGAGCACGACGCCGTGTCGCGGCGCGGCCACGCGGTCGGTGAGATGGATGCGACCGGTGACCTCGACGAAGCTGAGCAGGTACGGGTCGCGGAAGTCGAGCCCGAGGATCGAGCGGCTCGCGTCGAGCGCCGGGCTGACGTTGAAGAAGTCGACGAAGCGGAAGTTGTGGCTGAGCTCGAGCTCGAAGAACCGCGTGAAGAACCGCGACACGCCGAGCCGCGTCTTGGGCGCGTAGAACTGGTAGCCGTTCTGGATCCCGAGCTCGAACGACGGCGCCGCCGTCCACACCAGCTTGCGCTCGAGCCAGCCCTTGCGGCGGATCGACGGCGTCAGCTCGGCGATGGGCCCGTGCTGGTCGGGCTGCCAGATCGCGGGCAGCTCGGCGTAGCCGGCCTTCATCGACAGATCGAAGCGCGCGAGCTTGCGGTCGATGTTGGTGTGGCTGTACCGCATCGCGCCGTACTGCTCCCAACGATTCGGATCGACACCGAGCCCGACGCCGAGCCGGATCTGCTGCGGCTGCGACTCGACGACCTCGACGGTGACGTCGACGACCGGACCATCGGGGCCCTCGCGCGCCTCCTCGTCGGTGGTCACCGTGACCGTGCTGAACACGTCGAGGCCATACACCGCGTGCTCGAGGTTCTCGAGCCGCACGGGCGAGTAGGCCTGTCCCACGAAGCCCTCGACCTCGGTCCGCACGGCGGACTCGGGTACCGCGCGGAGCCCGTGGATGTGGACGGTGCCGATCCGCACGAACGGTCCCGGGGTGACCGTGAAGCGCACGTCGGCGGTGCGGGCCGTGCGGTCGACCTCCGCGGTACCCGTGACCTGCGAGAACGCGTAGCCGCGCTTGAGCAGCGCGGCCCGCATCGTGGCCTCGGAGGCGCGGAGCTTGGCGATGTCGAACGGCTTGTCCTGGGTGAGCGCGCTGTGCGTCTCGATCTTCGACTTCGGCGTGGGACGATCGGCGTTGCCGCCCGGCGGACCCTCCGGCCAGTCGAACGCGATCGAGCGCACCAACGTGGGCGCGAGCTCGTCGACCTCCACCAGCAGATCGACGACCTTGCCCTTCTTGCGGAACTTCGGCTCGATCGAGAGCACGCGCGCCTCGTGGTAGCCGCGCGTCGCGTACAGCTCCTCGATCCGATCCTTGTCGATCGGGATGAGCCCGGGCAGGTACCACTCGCGCTTCGGGCGAGGGAACCACTTGGTCTCCTGCAGGTTCATGTGCGGCTCGATCTCGCGATCGGACAGCGCACGGTTGCCGGTGATCTCGACATCACCGATGCGCGCCTGCGCACCGGCGATGTTCTTCAAAGTCGTCCTTTTGTGCGCGCACCCGGACGAGAAGAACCAGCACGCGAGTACGACCAGACCGACGTGGATGGCCGCGCGCATCGCCCGGATGCCGAATCAGGTGGCACCGAGCGCGCCGCCCTGTCGGAGCAGGAGTTGCTCCGCCGCGGTTGCAAGCTGCGGGTCGGTGAACTCGGCCACGACGGCGGCATGACCGTGACCGAGCGAGGCCTCCGCATCCGCGAGCGGCTTCTCGGGCTCTGTCGTCCCGATCAACGCGCCGGAGAGCGCACCGAAGCCGCCACCGAAGATCGCGCCCACGAGCAGCGCCCACCACAGGTCCATCGGCGCGCTCCCACCCAAGCCGAACGCGAGCAGCGACACCGTCGCGCCGAGCACGGCCATCGACAACCCGCCCCAGAAGGCGCCGGCCATCGGGCGCGTCTGCGAGACCTGCAGCTTGCCGTCGACCATGCGTCGGTAGTGCACGGCGACGGAGTCGGCCTTCGCGCCCAGCGCCGACTTGGTCAGCGTGCGGTAGGCCTTTCGCGCAAAGCGAGGTCGATCGAATACGACGCAGACGGAACGATGCATGGGTCACCCCTCGGTTCGGGGGTGGGTAAAGCAAGCCCGGTGCCGAGCGGATAGACGCGGCGCGGGCAGCGAACGGAGGCGGATGCGGGCGCTCCTGGCGAGCGGCGCACGGGCACGGTCGCACAGCGGGGCAGGGCGCCACACGATCGCGGAGGTCGCGGGCTCGGATGCGTGCGGATCCTTGCGCGTGCGGTTTCGGCATGCCGCGTGCTATCCGGTCCGTCACCCAGGACGAGACGCACACGCCCACCGACCGCGACGCGCAGATGGCTCGCGGATGCTCGCGCATCGCCTTCGACCCCGGTGATGACGGCGTGGGGGACGGAAGTTGCGGACGCCCTGGGTGGCACCGCGTGACCGACTCGGAAACGAGCTGGTCACGCGGTGCGGTTGCATCTCGCGCCGGACGGTCCAGACCGTGGGCAGGCGCGTGGACGCGGCGTCGTTCTTGGGAGAGGACCATGGCGGAAGCGGCGAGTGAACTGGCGGCGAGCGAGGTGATCCGTGAGCTCTTGCGCGGCGAGCTGGCCGCGGTGGAGACCTACGAGAAGGCGCTCGAGCAGGTGTTCAGCGAGCCGGCCAGCACGCAGATCCGTGCGATCCACGGCGACCATGTTCGCGCCGTGTCGACGCTGCGCGAGCGCCTGGAGATCTACACGGACGACGACGTCACGTCGTCGGGCGCGTGGGGTACGTTCGCGACCGCGGTCGAGACCGCGGCCAACTTGCTCGGCCACGGGCCGGCGCTGCGCGTGCTGCAAGAAGGCGAGCAGCACGGGATCCGGCGCTACGAAGACGCGCTCGAGCAGCGCGAGGTGGATGCCAAGACCAAGCTCGAGATCCGCGAAGCGTTGCTGCCGAAGTGCCGCGACCACGCGGAAGCCCTCTCGCGACTGCGCAACGGCGGTTGATGTCGAAGCTGCGCCAGCTGTTCGCGCGGAAGTGGGTTCGCGCGTGCCTGTTGGCCGTGGTCCTCCCGCTGCCGCTGTGGATCCTCATCTGCAACGTCGCGCTGTGGGTGGGCGGCGTCGAAGCGCTCGTGACCCGCGACAGCGCGATCACCAGCGTGCGGCTCGCGCACGGCCGCGCGTGGATGCTGTGGCCCACGGTCGTGCACGTGCGCGACGCCCACCTCGAGATCGACACCTACAGCTATCAGCTCAAGGTGGAGGTCGACGAGGCCGAGGTGGAGATGCGGCTCCTGTCGCTCTTCGATCACCGCGTGCAGTTCGAGCACATCCGCGCGAGTGGAGCGATGGTCGAATACCGGGCGAAGGTCGATCCCGAAGAGGGTGACGATCCGGATCTCCTCGCCTACGCCCCGTTCGACGGCACGCCGCCGCAGGTGCAGTCGACGGAGCCGAAACCCGTGCCGTCCGCCGAAGACGCGTGGGGCGTCGACCTCGACGACCTCGACGTCGCGGTCGATCGCATGTGGATCGACGAGTTCGACGTCGAGCCGTGCGGCTTCGTGCGCGGGGGGATGCACTGGACCGACGGCGGCGATCTCTGGACGCCGGCGTCCGTGGTGCAGCTCGTCGACGCCGGGCTGTGGATCGGCGAGCACGAGGCGCTGCGGGGGCTGACCGGCACCGCACAGCTCGAGGTCGCGCCGTTCGACACGAGCGAGATCACGCAGCCCGCGGGCTACCTCGACTTCGGCATCGTCGCCGAGGGCGAGCTGATCGACATCCTCGCGCTGGCGGCCTGGTGGCCCGAAGTGGACGGTCGCCTGTCGTCGGCGCCCGGGCCGATCGAGATCGCCGCCGCGGCGGACGACGGTGTGCTGCTGCCGGGCACCCGGATCCACCACCAGAGCGAGCGCGGCTCGTTCGCAGCGGAGCGGGTGCGCGTGACCGCAGCGCCCGAGCTCGTGCTCGATCTCGACGACGGTGGACACGGCCGCGCGCGCGTCTGGCTGCGGGGCGCGGCGCTGCACGGTCGGCCCGGCGGCGAGCTGGCCCACGGCGACGAGGTGACCGGCGAGCTGCTGACCAAGCACGCCGACATGACGAAAGCGTGGGATCTCGAGCGCGTGCACATCGAGACGGGCGAGCTCGTGGCGGACGATCTGCGGCGGATCTCCGCCGCCGTCGGCTCGAGCTCGGTCGCGCTGAACCGTGGCCGCGCCCAGGGCCACGCGATCGCCGACATGGGTCCCGACGGCATCCCGCACGGGACCTACGAGCTCGCGCTCGAGGATGCCGTGCTGGAGGCCGGTGACTTCGAGGTCGGTGCGGCGCTGCACAGCAGCGGCCGGGTGCAGCGCAATGCGGACGGCGAGATCGTGGCCGAAGAGCTCACGCTGCGCAGCAAGGGCATCACCGTGAAGTCCCCGAGCGGCGTCAGCAAGGGCACGTGGGTGCGCCTGAAGCACGGCAGCGTGCACTACAAGGACGAGCGCGTGACGGTGGAGACGCGCGGGGCCATCGAGGATGCGCGGCCGGCCATCGTGCACGCGACGCACCTCGACGGCTTCCTCGATGCGGTGCCGGATCTGCAGCGTCAGGTCCCGATCGAGGCCCACGTGCGCGTGTCGTCGAAGGCGGGCGTGCTCGACGTCGAGATCCTCGACACCGAGCAGCTCGGGCTGCACGTCGCCGGGCTCTTCCGCAAGCAAGGCGAGCACTGGCGCGTCGCGCTGCTCGCGAGCGGGCTGACTGCGCTCGGCTTCACCGCGAGCGACGAGCACGAGATGCCGCGGCCCGCGGTGCTCGTGGGCAAGCAGTGGCTCGTGGAGCAGCGTGGCTGGGTGCGTGGAGCCCACGACGGCAAGGGCTCGACGCGTGGTGGCAAGCGCCCTCCGCTCGGCCGCAAGCGTCCCGCGATCGACTGACGCCAGCGCGGAGTCAGCCGGCGCAGCACCACGTGGCGGCGCCGACCTCGGTGAGCGTCGCGCTCGTGCCCGGGCATGCGGCGTCGGGGATCGCGACCGAGAAGCTGAGCCCCGAGTCGCTCGAGCACACGCCCCGCCACCACGGCCTCGCCCATGCCCGAGCAGTCGTCGGATCCGTAGACCGTGATGCCGGCGCCGAGGCATGCGTCGGCGGCCTCGTCCGCGCAGCTGTCGCAGGCGTCGCAGATCGGCTCGACGTCGTCGACGGTGGTGATGCGCAGCTGGAGATGTTCGTCGCCACACGGCACATCGCCGTCGTGGCGCAGACAGGGACCGATCGCGCCGGGCGGGACCCCGACGCAGCTCGGGTCGATGCTCTCGCACACGGCGTAGCGCTCCTGCCACTTCACGGGATCCGGCGTCGCCGTGGCGAAGAAGCAGCTGCCCACCGGCGGCATTCCCTGGGTGCGCACGTAGATCGGGTCGGTCACCGATGCGCACTCACCATCGGGGTAGTCGCTCGTGAGGCCGGGATTCGTGCACATGTTGCCGTCGTCGGGGTGCACCGACACGTTGCACGTCTGATCGCAGCTGCACGAGCACGACGCGGTGCCGCCGTAGAACGCCGCATCGGGGATGCTGGGCATCAGTCCCTCGGAACAGCCGGTGGAGGACTCCATGCCGGCGAACAGCACGTGCGGTCCGGTCCAGCCCACGGGCATCGGGGGCGCGGGCAACGTGCCCATCGGACACATCACGCCGCTGTCCTCCGTCGTGCCCGTGTCGGTGCTGGTCTCGTCGCTGTCGGTACCGGTGTCGACCGTGCTCGCGGTGGTGGAGTCCGTGATCGGGCCGGTCGTGTCGCTGGTGGAGGGGCGCGTCGGATCGACGGTCGTGCTCGATGCGGAGCTGGAGCTGCTCTCGTCGCCCTCGGTGCTGCCGTTCACATCGGGCTCGGAGAAGCACCCCGTGAGCACGACCGCAAAGGCAGACCAGCGACGAGAACAAGCCAGCATCCGACGATGCTAGCACTTCTCATCCGACGACGACCGGCGCGTCGCCGGAGGGCGGGAACGGAATCCGCGGCGTCGTGCCCCAAGGTGTGCGCAGCGTGAGCGCATCGGGGCTGGCGAAGCGGAGATCCGTCGGCGCGGTCCATGACGAAGGCTCGGGATCCCAGCCTGCCGGTACCTGCGCGACGAGGGGGACGTGCGCGATCATTCCGTCCGGTACGTGCTGCAGCGACAGCGTGCCCCACTCGATCTCGCGCGCGTGTCCGCGCAACGCGGCGTCGCGCTCGCTCCACCAGTCGAGATACGTCTCCCAGACCATCACGATCCAGCGCTCGTCGGGCGAGAACACCGGCTGGTCGCCTTCGCCGAACGTGTAGGGCATCCCGCCCACGTGCTCGAGCTGCGGCAGGAGCTCGAACATCTCGTACCCGAGCTCGCTCTGCCCCGAATAGAGGAACAGCGCGAGGTAGCGACCGCTCGGCGACACGACCAGCTCGTGGCCGCCGTAGCCCGCGCTCGGGTACGGAAGCCGCACCGCGCTGCGCTCGTCCCCGCTCGGCCGATCGACCACGGACACCGTGATGCCCACCAGCCCGTGCGCGGCGACCACGATCTTCGCGTGGCCACCGTCGATGAGGGTCTCCGCAGGCATGTCGTCCCGCAAGCATCCGCTGCCCGCGCGAGGGCTGCAAGCGCCCCGGCGTGCGCCTGCTTGACGGCACGCGCGACCAGCGATGATGCTCGCGCGTGGCCGCAGGAAGCTGGCTGAACCTGGAGCTCCTCGACAGTACCGGTCGCGCGCTCGCAGGGCGCGCGTACTCGATCGCGTTCGACGACGGCGCGCCCTCGGCCGGTGCGCTCGACGAGGGCGGCAGGTTGCACGTGCAAGTGCCGGCCGGGGCCCGGCGCGCGGCCTTGATCGTCGCGTACCGCCGCTTCGAGCTCGTGCTCTCCGGGCTGCACGCCGCCACGTCCGTGAAGGGCGCCCAGGAACGGCTCAACCACCTCAACTTCTTCGCCGGCGACGTCGACGGCGAGCTGGGCCCGTTCACCGCGGGCGCGCTGCGCAGGTTCCAGGTCGCACACGGTCTACCGGCGACCGGCGAGCTCGACCCCTCCACCGTCGTCGCGCTGCAGCAGCGCCACGGGAGCTGAGCCATGGCGGAGTCGCAGGAGCACACGCCCGATGTCGTCGAGTTCGCGGTCGAGCTCGCGGCTGCCCCCGACGGCGCGATCAACCGCATCGTCGTCTACGACTGGTTCACCCAGCACGAGGACTCTCCACCACCGCGCGGTGGCAACCACGTCGAGGTGCTGGTCGACGGCGAGCAGGCCTGGAGCCGCGTCGCGGACGATCTCGAGCAGGCCACCGACGAGGTGCAGATCGCCACGTGGATGTGCCGGCCCGACATCGAGCTGCGGCGTCCGCTCGAGCTCGCGCTCACCGATTCTCCGGCGCGTTCGCGGCACCGGCTCGGCGTGATGCTCGAGCGGCTGGCCGCCCGCGATCGTCGGGTGCGTCTGCTGATCTGGGGGATGGCCTCGACGCCGATCCTCGATCCGTGGATGCGGCGGTGGTACTGGCGCGGCCACGACAACATCGACGTGCTGCAGCAGGATCACCCGACGCTCATCGGCAGCCACCACCAGAAGACGATGACCATCGACGGCCGCGTCGGCTACTGCGGCGGCATGAACCTGAAGGAGAACGACTGGGACACCACCGACCACCACGCGTGGGAGCCCCGGCGTTTCCCGCACTCGGCGGATGCCCACCAGCGCGCCGAGGCGACACGGCACGTCGCGTTGCCGCCGTTCGCACCGCGCCACGATCTGATGGTGCGCATGGAGGGGCCCGCGGTCGGCGACCTGCTGCAGAACTTCGCGCAGCGGTGGCAGCAGTCGCTCGAGGCGCGGCGGAAGAAGCTCGTGCCCCGTATCACCGATGCGCTGCGTCGTCGGCTGGGGGGCGAGCCGGCGCCCAGCCTGCCCACGCCACCCACCGAGCAACCGCAGGCCGGCGCGACGTGGGTGCAGATCGTCCGCACGCAGCCGGGCGGCGAGAGCGGCATCCTCAAGGCCTACTACCGCGCGATCTACAACGCGCGGCGCTACATCTACATCGAGAACCAGTACTTCCGCAGCCCCGACATCGGTCGCGCGCTGGCACAGGCGCTCACGGCGAATCCGCGACTGCGGCTCGTGGTGGTGGTGTGGCCGATCAACGAGGGCGAGGCCTCGTTCATCGATCCCAGCGGCTACTACACCGCGAAGACGCTCGCGGCGATTCGCGAGGCGCGGCCCGACTTCGAGCTCTCGCGCCTGCTCGTGGTCGCCGACGATGCCGGCGGTGACCGTCGCTGGGTGCCGATCGACGTGCACGCCAAGATCATGATCATCGACGACGTCTGGCTCACCGTCGGCAGCGCGAACATCAACGATCGCGGCTTCAAGACCGAGGGCGAGATCAATGCGGTCGTGCTCGACGAGCAGCTCGCGAAGGATCTGCGCAAGCGCCTGATGGCCGAGCACCTCGGCATCGCGAAGGAAGACCCGCGACTCGACACCGTCGACGAAGCCTTCGACCTGTGGGATCGTCACGGACGCGAGAATCCCGAGCGGCGGTCGAGCGAGCGCGACCCCGTCTCGCGGGTGCACTACTTCGTCCAGGACGCGCTCGATCGGCCGCCGTTCCGGGTCGGCTCGGGCATCTTCTGATCGGCCGATCACGCGATCGGCGGCACGGCGTCGCGCACGGGACGATCCGCCACAGTGTGGCGGCTCCGCACGCTGCGTCGTCGCTGCAGAACTGCGACATCCATGGATCGCACACCTGAGCGGAGCTGGGGCACCCCGATTGCACGAACGGTCCCCGTCCCATGAACCGTCTGCCGTCGCCCATGTTCGCTGCCTCCTCCGTGCTCCATGGGCGTTCCACGACGGAGACGAGTGCCGGCACCGCGACGAGTGGCCCGGCGTCGTCGCCGTCGCGCAGCGATGCGTCGCATCGGCGACTGTCGAAAGACGATCGTCCCGCGGGACGCATGACGCTCTTGCCACACCCCTGAGCGAACTTTGGACACCGCGAAGCGGTGTGTCAGCGCGAGCGCGAGTGCTGCGGCTGTCTAGACTCCCGGTGTCGGAGTCAGCACCGTGTCCACCTCGCGCATCGCAATTCTCATCACGCTCGCATGCTCGCCGCTCGCCTGCACCGAACCGAGCGACGACGTGTGGCTCGACGACGGTCTCACCAGCGGCTTCGCCGATCCCACCGACGGCCCGCCCGCGGCGCGTGACGACGAAGACGCCGACGACGACGAGGTCGATCCCGCCGAGCTCGGCGACGACTTCGACGCGGCCTCGCTGATCGGCTGGGAGGTCTATCGCGACGAGGATGCCGAGATGGTGCTCGAGGACGGCCAGCTCCATCTCGACGCGCGCGAGAACACCGAGTGGGGTCAGGGCAGCACGTCGATCCTCGTGTGGAAGGAGATCGAAGGCGACTTCATGGCTACCGCATCGGTGCGTGCGAGCGGGCTCGAGGATCGCGACGCACCGCCGCCGCCGATCTTCCGCTTCGGTGGACTGCTCGCGCGCGATCCCGACGACGACGGCGAGAACAACCTCTACATCGCGCTCGGCACCGACGACGACCCCTCGGTGGAGACCAAGAGCACCGTCGACGGCGACTCGACGTGGAAGGGGCCGCCGTGGCCGAGCGCGAGCGGCGAGGTGCGGATCTGCCGACTGGGCTCGAGCTTCCTGATGTACGTCCGCGAGGACGACGGCGACTGGGAGCTCGCGGACGCGTTCGCGCGGCCCGACCTGCCCGACGTGCTGGAGGTGGGTCCGATGGCCTACAACGACAGCCCCACGCCGGATCTGCGCGTCTCCTTCGACTTCGTGCACTTCGCCGAGGTCGAGTCGCAGACCGACTGCGAGCACTAGC
>CAZFKC010000113.1:0-9796 GCA_964519175.1 uncultured Nannocystaceae bacterium
CGGGCACGGGCACGGGCACGGGCACGGAGCAGGGTGTTCGGAAGAACGCTCTGCGTTCTTCCGCACCCTGCTAACGCGGCCGATACGTGATCCGACCGCGGGTCGGATCATAGGGCGACACGGCGACCGTGACGCGATCGCCGAGCACGACGCGGATTCGGTAGCGACGCATCTTGCCCGCCAGCTTGGCGATCACGTCGTGACCCTCGCCGACGTTGACCTTGAACGTGCCGCCGCTGAGGACCTCGACGACCTTACCTTCGAACTCGATCGCGTCGTCGCTGCTCATCTCGGGAGATCCACTCGTCAGGCTTTCGCGCGCCGGTAGTTATCACATCGACGCGCGGGACGCTGCGGCTGGACGGCGACAATCCGCACGAGCCCGCACAAGGCCCGTAGGACCCCGCGAGCGCACCTTGCGCCGGCTCGGGGCTCACCCGCCCGCGGGGACGAGGCGGACCCAGATGACGCTGTCGCTCTCGTCGTCCTCGCGCGTGCTGTCGAGCACGACCTCCACGTCGCCGCCGAGCTCGGCCATCCCCCAGACGTCCGTGACGTAGTCGAGGTCGTCGTCCTGGGGGATCCGCTTCTCGACGCCGTCCACGATGAACAGCGCCCCGGCCGGGTTGCGGTTCGGCGTGTGCCGCGAGCGGATGCGGACCTCGTACGTGCTCGGCACGACGTCGTCGAACAGAAACGTCGCGGTCCCCTTGCTCGTGCCGTCGGGTGCGTAGAGCCCGTCGCAGTCCTCGGCGAGGTGATCGTCGCCGTGGGCCGTGTACGCGTAGTCGTCGCAACGCAGCACCCAGTTGTTGCGCTGTGTGTAGCTCGCGTCGTGATAATCGACGGTGCGCTCGACCGCGAGCGGGTCCGGCCCGGCCGGACACTCCGGCAGCACGACGAGGACGTCGAGCGCGACATCGCCGATGCGGAAGAAGGAACGCTCGAGCGGGCCCGGCCCGAACTCGACGACGTTGTCGCCCTCCACGAGCTCGCCCGTCACGTCGAAGCTGCCGTCGCCGGCCGCGTTGTCCCACGCCGCGTTCGCGGGGATCGGATGTGCGGCATTGCCGTTGACGACGACCGTGCCTTCTTCGTCGGGATGATCCGCGTCCCAGCTCGCGAAGCGCAGGGTCGCGCTCGTGATCTGCTGCGCCGGCACCGAGGGGATCGTGAACACGAGGCGCTCGTCGGAGCCCGGTCCGGTGTCGAGCTCGAGCATCGCGCCGCCGTAGCCGTTCGCGAGCAGGCTGCACGGCACGCCGGCCTCACCGCCTCCGCTCGAGGACTCGACGCCCACCGTGGTCGTGCCGCTGCTGCTCGACGCTTCGCTGCCGCTCGTGCCGACGTCCGCGCCCGTGCTCGTGTCGGACTCCGCGCTCGCGATGCCGCTGCCGCTGCCGAAGCTCGAGGCGCTCTCGTCCCCCGCACGGCACGCGACGAGCCCCAGCCCTGCGATCGCCCACCGCTTCATCCGCTCACCCCCGCGCCGCGATCACATCCGCTTCGGGCAGGCGCCAGCTCGGCTGCGCACGTCGCCACCCACCGCGCTCGCGCTCGAGCGCACCCGCGACCGCGATCGTCAGGTGATCGTTGCCACGCCGCCCGATCACCTGCACCGAGAGCGGCAGCCCCTCGTCGAAGCCCATCGGCACGACCGTCGACGGCATCTCGAGCACGTTGAAGAGCCCGGTGCACACGAAGTCGAACGGCGTCAGCATCGGCGCGTAGTGGCGCGGCGCCGGCCGGCTGTAGGGCGGATGCAGGATCACGCCGTTCGGTCCCAGTACCGCCTCGAGCTCCGCCTGCAGCGCCTTGCCCTCGGCGATCGACTTCTCGACCTGCCCGGGCATGCGCGCGGCGATCTTCTCGAGCCCCACGAGCACGAGCGCCGGGAACGTGTGTCGCGAGCGACGCATCGCGAGCTTGAGCAGCTCGCGTCCGGCCCTGATCGGCGTGCCGTCGCCGAGGATCTGCGCGTAGCTGGGGCCCGCGGAGGCCGACATCATCGCGCTCCAGATGAGGAACGCGTGCTTCAGCTTCGCGGGATCGAGCTCGCCGGTCTTCGCACCACGGGCCGCGAGCATCGCGGCCGCGTCGCGCACGACCTTGCGGTTCGTCTCGGACACGCGCGTGGTGCCGTTCGTCTCCAGCGGGTACACGGTCACGTCGCGCAGGTCGACCTCCGACGGATCGCCGAGCTCGAACGTTCGCATCACCGGATCGACACCGTCGGGTCCCGCGAGCACGCGCATGATCGGCATCACGTCCTCGACGCGGCGGGTCAACGGCCCACACACGAGATACGCGCTGTGCTCCCCGTGCGCCTGGGGCCAGAAGCCGGTGTTGGGCACGAGCCGTCCCGTGGGCTTGTGGCCGACCACGCCGCAGAACGCCGCGGGGATCCGGATCGAGCCTCCGACGTCGGCCCCGAGCCCGAACGCGACGCCGCCCGCCGCGACGATCGCTCCCTCGCCACCGCTCGATCCACCGGCGGTGTGCCGACGATCCCACGGGTTCACCGTGCGCCCGTAGATGTCGTTGTAGGTCTCGAGCCACAGCCCGCCCTCGGGTACGTTGGTGATCCCGACGAGGATCGCCCCCGCATCGCGCAGCCGCTTCACGGTCTCGGCGTCGCGATCCGCCCGCGCTCCACGGCGTGACCAGATCCCCGCGGAGATCGGCATGCCGTCCGCCATGATGTACTCCTTGGCGGTGTAGGGCAGGCCGAGCAGCGGCGGGAGCTGGTCGGGATCGCGGGCCGTCATCACGCGCCGCTCTGCGTCCGCGGCCTCGCTGCGCGCGAGCTCGAAGCGCTGGGCGATGACCGCATTGATCGCGGGATTGACGGCCTGGATGCGCTCGATGTGGCAGTCGACGACCTCGCGCGGCGAGATCTTGCGGCTGCGGATCCAGCGGGCCAGCGTCATCGCGGAGGCATCGAGCAGCTCGGACACCCGCGGATGCTACCGCCAAGGCGTCCGCGCTTGTCACCGGCTCGTCACGGCGGGGATGGACGTGGGAACCCGGGGCCCCCGCCGTACGTCGGACCTCGCGATGACGCGGGCATGCTCCACGATCGCGCCGCTCTTGCTCGTCGCCTGCGGCTCGGGTCCCTCGCAGCCCCCCGAGGCCGTCGAGCCCGGTGCGCCGCTCACGGTGATGACGTTCAACGTGAACTTCGGCGTGGCGGGCGAGCGCGCGAACGTGGACGCGATCGCCAGCGCCGATGCCGACATCGTGCTGCTGCAGGAGACCACCGCCCACGCCGAGGACGTGCTCCGCCGCGAGCTCGGCGATCGCTACCCGCACGCCCGCTTCCGCGACTGCTGTCGCGCAGGCGGGCTCGGCATCCTCTCGCGCTGGCCCATCGTCACCGACGAGTACCTCGCGTCGCCGATCGGGTGGTTTCCGGCGTGGCGCTTCGTCGTCGACACGCCGGACGGCGAGCTGCAGCTGCTCGACGTGCACCTGCGTCCGCCGATCTCCGACTCGGGCAGCTGGGTGAAGGGCTACTTCACCACGGGCGAGCTGCGGCGCGAGGAGATCGTCGCGTACGCGGCGGAGCTCGAGCCGGAGCTGCCGACGGTGCTCGCCGGCGACTTCAACGAGGGCGAGAACGGCGACGCGCTCGAGTGGCTCGCGGCGCGGGGCTTCACCAGCGTGCTGCCCCACTTCGATGCCGGCGCGTCGACCTGGTCGTGGCCGCTGCCGCTCACGAGCCTGCACGCGCGTCTCGACCACGTCGTGCTGGGGTCGCAGCTCGTGGCCACCGGGGCCGCGGTGATCGACGCCGGCGTCAGCGACCACAAGCCGGTGGTGGTGACGTTCGTGCGCAGCATGGAGCGGTGAACCGCACAGGGCCCTGTGGCAACGAGGGAAGCAGCCCCGCGTGCTCGCACGTCATGGGCCGGACCCGCCGATGCCCGCCACCAGCCTCGTTCTCGCCTTGCTCTCGCTCACCACGCTCGCCGGTACAGCGCTCGCCGCCGAAGGCCGGGTGTTCCGTACGGTCGAATCGCAGCACGCCGACGTCGCGGCCGGGCAGGGGCTCGGGTTCGTCGCGCCTGCGACGACCGCGGTCGCGAGCGCGATGGTGCACGTCGCCGATCCATTGATCGGGCTCGGTGCGCTCGCGTGGGAGGGCGTGCGGATCGCCGTCGCGAAGGTCGGCGCACCGCCGGCTGCGGGCGCGCCCGCGGTGCTGCCGAAGCGCAAGGAGCTCGCCGCGCTGTTCTCCGCCGCCACCGTCACGCACGGCGAGCTGCCGGTCGGCGAGTGCGACTACGACGATCCCAAGGAGCGCAGCATCGGCGACGACGTGAAGGAGCTGCTCGCGCAGAAGGGCATGAAGGTCGTCTCCGGCGGCTGCGCGACGAAGGACGGCGTCGCCCACTGCACGCTCGGCATCGGCTCCGGCAGAGAGCCCTTCATGGTGTACGAGGCCGATCTCACCGCCGGCGGCGAGATCGTGCCCAAGACCATCAGCTGCTACATCAACGACTAAGAGCCTCGAGCGCGAGGCTCGTCGGACAGACTGGTGAGCCCCCTCGGTTGATCACGCGCGCTCGCGAGAATCGGAGAATTCGTGATGTGCGCCATCACGCTCGCCGAAAGTGGACGAATCTCGACATCGCCATGATCAGAATCGACCCTCGCCGATCAACCCGCGTGGAGGTGCCGATGACGAAGCATGTCGTGTGGTTGAGCTTGGTGGTGGTCAGTGCGTGTGTGGCCGACGCGGCCACGGAGAACGAGGCGGTCGAAAGCAGCGACGACGGGCAAGCAGCGGGCGCGCACGACGATGCGACCCCCGAGCTGGCGTCGTTCGACGAGCCGGCGCTCGCGCTCAACTGCCACTACGTCGTGATCTGCAGTCGTGATGCGCAGGACTGGCGGCCGGTCTTGGTGTGCGATGGACCTGGGTGGGAGCCCGTGGATCCGTGGGATCCCACCGATGGTGACTTCCCGCCCTTCGAGCCGCTCGAAGTCGACCCGGGCGAGCGCGTCGCGGTCGAGGGCGACGCCGCGTCGTTCCCGGATCTCCCGTGGCCGCCTCCGGGATGCCACGTGGAGTACGCCCTCGTCGACACCGTGCACAGCGTCGAGTGCGTGCAACGCTGCAATCAAGCCGCCGCGGAGGACTGCCAGGACCTGTCGTCCGGCGAGTCGTGGTCGCACATCAGGACCAAGCGACCCCCGGACTTCTACGATTGTCAGATCGTGGCGTGGGAGCCCTGCGGGGTGGACGATTGCGAGCCGGATTGATCGCGACACTCGCAGCGTAGCACCGGTCACATCCGCGCCCGGCCGGGCTCTGCCTCAGCGGTGAACCACCCGCACGAGATGGCCGCCCCCGTGCCGCATCGCGTCGATGCCGCGCTCCTCCGCGCGCTGTCGCAGCTGTCCCCGGGGCGCGCGTTCGCAGCGATCTCGTTCGAGTGGTCGATCATCGCGACCGCGATCGCGACGGCGACGCTCGTGGATGCGTGGCCGGTGACGGCACTGGCGGTGCTCGTGGTCGGCGCGCGTCAGCACGCGCTGACCGTGATCTCCCACGATGCGACGCATTTTCGGCTGTTGCGATCACGACGCGCCAACGACTGGGTGGCGAACCTGCTCCTCGCGTGGCCGATGTTCATCTCGGTGCAGGGCTTCCGCCACTTCCACGGCGATCACCACCGCTTCCTCGGCGAGAAGGGCGATGGCAATCGCGAGCTGTGGCACACGCACGACGCGAGCGATCGCCTCACGCCGGAGTGGCGCTACCCAAAGACGCTTCCGCAGCTCGTGTGGAAGGTCGTGCGTCGCGTCGCGATGTTGACCGGCGCGTTCTGGATCCTGCGCGGCCTCGTCGGCGGCTTCATGTACGGTGTGACGCCCGCGCAGCACGTCGCGCGCATCGGCTTGCTCGCGACCGTCGCCGCGGTGCTCACCTGGACGAATGCGTGGCTCGGCTTCGCGATCTTCTGGGTGCTGCCCTACATCACGTGGCACGTCGCGGCGCAGTACATCCGTCTGGTGTGCGAGCACTCCGCCGTGCGCTCGGACGATCCGCGCTACGGCGTGACGCGCACCACGATCCCCGGGCCGCTCGGTCGCGCGTTCGTGCTGCCACGCAACATCGGCTACCACCTCGAGCACCACTGGTATCCGAGTGTGCCGTTCTACAACCTGCCCGCGCTGCACGAGCACCTCGTGCAGACGCCACAGTACGTCGCGCACGCTCGATTCACGCGCTCGATCTTCGCTTCGCTCGCGCAGTGCACGACCCGTTAGACGCGGCGCTCGTCTCGGTCGCGCCGTGGCAGCGCCACGGCGCGGCTCGAGCGAGACGCGTCACGGCATCGGGCCGCAGGTCGGCGGCACGACGGAGCCCGTCGCGAGATCGACGTCGGCGGCGAGGCAGACGTCGGGCGCCATGCAGTCGGCATCGACCTCGCAGTCGCCGCACACGCCGACCATGAGCAGACCCATGATGTCGACGCCCGCACACAGCCCCGACATGCAGGCCATGTCGCCGGTGCCGTCGAAGTCGCAGCCCTCGCCGTTGGCGACGGTGCCCGGCTCGACGCAGACGTTCTGCCCCGAGATGTTGAGCACGTCGTAGGTCGGCGAGCACAGCTGCCCGTCCATGCAGTCGGTGTCCTCGAGACACTCGCTGCAGGTCGAGGCCTCGAGGATGTTCGGCACCTCGAGGATCGTCGCGCAGACGTAGCCGTCTTGGCAGACGTCGTCGCTCATGCAGCCGTCACCGGGCATGCCCATGTTGCAGTGCGCGCCGACCGGCGGCTGCGCGAGCGGGTTGGGCAAGCTGCAGCCGCCGCCCTCGCAGTCGGAATCGACGAGGCACTCGCCACAGATCCCGCCGAGCAGGTTGATGTAGAAGCAGAACCCGGAGATACACTCCTCGTTCACCTCGCACATCGCGCCGTTCTCCTGCGGCTCGGTGGGTCCACCGGAGGAGCTCTCCTCGCCGACGGTCGTCGTCGTCGTCGCGCTTGTCGACGCGGTGGTCGACGACGCCGACGTCGTCATCTGACCGGTCATGCCGGCGGTCGTCGACATCGAGTCGCCGGTGCTCTCCTCGGCGGACGTCGGGTTGCCGCTCGTGTCGGTCTCCCCGTCCGCGGGACACCCCGCCGAGATCGCCAAGAGCGCGCTGCCCACCACAAACCACTGCTTCGTGTACATATCGAGGGTCCTCCCGCAGATTGCCGCGGCATCGTAGCGCTGCGGGCGGCGGGAAGGGCGTGAGCGAACTCCGGCGCTGCGCCCGGCACCCTGCGGCAATCCCACGATGGTTGGAGCGCAGCGCACCGGGGTCTAGGATGGCGGGATGCTGCGCCGACGACCGAGGCTGCGTTTCATCGCGGTCGCAGTCACGATGGCGATGACCGCCACGCTCGCGTCCGCCGGCGATGCGCAGGCCCGCGACGACGAGCGCGGACGGCCGTGGGCCCGCGGCACCACCCTCATCGGTCCGGGCTTCGGGCTCGGGCTCGGCAGCGCGACGACGCAGCTCGACTTCAGCGTCTCGGGTCTGCACTTCGTCGCGAACGGGCTCGCGGTCGGGCTCAGCCTCTCCGACTCCGTGCTCATCCTGCGGCAGTCGGTGAAGCAGGACTTCCCGGATCTGAACAAGCGGATCCCGACGAACATCTTCCGGCTCGTGCCGACGCTGCAGTACGTGTTCTATCGCAGCCGCTGGTTCTCGCCGTACGTCGAGGCCGGGCTCGGGCCCGCGTTCTTCAACAACAAGCAGGGCACCTACGGCCACTGGGTCGCGGGCCCCGGTGCGTACATCGGGCTCGGCGGCCCGGTGTTCTTGAACATCGGTGTCGACTTCTTCGGTGACTTCCCGGTCGGGCGCTGCAAGTCGGCCTTCAGCGCGACCGTCGTCGACTCCCGCGGCGATCTCACCAACGTCGTGTTCGACAATCGCTGCGCGTTCGGCTGGACGCCGAAGCTCGGCATCGTCGTCGCGCTCGGCAGAGCCAAGTCCAAGCGCCGCCCGCCCGCCGTCGCGCCCAGCAATCCGCTGCCCGAGACGATCGACGGGCCGCCCCTGCGCGACGTGCCGGTCGAGCCCGCCGAGCCGGCGCCACCCGTCGAGCCCGCGCCCGACACGACGCCGCCGGTCGAGCCCACCGTGCCCGCACCCGCGACGCCGCCGACCGAGGTGCCGCCCGCCGATGCGCCACCGCCGAGCGGGCCCGTGCAGACGCCGCCGGCCAGCGACGCGCCGAGCGGTCCGCAACCACCGACTGCGGCGCCGGGCTGACGCGCGTTCGAGGGGGTGCCCCCGGCCTCACCCGGTTTCTTCCCCCGGGTGCCACCGATGCGCTACCCCTTCGAGACCCCCCGTGATCCGCGTCCGTCCCCTCTTCGGTTCCGTGGCGCTGCTCCTCGCGTGCGAAGGCACGCAGGATGCGGGCGTCGAGGACGAATCACTCGACGAGATCGAGCTCGAAGCGCCCGCGCGTGACGAGAGCCCCGTCGCCGCCGAGGCGGCGCGCGAGGAAGGCAGCGGTGCGCCGGTGGCTGCACCGAGCACGCCGCGCGTCGTCGAGCCCGAGCGCGAGCCCATCGAGATCCGCATCGCGCGTCAGCAGCTGATCCTGCGCGCCGCACCCGACTTCGACGCACCGCTGCGCGGGCGCATCCCGCTCGGCGAGGCCTTCGAGGTGTTCGCGTACGTCGATGGGCCGAGCTGCGGCGGCAAGGGCTGGGGCGACGTCGGCAACGGCGCGTTCACCTGCCTCGAAGCCACGCGCAAGGGCGGCGATGCGGTGCCGCGCGAGCTCCCCGAGCTGCGCGACGGCGAGCTCGCGCCGTTCTTCTACGCGAAGCTGCGCACGGGCCAGAGCGCGTCGCGCTGGAAGTCGCTCGCGGCGTGGCAGGCCGGCGAGGCGCCGATCGATCAGCTCGAGGTCGAGCACGACTACGCGTTCGTCACGCGGCGGCGGATGAACGGCGAGATCGTGCTCATCGACGATCGCGATCGCCTCGTGCTCGAGAAGGACGTCACGCGCTACCGGCCCAGCCGCTTCGAAGGCCGCGACCTCACGATCGAGCCGGTGCCCCAGGGCCGCGTGCTGTCGTGGGGCATCACCTGGCCCGAGAACCCGGTGATGGCCGAGCCCAGCGAGTCGGCGCGCGCGCTGCCGACCATCGACTACCAGGCCGAGATCATGCTCCTGCCCGAGCCGACCAAGAACGACGAGGGCACGTGGTGGTCGATCGACGGCGGCGGCTGGATGAACGGCAAGCACCTGCGGCGCTGGTGGGTCGGCGACGTGCCCGAGGGCATCGCCGACGACGAGACGTGGATCGACGTCGAGCTCGACAGCCAGACGCTCACCGTGATGCGCGGGCCCACGCCGCTGTTCGTCACGCTGGTGTCGACCGGGTTCAAGGGCCCCACGCCGCGTGGGCTGTTCCGGATCTCCATGAAGCAGGCGATCGGCGCGATGCAGTCGCGGCCCGACGCCGAAGAGTCGTACAACGTCGAAGCCGTGCCCTTCGTGCAGTACTTCACCGGCAACTTCGCGCTGCACGGTGCGTTCTGGCACTACCGCTTCGGGCACAAGCTCAGCCACGGCTGCGTGAACCTGTCGCCGAAGGACGCGCGGCGCGTCTACGGCATGACGTCGCCGGAGCCGCGGCGCGGATGGATGCACGTGTACGAGGCCGAAGGTCGGCTCGGCAGCACGGTGCGCGTGCGCAAGGGCGACGAGCAGGTCGTCGACAAGCGCGACCCGCAGGCGCGCGTGTTCAACTCGGCGGGTTGATC
>CAZFKC010000113.1:9896-33001 GCA_964519175.1 uncultured Nannocystaceae bacterium
AGGTCGTCGACAAGCGCGACCCGCAGGCGCGCGTGTTCAACTCGGCGGGTTGATCCGCGGGCGAGGCCTGCGCGCCGGTTCGGCCCCGCGGGGAGTCGCGCGCGCGGACGGCCGTTCGTCGCGATAATTTGAGGTAGCGTTGACACTAATTAGGTCGGGCCGTACGTTCCGGGGATGGTGCGCACGCGAGAGCAGCTCGTCGCCGCGATCGAAGGCGGCGAGACCTTCGAGTTCCTGTGCTTCTGGGGCCACAAGCAGAAGTCGCCGGGCACGATCGATGCGTCGTGCCTCAGCCAGTGGTTCCCACGCGCGTTCGAGCTCGAGGGCACGCGTCATGCGACCGCCGAGCACTTCATGATGGCCGGCAAGGCGCGGCTCTTCCGGGACGACGACGCGCTCGCGGAGATCCTCGCGAGCGACACGCCCGCGGACGCGAAGGCGCTCGGTCGCAAGGTGCGGGGCTTCGACGCTGCGGCGTGGAACCGTGCGCGCTCCGAGCTCGTCGTGCAGGGCAACGTCGCGAAGTTCGGGCACCACGACGATCTGCGGGCGTTCCTGCTCGGCACCGGCAATCGCGTGCTCGTCGAGGCGAGCCCGCGCGATCGGATCTGGGGGATCGGCATGGGTCCGGCGAATCCCGAGGCTCGCCAGCCCGCGCGCTGGCGAGGGCTCAACCTGCTCGGCTTCGCGTTGATGGAGGCGCGCGCGCGCCTCGGTGCGGCGGCGCCCGCACGCTCGGGTTGATCGCCTCGTCGCTGCGGTGCGCAGCACGTATGCTGCTCGCGTGGAGCGGATCGCCCAGGCCTGGATCGAGCGCGAGCTGCGGGGTGCGGCGGGGTGGTTCGGGTTCGCCGTCGCGGCGCTGCCGGTCGTCGATCGCCTGGACGACGCGGGCTGGATCACCACGCTCGCGAGCGGATCGCTCGACGCAGGCGAGGGCGGGCTCGCGGCGCTCGGCTGGTCGGCGTTCTTCGTCGCGCTCGGAATCGCGGCCGCGCAGCTGCTCCGGCGCCACGCACCCCGGCACCGCTGGTGGTTCTTCGCGGCCTGCGCCACCCCGCTCGTCGTCTATGCGGTCGTGACCGGACCCCGCGTGTCGGCGGCGGTCAGCGCGCTCGGCTTCGCCGTCGCGGCCCTGCGCTTGCGCGCCGCGCAGGCCCACGCCACCCTTCCGCCAGACGTCGTGCGCTCGGCCCGATATGCGGGCGGCTCCGGTGACGTTCTCCCCCCGTCGTGAGCACCCGCGTCCTCCCGCTCGGCTCCGAGGCCGTCGCTGCTGCGGCGGGCGCAGACGTGCTCGAGCTCGGCGCGGAGCTGCTCGGCCTGCGCGAGGCCACGCCCGACGCGGTCCCGGCCTCCGTGCCGTGGGATCGGCTGATCGATCAGCACGGCCGCCGCGTGGTCGTCACGCTGCTCGCCCGCGGGATCCCGCTCGAGCGCGCGAAGGAGCTCGCGGACGACGCGTGGGTGCGCATCATCCAGCAGTACCGCGCCGGTCGCCTGCCCGAGCTCAAGATCCCCGGCATCGTCATCATGCAGGCGCTCTTCCTCGCCCGCGACGTGCAGCGCCAGCAGATGCGCCGCGCCGCCGTCGATGCTCGCCTGGGCCACGATCTCGGCACCGGCAACGTCGCGGAGGACGTCGAGCAGCGGGTGCTCGCGCGCGAGCAGCTGCGTCGGATCGCCAAGGTCGTCGAGGCCGCGTCGCCGAGCGCGAGGCGCGTGTTCGAGCTCAGCTACGGGGAACGCAACCGCAGCGCGCCCGAGATCGCGGAGGAGCTCGGCATCACGCTGCAGCGTGTCCGTCAGATCGTCTGCGAGCTCCGCAAGCGAATCCGCGCAGTCGTGGGCGACGCCGGAGGCGAGCCATGAGCGCGTTCCACCCCGACGACACCACGCTCGTCGCGTACGTCGACGGCACGCTCGTCGCGCAGGCGGCCGAGCAGCTCGAAGCCCACGTGATCGCGTGCTCGGGCTGCGCGCAGCGGCTGTCGCGCTGTGCGTGGATCGAGACGGCGATGTTCGAGGCAGCGGCGCACATCCATCCGCCGCGGCCGGCCCGCAGCTGGGGGCGTCGCCTCGAGCGGTTCGTGCAGATGCCCGCCGGGCTCGCGTTGGCGGCCTCGATGGTGCTCGGGCTCGGTGTGCCCGCGCGCTGGCTCGAGCTCGACGCGGACGCGAACGACCGCGTGGCGCGGGCCGAGGTCGGCGATGGCCACGGCAGCACGCCGTGGGACGAGGCGCCCGCGTGCGCGGTGCCCGAGGACACCGGCGGCGAGACCTGCGACGACCCGACGATGGGCGACGAGTTGATCGCAATGACGTGGCCCGAGCCGGGTGACGAAATCTGCGTGGACGCCGAGCTCGCCTGCGCCGACGGCGGCGAGCCCCGCGACGGCTGAATCCTGCGGCCAGGGCACACGCCCGGGCTGCTATGCTCGCCGCCCGCATGGGCCTGTTCGGCAAGCGCGCACCCGAGTGCGACTGGTGTGGCCGGACCATCGACGGCGACGGCATCAAGGACGGCGATCTCCTGCTGTGCTCGCAGGCATGCGTCGACCTGAAGAACACCCCTGCCGCAGCCGCAGCGCGCACGGTTCCCGATCTGCGCAACCCGACGCTCGGGCTCGCCGCCTCCGATCTCGGGCTCGCCGCGCTCGATCTGCAGCAGTGTGATCGCATCGCAGCGAGCGGCGCGACCGATGAGGCCGCGCTCGTGCGCGCGCAGGAGTCCTACTACGCGTGCTGGCGACGACTCGTCGCGGTGCGTCGGTTGATCGCGTCGCGCAGCGGCGACCTCCGCGAGTTCGACGCGCTCCTGCGCGGCTTCCTCGACAATGCCGAGGTCGTCGACGTGTCGCAGAGCTCCACGCGCGCGCGCCGGAGCCCACCGCGGGTGTCCGACGACGATCGCGAGCGGATGCGCCGCGCGCACGAGCTGCTGCAGCGCACGGTCGATCAGCTCGGCGACGAGTAGCGCGTGCCGAGCTCGGCGCAGATCGCCTCGAGCTCGACGCGATCGACGTCGGTGAACGCGGCGGGCAGATCGGAGTCGACGTCGAGCACCGCGGTCAGCTCGGCGCTGCGCGAGAACACCGGCACGACGATCTCGGAGCGCGTGGTCGACGAGCACGCGATGTGATCGGCGACCGCGTGCACGTCGGGCACGAGCTGCGTCTGCCCCGTGCGCGCCGCGGCCCCGCACACGCCTCGCTCGAACGGGATCCGCAGACACCCGTGCCCGCCCTGGTAGGGCCCGACGGCGAGCATGCGCGGCGCGACCACGCGATAGAAGCCGGTCCAGTGGAAGTACGCGAACGCGTGGTGGAGCTCGCACGCGATGGTGGCCATCGCCGCGACCACGTCGTCCTCGCCGTCGAGCAACGCGACCAGCTCGCGACGCACGATCGCGTAGTGCTCGCGGCGCTCCGGCTCGCTCGCGGATGCGGGCAGCGGGTCGATCATCGCGGGCAGCTTAGCTCCGCCGTGGCGGGCGGCCGAGCCGCCGAACCGGCGATCCGGCGCCAGATGGCGCTGCGTGGGCCTCCACGCGGCCTTCGCCGCGATGTAGCCAATCGTGCGTTATCTTCGTTTTGTGATGCTCCGAGCTCGGCGGTGGCCGATCGTCCTCA
The DNA here is from genome assembly GCA_964519175.1 of uncultured Nannocystaceae bacterium. Classification (GTDB taxonomy): domain Bacteria; phylum Myxococcota_A; class Polyangia; order Nannocystales; family Nannocystaceae; genus Xiheibacterium. Next base: position 13,529 of record CAZFKC010000113.1, read on the forward strand.
GTCTCGCCGTCCTCGCACCCGCCTCCGCGAGCGCGGCTCGGGTCGCCACCGATCTGCGCGGTGCCTCGGCGATGCGCAGCGATCGCGACGAGGACGTGTCGCGTCGGCGCGCCGCGAGCTGGCGCGCTGCACCGCCGCCGTCGGCCTCGCATGCGATGCGGGCCCAGGCGAGTGCGCTCGGGCGCAGCTGGATCGCGTGGGACGAGCTGGCCGGTGCACCACATCGCATCGTGCTCGCCGATCACCCCGCGCCGGGCGTCGTCGCAGCACCCGATGTCGCCGAAGCGCATGCACGCGATCTGCTCGCGCGGCACCTCGAGCTGCTCGCCCCGGGGGCGGTGCTCGACGACTTCGTGCTCGTCACGAACGATCTGTCGGCGGACCTCCGCACCGTCGCGTTCGCGCAGCACCACCGCGGTGTGCCGGTCGAGGGTGGTCAGCTCAGCTTCACGTACAAGCACGATCGCCTGCTCGTGATCGCCTCCGAGGTGCTGCCGCGGATCTCGCTGCCCGTGCGCAGCACCCGGGTCGCCGACGACGTCGCGCGCGAGCGTGCGCGCGCGTGGCTGGTACGCGACGTCGCGGCCACGAAGCTCGAGCTCGGTCCGGTCGATGCGCCGGTCGTGCTGCCGGTCTTCGGCAAGGGCGGCGTGCAGTACCGCGAGGTCGTGCGCGTGACCGTCGACATCGACGGCCCGCGCAGCCGCTGGTCGGTGTGGCTCGATGCCGCGACCGGTGAGCCGGTCGCGCGTCGCCAGGAGCTCTTGTTCGAGATCGGCGGCGTCGTCTATCGCGTGCCGCAGCGCCGACCCAACGCCGACTACGGCGACTACGGGGCTCCGTTCGTCGGCGTGACGGTCGATCAGGTGCCGCTCGTCACCGATGCCGGGGGCACGTTCAGCTACGACACGCAGCCCGGGATCGCGAGCAACAGCCCGGTGGGTCCGTTCATCTCGGTGTTGAACGCGACGGGCGAGCTCGCGGGCCAGCAGTTCCAGGTGGTGCCCGGCAGCGGCGCGGTCTGGACCGCACCGGACGACGAGAACCTCGAGGCCCAGCTCGCCTCGTTCGTGCACGTCTCGCTGGCGAAGGCCTACGTGCGGGGCATCGCGCCGGATCTCGCCTGGCTCGACGGTCAGATCTCGGTGACGGTCAACATCGACGATCAGTGCAACGCGTTCTCCGACGGCGACTCGCTCAACTTCTATCGCGCGAGCGAGGTCTGCCAGAACACCGGACGCATCGCCGACGTCATCTACCACGAGTTCGGGCACTCGGTGCACCAGCAGTCGGTGATCCCCGGCGTCGGGCTGTTCGACAACGCGCTCTCCGAGGGTGTCGCCGACTACCTGTCGATGACGATGATCGGCGAGTCGGGGATGGGCCGTGGGTTCTTCTACGACGACACGCCGCTGCGCGAGCTGGACCCGCCCGGCTTCGAGTACCGCTGGCCCGACGATCGCGGCGAGGTGCACGACGAAGGGCGCATCATCGCGGGCGCGCTCTGGGATCTGCGCAAGCTGCTGGTCGCGAAGTACGGCGAGCCCGGCGGTCGCGCGGCCGCCGATCACATCTACTACGAGTCCACGCGGCGCGCGGTCGACATCCCCTCGATGTACCTGCAGGCGCTCGTCGTCGACGACGACGACGGCACGCTCGCGAACGGCACGCCGAACGCGTGCGAGATCAACGCGGCCTACGGACCGCACGGGTTGTTCTCCGCAGGCGATGCGGCCGAGCGCGTCACGGCGACGAGCGCGGCCGACGGTATCCGGGTCGAGCTGCAGCTCGCGCTGCCCGACTTCCCCGCGTGCCCGGTCGGCGCGTCGCCGACCTTGCTCTGGCAGATCCGCGGCCAGTCCGGCCTCACCGAAGGCGCGATGACCAGCGAGAACGGCGTGTGGGTGGCCCAGATCCCGCCGCAGGTCGCCGGCTCCGTCGTGCAGTACCAGGTGCACGTCAACTACGACAACGGCACGCCGCGCTCGCTGCCCGACAACTTCGTCGACCCCTGGTACGAGCTATTCGTCGGCCCGACCGTGCCGCTCTACTGCACCGGCTTCGCGTCGGCGGGCGACTGGGCGCTCGAAGGCGACTTCCAGGTCGGCGCACCGCAGGGCAACCCGGGCAACCGCGATCCGTCCGGTGCCTACGACGGCGACGGTGTCGTGCTCGGTACCGTCGTCGACGCGTTCGGGCTCTACTCGCCGTGGACGTCGTCGTTCGCGGGCGGGCCCACCGTGAACACCAGCGGCTACGCGAACGTGCGCCTGCAGTACCGGCGCTGGCTCACCGTCGAGGACGGCTTCTTCGATCAGGCGTGGATCGACGCCGACGGCGACACCGTGTGGGCCAACTTCACGTCGGGCGACGAGGACTTCGCGACGTTCCACCACGTCGATCGCGAGTGGCGGTTCCAGGACATCGATCTCAGCACGCAGGCGGCCGACGGCATCGTCACGCTCGCGTTCCAACAGAGCTCCGACGGTGGGCTGCAGCTGGGCGGCTGGAACATCGACGAGCTGTGCGTCGTCGCGTTCGACCCGAGTGCGGCCGTCTGCGGCAATGCGGTGCTCGAGACCGGCGAAGGCTGCGACGACGGCAATGTCGCCGCGGGCGACGGCTGCAGCGAGCTCTGTGTGGTCGAGGCCGACCCGACCACGGGCGGCGAATCCGACACCGACGAGTCGGGCAGCGGCGAGAGCAGCGACGACGGCGGCGACGCGGGCGCAGGCGGCGACGGGCTCATCGGCCGCGGGTGCGGCTGCAACGGCGGCAGCGCGCGCGATCCGTTCGCGCTCGTCTTCGTGCTCTTCGCACTCGGCTACCGCCGCCAGCGCGGCGCGACGAGCCGGCGCTTGCCGTCGACCGACAGCGGCACGTCCGGCGCGCCCAGCTCCTCGCGATCCCAGAGCTGACACGTCACCTGCTTGTGCTGCTGGTCGAGCGCCTCGCAGTAGTTCGTGAACTTGCAGCGCCGCACCTCGGCGCCGCGGCCGAGCTCGACCTTCAGGAACCAGTCGGGGTCGGCGATGCTCTGCCGCGCCGCGCCGACGATGTCGGCCTCGCCGGCCGCGAGGATCGCCTCGGCCTGCGCGAAGCTGCAGATCCCGCCCGTCACCACGACCGGGGTCGTGAATCCGGCGCTCCGCACCGCCGCCGTGATCGCGGCCGCGGCCCCGCGGTTGCGCCCGAACGGGCCCTTCGCGTCGGAAAGCACGGTGGGCATGCACTCGTGGCCGCTCGGACCGGTGTACGGATACGCGGCCCAGCCGACCTTCGGCTGCATCGCGTCCTCGAACTTGCCGCCACGCGACAGCGAGAGGAAATCCATGCCCGCGCCGGCGAACGCGACCGCGAAGAAGCGCGCGTCCTCGAGCTCGCTGCCGCCCGCGATGCCCTCCTCGGACAGGAAGCGACAGCCCACCGCGTACTCGTCGCCCACGCGCTCGCGCACCGCGGCGAGCACCTCGAGCGGCAGACGCACGCGCTCGGCCGCGCCACCGCCATAGCCGTCGTCGCGATCGTTTCGGCGCGAGAGGAACGAGGCCATCGTGTAGGCGTGCGCGTAGTGCAGCTCGACGCCGTCGAAGCCGACCGCGCGCGCGCGTGCGGCCGCGTCGGCGAACAGCGGCGGCAACACCCGCGGCAGGTCGCGGATGTGCGGCGCCCACGTGTCCGTCACCCGCTCGCGCCAGCCCATGCGCAGGGCCTCGAGCTCGCGCTCGTCCAGTACGCGCGCGAGCGCGACCTCGTCCATCGCCGCGAGCGCGGCCCTCACCTCGTCGTCGTCACGCGCGCCGGGCACGGCCGCGCGATGGCGATCGGTCAGCGCGAGGAAGCGCGCGAAGTACTTGGCCGGGTCGGGTCGACGCTTGATCGCGAGGAAGTCGATGAGCTGGACCAGGAGCCGGGTCTGCCCGCCGCTGGCCTCGCGCACGACGCGGACCAGCTCGCGTAGCCCGGGGGCGAAGCGATCGTGACCGATGCGCAGGAGCGGCCCGCTCGGCACGTCGCGGATGCCGGTGGCCTCGACCACGATCGCGCCGGGGCGCCCCTCGGCGAAGCGCGCGTACCACTGCAGCACGTCGTCGGTGACGAAGCCCTCGTCGGTCGCGCGCCACGGCACCATCGCCGGCACCCACGTGCGCCGCTGCAGCGCGATGGGTCCGAGCGCGATCGGCTGGAACCACAGTGCCGCGGCTGCCTGCTCCGCGCTCGGCCATCCGCCGTCGGGATGCACGTGCTTGATGCGCTCGGGCGGCTTCCACATCGAGGGCGCGAGCATATAGCAGAGCGCGCGCGGACGCTCGCTCAGCCGGGATGCTCGGCGAGCCACGCGTCGACGAGCGCGAGCCCTTCGCGATTGCCCGCGCCCTCGAACTCGGTGCGTGCGCGCTGCATCTGCTCGCGCGCAGCGCCGAGCGGCAGGCCCGTCTCGAAGCGCGCGCGTGCGAGCCCGAAGCGGGTGTCCGCGAGATCGCTGGGGGCAGCGCCGCTGCGCTCGCGGATCGTCAGCGCGCGCTCGAACAGCGGGATCGCAGCGCGCGGATCGGCTTCGAGCAACGCGACGTCGCCGAGCCCGGCCAGTGCAAACGCGAGGTTCGGGTGCTCCACACCGAGCGCCTGCTCCCAGACCGCGAGCGCGCGCGCGTAGTGGGACTTCGCCTCGGCTACGTCGCCCTTGCGCATCAGCGCCGTGCCGAGGTTGTTCTCGATCGCGCCCACGAGCGGGTGCTCCGCGCCGAGTCGACGCTCGCCGAGCTCGAGCGCGCGCCGGTGCAGACGGATCGCGCCGTCGGCGTTGCCGCCCTCGGACTCGACGTTGGCGAGGTTGATGGTGATCGTGACGATCGACGGGTGGTCGGGGCCGAGCGCCTGCTCGGTGATCCGCAGCGCTCGCTCGAGCATCGTGCGCGCGCGGTCGACGTGGCCGAGCGCCAGCTCGTCGACGCCGATGTCCGTGAGCACTGCGGCGACGAACGTGTGCTCGTCGCCCAGCGCTTCCTCGGCGATCGCGAGCGCGCGCTCGCGGAGCACGAGTGCCCGCGTGTGCTCGCCCGTCACCGCCCAGCTGTTGGCGAGGTTGCTCAGCGAGTGCGCGACCTCGATGTGGTCGGTGCCGAGCGCACGCTCGCGGATCGCGAGCGCACGCTCGTGCAGCGCTCGCGCCCCGAGGGGATCGCCCATCTCGTGCACGATGACGCCCAGGTTGCTGAGTCGACTCGCGACCGCGGGATGCTCGGGCCCGAGCGACGCCTCGGTGTCCTCGAGCACGCGCTGGTACAGCTCGCGTGCGCGGGCGAAGTCGCCGATCGCATGCAGCACGCTGGCCAGCTGGGCGCGCGACTCGGTGGCCTCGGAGCTGTCGACGCCGAACACCGACTCGCGCAGCGCGAGCGCCTCCTCCTGCAGCTCGCGCGCGCGCTGGTGATCGCCCGCGTCGAGTGCGAGGTCGGCCCGACGCGCGACGAGGGTCGCCCAGCGCGGACCCTTGCCCTCGCCCTCGGCGATCGCGACCGCCACCTCCGCGGCGTAGCTCCACACCTCCGCGCGGCCGAGGTCGCCGCGCTCGGTGCCGACGAGATCGACGAGCTGCAGCGCGGCATCGGCCGCGATCTCGTGCGCGTCCGCGGCCGCGCCGACGAGATATGCCTGCACGAGCGACTGCTCGGCGGGCTCGAAGAGCGCGAGGCTCTGCAGCACTCCGCCCTCGCGGCGGCGCGCGTCGGCGACGAGCGGTGCCCACTGCAGCGCCTCGGCGAGCGCGAGCCCCTCGCGTGCGGCGACGAGCGCTGCGTCGTAGTCGCCCGCCCGCGCCAGCGCAGCCGACGTGGCCAGCTGCATGCGCGCCTCGTGCACGGACTCGAGCCCGTCCTGCGGCAGCGCCGGCCGCTGCGCGAGGTGCTGCGCGTCGAGGCACGGATCGACCTGCGGCAGCCCGAGCGCCGACTGGCTCGCGACCGGTACGATCGCGAGGTCGACATCGACGATGCGATCGACGAGCGCGGCCAGCTGCAAGCGTCGTTCGTCGAGGCACTCGTCCGCGCGCGCGGCGAGGTCGCGTCCGCGCAGCGTGCTCTCGTCGCGATCGAGACACGCCTGCGTCCGGGCCTCGCGCCACCGCGCGGCATTCTCGTCGAGCGCCGCGTGCGTGCGCATCGCCGCGTCCTCGGCATAGCCCAGCCCGGTGGCCGCGAACGAGACGCGCGAGCGCTCCTTCGCCCGCGCGTCTTCGCCGGGCCAGATCCGCTCGATCTCCGCACCCAGCTCGCGACAACCAGCGACGCGGCTGCGCTCGGCCACCGCGCTCGCAGTCCACATCCCGGCCGGTACGAGCGCGCAGGCGGCGAGGCCGACGATCCAGCGGCGACGCCGGGTGCTCCTGCGCCCGCGCTCCAGCGCAGCGAGCAGCTCGCCCATGCTCGCGAAGCGATGGGCCGGATCGGCGGCGAGCCCACGCATGCAGATCCGCCGCAGCCACGCGGGCACGCTGGGCTCGCGCGGCGGCTCCTTCAGCTCGCCGTTCACGATCGCCTGGGCGAGCGCCGCGACCGTCTCGCCGGCGAACGGCCGCTCGCCCCACAGGCACTCCCACAACGTCACGCAGAACGCGAACTGATCGGAGCGCGCGTCGGCGACGAGCCCGAGGTGCTGCTCGGGCGCCATGTACGGCGGCGTGCCGATCACCGTGCCCGCGCGCGAGATGTCGACGTTGCTCTGGTGGTCCTGACCGGTGGGATCGCGCTCGGCCGCCTCGGTGCTGCCGGAGCCGGGCCGTGCGAGCCCGAAGTCCATCACGCGCACGCGTGCGGCGTCGTCTCGTCGCGCACCGGCCGACTCGACCATCACGTTGTCGGGCTTGAAGTCGCGGTGGACCAGCCCGACCTCGTGCGCCGCGGCGAGGCCGAGCCCCGCGGCGCGCATCACCTCGACGACCTCGCGCCAGCCGCGTTGCGTGGCCTTGCGCCACGCGCCGAGCGTCTCGCCCTCGAGGAACTCCATCGCCAGCCACACGCGGCCGCCCAGCGTGCCGACGTCGTGCACCGCGACCACGTTGGGGTGCGAGAGCTTCGCGAGCGCCTGGGCCTCGCGCAGCAACCGGCGGCGGCCTTCGCTGACGTCGCTCGTCGCGAGATCGGTGTGCAGCAGCTTGATCGCGACGCGCCGCTCGAGCTCGGGATCGTAGGCGCCGTAGACGACGCCCATGCCGCCGGCGCCGACCCGCGAGACGACGACGTAGCGACCGACGAGCGCACCCCGGGGCAGCGCGCCCTCCACGGTCGCGGCCTGCCCGTGCACGTCGGCGTCGAGCGTCGCGTCGAGCAAGGTCGACGGCTTGCCGCGCTCCGGCACGCTCGCCGTGATCGCGCTCGGGCTCGGCGTCGACACGCGAGACGATGCTCGCACGTCGAGCCGCCGCGCTTCCAGGGGCGAGGCTCGACGGCTACGGCACGGCGATGCGCACCGGCAGTGGACCCCACGGCGACGGCACGCGCAGCGATCCGTCGTCCGCGCGGGGGAGCTCGACATCCGCGGTGACGCGGCCGACCAGCCGGCCCGCTTCGTCGACGAGCTCGGTGCCGGCGGCCACGCGCTGTTTCGGCGCGCTCGCGAACGCGCCGAGCTTGGACACGAGCCCGATGGCACCGCGTCCGCACCCGAATCCGCCGGGGATCGGACCGACCACCTCGGTGTCGCGGCGCCGCGCCCAGCCGCGCACGCGCACCGTCGGCCGGCAGCCTTCGATGTACTCGACCTCGAGCCACTGTGCCTCGCTGCGCAGCAATCGGACCTCGGCGCGCTGTCGATCCGCTGGCGCGACATCGGGGCTCACGCCGGGACGATGCAGCGGCTTGCCACGTGGGCGCACGTGCAGCGCGGCGCCGGCCCGCAGCCACGTGTCGGTGCCCTGGCTCGGGAAGGGCTGCTCGCGGAAGACGGGGCCGAGCTCGGTGTCGGGCACCCAGCCGCTGATGCCGTCGTAGGTCTTCACGGCACTCCACCCGTCGGCGCGCGCGGTGATCTCCACGAGCTCGCCGGGGCCGAGCTCGATGCGTCCGTCGTCGTCGTCCAGCACCGCGCCGGCGCTCGGGCGCAGCGTCGCGGGTCGCACGAGCTGCGGCGCGACATCGGCCTGGTCGATCCACAGCAGCATCGACACGTTGGCGAAGGAGAGCACCACGCGCAGGCGCGCCGCGTCGCTGGCGTTCACCACCTTCACGCGATGCCACGTCGAAGGCGCGGCGTCGTCGCCCACCGCGGGCCCGTCGGCGGCGAAACGCACCGCACCGAAGCGCACGATCACGGCCTCGTCGAAGGCGAGCCGCTCGTCGAGCAACAGCATGTGATCGGCGTCGCGGGCCCGATCGCGCAGGGTCGTACCGGTCGGCGCGACGCTCGGCACAGGCGCAGGCGCAGGCGCGGCCGCGGTGGCGATCGCCGGCGCGGGCGCGACGACGGGTGTTGCGCCTTCGCGCGGCGCACAAGCGATCAGCAGCACGAGCCCGAGCGCGCGCATGCGACGAGGGACGGCCGCACCATGCGGACGATCCCGCGCGTGCTCAGGGCGTGCTGCCGGAGAGGAACAGGTCGTAGTCGTGCTGGTGGTCGTCGACAAGACTGGAACGCTTCGTGACGATCATACCGCCTCGATGTGCGCGAGGTCTTCTTCGGTCGGCTCCACGAAGTGGGTGCGCTCGGCCTGGTTCGACGAGGTCTCCTGCCGCAGCCCCTCCGCGGGCGGGTCGGTCAGGGTCGTGCGCACGAGCGTCAGAGCATCGTGGTGCTCCATCACCGACGTAGGCCGTGTGAGCCGCGACGCCAGTCGGGCGCGTGCGCGTCGCTGCGCCCGCCTCGCACGCGCGGTGCGCTCGCGGCTGCGGTGCCGTATGCTGCGCGAGCCGCCCCGGATGTCGCGTCGCTCGACCTACGCCGCCGTGTTCCTCGTGGCGGCCTCGACCCTGGTGCTCGAGATCCTGCTGACGCGCATCACCTCGGTGGTGGCCTGGTACCACCTCGCGTTCTTCGTGATCTCGCTGGCGATGCTCGGCATGACCGCGGGCGCGGTCTTCGTGTTCGTGAAGCCCGGGCTGTTCCCCGACGCGAAGGTCGGCCTGCGCATGTCGCAGTCGGCGGTCGCGTTCGCGGTCACGATGCCGCTCGCGATGATGCTCGCGCTCGCGATCCCGCTGCGTCCGATCACGGACGTGGGCGGCTTCATGGCGATGCTCGGCTACGGTGGGCTGCTCGCGCTGCCCTTCGCGGTGGGCGGCGTGGTGCTCACGCTCGCGCTCACGCGCACCGGGCTGCCCGAGGGGCGCGTGTACGGCGTGGATCTGTGCGGTGCCGCAGCCGGCTGCGCGCTGGTGGTGCCGCTGCTCGCGTGGGTCGATGCGCCAACGGCGATCTTCGTCGCGGCTGCCGGTGCGGCGCTCTCGGGCTGGGCGTTCGCACGCGGGGCCGGGCACTCGGGGCTCGGTGCGCTCGTCGTCACGGCGCTCTTGCTCGGCGCTGCGGGCTACAACGCGAGCTCGGGCGGCACGTTGCTCGCGCCGCGGTGGATCAAGGGCTTCCCCGAGCTGCCCGAGCGCTATCTCTTCAGCGGCTGGAACACGTACTCGCGCGTGACGGTGGATCACGAAGCCCCGCTGCCGCCGTCGTTCTGGTCGCCGAGCCGGCTGCTGCCCCAGGAGTACTGGCGGTTCTACGTGCAGCGCGGGATCTTGATCGACGGCGCGGCGGGCACGTCGATGACGCGCTTCGACATCGACACCGAGGACGGTGTGCCGGGGCGGCTGGAGGACCACGGCTACCTGGGCTGGGATCTGACCTCGTTCGCGCACGGCATGCGACCGACGGGGCCTGCTGCAGTCATCGGCGTCGGTGGTGGGCGCGACGTGGTGGAGGCCGCGCGGGTCGGGCACTCGCCGGTGGTGGGCATCGAGCTGAACGCGCTCATCGTCGCGCTGCACGAGACCACGATGCGCGACTTCTCCGGCGTCGCCGACCTGCCGCAGGTCGAGCTGGTCGAGGACGAGGCGCGCTCGTATCTCGCCCGCGACACGCGACGCTACGCGGTCATCACGATGTCGCTCATCGACACGTGGGCGGCGACGGGCGCGGGCGCGTACTCGCTGTCGGAGAACGGGCTCTACACCGTCGAGGGCTGGCGGATCTTCCTCGAGCGGCTGCAGCCGGACGGCATCTTCACGGTGTCGCGCTGGTACAAGCCCGACTCGCCGGGCGAAACGGCGCGCATGCTCGCGCTCTGCTACCAGACGCTGTGGTCGCTCGGAGCGGAGCAGCCGCGCGCGCACGTGGTGCTGCTGCAGAACCTCAACATCGCGACCTTGTTGGTGTCGCCGAAGCCGTTCAGCAAGGCCGATCTCGACGCGATGCAGAAGCTCGCGGTCGAGAGAGGCTTCAACATGATGCTGACGCCGCGCAAGCTGCCCAGCAATCCGCTGCTGCGCGAGCTGGCCGAGCTGCAGAGCCCCGAGGCGCTGCGGACGTTCGCGGACGCGCAGCTCCTGGATCTGAGCGCGCCCACCGACGCGCGGCCGTTCTTCTTCAACATGCTGCGCCCGTCCACATGGTTCGCGCCACCCGAGGCGGTCGACGAGCTGGACCTCGCGTTCCTCGGGAACCTGCATGCGACGCAGACGCTGGTGTACGCGACGCTCGCGAGCCTGTTGCTCACGCTCTTCGCGGTGGTGGTGCCGCTCGTCCTGCGGCGCTCGACGCTGCGGGGCTATGCGCGCGGCGATCTGGCGGCGGCGTGCGGGTATTTCGGGTTGATCGGGCTCGGCTTCATGTTCGTGGAGATCGGGCTGCTCTCGCGCCTCAACGTCTTCCTCGGCCATCCCACACTGGCGTTGGCGGTGTTGCTGGGCGGGCTGATCTTCTTCACCGGACTCGGGAGTCTGTCGAGCGCACGACTGCCGCTCGAGCGCGCGAGCGTGGCCCGGCGATTCCCGCTCGTGCCGTTCGTGGCGGTGGTGCTCGCGGCGTTGCTCGTGGATCCACTGATGTCGGGGCTGTCGAGCGCGGGCACGGGTGTGCGCGTGGTGGCCTCGGTCGCGCTGGTCGCAGTGCCCGCGCTCTCGATGGGGCTGTGCTTTCCGCTGGGGCTGCGATTGGTCGAGCGGCTGCGCGGCCCGGATCAGCCGCCGCTCGGCCCGTGGATGTGGGGCCTGAACGGTGCGTGCGGCGTGGTCGCGAGCGGCTTGGCGCTGACCTGCTCGATGGCGTGGGGGATCTCCACGACGATCGCGGTGGGGGCCGCGTGCTACCTCGCGCTGCTCGCTTGCGCGTCGCGGCTGGCCCGAGCGTAGGGGATCGCGGACGTAGTCGACCCGTGTACTCGGGGAATCCCTGAGCTCGTCACGAACGCGGTCGCTCGCGACCGTGTCGCGTCGACACACGCCGGAGCTCGCGCTTCTTCGACGCGAGCTCGACCGAACGTCGATGCTGCGCGGCGTACGACGTTCGATGGGCGATACGGAGGAGCCGCCGACGTAAGGTGAGCCTTGTTTACCAACCTGGTGTCAGCGCCTACCGTGGTCGCAGTGCCCGAGGTGATACTGGATGATTTCGCCGATGCGCTGATCGGTGCGAGCGAAGAGGGCGAAATCCGTGTCTGGGCTGGTGGCGCGGCGCGGATGTACGGATGGAGCGAGGCCGAAGCGATCGGACGTCGCTTCGTGGAGCTCGTCGTCCCGATAGAGCACCGCGTCACCGAGCTCGCGCGGCTGCGCAGTGCCGTCGCCGGTCCGATCACCTACGAATCGGTGCGCTCGTGCAAGGACGGCACGTCGCTGCACGTCGACGTCTCGGTGCGGGCCGTGCTCGCGCACGACGGCAGCGTTCGTCGCATCGCGATCAGCGAGAAGGACGTCTCGCTGCTCAAGTATCGCCGCGATGCCGCCGCGCTCGAGGCCCGCTTCCGCGGACTGCTCGACGCTGCGCCCGACGCGATCGTGCTGGTCAACGAAGCCGGGCGCATCGTCATGGTGAATGTCGAAGCGCAGCGACTGTTCGGCTACGAGCCCGAGCAGCTCATCGGCTCGCTCATCGAGACGCTGGTGCCGGATCGCTATCGGGCCGGGCACCCGGCGAGGCGCGCGAGCTATGCCACCGATCCCCGCACGCGGCCGATGGGCGCCGGGCTCGAGCTGTGGGCGCGCCGACGCGACGGCAGCGAATTCCCCGCGGAGATCAGCCTGAGCCGCATGCAGCTCGCCGAGGGCACGTTCACCACCACGGCGATCCGCGACGTGACGCAGCGTCGCCGCGTCGAGGGGAAATTCCGCGGGCTGCTCGAGGCCGCCCCCGATGCGATCGTCATCGTCGACACCGAAGGACGCATCGTGCTCGTCAATGCCCAGGCCGAGCGGATGTTCGGGTACTCGCGCAACGAGCTCATAGGCCAGTCGGTCGACATGCTCGTGCCGCGCCGCGCCCGCGATCGCCACGTCTCGCACCGCGCCCATTTCGCGGCCGACTCGCGCCCACGCGCGATGGGCTCGGAGCTCGAGCTGCAGGCGGTGCGCAAGGACGGCACCGAGTTCCCGGTGGAGATCAGCCTCAGCCCGCTGGAGACCGAGGACGGCACGCTGTTCTCGAGCGCGATCCGAGACGTGACGCGGCGCCAGCAGACCGAGCACGCACTGAAGGCCGCGTATGCCGAGGTCGAGGCTTTCAGCTACTCCATCGCCCACGATCTGCGCGCGCCGCTGCGGGGGATGAACGGCTTCGCCCAGATCTTGCTCGAGGACTACGCCGATCGCCTCGACGACGATGGCCGCGAAGCGCTGAACGAGATCTCCAGCAATGCGATCCGCATGGGCGCGCTCATCGAGGCCATGCTCTCGCTCGCACGGCTCAGCCGCGCTGCGCTCGATCCGGCAGAGGTCGACCTCGCCGCATATGCGCGCGACGCGTTCGCGCACGCGCGCGCGGAGGATCCGACGCGCGCCTGCGAGCTCGTCACGCCGGAGCACATGCTCGCCTGGGCCGATCCACCGCTCGCGCGCACGCTGCTCGAGAATCTCGTCGGCAACGCGTGGAAATTCACCGCCAAGTCGCCATCGCCGCGGATCGAGGTCGGATTAGCGGTCCTCAAGGGCGCCCGTACGTTCTTCGTCCGCGACAATGGTGCCGGCTTCGACATGGCGCATGCGACGAAGCTGTTCGCACCGTTCCAACGCCTGCACCGCGCGGTCGAGTATCCCGGCACGGGTATCGGGCTCGCGACCGCGAATCGCATCGTCCAGCGCCATGGTGGCCGCATCTGGGCCGAGTCGAGCCTCGGTAGCGGCGCCACGTTCTACTTCACGTTGTCCGGACAGAACGTCGGGGTCGCCTGATGAGCAAGGTCGTATTGTTGGTCGAGGACAATCCGAGCGACGAAAAGCTCACCCTGCGAGCCATGCGCAAAAGTGGCATCGAATGCGAGGTCGTGGTCGCACACGATGGCGTCGAGGCGCTGGAGATGTTGTTCGGCACGGGTGCCGCCGGCGAGCCCGCGCCGGCGCTGCCGAGCCTCGTACTGCTGGATCTGAAGCTGCCACTTGTCGACGGTATCGAGGTGTTGCGGAGGATCCGGGCCGCCGAGCAAACCCGCGGATTGCCGGTGCTCGTGCTGACCAGCTCGCCGCTGGAGGAGGACAAGGCCGCGACCAGGGCACTCGGGGCGAACGCCTATCTGCTCAAACCGGTGGACCCCTCCGCGTTCGCGGAGGTGGCCCGTACGATTCGGTTGTGGTTGGACGCGGCCGGCGTGCAGGCGCACGAGGAAGGCTGAGCGAATGCAGCTCCGGGTACTCCTCGTCGAGGATTCGGCGACCGACGCGAAGCTGGTGAAGCGGGAGATCGCGCGCGGCGGCTACGACCTCGTCACCGAACGGGTCGACAGCGCCGACGAAGTCCGGCGCGCACTCGCCGAAGGCGCGTGGGACGTCGTGGTGAGCGATTGGAGCATGCCGGGCTTCGGCGCGCTCGAGGCCCTCGCGATCGTGAAGGCCAGCGGCCGCGATCTCCCCTTCATCATCGTGTCGGGGACGATCGGTGAAGAGACCGCCGTGGAAGCGATGCGCGCAGGCGCACACGACTTCATGCTCAAGGACCGCCTCGCGCGATTGGTACCCGCGATCGAGCGCGAGATCCGTGAAGCGCAGGGGCGGGCGGGGCAACGTCAGGCCGAGCATGCGCTCGAGAATTCCGAGCTGCGTTTCTCGCGTCTGGCGGAATCCGGCATCGTGGGGATCCTGCGCAGCGAGATGGGCGGGCGCGTCGTCGCGGCCAACGACGCCTGGTTGCGGATGATCGGCCGCTCGCAGGCGGACATCGAGCGCGGGCTGCAGTGGGACGAGCTGAATCCGCCCGACTGGCGCTGGCACGACGAAGTGGTGCAGGCGGAGCTCGCCGCGACCGGCGTCGCGCGGCCCTGGCAGCAGGATCTGCTGCACTCGAACGGCTCGCGTGTCCCGGTGCTGGTCGGCGTGGCGATGCTCGGCACCGCCGAGTGCATCTCGTTCGTCGCCGATCTCTCGGAGCTCGAGCAGGCCAAGGCTGCGCTGCAGTCGAGCGAGGCGCAGCTGCGGCAGGCGCAGAAGATGGAGGCGATCGGCTCGCTGGCCGGTGGCGTCGCGCACGATTTCAACAACTTGTTGAGCGTGATCCTCAGCTACACGAGCATCGCGATGCTGGACCTGCCGGCGACGGATCCGCTCCGCCACGATCTCGCGGAGATCCACCGTGCCGGCGAGCGCGCGGCCGAGCTCACGCGGCAGCTGTTGGCCTTCAGTCGTCGTCAGGTGCTGCAACCGAAGCTGCTCGATCTCGGTGAGGTCGTCGCGGGCGCGGAGAAGCTGCTCCGCCGCCTGCTGGGTGAGGACATCGAGCTCGTGCTCGAGCGCGGCGAAGATCTCGCGCGCGTCAACGTGGATCGTGGGCAGCTCGAGCAGGTGATCATGAACCTCGCCGTGAACGCCCGCGACGCGATGCCGCGGGGTGGCAAGCTGGTGATCTGCACCGAGAACGTCGAGCTCGACGAGGCGTGGGTCGAAGAGCACATCGGAGCGACAGTGGGCCCGCACGTCGCGTTGCGCGTGATCGACAACGGCATGGGCATGGACGCCGAGACGCAGGCGCGGATCTTCGAGCCGTTCTTCACCACCAAGGAGGTCCGCGGTACCGGGCTCGGCTTGTCCACGGTGCTCGGCATCGTCGGGCAGAGCGGCGGCACGATCTGGGTGCGCAGCGAGCCCGGGCACGGGACCGCGTTCGACGTCTATCTCCCCCAGGCCCGCACGGGCGCCGTGGCGGAGCCCCGCGATCCACGTCCGGTCCGAGACGATGCCCGGGGCACCGAGACGATCCTGCTCGTGGAGGACGATCTGCAGGTCCGTGCGCTGGCGACCACGATCCTGCGTCGCTACGGCTACACTGTGCTCGAGGCCCAGAGCGGCGGCGATGCGCTGCTGCTGTGCGAGCAGCATGGCGGACGGATCGAGCTGCTGCTCACCGACGTCGTGATGCCGCGGCTCTCCGGACGCGAGCTCACCGAGCGGCTCGCGGTCGCGCGCCCGGGGCTCCGCACGCTGTACATGTCCGGCTACACCGACGATGCCGTGCTGCGCCACGGCGTGCGCGAGGCCGAGGTGGCCTTCTTGCAGAAGCCGTTCACCGTGGAGACGCTCACCCGGGCCGTGCGCGACACCCTCGACGCGCCCGCCCGCGGCACCGCCCTGCCGTCGAAGCGCTGACGGGCAGTGCTCGTCCGCTCGGGCCACGACGCGCGCGACCTCCACTGCTCGCCTGTACCCCACACGCGCCCCCGTGAGTCAGCGCCCGCGTTTCGTGTGTGGCGGAGACGGCGCGCGGCCTGATAGCTTCACGGCGACATGCCGGCCCCGCTCGCGCCTCTGCTCCTCCTCGCGATCGCGGGTCCGCCGGAGCCGGTGGCACCGGCCGAGACCACTTCGACGACGGCCGCCGCGGCCACCAGCACCGCGCCGCGCGAGTACGTCGGTCCCGAAGCCGCGGTGCCCGAGCCCGATGCGGTGGAGCCCGAGGTGGTCACTCCGGGTGCCGAGCCGACACCGTCCGGTGACGGCAAGGCGCCCGGCGACACCACGCCACCCGGCGGCGAGACGAAGGGCGGCACGGAGCCCGGCGAGATGCTGCCGCCCGACGAGCCCGTGACGTGGACGCCGACGAAGAAGAAGCGTCCGACGCCACGCGCGCTCGCGACGATCGACGGCTACGGCTATCCCGCCAGCGAGATCGCGACGATCGGCAAGGGCAAGGTCGAGTTCACGCCGGGCATCCAGATCCGCAACCAGGTCGGCTACGTCTCGCCGTTCACGCTCGATCGCTTCGGCAACGAGTACTCCGAGGGCGGCATGACGACGGGCCGCATCCGCTGGAACCCGACGCTGCAGATCGGCAAGAAGATCAAGCTGGTCGGCATGATCGACGCGGCCAACGGCCGCTGGGCGCCCGACGGCTCCGACGATCCGGTGATCCAGGAGATCATCGATCGCGGCCATCCGCCCGCGCGCGCGAACCTCAAGTACGTCGACCCGCGAGAGCTCTACCTCGAGGCGCGGCTGTCGTTCGGGCTCATTCGGCTCGGGCAGCAGGCCTTCACGTGGGGCCAGGGCATGCTGGCCAACAACGGCAACTACGTCGACCGCTTCGGCGACATGCGCTTCGGCGACGACGGCCGCGGCGACATCTTCGAGCGCATCCTGTTCGCGACCAAGCCGTTCCAGTACCGCACGGGTCCGATCAAGCACCTCGCGGTCGCGATCGGTGGCGACCTCGTGTTCCGCGACGAGCAGGTGATGCTGCAGCGTGGCGACCTCGCCGGCCAGGCGCTGCTGGTCGTGCGCTGGCAGGACGACAAGAACCCCGGCAACTCGCTCGGCGCGTACGCGGTCTATCGCAACCAGAAGCTCGCCAGCGATCACGACGTCTACCCGAACGACGGCCATCTGCGCGTCGGCGTCGGCGACATCACCGGCCAGGGCACGAAGTGGATCTCCGATCGGCTGCAGCTGATCGGCGCGTTCGAGGTCGCGCTCATCGGCGGCAAGGCCGACATCGCGCGCGACGAGAACGGCCGTCACACGGTGCTGCAGGGTGGCGGCGTGCTGCGCGGCTACGTGGGCAAGCACGACACGTGGCTGGTCGGCTTCGACGGTGGCTACGCGAGCGGCGATCCCAACCCCAGCGATCGCCAGATCAACAACTTCACGTTCGACGCCGGCCACACCGCGGGGCTCGTGCTGTTCAACCAGGTCAACGCGTGGCGCAGCGCGCAGACCGAGATCCTGGCCACCAACGGCCAGCTCACCGGTGTGCCGCTGAACGGCACGCAGTACATCCCCACGCGCGGTGGGGTGAGCAACGCGCTCTACATCCACCCGAAGGCGCGCTACTCGATCCTGCAGGAGCGGCTCGAGATCTGGGGCGGCCCGCTGCTCGCGGTCGCGCCCACGCCGATCATCGATCCGTACACGACGCGGCTGAACGGTGGCGTGCCGACCAACAGCAGCAACGGCGACGGTCAGAACCGCTTCTACGGCACGGAGCTCGATCTCGGCATCCGCGGGCGCATCGACATCCGCAACTTCTGGCTGATGGCGGGGCTGCAGGGCGGCGTGCTGCTGCCGGGCAAGGGGCTCGCGAATCGGCTCGGTGGGGCCGACAAGGCGGTCGGTGCGATCTGGCTGCGCACCGAGATCCGCTACTGAAGATCCTCGAGCCGCTCGATCGCGCCGTACGCCAAGAGCTCGTCGCGCATCGACTGCGACTGCAGCGCGATCCAGTCCGGCCCGCGCTGCGTGTGCTCGACGCGGAGCTCGTCGATCGTGCCCTCGAACCACCGATCGGGCACGTCGCTGTTGCCGATCACGAGGTCGAGGTCCGTGTCGCCCACGGGTGCGCCGCTCGGCACCGCACCGTCCTGCGCGACGGCCTGCTCGACGCCGTCGATGTAGAGCCGCGGCGGTAGCCCGTCCTCGGCCGCGAAGGTCGCGGCCACGAAGTGCCACGTGTCGAGCGCGATCGTGCCGCCTTCGGTCTGCCAGATCGATTGGTTCTCGGCGTAGCCGTAGCGCCAACGCAGCTCGCCACCGCTGTCGCTCGACGTGTAGAACATCCAGCCTCCCGCGGCGCCGCCGGTCTTGTCGGCGACGCGGCCGCGATTCGTCCCGCCCCAGCCGTCGAGGCGGACCCACGCCGACACGGTGCCGCCGTCCATGAGCACGTCGGCGAGCGACGCGGCGGCGGCGACGTCGATGCGATCCTCGACCGCGAAGAACTGCTGGCCGCCGGACAGCCAGCCGGCCGCATCCATCACGCCCTTGCTCTCGGCGCCGTGGTTGCCGAAGGTCGTGCTGTCGTTCGCCGAGCCCGACAGGTGCCACACGCCGACGAACGGCGCGGTCCAGACCACCTCGGGATCCTGGCCGTCCGCGGCTTCGGGGTTGCCGTGGTAGAGCCACAGGCGCGTGGGCGCGTCGCCGCCGATCGCGGGTACGCGGACCCAAACGATCGCGGACTCGCCCGCGCTCCACGCCTCGAGCTCGTGCGGCAGCACGGTGCCGTCGGCGACGAAGCGGAGATCTTCGCCCGCTGCGCTCGCGCTGGCCCAGTCGATGCGGCCGGCGTCGAGCCGCACGAGCACGGGGACGTCGGTGGCGGGCTCGGCGACCGGCGCGATCGTGAGCTCGACGCGGCGCGTCCAGCCGCAGTCCCACCAGTCGGTTGGGCACGTGGCGGGTCCGTCGCTGCTGCTGCTGGTGCTGCTCGTACCCGCCGCCGTGCTGCTCTCCGAGGCGCCGGTCTCGAAGGCCGTCGTCGCGTCGAGCGTGGTCAGTGTCTCGGCCGCGCTGGTGGTCGCCGATGCGCCCGTGGTCGAGCTGGAGCTCGAGCCGGCGTCTTCGTCCACGCAGGTGCCTGCGAGCCCGGGCTTGCTGCGATCACCGTAGCGACGTCCGGATGGGCACGCATCGTCCGGGAAGCTGCAGCCGCCGCTCGGCTCGCACATGCCGAGCGTTTCGCCCGCGACACACTCAGCGTCGTTCTCGCAGACGAAGCCGTTCGCAGCGCATGCGAAGGCCGCGACGAACATGCCGCAGGCGATCGCGAGCCTGCACGCGGCCACGCGAGGATGGTAGCGTGTCCGCACGCGGGCTCGGTGTGGGTGCGCGAGAGTGTTGCATTTCGGCGCGTTCGAGCCCGCAATGACGACGAGCACTGTGACGCGGCTCGCCAATTCATCCCTGTCGGGTTGCCCGCACCGTCGCCGATCGGCCACACTCTGGGCGTGATGCGTCGTGCTCTCGCCGTGCTCGCCGGCGTGCTCGTGATCGGCGGAGCCTCGGGCACGGCCTGGGCTGCGGAAGATCCGGGATCGATCGCCGCGCCGGCCCCCGGCGCTCCGCCCACCGCGGCACC